>NZ_JBQEPV010000001.1:0-810353 GCF_052045935.1 Paraburkholderia sp. 22098 | reverse complement strand
AGGATCCCCCGCTTTCCTCCGCAGAGCGTATGCGGTATTAATCCGGCTTTCGCCGGGCTATCCCCCACTACAGGACACGTTCCGATGTATTACTCACCCGTTCGCCACTCGCCACCAGGATTGCTCCCGTGCTGCCGTTCGACTTGCATGTGTAAGGCATGCCGCCAGCGTTCAATCTGAGCCAGGATCAAACTCTTCAGTTCAAACCTGTTACTGTTTTCGGTTGTTTTACCAACCGGTCGCTCACTCAACGTACTGACGAAGTGTTTAACCATCTCTCGATGACCAAACCTTCCTTTCATTACTGTGTGAGACTTGATACTTTCGCTTTGCGCCAGACCCCGAAAGGCCCGGCTCGCGTCGCGCATCAAGCGCCCACACTTATCGGCTGTTAGTTTTTAAAGATCGATCCGCTCACGCCGCGCTGCCCTACCACACCTACCCGGCACCGCTTCGTTCTGCGTCGCTGCATCTGCAGCAGAGAAACGAGATTATGAAGACTCTCTTCTGTTTCGTCAACTAGTTTTTTTCGCTTTCGCTTAAAACCTTGTTGACTCAACCGCCGCTAGTTTCCGCCGCGGCCCCCGTTCACAAACGAGGAGGCGAATCATAGGTCACTCACAGCCTCATGGCAAGGGTGGCGATAACTTTTCGGCGGACTTATTTGCGCGCCGAATTCAGTAGCGCCTCGACAGGCACCGCGCCGGCCATGGCAGCGTATCCGGCGTCGCTCGGATGGATGTGATCGCCGCTATCGAACTTGCCCTGAAGACGATCCGGTTGCGCCGCATCGCGCAGCGCGGCGTCGAAATCGACTACGCCGTCGAAAGCATGGCTCGACCGGATCCATTCGTTCACCGCAAGGCGAATACTTTCCCGCTGCGGTGGGAGCGACGCGGGCGTCAATGTTCCGCCGAACACCTTTACTCCCGCGTGTCGCGCCGCTGCAATCACCCGCTGGTAGCCCGCAATCAGGTCGGCCGCGGTCACCGAAGCATGCGGGGAGTCGCAATCGAGACCGCTACGTGCCGGCATGGCCGCGAAATTGATGTCGTTGATGCCGATCAGCACAATGACTGCCTTGACGCCCGGCCGTTCGAGCACATCGCGGCCAAAACGCGTCATTAGCGCGTCGCCATAGCAGGGCGAATCGTTCAGCAACCGGTTGCCGCTGATGCCCAAATTAACCACCGCCGTCGACCGGTTCCCCGAAGTGGCCAACCGGCGGGCGAAAACGTCGGGCCATCGCCGATTCTGGTTCAGGCTGGAGCGCATGCCGTCTGTGATCGAATCGCCGATTGCCGCAATTGCGGTCGCTTCAGGCGCCGCGTCCACCGACAACGCCGTCGCCCATACATATTGAGTGAAGCGCGCGCGAAACGCCTCTGCGCCCGAGTCCGCCGCATGGTTGCCCGGCGCCGAAACGTAATTGAGCTGGTTGGCAACGCGATGCCATGCCACGATCCGCTGTTCCGGACCCATGAACGCACTGATTGAATATGGGGCGCCCGCGTCGATGTCCATCGCAATCGGATCGCTGTCCAGTTCGCGGCCTGGCGGTACGCTCACGGCGCCCCTTCCATTGAACGTCACGCGCGCGCCGCCGTTTGCGGAAGCCGCCGCGCCGCCAGCGGACCGCGCGATGCGCAGGTCCTCGATCACGAGCGGCGTCTTACCGTACTCGTTACTGAGGTGAATTCGCGCAGACTTTCCGGACAACGTCGGATAAACGATCTGACGGACAGTGCGCCCAGCCACTTCCGGCGCACGGTACAGCGGCGGCAAATCGGACCGCTGCGGAATGGGTTGCAGCGCCGTAGCCCAGGCGGTGACCCAATGCGCCGGGGCATCGCCGGCAGCGGCGGTGGATGAAACGGCAAACTGGCAAAGCAGGGCCGCGCCGCATGCGGCGGCGAAAGAACGAATGGTCATT
Organism: Paraburkholderia sp. 22098; assembly: GCF_052045935.1. Lineage (NCBI taxonomy): Bacteria > Pseudomonadati > Pseudomonadota > Betaproteobacteria > Burkholderiales > Burkholderiaceae > Paraburkholderia > Paraburkholderia sp. 22098. The sequence goes on along the minus strand of NZ_JBQEPV010000001.1, from coordinate 808,420 downwards.
CCGGTGTCTGGCTCGAAGCAAAACGGGCATTGTGCACGATCGGACCGCCCAACGCGGCGAGCAGTGTCACCGCGGCAACCGCAGCGCGCGCCTCGCAGCCAGCAGCGGCCCGACTCACTTACAACGCCGCTTTCGCCCCGGTCATTTTCAAAGCAAGCGCCTCGGCGACTTCGATCCCGTCGATCGCGGCCGAATAGATGCCGCCGGCATAACCTGCGCCCTCTCCGGCCGGATAAAGACCCTCGACGTTCATGCTCTGGTAGTCATCCCGTCGACGCACCCGAATTGGCGACGAGGTCCGCGTCTCCACCCCCGTCAACACAGCGTCGTGCATCGCAAAACCGGCGATCTTCTTGTCCATTTGCGGCAGCGCTTCGCGAATTGCCTCGATCACGTAGTCCGGCAGAGCCGTGCTGAGATCCGTGGGATGTACGCCAGGCTTATAAGACGGCACCACGGAACCCAGCGACGTGGACGGCCGCCCAGCAATGAAGTCGCCGACCAGTTGGCCCGGCGCCATGTAGTTGCCGCCGCCGAGCTCGAACGCCCGCTCTTCCCACTTGCGCTGGAACGCGATGCCGGCAAGCGGGCCTCCGGGGTAATCGTCCGGAGTAATGCCCACGACGATCCCCGCATTCGCATTGCGCTCAGCGCGCGAGTACTGACTCATACCATTCGTGACCACGCGTCCGGGCTCGGACGTCGCCGCGACCACGGTACCGCCCGGGCACATGCAGAAGCTGTACACCGCACGCCCGTTGCTGCAGTGGTGCACGACCTTGTAGTCCGCGGCGCCCAGCTGCTTGTGGCCCGCAAACTTGCCGAACCGGCTGCGGTCGATCAAACCCTGCGGATGTTCGATCCGGAATCCCAGTGAGAACGGCTTCGCTTCTATATAGACGCCGCGTTCGTGCAGCATGTGGAATGTATCGCGCGCGCTGTGTCCAACGGCCAGCACGACATGATCGCAGCGCAGCGTTTCGCCCGTCGACAGCTTCAGCCCGCGCACTTTCCCCTGGTCGATGTCGATATCGTCCACGCGCGTCTCAAAGCGCACTTCGCCGCCCAGCTCGTGAATGGTCGCGCGCATCTTCTCGACCATGCTCACCAGGCGGAACGTGCCGATATGGGGCCGGCTCAGATACAGGATGTCTTCCGGCGCGCCGGCGCGAACGAACTCGTCCAGCACTTTGCGGCCATAGTGTTTCGGGTCCTTGATCTGGCTGTAGAGCTTGCCGTCGGAGAAAGTGCCCGCACCGCCCTCACCGAACTGCACGTTCGATTCCGGATTCAGCACCGACTTGCGCCACAGTCCGAAAGTGTCTTTGGTGCGCTCGCGCACCGCCTTGCCTCGTTCGAGAATGATCGGCCGGAATCCCATCTGGGCAAGGATCAGCCCCGCGAAAAGTCCGCAAGGGCCCATGCCGATCACCACGGGACGCGGCGTCGCGAGTTGCGCCGGCGCCTTTGCGACAAAACGGTACGTCATATCCGGTGTGAGCCCGCAGTGCGGCACGTCGGCGATTCGCTTGAGCGCGGCCGCTTCGTCCGCGACTTCCACGTCGACTATATAGGTGAGCTTGATGTCGGCCCGCTTGCGCGCGTCGTGAGCCCGCCGGAAAACCGTGTATCGGACGAGCCCGTCGTCAGGCACGCCGAGTTCCGCGAGGCGCGCGCGGACCGCGGCTTCGAGCGCGCTCTCGGGGTGATCGAGCGGGAGTTTGATTTCGCTGAGACGTAACATGAGTACCGAGGATGCAGGAAGGCCGCGAATCGCGGCCAATTCGCAATTTTATAGGTTAAGCGTCGGCCCGGGGACCCGCCGCCCGCCGAAACGTCTTCGTGCAACTACGCCGCCGCCGTGGCGATGCCCCGCTCGTCCCAAAAAAATCTATTAACCGACCGGTCGGTTGGTTTATACTGTTCGCACCAGACAACTCCCGCAAAGAGAGTCCCCATGTACACGCAATCCCTGGATATTCCCGGCAACGTCGCTTCGCTGGACGCTGGCGCGACGTCGCCCGAGCAGACCCAGTTCGACGCCGTGATGGCCGCCGACGGCAAGATCGAGCCGCAAGACTGGATGCCCGAGGCTTACCGCAAGACCCTGGTGCGCCAGATTTCGCAACATGCGCATTCGGAGATCGTCGGCATGCTGCCGGAAGGCAACTGGATCACGCGCGCACCGAGCCTCAAGCGCAAGGCGATCCTGCTCGCCAAAGTGCAGGACGAAGCGGGCCACGGTCTCTATCTATATAGCGCAGCGGAAACGCTCGGCGTCTCGCGCGACCAGCTGGTTGCGGCGCTGCATTCCGGCAAAGCGAAGTATTCGAGCATCTTCAATTACCCAACGCCCACGTGGGCCGACGTCGGCGTGATCGGCTGGCTGGTCGACGGCGCGGCAATCATGAACCAGATTCCGCTGTGCCGTTGCACGTACGGCCCCTACGCCCGCGCGATGATCCGCATCTGCAAGGAAGAGTCGTTTCATCAGCGCCAGGGTTTCGACGCGTTGATGGCGATGATGTCGGGCACCGAAGCTCAGCGCGAGCTCGTCCAGCAGGCGGTGAACCGCTGGTGGTGGCCGGTGCTGATGATGTTCGGGCCGAGCGACAAGGACTCGATCCATAGCAATCAGTCGTCGAAATGGGGCATCAAGCGCATTTCGAACGACGACCTTCGCCAGAAATTCGTCGACGCCACCGTCGATCAGGCCAAGGTCCTCGGCGTCACGCTGCCCGACCCCGACCTCAAATGGAACGAGGCGCGCGGCCATTACGACTATGGCGACATCGACTGGGAAGAATTCTGGCGCGTCGTGAACGGCGACGGCCCGTGCAACCGCGAGCGTCTCGGCACCCGCGTCAAAGCTCATAACGAGGGCGCCTGGGTCCGCGAAGCCGCCCTCGCCCACGCCGAAAAGCAGCGCCAGCGCGCACAACAGCACGCCGCCTGACAAGCGCGGCACGCCCGGCAAAGAATCAGGAGATCAGGAATGAACAAGGAATGGCCAATCTGGGAAGTCTTCGTGCGCAGCAAGCAGGGACTCGACCATAAGCACTGCGGCAGCCTGCACGCCGCCGACGCGCAAATGGCGCTGCGCATGGCGCGCGACGTCTACACGCGCCGTCAGGAAGGCGTGAGCATCTGGGTCGTGCCGTCTTCGGCGATCACGGCGTCCGCACCGCAAGACAAGCCCGAACTGTTCGACCCGGCCGGCGACAAGATCTATCGCCATCCGACGTTCTACACGCTTCCCGACGAAGTCAACCACATGTAAGCGCGGCCATGACCATCACGCCTGAACATCTGCAATACGTGCTGCGCCTCGCGGATACCGCGCTGATACTCGGTCAGCGCAATAGCGAGTGGTGCGGCCACGGCCCGATTCTCGAAGAAGACATCGCGCTGTCGAACATGAGCCTCGATCTGATCGGCCAGGCGCGCCTGCTTTACACGCACGCGGCCTCGCTCGAACAGCAACTCACCGGCAAGACGCGCACGGAAGACGATTACGCGTACTTTCGCGCCGAGCGTGAATTTACGAACTACACGCTCGCCGAACTGCCGCACTGCGGTCCGGTGTCGGCTACCGCGCAAGTCGAGAAGGACTACGCGGTCACGATCGTCCGCAACTTTCTGTACTCCACGCTGATGGCGCATCTGTGGACTGCGCTCACGCAATCGACGGACGCCCAGCTTGCCGCGATCGCGTCGAAGTCGATCAAGGAAGCCAGCTACCACGTGCATCACGCGAGTGAATGGCTGATCCGCTTTGGCGACGGCACAGAGGAATCGCATCGGCGCGCGCAGGCTGCGCTGGACTATCTGCTGCCGTACACGCGTGAGTTCTTCAGCACCGACCCTGTCGAAGAGACCATCGCCACCTTAGGCATCGGCCCGCTGACCGCAGATCTCGAAGCCGCCTGGCTCGACGACGTTCGCGCGACGCTCGAGCAAGCCACGCTCACGCTGCCCGAAGCAGTCAAGCACATCACGACCGGTAAGCACGGCGAGCATTCCGAGCATATGGGCTTCGTGCTGGCCGAAATGCAGAGCCTTGCTCGCCAGCACCCCGGCGCCACCTGGTAATACGGGCCATTCGACGATGACGACCTCGACTACGACGCAACGAGCCGACGCATCCGTCCAACGCGCGTGGGCCGTGCTCGAAGCGGTGCCCGATCCGGAGATTCCGGTGGTGTCGATTCGCGAACTCGGCATATTGCGCGACGTCCGGCGCGCCGAGGACGGCGCACTCGAAGTCGTGATCACGCCGACCTACTCCGGTTGCCCGGCAATGTCGCAGATCGCGGAAGACGTCGCGCATGCGCTCGACGTCGCGGAACTCAAACCGTACCGGATCTCGACCGTCCTCGCGCCCGCATGGACCACCGACTGGATGACGCCCGACGCCCGCGAAAAACTGCGCGCTTACGGCATTGCGCCGCCCACGGGCAATTGCGGGTCGGCGGCCGGACCTGCCGGCGTACAGGAAAAAGTACTGCGCTTCGTGCCGCGCGCGCTGCCCGCGCCGTCCTGCCCAAGGTGCGGCTCGGCGCATACGGAACGACTCGCGCAGTTCGGCTCGACCGCTTGCAAAGCCTTGTACCGCTGCATCGACTGCCGCGAACCCTTCGACTACTTCAAACCATACTGATATGGCCACTCCGCAATTCCATCCGCTGCGTATCCGCGAAGTGCGGCCAGAAACCGCCGACGCCGTCTCGGTCGCGTTCGAAGTTCCCGTGGAACTGCGCGAGCTTTATCGCTTCACGCAGGGCCAGTTCGTCACGCTGAAAACGCATATCGACGGAGAGGAAACGCGCCGGTCGTATTCGATCTGCGTGGGCGTCACCGACTACGACCGCGACGGCGAACTGCGCATCGGCATCAAGCGCGTGCGCGGCGGGCGCTTCTCGAACTTCGCTTTCGATACTTTGCAGCCGGGCCACACGATCGACGTCATGACGCCCGACGGCCGCTTCTTCACCCATCTGAACGCGGATCACGGCCAGCAGTACGTCGCCTTCGCGGGCGGCTCGGGCATCACGCCGGTGCTCGCGATCATCAAGACGACGCTCGAGTTGGAACCGCGCAGCACCTTCACGTTGATCTACGGCAACCGCAGCGTGGACCAGATCATGTTCGCGGAAGAGCTGGAAGACCTGAAGAACCGCTTCATGAACCGCTTCGTGCTCTATCACGTGCTGTCGGACGACCTGCAGGACGTCGAACTGTTCAACGGCGTGCTCGACCAGCAGAAGTGCGCGGCGTTCCTCGACAGCCTCGTGCCGGCGGATTCCGTCGACGAAGCGTTTATCTGCGGTCCCGGGCCGATGATGGACGCCGCCGAAGCCGCGCTGAAAGCTGCGGGTGTGCCGTCCGAAAAGGTGCACGTGGAACGCTTCGGCTCGCCGCTGCCCCAGGCGGGCGTGCCGCCCGTCGAAATCACCGAAGACACGCCCGCTGCGGACCTCGAAATCGTGCTCGACGGCAAGCGCCGCAAGCTGCGTCTGCCGTATCAGGGCGTGAGCGTACTCGACGTCGGTCTGCGCGCCGGCCTTGCGCTGCCGTATGCATGCAAAGGCGGCGTCTGCTGCACGTGCCGCGCCAAAGTGGTTGAAGGCGAAGTGCGGATGGAAAAGAACTACACGCTGGAAGAGCACGAAATCCGCGACGGCTTCGTGCTGACGTGTCAGTGCCATCCAGTCAGCGACCGCGTGGTGGTGAGCTACGACGAGCGTTGAGCGTGATTGGGACTTGATGCCGCGAAGCTTTGAGCCGTTCCGCGATCCGCTTACACTAGGGGCCGCTTGCAACCGGACCGTTGAGTCCGTCTTGCGAGCGGCCCCTTTGGCAATTGCCCAACAAGAATCCACTCACGGCCGATGAGCACCATCCATCTCACCAACGGCGATGTCGCCGCAGAATCATTGCGCACCGCGTTGCGCGAAGTGGGACGCAACGATCGCGTGCACGCACTGCGCGACGATCTGGCGGTCGGGCCGCTACGGGGCATCGACGACGGTCCCGAAGTGCGCGCCGCTTTCTGGGACCGCGTGAGCACCGACACGAAGCGCGACTTCCTTCGCGAGTTCCGTGAGCACGCTGCAGCGCTACAAGCCATTGCGCGCGAAGACGCAAACCTGGTGGTCTGGCATGGCGAAAGCGCATCCGATCAATTGATGCTTCGTCGCGTGTGCTATTACCTGCGCAACAATCCACAGCGACTGAACGAAGTGCGTCTGTCGATTCGCGACCTCACCGACGCCGGCGCCTGGGCGCATAGCCGCAGGGACCGCGCGACGTCCGTCGGCATGTTCGCGCCGGCCGTTTTGCAAGCGCGTTTGCCCGACGCGGCACCCATTTCCGTCTTGCGGATCAGCCGGCTCGCGCTGGAGTGGCAGGAAGCCAAACATGCGAACGGCGAAACGCGACGCTGGCGCGACAACACGTTCACGAGCGGCAGCTTCGCCGATCTCGACGCGCTGATACTCGAGCACGTCACCGTGGACTGGCAACCCGCCGCCCGCGTGGCCGCCGAGGTGATGACCGCTGAGTTGGGGTTTCTTGTCAGCGACAGCATCGTGCTCTGGCGCTTCCGCGAAATGGCCGCGACCCGCCGCATCAGGCTGCGCGGCGACGCCAACGCATGGCGCACGCTGGAACTGTGCGCAGCGCTCGCACCTTGCCCACACCAATAACTAGACCATCATGGCCCGCACCCGAGCCCCCGACCACGAAACGCAGCGCGAACAGATTCTCGAACTGGCGGCAGCGAAGTTCGCACAGACGAGCTATCCGAGCACGTCGATGTCAGATCTCGCCGCAGCGAGCGGCACGTCGAAAGCGCGCCTGTATCACTACTACGCGAGCAAGGAAGCGATCCTGTTCGATCTACTCGACCGTTACACCAAACGGCTGATGCTGATCATTGCGGAGGTCGAAGGCGCGAGCCAGCGCCGCGGCCTGACTGAGCGCGAGACGTTCGCGGAATTGATCCGCGCCTTTCTTTCCGAATACGAAACCTCGCACAGCCGGCATGTTGCGCTTCTGAACGACGTGAAATATCTCGTCGACGCGCAGCGCGAGGTGATCCTCAACCGCCAGCGCGATGTCGTAGCCGCGTTCGCGCGGCAACTGGCGCGCGCTTATCCGGAGCGCGCCACGCGCGAGAACCAGACCGCGCTCACGATGATGGTGTTCGGCATGATCAACTGGACGTTCACCTGGCTTAAACCAGGCGGGCGCATGGGCTACAGGGAATTTGCGGAGCAGGTTGTGGCGATGGTCGATCACGGGCTGGGCTCGGCGGCCGTGAAATAGCGTAGGACAGCGCTCTGCGAACTGAAATCCGCCTAAGTTGCGTAGGTGCGACAACACGCACGAACGCTCGTTCTTTTTAATTTTTTGTTGATTTTCAAATACTTAACAGCCAAGCACAGCAAGTTTAGACAGCAGCCTCCAAGTTTGGTACGGGTTTTCCCTAGTGCCGGATTCGCATATCCGTTACAATCGTTTTTGCGGTGCAACAACGCCGCACGATCACAAGGAGAACCTGACCATGAACCTGATTACACCCCGCGCCGCCGAACCGATCGTCGCGCACGATCGCGCGTCGCTGCCAGCCGGTCGTGCACCTGCTCTGGTTCGTGAACTCACTGCGATCGACCGTGAACGCCTGCTGGCTCACTTTCTCACGCTAGACGAAGACGACCGCCTGTTGCGCTTTGGGCAAATCGTGCCGGACCACGTTATCGAGAATTACGTGCGCGCAATCGATTTCACGCGCGACACCGTATTCGGCGTGTTCGACGATCAGCTGCAGCTCACCGGCGTCGGTCACCTCGCCTACCTGCCCGCCGAAGGCGACAAGCGTACGGCGGAGTTCGGCGTGTCCGTGCTCGAAAGCGTGCGCGGCCAAGGTATCGGCTCCAAGCTGTTTGAGCGCGCTGCAATCCGCAGCCGCAACACGCATGTCACCATGCTGTACATGCACTGCCTGTCGCGCAATTCGACCATGATGCATATCGCGAAGAAAGCGGGCATGAAGATCGAGTACGCATATGGCGAAGCGGACGCCTATCTGACGTTGCCGCCGGCCGATCAGACCAGCATCATTACGGAGATGCTGCAGGAACAGGCCGCTGTGTTTGACTATGCGCTCAAACGTCAAGCTCGGCGTACTTCGAAACTGCTGGAAAGCTTCATGCCGACAGCCGCCGCAGCGTGAATGTTCGGCCGCAGCGGGCGAACATGAAAAAGGGCAGCCTCAGGGCTGCCCTTTTTGCTTCCTGCGTGGAACTGCACTAGCGGGACTTATAAGATCGGCAACGCGGTCGTCTCCTTGATCTTTTCGAGCGAAAAGCTCGTCTTCACGTCAATCACCGACGGGTGATGCAACAGCTGGTCCTGCACGAAGCGCGAAAAGTGCGCCATGTCTTCCACTTGTACGCGCAACAGATAGTCCATGTCGCCAGTCATAGCGTGACAAGCCACCACCTCCGGCCATGCCTGAACGGCCGCACGGAAAAGATCCGCGTGCGTCGCGTCCCCGCGCGGACTCAGCGCCGGCCCGCCGCGCTTTTCCAGCCGCACATTGACGTACGCGAGCAGATCGAGCCCCAGGCGCTTGGCATCCAGCAACGCAACATAGCCGCGGATCACGCCGCTCTCTTCGAGTCGCCGTATGCGTCGCAAACATGGACTCGGCGAGAGATTGATCCGCTCGGCAATTTCCTGATTCGATAGCCGGCCGTTCTCCTGAAGAATCGCCAGAATACGCCGGTCGATCGCGTCTATCTCTATATCGGCCACTTTCTGCCTCGCGCTCCTCATTTGGAGCTAGAAAATAGCGCGAGCGTAGCTCGACGCGATTAAGTTCGCAAGTTTTCGCCGCGAAGCCGCCTTTACACTTGCGTCATTCGGTCGCGGCGCAACATCCGTAGCCGCGATACCGGCGCGACGCGCCCTCGACATGGAGACAGACAATGCAGGTTGCAACTTGGGAAAATCCGGTCGGCACTGACGGCTTCGAGTTCATCGAATACACCGCACCCGATCCGAAGGCGCTGGGCAAGCTTTTCGAGCAGATGGGCTTTACCGCGGTTGCGCGGCATCGCCATAAAGATGTGACGCTATACCGGCAGGGCGACATCAACTTCATCGTCAACGGTGAGCCGGATTCGTTCGCGCAGCGCTTTGCGCGCTTGCACGGCCCGTCGATCTGCGCGATCGCCTTCCGTGTCCAGGACGCGGGGAAAGCCTACCGGCAGGCGGTCGAAAAAGGCGCATGGGGCTTCGACAACAAAACCGGCCCGATGGAACTGAACATCCCCGCGATCAAGGGCATTGGCGACTCGCTGATCTATTTCGTCGACCGTTGGCGCGGCAAGAACGGCGCAGCGCCGGGCAGCGTCGGCGATATCGATATCTACGACGTCGACTTCGAGCCGATTCCCGGCGCGAATCCTAACCCCGTCGGTCACGGCCTGACGTATATCGACCACCTCACCCACAATGTGCACCGCGGCCGCATGCAGGAATGGGCTGAGTTCTACGAACGCCTGTTCAACTTCCGCGAAGTGCGTTACTTCGACATCGAAGGCAAGGTAACGGGCGTGAAGTCCAAGGCAATGACGTCGCCGTGCGGCAAGATCCGCATTCCTATCAACGAGGAAGGCTCCGAAACGTCCGGCCAGATCCAGGAATACCTGGACGCCTACCGCGGCGAAGGCATCCAGCACATTGCGCTCGGCAGCAACGACATTTACCGCACGGTTGATGGGCTGCGGGCGGCGAACATCTCGCTCCTCGACACGATCGACACGTATTACGAACTGGTCGATCGCCGCGTGCCGAATCACGGTGAACCGCTCGACGAATTGCGCAAGCGCAAAATCCTGATCGACGGCGCGCCGGACGACCTGCTGCTGCAAATCTTCACCGAGAACCAGATCGGCCCGATCTTCTTCGAGATCATCCAACGCAAGGGCAATCAGGGTTTCGGCGAGGGCAACTTCAAGGCGCTGTTCGAATCGATCGAGCTGGATCAGATTCGCCGCGGCGTGGTGCAGGACAAAGCGTGACTTCGTGACGCCGAGGCTGTGAACCGGCCGTGAGTCAGATTGCGCACCGATCAAACGAAAAGGGCGAGGATCGTACGATCCTCGCCCTTTTCGTATTCGCCGCCGCTCGACTTCAAGCGACGGCGGGTCAGTCAGCAATACGCCGCATTAGCAGCGCGTCAGGAATTCTGGTCTTTCTTCTCGGATGCGCTTTCGCGCGCGGTGCGATTGATGGCGATGCGCGCGGGCGCAACGACTGCCGTACGGCTAATGACGCTCGACGGCGCTCCCGTGCTCGCGTTCGAGCGAACCGGCGCACTGATTGCGAAAAATGCGGCCGACACCATCAGGAAGGTCTGGATATTTCTAGTGTTCATGCGTACTCCTTTTCTAACTGCCCTGTTGTCCTGAAGCGCCACAACATGCAGCGCGTTACACAGACATTACTCACAGGTGCGCTGTTAGACAGACTTGTCGGCTGCGGTTCCGCGAAATTGTAGCTTTTACAGCTTGTTACACCGGTTCCCTCAAGCGTCGGGTGAAGTTCGCGCAAGCGGGCGCAATGTCGCGAGTCGCAGCACCGCGATCGACCGCTGCGGCGGGTTTTTACCAGTGCTACCATCACTTAAAACAAGTCAATATGGCGACCCCGGCCCTACGCATTCACAAGATGCCGCGGCCCATAAGTTTTGGCGATCCCAAACTGGGTGGAGGAGTACACATAATGAATGCCCCGCTAGACGCAGGTCAGCGAGCCTCGCTCGAAGCCGCTCTATCTTCCGTCACGCTCGACGACAAATACACCCTCGAACGCGGCCGCGCGTACATGAGCGGCATCCAGGCGCTGGTGCGTCTGCCGATGCTGCAGCAGGAACGCGACCGCGCCGCCGGACTCAATACGGCCGGGTTCATCTCCGGCTACCGTGGATCGCCGCTCGGCGGCCTCGACCAATCTCTGTGGAAGGCGAAACAGCATCTCGCCTCACATCAGGTCGTGTTCCAGCCCGGCGTCAACGAAGACCTCGCGGCAACCGCCGTCTGGGGTTCGCAGCAGGTGAATCTGTACCCAAGCGCCAAATACGACGGCGTGTTTTCGATGTGGTACGGCAAAGGCCCGGGCGTCGACCGTTCAGGTGACGTCTTCAAGCACGGCAACTCGGCAGGATCGTCGCGGCACGGCGGTGTGCTGGTGCTCGCCGGCGACGATCACGCAGCCAAATCTTCAACGCTCGCGCATCAGTCGGAACACATCTTCAAGGCCTGCGGCCTGCCGGTGCTCTTCCCGTCGAACGTTCAGGAATATTTGGACTTCGGCCTGCATGGCTGGGCGATGAGCCGTTACTCCGGTCTGTGGGTCGCGATGAAGTGCGTGACCGACGTCGTCGAGTCGTCGGCTTCGGTCGACATAGACCCGCACCGCACGCAGATCATTCTGCCGGAAGACTTCGCGATGCCCGAGGGCGGTCTGAACATCCGCTGGCCCGATCCACCGCTCGTGCAGGAAGCGCGTCTGCTCGACTACAAGTGGTACGCGGCGCTCGCCTACGTGCGTGCAAACAAGCTGGACCGCGTCGAAATCGATTCGCCGCATGCGCGCTTTGGCATCATGACCGGCGGCAAAGCGTATCTGGACGTGCGCCAAGCGCTGACCGACCTGGGTCTCGACGACGAAACGTGCTCGCGCATCGGCATACGGCTATACAAAGTGGGTTGCGTCTGGCCGCTCGAAGCCCAAGGCGCGCAAGCCTTCGCTCGCGGCCTCGACGAAATTCTCGTGGTCGAGGAAAAGCGCCAGATTCTCGAATACGCAATCAAGGAAGAGCTTTACAACTGGCCTGACGCGCAGCGTCCGCGTGTGTTCGGCAAGTTCGACGAAAAAGACGGCGCGGGCGGCGAATGGTCAGTGCCGATGGGCAACTGGCTGCTGCCGGCGCATTACGAACTGTCGCCCGCGATCATCGCAAAGGCGATCGCCACGCGGCTCGACAAGTTCGACCTGCCCTCCGACGTCCGCGCCCGGATTGCCGCGCGCATCGCAGTGATCGAAGCGAAGGAAAAAGCGCTCGCGCGCCCGCGGGTCGAAGTCGAGCGCAAGCCGTGGTTCTGCTCCGGCTGCCCGCACAACACGTCGACCAATGTCCCGGAAGGCTCACGCGCAATGGCCGGCATCGGCTGCCACTACATGACGGTGTGGATGGATCGCAGCACGAGCACCTTCAGTCAGATGGGCGGCGAAGGCGTCGCGTGGATTGGCCAGGCGCCTTTCACGAACGACAAGCACGTGTTCGCCAATCTCGGCGACGGAACCTATTTCCACTCCGGCCTGCTGGCAATTCGCGCGGCGATCGCTTCGAAAGCGAACATTACTTACAAGCTGCTCTATAACGACGCCGTAGCGATGACGGGCGGTCAACCGGTCGACGGCGTGCTGACCGTGCCGCAGATCACCCATCAGCTGGCCGCCGAAGGTGCGACGAAAATCGCGATCGTAACGGACGAGCCTGAAAAATACTCGGGCAACGTGGGCCTCGCGCCGGGCATCGACATCCACCATCGCGACCAGCTCGACGAAGTGCAGCGTCAACTGCGCGAGATTCCGGGCACCACGATTCTGATCTACGACCAGACCTGCGCAACCGAGAAACGCCGCCGCAGGAAACGCGGCGCGTATCCGGACCCGGCACGCCGCGTGGTGATCAACGAAGCGGTGTGCGAAGGTTGCGGCGACTGCTCCGTGAAATCGAACTGCCTGTCAGTCGAGCCGCTCGACACCGAATACGGCACGAAGCGCCAGATCAATCAGTCCACGTGCAACAAGGACTTTTCCTGCGTGAACGGCTTTTGCCCGAGCTTCGTGTCCGTAGAAGGCGGTCAGTTGCGCAAGCCGAAAGCGGCGTCGGGCATCGTCGCTGATGCTATGCCGCCGGTGCCGGAGCCCACACTCCCGTCGATCGCACGGCCCTACGGCGTGCTCGTGACAGGTGTGGGCGGCACGGGCGTCGTAACAATCGGCGCGCTTCTCGGCATGGCCGCGCACCTGGAGAACAAAGGTGTCACCGTGCTCGATGTCACGGGCCTCGCGCAGAAAGGCGGCGCCGTGATGAGCCACGTGCAGATCGCGAACAACCCGGGCGATATCCACGCCACGCGCATTGCAATGGGCGAAGCGAGTCTCGTCATCGGTTGCGATGCAATCGTCACCGCCAGCGACGAATGCGTGTCACGGATGCAAGCCGGCCGGACCCGTGTCGTGCTGAACAGTGCACACACGCCGACCGCCGAACTCATCAAGAACCCCAACTGGCGCTTTCCGGGCAGCAGCACTGAAGCCGACGTTCGCGCGGGCGCGGGCGACGAATGCGTCGATACAGTCGACGCCAATCATTTCGCAGTGGCCTTGCTCGGCGACGCGATCTACACGAACCCGTTCGTGCTCGGTTATGCATGGCAACGTGGCTGGGTGCCGTTGACCTATCAGTCGCTGATGCGAGCTATCGAGCTTAACAATGTGCAGGTCGAGAAGAACCGCGCGGCATTCGAATGGGGTCGGCGCGCGGCGCACGATCCGGTAGCACTGCGCAAGTACGCGCAATCGCAAGGTCAGGCGGGCGCGTCCGACACGCCGAGCGGCAAGATCATTTCCCTGCACACGCCGAAGGCGCTCGACACGCTGATCGACAAACGCGCGACTTACCTGGCAGCATGGCAAAACGACGCGTACGCAGACCGTTACCGCGCGCTCGTATCGCAGGTGCGGGTGGCCGAGTCGGCGCTCGATTCGATCGACGGCCAGTTGCCTCTGACCGAAACGGTCGCGAAGAATCTGCACAAACTGATGGCCTACAAGGACGAATACGAGGTCGCGCGCCTGTACAGCGACCCTGCGTTCATCGAAAAACTCAAGGCCAGCTTCGAAGGCGACTGGAAGCTGCACATTCACCTCGCGCCGCCGATGTTCTCCAAAAAGGACGCCCACGGTCATCTGATCAAGAAGAAGTATGGTCCCTGGGTGTTCGGCGCGATGCACGTGCTGGCGAAGTTCAAGTTCCTGCGCGGCACCGCGCTCGATGTGTTCGGCAAGACAGAGGAGCGTCGCACCGAACGCGCGCTGATCGGCGAGTACGAAGCCCTGGTGCGGGAACTGATCGGCGGGCTGACCGTGCAGAATCGCGACCTGGCGGTGGAACTCGCGAATCTGCCGGACGGCATCCGCGGCTTCGGGCACATCAAGGAGAACAACCTGAAGGGTGTGCGCGTGAAGTGGAACGAGTTGCTGACGCGCTGGCGCTCACCGCAAGCCGGAACGACGCAGCACGCAGCCTGATCGCCGTGTTGACTGCGGCGAGCGCTGCGCTCGCGCTGAACGCATAAAAAAACGCCACGGAATCTCTCTTTCCGTGGCGTTTTTATTTTCGCGGCGCTAGTCACCCACACGCCGCGAGAAGGGAGCGCCCCAACGGGCGCCGCTTCGCTTACTTGCTGTTCACCGACTTGCGCGCGTTTGCCGAAGCCACCGCCGTCATGTTGATGATCCGACGCACGGTTGCGGCCGGCGTCAGCACATGCACCGGCTTCTCAGCTCCAAGCAGGAACGGGCCGACCGTCACGCCGTCGCCGCCGACCATCTTCAACAGGTTGTACGCGATGTTCGCCGCTTCCACGTTCGGCATGATCAGCAGGTTGGCTTCGCCCGAGAGCGTCGTGCCGGGGAACGCAGCCTTGCGGACCATTTCCGACAGCGCCGCGTCGCCGTGCATCTCGCCGTCGATTTCGAGCGTAGGCGCACGTTCCACGATCAGCTTGCGAGCCGCGGCCATGCGTTGCGACGACGCAGACGGCGCGCTGCCGAAGTTCGAGTTCGACAGCAGCGCGACCTTCGGCGTGATGCCGAACTTCTCGATTTCGCGCGAAGCCAGCATGGTCATGTCGGCGAGTTGCTCGGCCGTGGGCGTTTCGTTCACGTACGTATCGCAGATGAACAGATTGCGGCCCGGCAGCATCAGCAGATTCATCGCGGCGAAGTTCTGCACGTTATCCGCCTTGCCCAGCACCTGCTCGATGAACTTCAGATGCGTGTGGTACTGGCCGATCATCCCGCAGATCATGCCGTCGGCTTCGCCGAGGCGCACGAGGATCGCGCCGATCAGCGTGTTGAACTTGCGCATCGCGGCTTTCGCGACGTCCGGCGTTACGCCTTCGCGCGCACCCAACTCGTGGTACGCCTGCCAGCATTGCTGATAGCGCGGATCGTCTTCCGGATCGACGATCTCGAAGTCTTCGCCACACCGGAGCTTCGAACCCATCTTCTTCAGGCGCATCTCGATCACCGACGGACGGCCGACGAGAATCGGTTTGGCGATCTTTTCCAGCAACACGAATTGCGCGGCGCGCAGCACGCGCTCGTCTTCACCTTCGGCGAACACGATGCGGGCCGGCTCCGACTTCGCCGCCGCGAAAACCGGACGCATCACCATGCCCGTGCGGTAGACGGTGGTGCCGAGTTCTTCGCGATATGCGTCCATGTCCTTGATCGGACGGGTCGCGACGCCCGAATCCATTGCCGCTTGCGCGACGGCCGGCGCGATTTTGATGATCAGACGCGGATCGAACGGCTTGGGAATCAGATACTCGGGACCGAATTCGAGCGAGTGGCCTTCGTACGCCTTTGCGACTTCATCGCCCTGATCGGTTTCTTCGGCGAGTTCGGCAATCGCGTGCACGCACGCGAGCTTCATTTCTTCCGTGATCGTGGTCGCGCCCACATCGAGCGCGCCGCGGAAAATGAACGGGAAGCACAGCACGTTGTTGACCTGGTTCGGATAGTCCGAACGGCCCGTCGCGATGATGCAGTCCGGACGCACTTTCTTCGCCTCTTCCGGGCGGATTTCCGGCTCGGGATTGGCCAGCGCGAGGATCAGCGGCTGCGTGCCCATTTCAGCGACCATCTCCGGCTTCAGCACGCCCGCGCTCGAGCAGCCGAGGAACACGTCCGCGCCGCGAATGGCGTCAGCCAGCGTGCGTGCTTCGGTGCTCGCGGCATAACGTTCCTTAGACGGATCGAGATTGCCGCGACCTTCGTAGATCACGCCCTTCGAGTCGACGACGAGAATGTTCTGCTTCGACAACCCGAGGTTCACCAGCAGATCCAGACACGCGATCGCCGCGGCGCCCGCACCGGAACACACCAGTTTCACTTCGTCGAGCTTTTTGCCGACTACCTTCAGGCCGTTCAGAATCGCCGCGGACGCGATGATCGCCGTGCCGTGCTGATCGTCGTGGAAGACCGGAATCTTCATACGCTCGCGCAGTTTCTTCTCGATGTAGAAGCACTCGGGCGCCTTGATGTCTTCCAGGTTGATGCCGCCGAGCGTCGGCTCGAGCATCGCGATGGCTTCCACCAGCTTGTCCGGATCGGACTCGGCGAGTTCGATATCGAACACGTCAATCCCGGCGAACTTCTTGAAGAGGCAGCCCTTGCCTTCCATGACCGGCTTCGCGGCGAGCGGACCGATGTTGCCAAGACCGAGCACGGCTGTGCCGTTCGTGATCACACCGACCAGGTTGCCGCGCGAGGTGTACTTCTGCGCGTCGAGCGGCTCGTCGTAGATTGCCATACAGGCTGCGGCCACGCCCGGCGAGTATGCGAGCGACAGGTCGAGCTGATTGGATAGCGGCTTGGTCGGCGTGACCGAAATCTTGCCGGGCTTCGGGTTCTGGTGATATGCGAGGGCGCTTTGCTTCAGTTGTTCGTCCATTTTTTGCCTGCGAGACGTAAGAAATTGGGCCGGCACACCGCAACGTTGGCGTCGCTTGGATCTATCGAATGGATAATCGACCGAGGCGATTTTCGCGTGCGCCGGTTAGGCGCGGCGTCGGTCCTCGGCGGAGGGCAGGACGGTGCGGAGTGCTACGCGGGTCGGTTAGTGTACACCCCGCAGGTGTCGATGCACTGACTGGTTAACACCGCTCGCCATTGGCGAAACGCCCGCCAGTCATGCTGCGGCGCCGCATTTGCGCAGGCGCGGCAGCCGGCTATTCGAGCTCGGCGCCGCGCCGTTCGGGGATCAGGAACAAAGTTGCGAGCACATCGAGTAGGTAGATCGACGCGAGCGACAGCAGTGCGGCGCCAAACGAATAGCGCGCGGCCAGAGCGCCCACCGCGACCGGCCCAAAGCCGCCAACCGCCCGGCCGACATTGAAGAGCACGTTCTGCGCGGTCGCACGCGCATCGGTGGGATAAAGCTCGGAGATCAACGCGCCGTAGCCGCCAATCATTCCGTTGACGAACACGCCCATCGCCGCGCCGCCGATCAGCAATGCCGCTGGCGTTGTGAGATGCGCGTAGACAAAAACCATGACGACCGCCCCTGCCTGATAGAACAGAAACGCAGGCTTGCGACCGAAACGATCGGCGGCTATGCCGAACAGCCAGATGCCGCACGCCATGCCGATCACCGTGGCCGCCGTCCACACGCCCGATTTCGTCAGCGAATAGCCAAAGGTCTTCGACAGATAGCTCGGCAGCCAGATCATCAGCCCGTAATAGCCGAAGTTCTGCACCGAGCATAGGATCGCCACACCGAGGCTCGCGCGCGCCGTGCGTGTGTCGGCTATCAGCAGCTTCAGCGGCAACTTGCGCATGCCGCGTGCGACCCGCTCGGTGAAGAGCGCCGGCTCTTCGACGCGCCGCCGCACGAAGAACGACACCACGGCAGGCAGCAGCCCGAGCGCGAACATGCCGCGCCAGCCGATAAGCGGCAACAGAAGCGGCGTCAGCAATGCGGCCGCCAGTACACCGAGTTGCCAACCAAGGCCCACATACGACGACACTCGCGCGCGCTGCGACGCCGGCCAAGCTTCGGCCACGAGTGTCATGCCGATGCCGAACTCTCCCCCAAGTCCGATGCCCGCAATGGTCCGGTAAGCGAGCAAGTCGGTATAGCCTTGCGCGAGTGCGCAGAGGCCCGTGAAAACCGCGAACACGAGGATGGTCCAGGTGAGCATGCGCACACGGCCCCAATAGTCGCTCAGCACGCCGAAGATCAAACCGCCGGCTACCGCGCCGATCAACGTCCACGTGACGAGTGAGCCGGCCTGTGCAGAACTGAGGTGGAGGTCCGCCGCGATCACCGGCAGCATGAAACCGAGGATCAGCAGATCGAAGCCGTCCATCGCATAGCCGAGCACCGATGCGATCAACGCACGGGCGGCGTAACCGTTCCGGGCGGTGGCGGGACTGTCGGCGGCAGAGGAGGCGGGCGTCATGGAAGCGATCCGAATTTCGGTGTAAGGACAGCGGCGGCCGGCGGCCGGCGGCCGAGAAATTCGCGTGAGTGTAAAGGCGCGCAAAGCCGCTCACAAGCTAGCCAAAAAGCCAGCCGGTGAAGCGCGAGATCGCGCCGTGACGTCAGGTAGAAAGCCCCGCCAGGCCCTCCCGCTGAACGCCTGCCCAGCGCTTTGGACGCCGCGGTGGCCGTTGCGGTTCTGGACGGCCGCGCCGACGGCCTCCTCGGAAGGGTCCGTTTCGGGTAAAATGTCGGCCTACGCGCGCAGCAAAAACCGGCCGGCATCCACTGGCTGGCTGCATATTCCGCCCAGTACGGCGCGGCATATCCCGCTTGCTGCGCCACCGGGCTTAGCGCCCGCTTCTCCCGCTCATACCCAAGGATCCGCCCATGACAGGCTTCGATCGCCAGACGATCTCCGACACCACCGCCAAGATGCTGCTTGAAGTACAGGCAGTGCACTTCAACGCGGAGAAACCGTACATTTTCACGTCCGGCTGGGCGAGCCCGGTTTATATCGATTGCCGCAAGCTGATTTCCTACCCGCGCGTTCGTCGCGGCCTGATGGAAATGGCGGAAAGCACCATTCTGCGCGACGTGGGTTACGAGCAGATCGACGCGGTGGCGGGCGGTGAAACCGCCGGCATTCCGTTCGCGGCATGGCTGTCCGACCGCCTGATGGTGCCGATGCAATACGTGCGCAAGAAGCCGAAGGGCTTTGGCCGCAATGCGCAGATCGAAGGTTTGTTGACCGAAGGTCAGCGTGTACTGCTCGTCGAAGATCTGACCACCGACAGCCGCAGCAAGATCAACTTCATCAACGCGCTGCGCACTGCGGGCGCGACGGTGAATCACTGCTTCGTGCTGTTCCACTACAACATCTTCAAAGAAAGCGTCTCCGTGCTGAAAGACATCGACGTCGATCTGCACGCGCTCGCTACGTGGTGGGACGTGCTGCGCGTCGCCAAGGAAAACAAGTACTTCGACTCGAAGACGCTCGACGAAGTCGAAAAATTCCTGCACGCACCGGCTGAATGGTCGGCGGCGCACGGCGGCGCCACGTCAACGCCCCAGTAAGCGTCACTGCGCAATACCGCTCGAATAAAAAGGCCGCCTGTTTTTCACAGGCGGCCTTTATCTTTTTGCGGCAAAAATAGCTGCGAATGGTTAAGGCGGGTCGCCCCCATTTCCCGCCGAATGCGACGACAAATTCAGCAAGCCATTGCTTTGCGCGTACTGGAACAACTCCGAATCGCGGTCAATGCCGAGCTTGCGCATCGCCGTGTTCTTCTGTGTACTGATCGTCTTAATGCTGCGATTCAGTTGCTCGGAGATTTCCTTGATGGTCATTCCCGACACGAAGAGCCGCACGACTTCAAGTTCGCGCCTGGATAACATCACCTCGTCGCTCTTGCCGCCGGCATTCATGCGCAACGCGTCGAGCGACGCCTTCACCGACGGGCTCATGTATTCGAGGTTGCGGCTTACGTGCTGCACCGCGAGCCCGATATGGCTCAGATCGTCCGACTTGTTCACAACCGACGTCACGCCGAGCTCTCGCAAGCGTTGCAGCAGCGCGGCGTTCTCCAGCATCGTCAGTACGACGATGGGAACCTTGGCAAAGTTGCGGCGCAGGTAGCCGATCAACGGCAAGCCGTCGCCGAACTGGCCGCCCGGCATCGCGAGGTCGGTCACGAGCACGTCGCACTCAACCGTTTGCAGGATCTTGATCAGTTCCGTCGACTGCCGCGCACGCG
The DNA here is from genome assembly GCF_052045935.1 of Paraburkholderia sp. 22098. Classification (NCBI taxonomy): domain Bacteria; kingdom Pseudomonadati; phylum Pseudomonadota; class Betaproteobacteria; order Burkholderiales; family Burkholderiaceae; genus Paraburkholderia; species Paraburkholderia sp. 22098. Next base: position 788,308 of record NZ_JBQEPV010000001.1, on the reverse strand, counting down.
CGACCACCTGCATCCCGGGAAACTTGAGCAAGGCCTGTTCTGCGCCGAATAGGATTACTGGATGATCGTCGGCGATGACGACCTTGACTGCCTCTTGCATTGCCCGTACCTCGACAGGAAAACCCCTCTCCAAAACTTCAGACATGCTTTTTATTCTTAATGTTTACGCTACCTAATGGGAACACGGGCCAGTGCACGCGAAAATTCTTCCGACTATAGCCGATTTTTAGGGCCGCAATCCGGTTAGGCACAACAATGATGCATCGTAGAGCTAATGTTAGACTTGATTCGACCTTCGGGCACAAAATAGGGACAATAATCAGCGCGAGTCAGTCAGCTCGCGCCCTCGCAGCAACCTTGTGCTGCATAGGATCCGAGTAAGCGCTTTGCGTAAAGTCGAGCAGGTGCGAAGCGCCAGGCTCACCGACAGCAACAGCCCCTCTGGTCGACACAGGAGAACCGGCACATGCGCTTGCGTTGCCTGGTTGTTTCGTACGCTTCACCGTTTCGCCGCACGCCGTTTTTTGTCTGCGCCACACTGAGCCTCGCGCTCTGGCTTGTGCAGGGGCCACGCGCTTTCGCCCAAGGCGCATTCTCGCTGACCAGCGCCAGCTTCCGGGCCGGGGGCACAGTCAATACTCCGCAAGTTTTCGATCAGGGCGACTGCAAGGGCGGTAACCGCTCCCCGCAATTGACGTGGCATGACGCGCCGGCCGGAACGCGCGGTTTTGCCATCACCATGTTCGATCCCGATGCCCCGGGCCGCGGCTGGTGGCATTGGGCCGTCGCAGGCATCCCGGCGACTGTCGCGAGCCTGCCTGAGAACGCGAGCGCTTCCGGCTTTCTCAGGAAACTCGGCGCGGTGGAATCCCGCAACGACTTCGACACGGACGGCTATGGCGGCCCCTGCCCGCCGCCCGGTAAACCGCACCGCTACGTGATTACGGTGTATGCATTGAACACCGCGGACCTGCGCCTCGCGCAAGGACGACCCGCGCTGATGTTCGATCACGAGATCGGCACGGCGGCGCTCGGCAGCGCGAGGATGGTGGTGAATTACGGTCGATAGCGCGGCGCACGTCGAAGGCTCCTGTCGGCAGGGAGGCCGATTGGCGTATGGCTTGCATGCGCATCCGACGTACCGTGTGCGTTCTGTTATCCACGCGGGTTTATACGCTTTCAGGCTGCACACGTTAGGGCCACCAGCACTGCATCGGGCCGCCAACGCATCGGCATCGTGCGTCGTTCAATTACCTCTTCTTTGCGGGAGCGTCTTATGTCGAAGATCGTCATCGTTTATCACAGCGGCTACGGCCACACGAAGAAAGTCGCCGAGTCCGTGCTCGCCGGCACGCAGGAGGCGGGCGCAGAGGCGAAGCTCCTGCCGGTCGGCGACATCGACGAAGCTGCGTGGGCCGAACTCGCCGCCGCAGACGCGATCATCTTCGGCGCGCCGACGTACATGGGCGGACCGTCCGCCGACTTCAAGAAGTTCGCCGACGCGAGCTCAAAGCCGTGGTTCGGTCAAACCTGGAAGGACAAGATCGCGGCCGGCTTCACCAACTCGGCGACGATGAACGGCGACAAGTTCCTGACCATCCAGTACTTCGTCACGCTCGCGATGCAGCACGGCATGATCTGGGTGGGCACCGGTTTGATGCCGTCCAATACCAAGGCCGCGACGCGCAACGACCTGAATTACGTCGGCGGCTCGACCGGCGTGCTCACGCAGTCTCCGGCGGATGCGTCGCCGGAAGAGGCGCCGCCTGCAGGCGATCTGGAAACGGCGCGCCTGTTCGGCGCACGCGTCGCCCAAGTGACAGCCCGCTGGATATCCGCCGCAGGCTAATACATCGCGTTGGCCGGTTCGTCGCGCGGTGCCTGCTTGCTGCGCCGCGCCTGCGTCATGCCGCTGTCACCTTGAGCGAGCATCGTCGTTTTTCTGCTGTTTTTGCGCCCGTTTCCAGCGCTTTCGCACGCGCGCGGCGATGAGGTTTTAAAATGGCGTTTTCGCGCGGCCTAGCGCGCCGTTTTCAAAGAAGCCAGTGAGATCGAGATGAGCACGAAAGTTTTTGTCGACGGACAGGAAGGCACGACCGGCCTGAAGATTTTTGAATACCTGTCGCAGCGCGCCGACGTGGAGATTCTGCGCATCGACGAAGCGAAGCGCAAAGATATCGAGGAGCGTCGTCGTCTCATCAACGCGTCGGACGTGACGTTCTTGTGCCTGCCCGATGTTGCGTCCCGCGAATCGGCCTCACTCGTTGAGAACGAGCGCACGGTTCTGATCGATGCCAGCACCGCGTTCCGCACGTCCGCAGACTGGGCTTACGGACTGCCGGAACTTGCCCGTTCGCAGCGCGAGCGCCTGCGCACAGCCAAGCGCATCGCCGTTCCCGGCTGTCACGCATCGGCTTTTGTGCTGGCCATGCGCCCGCTCGTGGACGCGGGCGTGGTCGCGCCTGACTTCGACGCGCACGCTTATTCGATCACCGGCTATAGCGGCGGCGGCAAAAAAATGATCGCCGACTACGAAGCCGGCGGTAATGCGAAGCTCAAGAGCCCGCGTCCTTACGCGCTGGGTCTCACGCACAAGCATTTGCCGGAAATGGCGGCGCACACCGGGCTGACGTCGGCGCCGATCTTTACGCCGATCGTCGGCGACTTTTACAAGGGTCTCGCTGTCACCACCTACTTCTCGCCGCGCCAGTTGGCGAGGAAGACCACGCCGCAACAGGTGCAGGCACATCTCGCCGAGTACTACGCCGGTGAAGCGTTCGTGCGCGTCGCGCCGTTCGACGCCGAAGCGAATCTCGACAGCGGTTTCTTCGACGTTCAGGCGAACAACGACACGAACCGCGTCGATCTGTTCGTGTTTGGCACGGCGGAGCGCTTCGTGACCGTGGCTCGCCTCGACAACCTGGGCAAGGGCGCTTCGGGCGCGGCGATTCAATGCATGAATCTGGCAATCGGCGCGGATGAGGAAAGCGGTTTGAAACGCTAACAAGGTTAAATAGCGGCATCGATTTGCCGTTTGTCAGCTTTGCGAAAGCCGGTCTCAAGAGACCGGCTTTTTTTGTTTTAAAAACCCCTCCGCTGAAACATTTATTTACAGTTATTCGAACCGGGCTCCCGTTATTTGAATCCGCGGAATCACGAGTTGAATTTTTCGGGTAACTCTTCCCCGCCCGTCATTCGATCAGCATAGTTTTCCGCATAGGGAAACTCCGGATTTTTTGTCGAACGATCGTTCGCAGATCATAGAGCCATTTTGCTCTCAGGCTTACCTGGCAAGGGTGTGCCGCCGAGCAACGAAGCGTGCTTTCGCGTCCAACTCACGTTTTTGTTTAAAAGCGCCGCTTGCGCCCACTCACTGCGTGCATAGCCAAAATGCCGTTGTTTGAATCGGCTTTTTTAGACGGCTCATTCAATTGACAGGCGTTAATCGCGCAGCGAAATTAGCTCGCACAAATACATGAAGGGAGACAACAGTATGGCGGACGCCATTATTCGAGGCCTGGCAATGGCTATTGCCACGACGCCTTTACTAATAGCTTGCGGCGGCGGCAAAGCCGATAATCCCGGCCCGATCAACTCGCCGCAATGCTCGGATTCCAGTTGCGGCGTGCAGGGCCCGCCTGCTTCGAACAGCACTGCGGCTGCGCTCTGTCCCGCCACCGCCGACATCGTCAAAAGCACGTTCCTCGGCGGGGCCGGCAGCGGCGAGGTGGTGCAGATCAACATTGACGCCACTGCGATGACCTACACGCTCAAGTGGCTCGAGTCGCCGATTCCGCTGCGCACCGGCACAGTGACACCCACGCGAGCCGGCACCCAGATCACCGGCGCGGTGATTCACCCGCCCACCGGCACGCTGCCAACCGCTGAACAAACACGCTGCGCGTTCATTCTCGGCGCGGGCACCGGCACCGCGGCCGGCGACGGCCAGCCCTACACCACGCCCGGCTTTGCTAACAACCCGAATCCGCCGATGATCTTCGTCGGCCAGGGCGTGGCGGGCGGCGGCATCCCGGGCGCGACGGTCCAGTTCGACGGATTGTCGATTCCGCTCATCGGCTCGGGCATCGGCGCGGTGCCGAACCGGCATTTCGACTTTTACCCGTTCCTCGGCTTCGCGAGCACGACCACCGACATCACGAAACTGCCGGGCACGTACAACGGCTTGCTGTATCACCTGGCACCGTCGGGCAATTACTCGACGGTCGCGACCAACACCGTCGAAACGTTCGACGCAAGCGGCACCTGCACGAGCAGCAACACGGCCAATCCGAATTACTCACCCAACGCCGGCGGCTGCCTGACCACCGGCAACCCGTTGACGCTCAACAGCAACGGCTACTTCGACAGCCAGCAGGCGCCGCAGATCGTGCAGCAGTTTCAACTCCCGCTGGTCGGCGCGACCGGCAAGTCGGGGACCGCGCACATGATTCTCGGCCAGGTGAACGGCGCGACCGTGCCGCTCGTCGTGCGCACCGGCTTCATCAACCTGGGGACTGCGCCGCTTCATCTCGACGCCAAGGTCGACGACGAGTCCGGTATCGCGATGCTCGCCGCGGCAACGCCGCTCGCATCCGGCGGCTTCGACGGCGGCTACGTCGGCGCCGATTCGAACTTCAAGTACACGGCGACGCTGATCCAGGGCGCGGTCGGCACGTTCATCAACCCGAGCACTTCGGCGGGCGAAAGCGGCTTCGGCCTCGGCTACGGATTGCCGAGCCCCGGACTCGTCGGCGTGCAGGACGCCAAAGGCAAGACCGGCTTCGCGATCGCCTCGGGCGGTTTATACGCGATCGAGATCCAGGGCGCGGAGAACGACGGCATCGCATCGACGTCGGCGAATGCGGACACGCCCAGCACGCCGTACTTCGGCATAGGAGCGCAAATCAGCAAGTAGCGGGGAAGCAAACCCAGTTGGCAGGACGAGACATAAAAGAGCAAGCGGTGGCTGGACTGGGAGCCGGCCACCTACAACGAAAAAATTCTGGAGGCGATATGAAATGGAGATTCCTGTCGGTGCTCGCACTTGCGGCACCGTTACTGGCGGCATGCGGCGGTGGTGGCGGCGGCGACGGACCAATGACGGAAGTTCGACTGTGCCCCGCGTCGCTCGACTACAGCACGGTGTACACAGGCGGCGGCGGTGACGGCGAACTGGTCAAACTGCAACTCGACACCGCAAAGATGACGTGGCAGGTGACCTACGTCGAATCTCCGATTCCCGCGACCACCGGCACCGTCGTCCCAACGCGTGCGGGTCAGGTCGCGAGCGGCACACTGACCCAGGAAACGCTGCTGCCGACCAACAAGCTGAACCAGTGCGCGTTCCGCCTGAACGGCGCGAGCCTCGATCCGAACCGGCCGGCACGGATCTTCGTCGGCGAGGGCGTTGCGGGCGGCACGATTCCAGGTGCAGAAATTTCATTCGGTGGCATTCTCGGCGTCGGCGCCGTACCGGACACGAAGTTCCCCTACTACCCGTTCATCGGGTTTTCGTCGATCGAAACCGACATCACGAAGGTGGCCGGCTCCTACAACCAGCTTGGCTACCACCAGGTGCCGTCGCAGAATTTTGCGCCCGTCGCCGTGGATACGAAAATCACAATCAACGCCGACAGCACGTGGACCGAGTGCGACAACTCCGGCGTCAACGCGGGCAAATGCCAGCAGCCGGGCAGTAACTTCGCGCCGGCGGCCGACGGCAGCGGCGCATTCCAGACCAATAACTTCCAGGGACAGGCGAAGCCCACGCTCGCCACCACGCCGAAAGCTCGCGGCTACATGATCGTCGGCAGGCTGCGCAACCAGTTGGTGCCGATTCTCGTGCGCACCGGCGCGGCGAACTCGTCGGTCACGGTGCCGCAAAACGGCGCGCTTGGACCGTACGCGGACGACGAATCAGGCATCTCGATTCTCTCGCCGCAGAGTCCGATAGCGGTCAACTCGCAGAACGGCGAGTACATCGGCGTAGACAGCCAGTTCGACTATCGCACGACCGCACTGGCAGGCACTCAGGCGACGCTGCTCGATCCGTTCAACGCGTCGCAGGCCTCGCTTGCTACCGCGCTGAATCTCGACTTCACGCAAACAGTGCCGGGCGTAGTCACAACGACGCATGTCGGCGCATCCACGGGCAATACGGCGACCGGAAAGATGATTTTCACGGGCGGCGTATTCGGCTACCTGGATCTGACCAACGCGGCCTCGCCGTACTTCACGATCGGCGCCTTCGTCCAGTAACGGGCACGCCCGCGCCGTCATTACGCAATGGCCTTTGCGCCGAGGTCGCCGCCCGCTCCTGCAGCGCGGCGGCCCGGTTAGCGACGATCATGCGCGCCGGCCTTGCGGCCTGCGCCATCGCTCGACGCGCGCCTCGCGCCTGACGAGCGCCCTAGAGGAGCAACAACATGAAAAAAATCTGTCTCGCGATGCTGGTCGCGTGCCTGTCCGCCAGTGCGCACGCACAACATGCGGGCGACAACGTCGCCGCGCTCGGCTGGTTTCACGTCATGCCGCAGGATTCGAGCACGCCGCTGACCACCCATGTCGCGCCCACGCCGATCAACACGCCGCTGCGGTTGCCAAGTTCGTTCACCTCAGAAGGCACAAGTCTGTCGACGAACAACGCCGACACCGTCGGCCTTGTGTTCAGCCATTACCTGACCGATCACATTGCCGTGACGACGGTGGCGGGCGTGCCGCCTGTGTTCAAGATCTACGGGCACGGCACGATCAGGCCGCCAGGACCGGCCGGCGCGCTCGGCCAGCAGGACATCGGCGATCCGCAGGTGAATCCGATCGTAAAGAGTGTGCGCCAGTGGAGCCCGGCGCTGCTCTTCCAGTACTACTTCAATGCGCCGACGGCTAAATTCAGGCCGTTTGTGGGCGTCGGCGTGTCGTACAACTGGTTTTCGGACATTCAGCTGAGCCCGAACTTCGTGCAATCGACGCAGGAGAACCTTGGCGCCATCCTCGCCGCGGGCGCGGGCAAACCGGGCAAAACCCAGGTGTCGGCGAAGGCGTCGTCCTCGTGGGCGCCGGTGTTCAACGCGGGCCTCGCGTACAACATCACGGAACATTGGGGCCTGGTGGCCTCAGTGACCTACATTCCGCTGAAGACGACGTCGTCGGTCATTATCAAAGCCGCGGACGGCACGGAACTGGGCGTCTCGAAAGCCGAGCTCAAAGCTGACCCGATCATCTCGTTCCTCGCGGTCTCGTATAAGTTCTGACACAAGCGACGCGCGACCGAGCCGGCCCACTGCGTGCGGAGAGCCGACTTTTTGCTTGTAGGGACAGAAGGAATCCGAGGCAAAAAAAAGCCCGCCTAAGTTGGCGGGCTGAATCCATATCAGAGGAGACATGGAGGAGACAAGACAAACTATAGCAAAAGGTTTGGTGCGACGCAACATCAAAATCAGGGTTGTCCCCTCTTGTTGCAGTTTCGCCACATGTGCTTGGACAGGCCGGAACACGCCGCCGTCAGTGCCGCACTAACGCCATCATCGCGCCAAAACCGACGAAAACACCGCCCGTCAGGCGATTGAACATTCGCGCGACACTGCGGCTCTTCAGACGACTGCCGATGCGCGTGCCGAATCCGGCGTAGACGAAATACCAGCTCACCTCGAGAACGGCGAACGTCGCCACCAGAATGCCGAACTGCGGCAGCTTGGGCAGCGAGGCGTCGATGAATTGCGGCAGCAGCGCCGCGGCGAACAGAATCGCCTTCGGATTGCTGCCCGACACCAGAAAACCGTTGCGAAACAGCGCGAAAGGCGAGCGGACCGGTTTCGCGGTCCGGTCGTCGGCATTGGTCGCAGCTTCGGTCGCCGCGGTTTCGTCGGCGGGCGCGCGCCACGCCTCGATGCCTAAATACACCAGATACGCCGCGCCGATAAAACGCAGCGCGTTGAAGAGAGCCGGCCACGCTTCGAGGAACACGCCGAGCCCCGCCGCCGACACCGCCAGCATCAGCACCAGCGCCGACAGACATCCGGCCATCGTGGCGCCTGTACGGCGCAGGCCGTGCCGGGCGCCGTGCGTCATGACGAGCAACATGTTCGGGCCCGGAATGGCGCACACGACAAAGACAGTGGCGGCAAACAGCCACCAGGTATGCAAACTCATGACATCACCGCAAAAGGTTGGGCAACTAGTGAACGTGAAGCGGCACCGCCTGTGCGGGCCGCGTTGATCAACGGCCGGCGCGGCGGGCCGCCACCTGGCCCAGCACCGCGAAATCTTTCTCGCCGTCGCCATGCGCGACTGCCTCCAGCAGGCTGTCCCGAACGACGCTCGCGATTGGCAGCGGCGTCGTGACTGCGTCGGCTGCGGCAAGCGCCAACCGCAGGTCTTTCAGCCCCAAGCGCGCCTTGAAGAGCGCCGGCTCGTAGCTCTGCTCCGCGATCATCTTGCCGTAGCCTGCGTAGACCGGGCCGGGGAAAATCCCGCTCGTGATCACGTCGAGGAAATCCTGAATCGCGAGGCCATGCCCCGACACCAGCGCGGCCGCTTCGCCCAGCGTCTCGACCGCCGCGCCAAGCATGAAGTTGGCGGCAAGCTTGATGACGTTCGCCTGTTGCGGCAGCGAACCGATGCGCCAGGTTTTCTGCCCGATCGCGTCGAAAACGGGCTGCACGCGATCGATCGACTCCGCAGGCCCGCCGGCCACGATCGTCAGTTTGCCGGCGGTGGCCACGTCCGGCCTGCCGAGCACCGGTGCGGCAACGTAATTGACGCCGCGCGACGCATGCGCGGTCGCGAGTTCTTCGGCGAGCGCAACTGAGATCGTCGCCATGTTCACGTGAATCAGGCCACGCGGCGCATGCTCCAGCAGCGATGCCGTTACGACCTCGCGCAACGCGGCGTCGTCGGCGAGCATTGAAAACACGGCGTCGCCGGCGAACGCTTCGGCAGGCGTCGCGACGAGTCGCGCGCCAGCGTCTACGAGAGGCTGCGCGCGTTCCGGCGAGCGGTTCCATACACGTACCTGATGCCCTGCTTTCAGGATGTTTGCAACCATCGCGGCGCCCATCTCGCCGAGACCGATAAAACCGATGTCCATCTGAGGCTCCGTCTTCTAAAGAACTGGAAGTAAAGCACACCCGTGGGACATATGCAGGAAAACGACGCAACCGCGGCGCGCAACCGGGCATGTCACTGCGGCACGCAACGGCGCACGGTGCGATACTTCTGCGATGGTCACCGCGACTTTCCGCTTCTATGAGGAGTTGAACGATTTTCTCGCCCGGCCGCTGCGCCGGCGAGCGTTCGCCTACGCATGCGCGCGCGACGCCACGACGAAACACGCAATTGAAGCGCTCGGCGTACCGCACACCGAAGTGGAACTGATCCTCGTGAACGGCGAGTCGGTGGGATTCAATCATCCTCTCGCCGAGGGTGATCGCATCGCCGTCTATCCGAAGTTCGAAGCGCTCGACATCCGCCCGCTGCTGCGAGTGCGCGAACGGCCGCTGCGCGTAGTGCGCTTCATCGCCGACGCGCATCTGGGCGGCCTTGCCCCGCTGCTGCGCCTGGCGGGATTCGATACGCTCTACGACAACCACTATCCCGACGCGGATATCGAAGCACTCGCCGCCGCCGAGAACCGCATCGTCCTCACCCGCGACCGCGAGCTATTGAAGCGCCGCTCGATTACGCATGGCTGCTACGTCCGCACGCTCCGTCCGCGCGAGCAGTTGCGCGAAGTGTTCGAACGGCTGGATCTGGCGGGCAGCGCGCAGCCGTTCCGTCTATGTCTGATGTGCAACGCACCGCTGCGGCGCATTCCACGCGACGAAGTCGGCGATCGCGCGCCCGACGGCGTGCTGCAGCGGCATAACCAGTTTGTCACTTGCGACGTGTGCCGCCGCGTATTCTGGGAAGGCACGCACTGGCAAAGAATGCGCGCGCTGATGGACAGCGTGGCCGCAGCGCCGGTCGATGCCGACGCTCGCGATGCAGATGCGTCGGCCGCCTCGCCTTGACGTGCAACGCCGTTCGCTCGCGCGACGCAACGCGCGGTGCGTACAATGCGGGATTACTTATCTGGCAGAGGCCTGACGTATGGCGATGAAAAAGACCGACCTTGAAAAGAACAAGGCACTCAAGCTGAACAATGCAATGAAGCAGTCCACGGCCGAACGCTTCGGCAAGGCTTCGGCTGCGGAGCCGAAACTGGATCGCCGCGAGCAGCGCAAACTGGATCAGGCGCAAGGTCTCGTCGCGTTCGCATGCAAGCTGAACGGCGACCTGGTTGCCGAGCTGAAAGAGCGCGCCGCGACGCATCCCGAAGGGATGACCGGACTACTGAACGAAGTGATCAAACGCGGCCTCGCGGGCTAAACACCGCTACCGCGAATGCGCGGCGCGGTATGCGAGCGCGCTCGGCGAAGATCGCTGCGAAGCGTTGAGACCTGTGACAAACGCGACCTGAATACAAAAAGGCCAGAGCAGAAGCTCTGGCCTTTTTGCTTGCGACGCCTGCATCGAACCCGCATGACAAGCGCCGATCGTGCGGCGCGTGCAGCAGGCGAAGCGGCTCGCCTGACGAAGGGCGCCAGCTTAGTTCTGCGTGCCCTTGTCGTTCGTGCCGGCAGCCGACGCTGCTGCAGCAACCGGAGCGCGCTTGCCGTGCGTCTTCAGCTTCTTCACGTGATGCTTCTTCGGTGCGCTAGCAGCAGCGGCCGGAGCGGCTGCGTCCGATGCTTGTGCGAAAGCTTGAACCGAAACCAGCGCGATCGATGCTGCTGCGAGCGAGACGATAACTTTTTTCATGTGTTGTTCCCCAAACCTCAACGACTGAGTCAGTGTGAATGAAATAACTGCGCGGTGAAGCAGGGAGCGCTACAGGCGCCTTACCGCTTCCCGCGGGAGAGTATTACCTGGCGTAGGCGGTTTGTCATGCGCAAAACGGGATATGTATTTTCCGGGAGACAGCTGGCTTTCGAGCCGCTTTCGCTCATAAACAGCCGATATCAGGGATATCCCTTAGCTCTTCTTACACCAGGTTGCGCAGCAGGCTAGCGGTCTCGAGCAGCGTCGGCAGAACGCGGTGCAGCGCCGCGTTCGCCGACTCCTGACCGATCGGCATGCTCACGCTAATCGCCGCGACGACGGTGCCGTGCCGGTCGCGCAGCGGCACCGCGACGCCGCGCACACCGAGTTCCAGTTGCTGGTCCGTAACCACATAACCGTTGCGCCGAATCTCACCGAGCACTTCGCGCAGCCGTTCGATGGTGGAGTATGTGTGCGGCGTGAACACTTTGATCGGATACGACGCGAGCCATTGTTCGATGTTCTCCGGCGCCTGGAACGCCAACAACACCAACCCCGCGGACGATAACGGCGCCGGCGCGCGCGAGCCGAGAACGAAGCCGACCGCCATCGCCCGGTTCACACCATTACGGGCGACGTAGACAACGTCGTGTTCGTCGAGAATCGCGACGAGCGCCGTCTCCTGAAGCGTCGCCGTAATCCGTTGAAGGAACGGCTGCACCGTGCGCGGTAAGCGCGCGGAGTCGAGATAGGACTGCCCTAGCCGCAACACGCGTGGCGCGAGCCAGAAGAGCTTGCCATCGGTGTCGACGTAGCCGAGTTCGCGCAGTGTCAGCAAATAGCGGCGCGCCGCCGTGCGCGACAAACCGGCGCGTCCGGCTACCGCGGTCGGCGTCATGCGCGCGTGCTCTTCGTCGAATGCCTCGATGATCGCGAGCGCCTTCGCGGCACCGGCGATCCAGTCTTTGTCGTCCATCGGGTTGCCTGGGATTCGGGCTGCGAGCGAAAGCTCTGCCGGCGGCTCATTTCGGTCTAGCCGCTGGCGCCGTTCGTCGCGTGATTGTGCCCGAAGCCGCCGCACTCTCGCGCGATTGGCGCGCGCGAAGCATTGGATCAGACGATGGTGAGCCTTGCGGTTGCATGACCCGGCGCTTCAACGAGCACCGGAACGTGGGATAAACGCGGTGGGAAAAAGCGGCAGGCTAGGTGCGCCGTCAAGCGGCGCGCGGATGCGCGTACAGGTGCCTTGCATCGCCGGTGGGCGGGAATACGCACCAGCAGCCGTCGTCGTGACGAAAGAAGAACAGAGCGCGCGAGCCTGATTCCGCCGATGTCTCCACGCGCACGTAGCGCCGGCCGCCATCGCGGGTACGACTGAATTCGGTGACGTGCACGGCCGCAGACGGAGCGGGCGCCAGCCATTTCTCGACGAGAAAACGCAACGACTGTTCGCTCGAGGCTCTCATGATCCGCTCCGGGCCGGCTTGCTCTCGCGAACCTCGCGGGTCGTATCGGCGCTTTCATTGCCTTCGTCGCGTTCGTGACTCTCTTCCAGCCCCGCATCGCGCTCGGCCGATGCGATCGCGATTTCCCGGTTGGTAGCCGCCGCCCGCAACGTGCTGCAATGGGCCGCATGCCTGATATCCGATAGAAGACGGACCAACTGTCGTGCTGTTTTGCGTTTCATCCGACACCCCCCGCACTGCACCAAGAACCTCAGAAACCACTTTAACTCTATGCCCGGATCGGGCATTTACCAACCTGTTTTGGCTAAATAGCAACGGTCGCGCTGCAGAAAGAGAGACGCAAACTTCGTTCCGCCTGCCTTACTCTGCGCGCGACGGTGCGTGCGATCTGTACGCTCGCGAGCCCTCGGTTGCACTAGAGGCCACGCCTTGCGCACCCCTGATGCGACCGGGCGCTCCACTACTTATCCACAGCGGCCTTTGCATAACGTAGGGATAGCGCATGGAACAGCCTGTGCGCGAAATCTTGATAAAAAGGAGAAGGCGTGGCCGACGTGAAAAGTTATCCCGGCTTTGTAGATTTTCTACAGAGAAGAGCCCCACAGTTATCGCGACCGCATTACTTTGATCTAACGGAAGAATTCGCGGTTATCCACAGAGAGGACTAACCCTTGTTAACTACTACTACATATGTATACGTCTTAAGTAAAAGACCTAGGAGAACTGCGGCTGCGCGCTGGTTTTGCGGGCTGCAGCCGCATTGAGCGGCGACAGCCCGACGACTTATCCGGCCTGACTCAGCGTACTAAGGCCGCTTCGCTCGCCGGTTGCACAGAAGCGGCTTTGCCGATCGGGTCCGCGATGTCGGGCGAAGGCGAAGGGGTAGGCGCCGCTGCCTCGACCGGCACCGGCAGCAGATGTGTCTCGATACGGTCGCTGACGACAGGCTCAGTGCGCACCACGGTCTGCAGATAGTGGCCGACGAGACCAAAGAATCGGTCGTAGAACTTGCCCGAGGGAATCGTCTCGCTAGAGATCTTCACCATCGCGTCGCTGTTCGAGCGGATCGGCAGTGACAGCGAACCGAGCACACTCAATCCGACACTTGCCGACGTGTCGCTCTTCTTCAAAGCGAAGCCGTTCTGCACGGCGTTCACATAGACGATGCTGCTACTGCTCGCCTCTTCGCCCGGCGTGCACACCACGTGAAATTCGACGACCACGTGGGTGTCGCCGGTGGGCTGGAAGTTCTTCGTGCCGTCGACGGTATCGTTGCGGGTCATCGTCGTCAGATAGCCCTGGCTCAACAAGGCTCGACGCGCAGCTTCACATGTGTCCGTGACGCTCGAGTTGAAATTGCGCGCATAGGGGCTCGCGCCGGTTTCGAATAGCTCTTGCTGGAATTTGGGCGTCGGCGCGCTGCTGCAGGCGGCGAGGATCAGCAGGCCGCACAGCGAGGCCGCAGTGGTCTTTAGAAGCGAGGTGGACATGGTCAATCAGAAACGCTGCGTGAATGCGAAAGAAATCGCACAGGAAACGCATTGTAGAGCGGTTGTCGCCGGTGCGTAAAAAGCGTGCAGCGAATCGGCCGACGCGCGACTTGCACCGTCTTTCACCGTGCGTCCAGCGATGCTGCCAACCGTCGTCCCGCGCAACGAGGCTGCGACGAAGAAGAGTGGACGTTCAGTTGGACGTTGTGGGAAGTGCCGCCGACGTTACCGCCCTGCTTGGGCCCGCGCCGCCAGCACTGGACGCTGGAACAGTGAACGCATCGGACCAGTTGCCGGATGCCGGGCAACCGTCGGACGTGCGAGCGTTGCAGGAGGCCGTTCGGCCGTCCGAATTTTTGGCGGAGTCTTGAGGTGTCGCGACGCCGGCAAAATCGCCCGCACGCATGCTGACTTTTTGCGCGTAGGCTTGCGAGCCGCCGTAGCTCTTGAGCGCGGCGTTCATATCGCCGTTAGCCGAGCGCATGTAGCCGTACAGAATCGCGGAGCCGGCTTCGATATTGGCCGTCGGCTCGGTGAGATCCTTCACATTTCTCAGAAGCCCGCGATGAGCGCTCGGCACGACCTGCATCAGCCCGGTCGCGCCGTTGGCGCCCTTGGCCTTTTCCTTGAAGCGCGACTCGATCGAGATAATCGCCAGCAGTAGCGCCGGCGGTAACGAGTATTTCGATGCTGCGGATTGCACGGCGTCGGATATCTTTGCCGCCTTCTCCTTGGCGAGACCGAATTTCTGCGTCAGATAGACGGACATGCGGTCGCCGTTCTCCTCAGCCAGCGCCGATTGGGCGAGGCCGAGCGAAAGCAGTATCAGGCAAAGTAACCGACTCATGGCATAGGTCTGAGGAAAAAGTTTGCGCATTATAACCCTGCCTTAAAAATAGGCATCGGTCGGCTAAATGCGGGCTCTTACGCGTAGACGCTGCCCGGGAGAGCCTATGTCCCGTGGCTGTATGTGCCGGCGGTCCGATTGCACGCTGTGTGTCCAAACGCAAAAGGTGATCCGTTAGTTGCGATTGATGACGTCTGCGTGCTCCTCGTCGCACACGTTGGAACGTGAACAGCCTCGCTTCCGCGGATTTGAGACAATGACGGTCGCCGGCGATCTTCCGTCCGCGACAATCGCAGGTTAATCGAACACGAGATGTCCTCAGCATGAGCAAGACCGCATTTATTCCCAGCGTCCCCGCAGCATCGGAGGACGATTTCGAAATATCGGCGAAGTCCAAGCTCGCGGGCTACCGGCGTTTCTACGGCGTATTGAAAGTCGTTCGAACGACCGACGGCCGTGTGCTGTTCCCGTTCGATGGCGCACCGGAGCTCGGCCCGTATCCAACGAAGCTGGAGGCGGTCGCAGCCGCGCAGGTCTACGGCGAACACATCGCGTTGTCCGACCTCGCCCGGCCGGAGTTGTGAGCCCAAACGGGCGCTGACGAGCCTCGCGGGTCGCCATCAAGGGCAGAGGCTGTGCAAACAAAAAAGCGCCGGCTATATAGCCGGCGCTTTTGTCTGGTGCGCTACCTCAATCTACAACCACAAAGCTCCGCCAACCCCTCTTACTCCACCGTCACCGACTTCGCGAGATTCCGCGGCTTATCCACGTCGGTGCCTCGCGCGCAAGCCGTGTGATACGCCAGCAACTGCAGCGGCACCACGTGCAGAATCGGCGACAACAGACCGTAGTGCTCCGGCATCCGGATTACGTGGATGCCCTCGTCGTTGACGATCTTCGTATCCGCGTCGGCGAAAACATAGAGTTGGCCGCCACGTGCGCGCACTTCCTGGATATTCGACTTGAGCTTTTCGAGCAACGCGTCGTTTGGTGCGACAGTCACGACCGGCATTGCCTCGGTGACGAGGGCAAGCGGCCCGTGCTTCAGTTCGCCAGCCGGATACGCCTCGGCGTGAATGTAGGAAATTTCCTTCAGCTTCAACGCACCTTCGAGCGCGATCGGATAATGCATGCCGCGGCCGAGGAATAGCGCATGTTCCTTGCGCGAAAACTCTTCCGACCACGCGATGATCTGCGGCTCGAGCGCCAACACGCTGTTCAGCGCGGCGGGCAAATGGCGAAGCTGTCGCAAGTATTCGGTTTCCTGCTCCGGGCTCACGCGCCCGCGCTGCTTCGCGAGCGTGACGGCCAGCACGAACAGCGCAACCAGTTGCGTCGTAAACGCCTTGGTCGACGCAACGCCGATCTCGCGGCCCGCATGCGTGAGAAACGCCAATTCGGTTTGGCGCACCATCGCGCTGGTGCCGACGTTGCACACGGCGAGCGTATGCCGATGCCCAAGCGCCTGCGCATGCTTGAGCGCTGCAAGCGTGTCAGCGGTTTCGCCGGACTGCGATATCACGACCACGAGCGACCTGGGATTAGGCACCGACTCGCGGTAGCGATACTCGCTGGCTATTTCCACCTGCGTCGGGATCTTGGCGATCGACTCGAGCCAGTATTTCGCGGTGAGCCCCGAGTAGTAGCTCGTGCCGCACGCGAGGATCAGCAGATTGTCGATATCCGCGAACACGTTCCCGGCACTTTCGCCGAACAGCGAGGCTTCGAACGAATCCGATTGCGGGATCGTGTCGGAGATCGCGCGCGGCTGCTCGAAGATTTCCTTTTGCATGAAGTGACGGTACGGGCCAAGCTCCACGGCGCCGCCGTATGCCGCGACCTGACGCACCTCGCGGCGCACTTCGTTGCCCTCGCGGTCGGCAATACGCACGCCCTCGAGCGTCAATTCGCAGACATCGCCTTCTTCCAGAAAAATGAAGCGCTCCGTGCTGCCCGCGAGCGCAAGCGCGTCGGACGCAAGGAAGTTCTCGCCGTCGCCGAGTCCCACCACGAGCGGCGAGCCCTGCCGCGCGCCCACCACGGTATGCGGCTGGTCTTTATGCAGCACCGCGATCGCATAGGCGCCGTGCAGTTGCGCGACCGCCTCGCGCACAGCCGCAAACAGATCGCCCCGATAAAGGCTGTGAATCAGATGCGCGATAACCTCTGTATCGGTCTGCGAGACGAACGTGTAACCCTTGTCACGCAACGTTTCGCGCAACGATTCGTAGTTTTCGATGATGCCGTTGTGTACCAACGCGAGCGCATCTTTCGAAAAGATCGGGTGAGCATTGTCGGTGACCGGCGCGCCATGCGTAGCCCAGCGCGTATGGGCAATACCGGTGATGCCGCCCAAGTGGCTGTCGCGTACCTGATCGTCGAGATCGGCGACGCGCGCCACGCTGCGAGCGCGCGCCGGGCCGCCCTCACCCAGCACGGCAACGCCGCAAGAGTCGTAGCCGCGATATTCGAGGCGCCGCAGTCCTTCGATCAGGACGGGGACGATATTACGTTGCGCTGCCGCGCCAACAATGCCGCACATGGTCTGTTCCTCGTTCAGTGCTGGAAGCTTGCAGGGCGCACGTCGCCCCGCGGCCGTTCCATCAACTCTTCTTTTTAGTCGGGCGTACGTAGCCCGTCTTGCTGGTTTGCGTCTTGTCGTTCAGGACCAGCGAGTCTGCCTCGACGTCCTTCCAGACCGTGGTGCCCGCCGCGATCGTCGCGCCCCGCTTCACACGCACCGGCGCAACCAGTTGCGTGTCTGAACCGACGAAAACGTCGTCTTCGATGATCGTGCGGGATTTGTTCGCGCCGTCGTAATTGCACGTGATGGTGCCCGCGCCGATATTCACTCGCGCGCCGATATCCGAGTCGCCGATATACGTGAGGTGATTGGCTTTCGAGCCGCGGCCGAGCACCGCGTTTTTCACCTCGACGAAATTGCCGACATGCGATTCGTCGTGCAACGACGCGCCCGGTCGCAACCGCGCATAAGGCCCGAGCACGACATTCGCGCCGACTTCCGCGCCTTCGATATGTGTGAACGCATCGATCCGTGTACCCGCGCCGATGGTCGCGTTGCGGATCACGCAGTTCGGCCCGACCGTCACATTATCAGCCAGCGTTACGCGGCCTTCGAATACGCAGTTCACGTCGATCGACACGTCGCGGCCGCACTCCAGCGTGCCGCGCACGTCTACGCGCGCCGGATCGGCAAGCGTCACGCCGGACACGAGCAGCGCGTCAGCCACGTTGCGCTGATGAATCCGCTCCAGCTCGGCAAGCTGCTGCTTGCTGTTCACGCCCAAGGTTTCCCATTCATCCTGAGGCTGCGTGGTGACGACTTCGAGGCCCGCTTCAATTGCCATTTCGACCGCGTCGGTCAGATAGAACTCGCCTTGTGCGTTGTCGTTCTTCAACGCGGCGAGCCAGCCCGCAAGACGCTCGGTGGGTGCAACGATAATGCCCGTGTTGATCTCGGCAATCAGAAGCTGATCGGCGTTCGCGTCTTTCTGCTCGACGATGCGGGACACCTTGCCCTGCGAATCGCGCACGATGCGGCCGTAGCCGCTCGGGTCGGCAAGCGTCACCGTGAGGACGCCGTAGCCATGCTGCCCGGCGCGTTCTACCAGCGCCCGCAGCGTGTTTGCACGCGTGAGCGGCACGTCGCCGTAGAGCACGAGCGTGGGCACGGACGGATCGAGTAGCGGCAAAGCCTGTTGCACCGCGTGGCCCGTTCCGAGTTGCTGTTCCTGCACGGCGAACTGCACGTCGGG
The DNA here is from genome assembly GCF_052045935.1 of Paraburkholderia sp. 22098. Classification (NCBI taxonomy): domain Bacteria; kingdom Pseudomonadati; phylum Pseudomonadota; class Betaproteobacteria; order Burkholderiales; family Burkholderiaceae; genus Paraburkholderia; species Paraburkholderia sp. 22098. The sequence continues at coordinate 769,932 of NZ_JBQEPV010000001.1, read as the reverse complement.
CGCGGCAACGGTTTTGCGGACCAGGTCCGCGCCGTGACCGATCACCACGACGAGCCGCGTGGGCTTCAGTGTGCGTGCAGTCTCGATGACATGGGCGAGAAGCGGCCGGCCGGCCAGGGGATGGAGCACCTTGGGAAGCGCGGACCGCATGCGCTTACCGGTGCCTGCCGCCAAAATCACGATGTTCATGGCGTCGGCATATAGACGGAGTTTGGAGCCGTCGATTCTATCATGCACGCACTTGTCAAAATGACCGCGAAAGCGGCCATTTCGCGAGCGAAAGCCCGCACACAGACGCCATTTTTGCGAGCGTTCGAATCAAAGATCGTCGAACTGGACAATCGAGATCGGCCGCGCGGCGCCAAGCGGCGCGCCGTTATCGGCGTCGGTCGAGCAAGGTTCTTCGTCGAATGCGATGTCGCCTTGCGGATCGGCCTCGCCGGTCGCGCGCAGGCCCGCGAACGGAAACAGCTTGTGATCCATCAAGTGCGACGGCACCACATTCGACAACGCGTTGAACATATTTTCGATGCGTCCCGGAAAGCGCTTTTCCCAATCGCGAATCAGCGCCTTCATCTCAGCGCGTTTCAGATTCGGCTGGCTGCCGCACAAATTGCACGGAATGATCGGAAATTCACGCAATTCCGCATACTTTTCCAGATCGGTTTCCTTCACGTAGGCGAGCGGACGGATCACGATGTTCTTGCCATCGTCCGATTGCAGCTTGGGCGGCATGCCCTTCAGCTTGCCGCCGTAGAACATGTTCAGCAGCAACGTTTGCAGAATGTCGTCGCGATGATGGCCGAGCGCGATCTTGGTCGCGCCCAGTTCGCCCGCCACACGATAGAGAATGCCGCGCCGCAATCGCGAACACAGCGAGCAGGTGGTCTTGCCCTCGGGCACGAGCCGCTTGACGATGCTATACGTGTCCTGATTTTCGATGTGAAACGGTATGTCGAGCTGCTTCAGATACTCGGGCAACACGTGCTCGGGAAAGCCAGGCTGCTTCTGGTCCAGATTCACCGCAACGATGTCGAAGTTGATCGGCGCGCGCTCGCGCAGCCGCATCAGCACGTCGAGCATCGCATAGCTGTCCTTGCCGCCCGACAGGCAGACCATCACCTTGTCGCCGTCCTCGATCATGTTGAAGTCGCCGATTGCCTCGCCGACCTGGCGCGCAAGCCGCTTGAAGAGCTTGTTGTTCTCGTACGCTTCCTTCTGCTCGCGGCGCGTGAGCGGCGACTTTGGACGGGTCGCGGGCGTGGTGTCGTCAATGATTTCCGGAGCATTCATGGCTCAATCCTCTTTGATGCGGAAAACTTCGACGCCCACCGCGTCGCAGTCGGGATAAACATCCGGCTTTTCTGTCGAAACGCGCGCGGCCCGCACTTGCGGATGTGCGAGCATGGCCTTGACGAGGTCATCGCACAGCGTTTCCTGCAAGTGAATGTGGCCTTGCTCGACGCGGCGCGAAATGGTCGAACGCATGAAGTCGTAGTCGACCACTTCATCCAGTTTGTCCTGCACCGGCGTGGAAAGCGCGAGCGGCACGAACAGTTCGACGTTGATGACGACGCGCTGTTCGCCGCGCTTCTCGAAGTCGTGCACGCCAATGTTGATGTGCACTTCGTAATTGCGCAGAAAGAGCCGGCGGCAGTCGGCGAGCCGGGGATGCGAAAGAGCGGCAAACATGTTCGTTCCAGTCCAAAAGAGCGTGGGGGCACGCAAAGGGCGCTTCAGACGCCCATTAGAAACCCATTAAAAACCCGTTAGAAACATCACGTCGCGCGGCAGCGGCACGAGGTGCTGCCCGCCGTCGACCACCAGCGTCGTTCCTGTGACGCCGGTTGCGTCCGCGAGATACAGTGCGGCGGCCACAATATCCTCCGGCCGCGACGCACGGCCCAAAGGCGTAACCCGGTGAGCGGCCGCGAAGCTCTCCGCCGTTTGATCGGCGGATTGCATCGTCAGACCAGGCGCGAGTCCGACTACACGCACTTTCGGCGCCAACGCCTGCGCGAGCGCGATCGTGGCTGTCTGCAATGCCGCCTTCGACAGCGTATACGACAGGTAGTCCGGATTCATGTTGTACAGCTTCTGGTCCAACACATTGATCACGACGCTGCGCTGCGCTTCGTCGACAAGCGCGGCTTGCGGCGTCGCGTCGAACAGCATGCGAGCCAGCACGAGCGGCGCGCCGAGGTTGATCGCGGTCAGCTTCAGCAGCAGTTCGTAGCCGACGTTGCGAGGCGTGTCTTCTTGGAAACTCGACGCATTGTTGACGATGCAAACCGGCCGGCCGAGCGCCGCGGTGCAGGCGGGCAACAGGGCCGCGACCTGAGCCTCGTCGCTCAGTTCCGCATGCAAGGCCACCGCGCGGCGGCCCATGCGTGCGATCTCCGCGACCACTTCTTCGGCTTCCCCTCGCGACGCGCCGTAATGGACGGCCACGTCCCAGCCCCGCGCGGCAAAGCCGAGCGCGAGCGAACGTCCGATGCGGCGCGCGGCGCCGGTAATCAGGACGACACGCGGCGTTTCGGGCTCGCGGGCGGCGGCGGTGTCGATAGAAGCGGTCATTTACAATGCGGGAATGAATCCGAAAGCTCACCAACCCGATAGTTTACCTGCTCCCGGCCCGAGCGCGCTTGCGCAGTCCGAAGCGCTCGTCGCGCTCATTCGAGCGGAGCTTGAAGAGGCCGGCGGCTGGTTGCCGTTCGATCGCTATATGGAGCGCGCGCTGTACGCGCCCGGACTCGGCTACTACAGCGGCGGCGCCCGCAAGTTCGGCTTGCGCGGCGACGACGGCAGCGACTTCGTCACGGCACCCGAACTGTCGCCGCTCTTCGCGACCACGCTGGCGCGTCCCGTCGCCGAAGCGCTGCACGCAAGCGGTACGCGCAACGTGATGGAGTTCGGCGCCGGCACCGGCAAACTCGCGGCCGGGTTACTGAACGCGCTCGCCGCGCTCGGTGCCGAATTCGACAGCTATTCGATCGTCGATCTGTCGGGAGAATTGCGTGAGCGTCAGCGTGAAACCATCGAAGCCGTCGCGCCTTTACACGCGGGCAAAGTGCGCTGGCTAGACGCACTGCCGGAGCGCTTCGAGGGCGTGGTGATCGGCAATGAAGTGTTGGACGCGATGCCGGTGCGGCTTTTTGCTTCCGTGGACGGCGACTGGCGGGAACGCGGCGTTGCGTGGCGCGACCGGTGGTTCGCATTCGAAGACCGCCCGGTTTCCGCAACCGCCGATATGGCATTGCTGTCCGAAATCGACACGACCGGCGGCGACTACCTCGCCGAAACGCACGACGCCGCGCGTGCCTTCACGCGCACCATCTGCACGATGCTCACACGCGGCGCGGCGTTTTTCATCGACTACGGTTTCCCGCGTCACGAGTACTATCATGCGCAGCGCGCGCAGGGTACGCTGATGTGCCACTACCGGCATCGCGCGCATGGCGATCCGTTTGTCTATCCTGGCTTGCAGGACATCACCGCGCACGTGGAGTTCACCGGTATCGCCGAAGCCGGCGTTGAAACCGGAGCCGACCTGCTGGGCTTCACGTCGCATGCCCGCTTTCTGCTGAACGCCGGCATTACGGATGCGTTATCCGAAATCGATCCCGCCGACACAGCGCGCTTTTTGCCCGCGGCGAACGCGGTGCAGAAGCTGTTGTCGGAGGCCGAAATGGGCGAGCTATTCAAGGTGATCGCGTTCTCGCGCGGACTGGAAGACACGCTGCAGGCGTTTTCCAGCGGCGACCGGTCGCACACGCTGTAATGCCGGGGTACGCACGATGATCCGCTGGCTGTTGACTACTTTCGTTGCCCTCGCGGTACTGTCGGCTTGCTGGCCGTGGCTTCGAAAGCTCGGCATTGGACGAATGCCCGGCGACGTCAGCGTGCGTCTGTTCGGACGCGAATATCACTTTCCGTTTATGTCGACGTTGTTGCTGTCGATGTTGCTGTCGCTTATCGCGAGGCTCCTGTAAAGCCGCGCGCGGTTGATTGCGACAGCTCGCAAAGTTTTTTCACGAACGCCGTCGGTACAGTACCGCGCCGTTTCGCTCACTCGAGCGCCGCGGCCACAGCACGCACGCGTTCTTGATGCACGGCGTCCTTGATGCCGGCCGGCGCCTCGGCGAGCCGTTTGGCGACGGCGCCCGCATCCACGCCCCGCGCGGCGACGAGCGCGACTCGCAAGCGCTCCGCCTGCGGATACTCCCGCGCTTCGAAACCGAGCCGGCCACGCGCGTCGGCCTCGCACGCCTGCAACGCTTCTGCGAAACGCGAAGGCTTGCGTATCGCGTCGCAGCGCTCGAGCAGCCTCACGAGCGCTGCGGCGCCCATTTCCGTCACGCGATGGATGTTGCCGTGTTCGCGCGCCACCAGCACCGCGAGGTCGCGACACTCGTTCGGAACACGTAAGCGCTCGCACAGAGGCTTGAGCAGATCCACGCTGCGTCCTTCGTGGCCGATATGCCGCGGCAGAATATCTTCGGGCGTGGTGGCTTTGCCGAGGTCATGCGTGAGCGCGGCAAACCGCACGGGCAGCGCATAACCCTGCTGCGCGGCGTGGTCGAGCACCATCATGACATGCACGCCCGTATCGACTTCGGGGTGATAGTCGGCGCGCTGCGGTACGCCGAACAGCGCGTCGATCTCCGGCAGAATCCGCACCAAAGCGCCGCAATCGCGCAGTACTTCGAACATGCGCGACGGCTTCTTCTCCATCAATCCGCGCGACACCTCCTGCCACACGCGTTCGGCGACGAGCGCGTCCACTTCGCCGTCCGCCACCATCTTTCGCATCAGCGCGAGGGTCTCAGGCGCGACCGTGAAATCGGCAAAACGCGCGGCGAAGCGCGCAATCCGCAAGATGCGCACCGGATCTTCGAGAAACGCGTCGCTGACGTGGCGGAAAAGCTTCGCCTCCAAGTCGCGCTGACCGCCGAACGGATCGATCACCGGGCCTGTGAGTTCGCCTCCCGGACGCACCTCGCGAGCCATTGCGTTGATTGTCAAGTCGCGGCGCGCAAGGTCTTCTTCGAGCGTCACGTCTGGCGCGTAGAAGAACTGGAAGCCGTGATAGCCTGCCGCGGTCTTTCGCTCTGTACGTGCGAGCGCGTACTCCTCGTGCGTCTGCGGATGCAGGAACACGGGGAAGTCCTTGCCTACCGGGCGGTAGCCCTGCGCGACCATTTGCTCGGGTGTCGCGCCGACCACCACGTAATCGCGATCCTGAACCGGCACGCCCAGCAATTCGTCGCGAATGGCGCCGCCCACTGCATAGATATTCATCGGCATTCGTCTAGATACGCAACGGCGTGCGTCTCGCTGAGCGCGTCGTCCATCCAGGCTTTCACGGCGGGCACGGCCATGACCCGTCGCATATATGCCGACGACGTCTCCGACAACGCCGGCTGCCACGTGTTGAAGCGCATGACCACCGGCGCGTACATTGCGTCCGCAATGGTGAACTCGCCGAACAGGAAAGGACCGCCATATGTGTCCAGACAGTCGCGCCAGATCGCCTCGATACGCGCGATGTCGGCCAGCACACCCGGCGTTGCATTCTTGCCGGGGAACGACGCGCGAATGTTCATCCACATATGCGAGCGCAACTCGCCGAAGCCGGAATGCATCTCGGCGCTCACACTGCGGGCATGCGCACGTGCCGCCGTGTCGCGCGGCCAGAGCGCGTGCTGAGGAAAGCGCTCGGCCAGTGTCTCGGCAATTGCCAGAGAATCCCATATGGCAAGGCCCGCGTCGTCGATTAAACAGGGGATCTTGCCGGGGCCCTTCGGCGCATGAGCCAGCACGGCAGCGTTGGTGCCGGGCTGGTTCAGATGAATCAGGATTTCGTCGAACGCAATCCCGAAATGCTTGAACAGCAGCCACGGACGCATCGACCACGACGAATAGTTCTTGTCACCAATAAGCAGCTTCATGCGGGTTCGTATGAGGAAGAAGTAAAGAGGTTCAGCGCCCCGCGCTCGCGCGAAACGCATCGAAACGCGAGCGTGCCGACGCCCCGCTCAGATAGACCGGCGCGATGGTTTCGAGGCTGGCCGGCTCGAGACCCAGCTCGGGTGCGAGCGGCCGGCTCAGCACGTTATCGACTTTCATCGAGTCGAGATTGTCGCGTGTGAGGACAGGTTCACCGGGTGCCATTTCGAAGGTCATTGCCTGCATGCGCGCCAGCATTTGCGGCAAACGGATGATGCTCGCATGCTTGCCGATCACATCGCCGCAATATTTGACCAGCTCTTCGAGCGAATAGACGCTCGGGCCACCAAGCTCGTAGGTCTTGCCGCTGGCCGCATCGAGATCGAGCACGTTCACGATCGCCTTCGCGACGTCGCCGACATAGACCGGCTGGAATTTCGCGTCCGGCATTGCGAGCGGAATCACCGGGAAGATGCGCTGCAAGAAAGCGAACTTGTTGAGAAATTGGTCTTCCGGACCGAACACGACGGACGGCCGAAAAATCGTCCACGCAAGATTCGACGCGTGCACGGCTTTCTCGCCATCGCCCTTCGAGCGCGCGTACATGCTCGGGCCGTTGGAGTCGGCGCCGAGCGCGCTCAGATGAATTAGCCGATGCACGCCCTTACCTTCGCAGGCCGCCGCAATTTTGGTCGGCAGTTCGACATGAGCGCGCGCGAATTCCGGACCGTATGGCGTGCGGCGCTTACCGTGCAGCGTGCCGACGAGATTGATCACACAGTCGGTTTCCTCGACAAAGCGAGCGAGTTGAACTGGATCGAAGACGTCGGTCTCGATCACGTCGATAGGAAGCAGCGTGAGGTGGCGCGCGTTATAGCGTCGGCGTGTGGCGATGCGCACGTCTTTGCCCATTTCAACGAGGGCGTTGACGAGATGGCTTCCGATGAAACCGGAACCGCCAATGATCGCAATGGCTTTGTGTCGCATTTTCGACTCCCTGGTGGAAGCCGCGGCAACGGCTGGCGTGGCGCACCGCTGCCTCGCACCGAGGCAGCGGCGGCACGGCGCTTACGGTGCGATGTAACCCAGACGCGCCTTCAGCGATTGCGGACGGCCTTCGAACAATGCCGCGTAGTAGACCGTGTTGGACAACACATTCTTCACGTAGTCACGCGTTTCCTGGAAGGGAATCGCTTCGGCGAAGATCGCGCCTTCGACCGGATACTGCAACGTCTGCCGCCAGTTACGCGGACGGCCCGGCCCGGCGTTGTAACCTGCGGTGGCCAGCACGGCGGAACCATCGAACTGATTGTAGATCATCGACAGGTAGTTCGTGCCCAGCAGGATGTTGGTGTTGATGTCGTTCATCTGCTCGCGCGAAATCGGGCCGAGGCCGATCTTCTTTGCGACGAGTTGCGCGGTGCCGGGCATCAGCTGCATCAAACCGCCCGCGCCGACTTCGGAGCGCGCGTTAATGATGAAGCGCGATTCCTGGCGGATCAGCCCGTACGCCCATTCCACGTCGAGGCCGCTCGACTGCGCATCCCGTTCGACGATGTCGCGGAACGGCGACAAATAACGCAGCGAGAAATCGTGTTCGGTTTTCGTGCGGTCGGCGGTGTTGACGGTGCGGTCATACAACTGGATACGGCGCGCGTATTCGGCGGCGGCGAGCAGCTGACGGTCGCTCATGGTGCGCAGCGGCCAGTTCCATTCGCGATTGCCTTCGAGCCGCAAGTTCAGCGCGTAGAAGCGCTGCGCCAGATCGAAACCAGGTGTGTTGCCGGCCTGCTGGACTTCGGAATCGGTCACCATGGTTTTCGGCGGCACCGAAATCTTCTGCCCGAGTTCTTCAGCGGCCAGTTGCCCGTAGAAGTTGAAACCCTGGGAGATGGACTCGAATTCCTGGTTGGCCGTGGTCGTGTCGCCGGCCTGCTTGAGCGCACGGGCATGCCAATAGACCCACGACGGCTGATTGCGCAGCGCCACCGGCATCTGCTCGATCGACCAGCGCACCATGTTCCAGTCTCCGGCGAGGAGCGCGGTGCGCGTGCGCCATTCATACGCGGGGTTCGAGAGCGGCGCGTTTGCCGACAGCCTGTACCAGTCGGTTGCGCTCGGCATCTGTTTGGCCGCCGCCTGATAGGCAATGGTGCCCCAGCCGATGGCGCGTTCGGGCGAATTCAGCGACGGCGCGACAGACGCGAACGTGGCCGCGGCCATGGCCGGATCGTTGCGGGCCATGCGCGTGATGGCGAGCAGCGCGAGTTGATGCGATTGCGCATCGGGGCTGACACCACGCGCGAGCAACAACGGCGGCGTACTGGTAGCCTGGCCGAACAGCACCGGATCGGGCGCCTGGTCGCCCAGCGCGTCGACCAGCTTGCTGCCGGTATTCGGATAGTTCTGTTCGTAAGCGAGTCGGATTTGTTGCCAGATGTCGTCGGTGCTGAACTGCTGGTTCACGCCGAGCACCGTGATGAGATCGACGCAGCCGTCGCCGTACCATTTCGGATCGACGAGCAGCGCGCGCGCCGCGTCCGCGACATTCTCGCCGCGCGACGCACGCGATTCGAGCGCGTAGCACTTGACCTGCGTATCGTCGTTCAGCACGAAGCGCGCATATTGCTGGTCGAAGTTGCGCCAATCGTGGCGCGTGCCGAGCACCGTGAGGTAGTCGTTGCGCATGCGGTCGGCGATCGCCTGGCCGTCGTACTTCTGCAGGAACGCGAGCACCGGCGCGTCTGGCGCGTCGACGCGCGCATGGCCGCCGGAATCGAAGAGCTGCGGCTTGATCTGGAAGTACTCCAGATACGAAGGCGCCGGATAGCTCGGGATCATGCTCGCCAACTGCACTGCACGAGCCGCGTCGTTATTGCGGGCGGCCTCGCGCAACTGGACGAAAATCTGATCGTCGTTGGTGAGCTGCGAAATGGGAAGAGGCTTGACGGCTGATGCCGTGCTACATGCGACGAGCGCCGCTGCGGCTAACGCCATGCCGGCCGCGCGATATACTCGATAAAGACTTTTTGACATCGTTGTTTCTGGAGCGCGAATTGAACCCAAGCATAGCATGCAACCCTGTCGCGGAATCGAAAAAGGCGCTGCGTCGAATGCTATTGGAAGCAAGGCTACAAGCGGCTTCCGAGCCGACGAACAATGCCGCGCTCGGACGCTGCATTCTCGATGCGCTCAAGCATTTCGACGTGCAAAGCGTCGGGTTCTACTGGCCGCTCGCAGGGGAATTCGATGCGCGCGCAGCGATCTCCATCTGGCTCACGGGCAGCACGCAACGCGAGGCCAGCCTGCCCATCATCAAGGAACGCGGGCTGCCGCTCGAGTTCCACGCATGGTCGCCGGACACGCCGATGAAGATCGGCCACCACAAGATCGCGGAGCCCACCACAGGGCGAATGGTAACGCCCGAGCTACTGCTCGTTCCCTGCGTGGGTTTCGATGCCGACGGCTACCGGCTCGGTTATGGCGGCGGCTACTACGACCGTACGCTCGCCGGCTGGCCCGGCGCGAAGCGGCCGATCACGGTGGGTGTGGCATATGAAGCATGCCGCACCTCTGCACTGAAGCGCGAGGAGCACGACATCCCGCTCGACATGATCGTGACCGAAGCGGGGCTTCATGCGCGGACCGTCGGCTAGAAGCGTCTGAAGAGCGAGCGGTAACACACCGCCTGGCGCGGCTCGCACACAGCGAGGGAACTCATGCCGCGCGAGTCCGCAACTCAGCGCCTCACGTTTATAACGACGCCGCCGCGCGCGCGGCTGTGTCGTACATCCCAGACGCGTTTCTCATCAATTGCGCCGCGTCGCCGATCTGTTCGTTGGTGAGGCCGCTTTCCTTCAGCGTCGAGATGAGGCAACTCTCGCGCACCTCCCGATACTTCAGACACAGCGCACGGCCCGCTTCCGTCGCCGAAAAAAACACTTCCTTGCCGGTCTTTTCGCTTTTTACATACCCTCTAGCTACGAGCTTCTTCAACGCATAGGTCGCGACGTGCGTATCTTCTATGTTGAGGACGAAGCAGATGTCGGCCAGTTTTTTGCGGCGCTCGCGATGACTCACGTGATGCAGCAGCGAGACCTCGATTGCGGTCATGTCCTTTTCCCCGGCCGCCGACATGCAGCGCACCATCCATCGGTTGAATGCGTTGCCGGCCATGATGAGCGCGTACTCGAGCTCGGACAGTTCCGCGCTCGTGTCCGACACGAGATGTTCGGACGAGACGATCTTGGTGGGATGCCGCGACATGTGAATTTCTCAGGAAAACGGGATGGAGAGTGTCGGGAGTGTACGACGAGCGGCTCACGGCGGCGAGCCTGGCGAAAACTCTTATTGAGAAATTGTTGATATTTTATTGACAATGTATGCTTCAAACGTCGCGTAGCCATGCCTCATGGTTTCTGACGGCGTTCAACGCAGAACTCTTCGACTTCTTCGGGTCTTCAAGCCATGAGCCAACCCAGAATCTTTCCGCTCGGCGACGCCGCGCTTGTCTGCGAGGCGCCCCCGCCCGCGACGCTGGAGTGCCAGCGCCGCGTGTGGGCGGCTGCCGAAATGGCGCAGCACTGGCCTCATGTGCTCGAAGTCGTGCCGGGCATGAACAATCTGACGCTCGTGTTCGATCCCGTCGAAGCCGACCGCGACGCGCTGACGACCCGGTTGCAGGAGGCCTGGCAAGCAGTCAGCGCAACGCCCGCGCCGGGCCGCGAAGTCGAAGTCCCGGTTCAGTACGGCGGAGAGTTCGGCCCCGACCTCGGTGCAGTGGCGAACCACACTGGCTTGAGCGTGCGCGAGGTGATCGAGCGGCATTCGGGTGGCGAGTACGTGGTCTTTTTCCTCGGCTTCCAGCCGGGCTTTGCCTACATGGGCGGACTGGAAGAGGCGCTGCATACGCCGCGCCGCGCGTCGCCCCGACTCGAAGTGCCGGCCGGTTCGGTCGGCATCGGCGGCGAGCAGACGGGCATTTACCCGGCCACGTCGCCCGGCGGCTGGCAACTGATCGGCCGCACTGAACTGCCGCTGTTCGACCCGACGCGCCGCCCGCCCACCTTGTTGCAGCCGGGCGACCGGGTGCGCTTCACGATTGCGGGGATACACGCATGATCGACGTGATTCGCGCAGGTCTGCTGACCACGATTCAGGACCTCGGCCGTCACGGCTACCGGCATCTGGGCGTCGCGATGGGCGGGGCGCTCGACCGCCTGTCGCTGGAAGTCGGCAACCGGCTCGTCGGCAACCGGCCCGACGCCGCAGGTCTCGAAATCACCTTCGGCCCCACCGTGCTGCGCTTCCTGCGCGCGACGCGAGTGGCCATCACCGGCACTGAATTCGGCGCGACGCTCGACGGCAAGCCGGTCTACTCGTGGTGGAGTCTGCCTGTGAAGGCCGGCCAGGAGCTGGTACTGAACGCGGCGAAGCGCGGCATGCGCGGCTACGTGTGCATAGCGGGCGGCATCGACGTATTGCCGATGCTCGGTTCGCGCAGCACCGACCTTGCGGGTCACTTCGGTGGGCTCGGGGGCCGGGCGCTGCGCGACGGCGACCGCCTGCCAGTCGGCGCGCCGCCGCAGCGCGCTCAGGTCGGCTTCTCTCCCGAGGCGCCGGAGTTCGGCGTCAAAGCGCCTGCCTGGTGCAAGTTCGTGCTCGTGGACGAACCGCTGCGGCGCGGCCGTCATCCGACAGGCGTGCCCTGGGCGGTCCCGATTCGCGTGTTGCGCGGCCCCGAGTACGAAAGTTTCACCGAAGAAGCACATGAGTCTTTCTGGTCCGACGAGTGGCTGGTCACGCCGAACAGCAACCGCATGGGCTACCGGCTCGCCGGCACGGAACTGAAGCGCAAAGTCAAAGCGGATCTGCTGTCGCACGCGGTGCTGCCGGGCACGATCCAGGTGCCGCCGAACGGCCAGCCGATCGTGCTGATGAGCGACGCACAGACTACCGGTGGCTATCCGAAGATCGGCGCGGTCATTCAGGCCGACCTGTGGAAGCTCGCCCAGGTGCGGCTGAATGCGGCGGTCCGTTTCATTCCGACCACACCCTACGAAGCGCGCCACGCGTTACTGGAAGAGCGGACCTATTTGCGGCAAATCGACGCCGCCATAGCAATGCATGAAGAACGTTGCGCACGGCAGATGACCGCCGCAGCGTTGTGACAATGACCGCCCCCAAGCCTGGCGCGTCGCGCCCGACCTGTCGAGGGGCAAGAAAACTTGGGGCAGCCCGGCGTTTTCTTGAGAGTAGAGGAACATCATGGAAATCGATCTGAACGCCGACCTCGGCGAAGGCTGCGGCTCCGACGAGGCGCTGCTCGACCTCGTCAGCTCCGCGAATATCGCGTGCGGCTGGCACGCGGGCGGCGCCAACGCCATGCGTGACTGCGTGCGATGGGCGGTACAAAAAGGCGTGTCGATCGGGGCGCATCCGAGCTTCAACGACCCGGAGAATTTCGGCCGCAAGGAGATGGACTTGCCGGCGGCCGACATTTACGCGGGCGTGCTGTATCAACTCGGCGCACTGTCGGCAATCGCGCAGGCCGAGGGCGGGCGCATCGCCCACGTGAAGCCGCACGGCGCTCTTTACAACCAGGCCGCGCGCGACGCGAAGATCGCCGACGCGATCGTTTCGGCCGTGCATGACTTCGATCCGTCGGTCGCGGTTTTCGCGCTTGCCAACAGCGGTCTCGTGACGGCCGCGCGCAACGCGGGGCTGACCGCCATCGAAGAAGTATTCGCCGATCGCGGCTATCGCGCCGACGGTTCGCTCGTGCCGCGCAAGGAGCCCGGCGCGCTGCTCGAAGATGAAGACGAAGTGCTCCAACGCACGCTTGCAATGGTGCGCGAGCAGCGGGTGCGCGCCGTCGACGGTCAATGGGTGCCGCTCAACGCGCAGACCATTTGTCTGCACGGCGACGGCCCGCATGCGCTCGCGTTCGCGCGGCGCATCCGCAGCGCGCTCCAACAGGCCGGTATCGAGGTGCACGCGGCCGGCGCAGCAAGCGTCTGAAGTACGCGCCGCCGCATCCCGGTCATGTCCTGAACGCCCCGCTACATGCGGGGCGTTCGCCAGGTGCGAGAGGTTATGCAGAGATTTGCAGTACCCGCAGTCGATTCATCGCAGTGAATGCAGGTGCAGTGCGTAGCAACGCGGCCATCAAGAGCCGCGGCAACAAAACGGCGCGCGGATCGCCACGCGCCGGCCCATGTTAGCCGTCACAAGCGGCAACGTTGAAACCTGTTTGGAGATCCAGATGCAGACAACAGTCAGTCTATGGCCGCTCATCGGCGTGGCCGTCATCATCGTTGGCTTTTTATTGCGGTTCAATCCGATGCTGATCGTGGCAGTCGCCGCAATCATCACCGGGCTGGCCGCGCATTTTCCAGTCGAAAAAATCCTCGCCGAAATCGGCACTGGCTTTATCAAGACGCGCAACATTCCGTTGATCATTCTTCTGCCGCTCGCGGTAATCGGCCTGCTGGAACGGCATGGCCTTCGCGAGCGCGCGCAGACGTGGATCAGCGGCATCAAGGCTGCCACGGCCGGGCGCCTCCTGATTGTTTATCTGCTCGTGCGCGAGCTGACTGCGGCAGTCGGGCTGACCGGGCTCGGCGGGCATCCGCAGATGGTGCGCCCGCTCATCGCGCCGATGGCCGAAGGTGCAACCGAAACCCGCTTCGGCAAGATCAGCGACGCCGTGCGTTTCAAGCTGCGGGCGTTTTCAGCGGCAACGGATAACGTGGGCCTTTTCTTCGGCGAAGACATTTTCGTTGCGTTCGGTGCAATCGTGCTGATGACCACCTTCCTGAAGGAGGCAGGCATCATCGTCGAGCCGATCCACGTCGCGGTCTGGGGCATTCCCACTGCAATCTGTGCATTCCTGATTCACGGCTTCCGCCTGTATCTGCTTGACCGCAAGCTCGACCGCGAATTGCGCGGCAACGCCCACGCGGGCAATGCCACCGTATCGTCGACGCAATCCGCTGCAGGAGACAAAGCATGACCCTCTCGATTACTTATCTCTTCTGGCTGCTGGGCGTGGTGCTGCTGATCGTCGGCGGCATGATCGTCATGGACAAGGAACATCCGCGCCGTCTGACGGCCGGCGGCTTCTGGATTCTCTATGCACTGATCTTTCTGATCGGCGACAAACTGCCGCCCGCAGTGGTCGGCGTCGCGGTGATCGTGATGGCGCTGATTGCCGGCTTCGGCGGCGTCACTGCGGGCAAGCCGCGAGTGCTGTCGCTCGAAGCGCGCAAGGCGAGCGCCGCGCGCCTTCGCAACAAGCTGTTCGTGCCCGCGCTGACGATTCCCGTGATCACCGTGATCATCACGTTGTCGGCGAGCCACCTCGTGTTCGGCGGCGTTCCGCTGATCGAGAAGGCCAACGTCACGTTGATCGGCTTTGGCATCGGCTGCGTGATCGCGCTCGCGATTGCGTGCGTGCTGACGCGCGACACCGTCGGGCAGTCGATGAAAGAAACGCGCCGCCTCGTCGGCGCGCTCTCCTGGGCCGCCGTGTTGCCGCAAATGCTCGGCATGCTCGGCCTCGTGTTCTCGGACGCGGGTGTCGGTAAAGCCGTCGCTCACGTGACCACCGCGTATATCAGTCTCGACTACCGGTTCATCGCAGTGGCCGTGTATTGCATCGGCATGGCGCTCTTCACGATGGTCATGGGCAACGGCTTCGCCGCGTTTCCGGTCATGACGGGTGGCGTCGGCGTGCCGATTCTCGTCGGCGTGTTCCATGGCAATCCCGCCGTGATGGTGGCAATCGGCATGTTCTCCGGCTACTGCGGCACGCTGATGACGCCGATGGCCGCGAACTTCAACATGGTGCCGGCGGCCTTGCTCGAACTGCCGGATAAGAACGCCGTTATCAAGGTCCAGATACCTACCGCGCTGACCTTGCTGGTGGTGAACATCTTCCTGCTCAACTTCCTGATGTTCATGTAGAAGCGTTCGCAAAAGCGTCCGTAAAAGCAGCAATTTCCGATGTGTCGCGCGACGCTTCCGCGTCACATCGGCGAAGCACCTCAAACAGGAAAAACCTGCAAGGGAAATAGGATGCGTCCGAGCGTCGGTCCGTGATGCCGACCATAAGATGCTGGTCCGTCTCCTATCCACACCGGCCGGCGCGTGCAATGCGCGCCGCCGGAGCCTTTCCCGCAGGTTTCCATGGAACGTCAACCTCAGCGCACCGGCGCGCATACCGCGCCGCCGTCAGCGAGCATTACCTCGCTCCTGAATGCCGCGCTTGGCGCGCATCAGGCCGGCCGGCTCGACGCCGCCGATTCCGTCTACCGCGAAATCCTGGCGCTCTCGCCAACAAATTCGCAGGCTTTGCATTATTTCGGGGTACTGCACTATCAGCGCGGGCAGTACGCGGACGCCGCTGCGCTAATGAGCAACGCGCTCAAATACGACCGTCACGACGCCGCCTGCTGGAGCAACCGCGGACTTGCCGCCGCCGCGCTCGGCCATCTCGACGAAGCCACCATCTGTTACGACCAGGCGTTGCAGCTACAACCCGATTTCGCCGACGCGCGTAACAACTTCGGCACCGCTTTGCAGGCGCAGGGCGCGTTGAACGAAGCGGTCGAGCAGTACCGGCTTGCAATCGCGTCGAACCCGGCACTGGTCGATGCCCATCTGAATCTGGGCACAGCGCTCGGCAAACTCGGGCGTTTCGCGGAAGCCCTGGCGTGCTATCGCGACGCGTTGCGAGTCGATCCTGCTTCAGCGGAAGCGCACTTCAACGCGGGCAATGCCTACACAGCGCAGGGCGAGCGCGAGGCGGCCGTCGCGAGCTTTGAGCGCGCGCTCGCGTTGCGCCCAGATTACGCAGAGGCGCACGTCAACCTCGGTAGCGCGATCGGCAAGCATGGCGACTATGCGGGCGCGGAGTCGCACTACCGTCGCGCGGTTGCAATCGCGCCGAATCCGACCAACCTGGTGTGCCTGGGCGGCTCGCTCGGCGCGCAGGGACGGCTCGACGAAGAGGAGACGTTCTATCGCGAAGCGCTCGCCCGCGATCCGCATTACGCCGACGCCCATCAAAACCTTGCCTGGCTGCTGCTCAAGCGCGGCGATTTCAAGCAGGGTTGGGCCGAGTTTGCGTTGCGCTGGCGTAAGAGCGACCACGAAGCGCTCGCGATTCCGGGCGTGGCCGAATGGCGCGGCGAACCGCTCAACGGGCGTCGTCTGTTGATCGTCGGCGAGCAGGGTTTTGGAGATCATTTCCAGTTCCTGCGTTTTGCGCGCTTGCTGCACGAACGCGGCGCCACAGTAGACGTCTGCGTGCGAGAGCCATTGCTGAGTCTTGTTCAACGCATGCCGGGCGTACACAAAGCGTTCAGCGGAAAACCGGAGCAGAACTACGCGCAGCAGAACTACGACTTCTGGGTGCCCATGACGAGCTTGCCGTCGTGCCTCGGCACCGAGTTGTCCACCATCCCGGCCGAAGTGCCGTATGTGTTCGCGGACCACGCCAAGGTCAAAGCCTGGCGCAAGAAACTGAAGAAAACCGGCGATGCGAAGCGCAGAGCGGGCTTCGTGTGGGCGGGCAGTCCGGCGTTCGGCAACGACCGCTATCGGTCAATGGCGCTGGCCGACTTGCACGCGCTCGCCGATGTCGCCAATGTGGACTGGTATCCGTTGCAGAAGGGTGCGGCGCACGCGCAACTCTCATCTGCTCCACAGGCCTTCCGCACGCACGACTTCAGCGGTGAGTTGAGCGATTTCGAGGACACCGCCGCGCTGATCATGAACCTCGATCTGGTGATCGCTGTCGACACCGCCGTCGCGCATCTGGCCGGCGCGCTCGGCAAGCCGGTGTGGCTGCTGCTGCCGGCGAATTCAGACTGGCGCTGGCTTGAAGAACGGAGCGACTCGCCGTGGTATCCGGGAATGCGGCTGTTTCGGCAAAAGGTACTGGGCGAATGGGCGGAGGTCGTGAAGGAAGTGATCAGCGCGATCGATCCCGCGCCGTAGATCGCGCATCGCTTCATCCCGCGTCCACCACGAACCCATGTTGTCGCAGAAGCTGCAGAACACCTTTGCGGCCACCCAGATGCAACGCGCCAATCGCCACGAACACCGGTTTGTTCGGCGCGGCGATCTGCAGCATGCGCGAGACGAAGCGCCGGTTGCGTGCGTACACGATCCTGTCGTCTATCGAGTTGGACACCTGCTTGTCGCGCGCCAGCTTTTCGGTTTTCGCGGCCTCCCAGGCGGCGATTGCATCGGCGTCGCCAACACGCCACAGGCGGTGCAAGGTCCGCACGTCCTCGACGTTTTGCGCGGGCGTCTGCATCAGATCCTGCGCGAGCATCTCGCGTTGCTGGGCGAGCGTGAGCCCGGTGAAGGCGCGCATCTGCTGCGGCAGGGTTTCGAGGCCGATGATCTTGCCACGCGTGCGCAGATATACGTTCTGCAACTGCGCTTCAGTGCCGTACTCGGTCTGCAAGCCGGCGCTGAGCGAATCGTAGGTTTCGACCAGCAACGAAGCGAGCCAGGGGCGCATCTTTTTGATTTCATCCAACGCCGCGGGATTGCCGCGCAGACGAAACGCGAGCTTGCGCCATAGCGGCTCCGGCAAGAGGCCAGGAAGGCAGTCGCGGCGGCACACGCCGTACTTGGAAACATCGTCTTGCGAAACGAGTAGCTCGTCCGGCGAAAGTTCGAGCGCAAGCGTCGGCGAAGCAGCCAACGCGCCCATGATCGGCGGACGAAACGGCTGAGCCGGCGGATAATCGGCGGGATCGCCCACGTGCAGCGTGCCCAGCACGTAGATGGTGGTAGCACCGCGAGTCGCGACGTAGAACGGCATACGCGCCGGTTGCAGGCGCACGGGTCCGCTCGCAGTCGTGCCTGGCGTGGCAGGCGGGGGGTTGAAGCCAGGCAGCGCGGCGCGCGGCTCCGACGGCGCGTGCGGCACCGGCAATGCGGGACGCACACCTTGCGTGGTTGAATTGACGCCAGCCGTGGGCGTATTGGCGGCGGCGCCGGCAGCATGCGCGCGGTCGATAAGCGCTGCGGAGAAATACAGAACGGAACAAACGCCGACGAGCGCGGCACCGGTCAGTGCACGCGCCCGCAAGCTTCGCATGAAGGCAGCGCGGCGGCCGCCTTCACGCGAGCGGCGCGCAAGACGACGCGCCGCCAGCGCATCAGGCATCCACGTCCCCCACCTCCTCGGCGCGGTGACACGACACCTGACGTCCATCCACTTCACGCAGCTTCGGCTCTTCGCTGCGGCAACGGTCGATCACATAGGGGCAGCGCTGATGAAACGTGCAGCCCGAAGGCGGATTCAGCGGCGAAGGCATCTCTCCCTGCAGTTTGATCTTGATCGTGCGATCCGCCTCGAAGATCGATGGCGTCGCCGACATCAACGCGCGCGTGTAGGGATGCCGCGGCTTCGAGAAAAT
Source organism: Paraburkholderia sp. 22098 (assembly GCF_052045935.1). Classification (NCBI taxonomy): domain Bacteria; kingdom Pseudomonadati; phylum Pseudomonadota; class Betaproteobacteria; order Burkholderiales; family Burkholderiaceae; genus Paraburkholderia; species Paraburkholderia sp. 22098. Next base: position 751,540 of record NZ_JBQEPV010000001.1, on the reverse strand, counting down.
CCGCTTCTTGTCGCCAAGTTCTGCCACGCCGCCGAAGTACATCACCATCACGTCGTCGGCAATGTGCTCGACCACTGACAGATTGTGCGAGATGAACACATAGCTCGTCTTGAACTCCTGCTGCAGATCCATGAAGAGATTCAGAATCTGCGCCTGGATCGACACGTCGAGCGCCGACACGGGTTCGTCGGCGACAACGATCTGCGGGTCGAGAATCATCGCGCGAGCAATTGCCACGCGTTGACGTTGACCGCCCGAAAACATATGCGGATAGCGCTTCGCATGTTCCGGACGCAGGCCGACGGTGCGCATCATTTGAGCGATACGTTCCGCGCGTTCGGTTACGCTCAGTTGGGAGTTGATCGCGAGCGGTTCGCCGAGCGTCTGCTCCACGGTCTTGCGCGGGTTGAGCGACGCAAACGGGTTCTGAAACACCATCTGCACGCGCCGCCGCAGCGCCGCGATTTTGGCGTGATCCGCGCCAGCCACGTCTTCACCGTCGATCAGCAAACGGCCCGCGCTGGGCGCTTCGATCATGGTCAGCTGGCGCGCGAGCGTCGACTTGCCGCAACCGGATTCGCCGACCACCGCGAGCGTCTTGCCGCGCTCGAGCGCGAACGACACGCCGTTGAGCGCTTTCACCGTGCCCGTTGCAAACATGCCGCGTTTGACCGTGTAATAGCGCGCGAGCTTGTCGGCGACCAGCACGTGATCGCCCGCATGGTCCGACTGGCGCCGCGTTTCAGGTACTGCGTTCATCGTGCGCCTCCATGTGTGTGAACGTTCGCGTCGCCGCTCAGGTTCAAGGGTTTGATGCAGCGCACGCGCGCCACTTCGGCGTGACCTTGCATGGGCGCGAGCGCGGGGCGTCCCTTGTTGCAGTCGTCGACCATGTACTTGCAGCGCGGTGCAAACAGACACCCTTTCGGGCGATCGTCGCGTCCCGGCACCATGCCCGGCAAAGCAGCGAGTCGCACGGCGCCCACGTTATGCTCGGGAATCGCGGCCAGCAACGCTTCCGTGTACGGATGATGAGGCGCGGCGAAGATATCCGGCACCTTGTTCGTCTCGATCACCTCGCCAGCGTACATGACCGCGACGCGCTGCGCGACCTCGGACACCACCGCGAGATCGTGCGAAATCAGCACGAGCGCCATGCCGCGCTCTTTCTGCAAGCGCATCAGCAGTTCCATGATCTGCGCCTGGATCGTAACGTCGAGCGCGGTGGTCGGCTCGTCGGCGATCAGCAGTTTCGGGTTGCAGGCAATGGCCATGGCGATCATCACGCGCTGGTTCATACCGCCCGACATCTGATGCGGAAACGCGCCAATGCGGCTCTTCGCGTCCGGAATGCCGACCTGATCGAGCAGTTCGAGCGCGCGCTTGTCGAGCGCGGCGCCGCGCAGCCCTTCGTGCAGCTTCAGCACTTCCTTGATCTGGTAGCCGACCGTGTAGCTCGGATTCAGACTCGTGAGCGCGTCCTGGAACACCATCGCGATATCTTTGCCGATGATCTTGCGGCGTTCCTTCGCCGATGCCTTCAGCAGATCGCGGCCGTTGAACGTGATTTCGTCCGCCGTGACCTTGCCGGGGGCGTCGATCAGCCCCATCAACGCCATCATCGTTACGCTCTTGCCCGAGCCCGATTCGCCGACAACGCCGAGCACTTCGCCCGGCGCGACGTCCAGATTGATCCGGTCGACCGCCGGTAGTCCGTTGAAGTTGACCGCCAGATTGCGGATGGTCAGTAGATTGTCCATTTATGCCATCCGTTTCAGTTTGGGATCGAGTGCGTCGCGCAGCCCGTCGCCGAGCAGATTGATGGCGAGCACCGAGATCAGGATGGACAAACCAGGCATCGTGACGATCCACCATGCGCTGTCGATATAGTCACGCGCCGAGGCCAGCATGGCGCCCCACTCTGCCGACGGCGGTTGCACGCCGAGGCCGAGGAAGCCGAGCGCGGCCGCATCCAGAATCGCCGACGAGAAGCCGAGCGTTGCCTGCACGATCAGCGGCGCGGTGCAGTTGGGCAGCACTTGCGAGAACATCAAACGCAGCGTGCCGGCGCCCGCCACCCGCGAGGCCGTTACGTATTCCTTCTGCAACTCGCCTTGCGCCGAGGCGCGCGTCAAACGCACATAGCCCGGCAAAGCGACGATCGCGATCGCCAGCATCGTATTGACGAGGCCCGGACCGATGATCGCGACCACCGCAACCGCGAGCAACAGCGACGGCAATGCGAGCAGCACGTCCATGATGCGCATGATCGGGGTGTCGGCCCACTTCTCGAAGAATGCCGCGATGAGGCCGAGCACAATGCCCGGAATCAGCGCGAGCACCACCGACACAAAGCCGATCCAGAACGACAGCCGCGCGCCGTACATCAAACGCGAGAGGATGTCGCGGCCGGCTTCATCGGTGCCGAGAACGAACCGCCAGTTGCCGCCTTCGAGCCACGCAGGCGGAATCTTCACGAAGTCGCGGTACTGTTCGATCGGGCTGTGCGGCGCGATGAGCGGCGCGAAAATCGCCACGACGATAAGCAGCAGAACGACGATGCCGGCGCCAACCGCACCGCGATTGCGCGAGAAATTCGCCCAGAATTCGCGAGCGGCAATCGCGCGGCCGCTGGGCGGCGTCACTGCTGTGGGAACTGTGTTTTGTATGTCTGCCATGCTTGATCACCTCGTATGGCGAATGCGCGGATTGAGCACGCCGTACAACAGATCGACGACGAGGTTCACGAAGATCACCAGAGTGGCGATCATCAGGATACCGCCCTGCACGACCGGATAATCGCGGCGGCCAATCGCATCGATCAGCCACTTGCCGATGCCCGGCCACGAGAAGAGTGTCTCCGTCAATACCGCGCCCGCAAGCAGCGTACCGACCTGCAAACCGATCACCGTCACCACCGGGATCAACGCATTGCGCAATGCATGAACGACGATCACTCGCCCCGGCGACAAACCCTTCGCGCGCGCGGTGCGGATGTAGTCTTCGCGCAGCACTTCGAGCATCGACGAACGAGTCATGCGCGCGACGACCGCGAGCGGGATCGTTCCGAGCACGATGGCGGGAAGAATCAGATGGCTCAGTGCGGACTTGAACGCGCCTTCGTCGGTGGACATCATCGCGTCGATCAGCATGAAGCCGGTCACGTGCGGAATGTCGTATTCAACCGCGATGCGGCCCGACACCGGCGTCCAGCCAAGCTTGACCGAGAACACCATGATGAGGATCAAGCCCCACCAGAAGATCGGCATCGAATAGCCGGTCAGCGCGGTACCCATCACGCCGTGATCGACCGCCGTGCCGCGCCGGAGCGCCGCGAACACGCCTGCCGGCAAGCCGACGATCAGCGCAAACAGCATCGCGCAAATCGACAGTTCAACGGTCGCGGGAAAGCGGGCGAGAAATTCGCCCATGACGCTCGTGTTGGTAATGATGGAAGTGCCGAGATCGCCGTGCAGCGCGCGGCCGATGTAGTGGACGTATTGCATCGGCAGAGGCTCGTCGAGCCCTAACCGGTGCATAGCCGCGGCATGCATCGCCGGATCGACGCCGCGCTCGCCCATCATCACTTCGATGGGGTCGCCCGGTATCAGGTGAATCAGCGCGAATGCAAGGATCGTGATGCCGATGAACGTCGGTATCACCATGCCGATGCGGCGCAAAACAAAGCGGAACATGGTTCGTCCCTATGGTCTTGATGAAGAAAAAACGCAACCGGCGACGAGGGCTTGTGACCCCGGTCGCCGGACCATTTCGACCAGTTTTCTAACCGTGCGAAAAGCGTACTGCGCGAATTTTACGGCTTGCCTGACTCAATATCGGGCGCCTTACTTGACGCTGACGCCGTCGAAGCGAGCGTAGCCGAGCGGCTCGATACGCATGTCGACCACCTTCTTGCTGACCGGCTGGTAGACCGTCGAGTGAGCGATCGGCGAGAACGGCAGTTGCTGCGCGAAGATCTGCTGCGCCTGCGTATATGCCGTCGTGCGCGCGCCCTGGTCGGACGTCGAGCGGCCCTTCTGGATCAGATCGTCGAACGGCTTGTAGCACCACTTCGAGAAGTTGTTGCCGTTCACCGCGTCGCAGCCAAGCAGCGTGCCGAGCCAGTTGTCCGGATCGCCGTTGTCGCCCGTCCAGCCGATCAGCATCGTGTCGTCCTCACCAGCGTGGGCGCGCTTGATGTACTCGCCCCACTCGTACGTGACGATCTTCGCCTTGACGCCGATCTTGGCCCAGTCAGCCTGGATCATTTCCGCCATCAGACGTGCGTTCGGGTTGTATGCGCGTTGCACCGGCATCGCCCACAGCGTGATGTCGAAGCCGTTCGGATAACCGGCCTTTGCGAGCAGCGCCTTGGCCTTATCCGCGTCGTACGATGCGCCCTTCAGGTTCTTGTCATAGGACCATTGGGTCGGCGGCATCGGGTTCGTGGCGGCCTGGCCTGCGCCCTGGTACACGGAGTCGATGATCGCCTTCTTGTTGATCGCCATGTCGAGCGCCTGACGCACTTCGACCTTGTCGACCGGCTTGTGCGTCACGTTGTACGCGAGGTAGCCCAGGTTGAAGCCAGGCTGCGACGGCATCGCGAGGCTCGATTCGGCCTTCAGCGGTGCGATATCGGCAGGGCGCGGATAGCTCATCACCTGGCATTCGTCGCGCTTCAGTTTCTGCACGCGCACGCCGGCGTCCGGCGTGATCGAGAAGATCAGCTTCGAGATCTTGACCGCATTCGGCTTCCAGTATTCGGGGTTGCCGTCGAAACGGATGGTCGCGTCTTTCGTATAGCTGCGGAAGATGAACGGACCCGTGCCGACCGGGAACTGGTTGATGTCGGCGGCCTTGCCGGCCTTCAGCAACTGATCGCCATATTCAGCCGACAGAACCGACGCGTATTCCATGGCCAGGTTCTGGATGAACGGCGCGTTGACTTCTTTCAGCGTGAACTTGACCGTGTACGGATCGACCTTTTCGACCTTCGTGATCAGCTTGTCCAGACCCATGTCGGTGAAGTACGGGAACTGCACCGGGTAGGCCTTGTGGAACGGCTGGTTCGCGTCGAGCATGCGCTCGAAGGTGAAGATGACGTCATCCGCGTTGAATTCGCGCGTCGGCTTGAAGAACGACGTGGTCTGGAACTTCACGCCATGACGCAGATGGAACGTGTACGTCTTGCCGTCCGCGGAAACGTCCCACTTTTCGGCGAGACCCGGCTCGACCTTGGTGCCGCCACGCTCGAACTCCACGAGGCGGTTATAGACGGTGAACGTATTGGCCGTGAAATCGGTGCCCGTGGTGTATTGGGCCGGATCGAAACCCGCAGGGCTGCCTTCTGAGCAGTAAACGAGTGTCTTGTTCGGAATCTCGGCGCGCGCGCTTTGCGCACCCACCATCGATGCCGCTGCAGCTGCGACGAGCGTCGTAACACGCGCGGCGCGCAACAGGTTGTTTTGCTTCATGTTTCCTCCAGGTTCGGGGCTGGCTGACGCCAGCGTAGCGCGATATTACTGAGCTTTCCCCGGTGTCACAAGCAGAGGAAATTATCCGCCACGCCGCAGCCGGCGCGCCTGCGCGGATATTTCGAGACCTCTTTCGAATGACTTTCAGAGTAGGCCATCGCGGCGATTCTTGTGGAATCGTTTCGAGTTGTTTTGATTGGAAATGTGGGAAAAGTGCTGGGAAGAGACAATTCGCCAGAGCCGCCGCGCATGAATCCGCACGGCGGCCTGGGACAACAATCGGCAACAAAAGCCAGCACCGGCGACGACTCAGCGGTTTAACCGCCAAGGCGTTCGCAGATTGCCGTGGTCGCCGCAGCGCCGTTGAGCGTATAGAAATGCAGACCCGGCACCTTCGCGCTGATCAGACGCCTGCACAGGTCCGTCACCACGTCGAGCCCGAATGCGCGAATCGACTCGCGGTCGTCGCCGAAACTCTCCAGCCGGCGCGCGATCCAGCGCGGCACTTCGGCGCCGCACATCTCTGAAAAGCGCATCAGCTGCGAAAAGTTCGTGATCGGCATGATGCCCGGCACGATCGGCACGTCGACGCCGAGTTTCCTGGCGTCATCGACAAAGCGGAAATACGCGTCTGCGTTGAAGAAGTACTGCGTGATTGCCGAATTGGCGCCAGCCTTCACCTTGCGAGCGAAGTTTTCGAGATCGTGACGCGGCGAACGCGACTGCGGATGATATTCCGGGTAGCCTGCCACCTCGATCCAGAACCAGTCGCCGAACTCGGCGCGGATAAAGCTCACCAGTTCAGACGCATAACGCAACTCGCCGACTTCGCCCATGCCGGACGGCAAGTCGCCACGCAGCGCGACGATATGGCGAATGCCATGTGCGCGGTACTCGTTGAGAATCGCGCGCAAGCTCTCTTTGGACGAGCCGATGCACGACAGATGCGGCGCCGCCTCGAGCCCTTCCTTCGCCATATCGACGACGGTATCGAGCGTGCCTTGTTGCGTCGAGCCGCCTGCGCCAAACGTGACGGACACGAACTTTGGCTTGAGTAAAGCGAGTTGCGCACGCGTTGCGCGCAGCTTGTCGACGCCTTCCTGCGTTTTCGGCGGGAAGAATTCGAATGAAAGTTCGATCGGGTTCATGGTTCAGTATGTCAACCGAGACTGCGGTTGCCGAAAATGAGCGCGGACAGCAGCCATGACACGATGCTATACAGAATCGAGCCGAAGAACGCCGACCAGAAACCCGACACTTCGAAGCCCTTCAGCAGCGACGCGCACAGCCAGAAGCACAGCGCATTGACCACCAGAATGAAGAGTCCGAGCGTGACAATCGTGACGGGCAGCGTCAACAGAATCAGCACCGGCCGAAGGACCGTGTTGATCAGTCCGAGCACGACCGCGACGATCAACGCGGTGCCGAAGCTGCGGATATGAATCGACGGAACGAGGTAGGTGATGATCAGCAGCGCCAGTGCGTTGATCAGCCAGGTCAGCAGAACGGTCATGTAAAGCTCCTTGCAGGCAGGATGTCCGTTGAACGAAAAGGCAGGCATGGCGAGCAAAGCGGCGCCTAAGCGCCGCCCGGTCGTCACACCATCATGTTTTCAGGCTGCCCTCGGGCTTACGCGCGAAGGGCATACCGGAACGCGTACTTAGTAGCGGTAGTGGTTCGGCTTGAACGGACCATTCTTGTCGACCCCGATGTAGCCCGCCTGCGCGTCCGACAGCACGGTCAGGTTCGCACCGATGCGCGCCAGATGCAGACGCGCAACCTTCTCGTCCAGATGCTTCGGCAGCACGTACACGCGGTTCTCGTACTTCTTGCCTTGCGTGAACAGTTCGATCTGCGCAAGCGTCTGGTTCGTGAACGAGTTGGACATCACGAACGACGGGTGGCCCGTCGCGCAGCCCAGATTCACGAGGCGGCCCTCAGCCAGCAAAATCACGCGCTTGCCGTCCGGGAAAATGATGTGGTCGACTTGCGGCTTGATGTTGTCCCACTGGTACTGACGCGTCGAGGCTACGTCGATTTCCGAATCGAAGTGACCGATGTTGCACACGATCGCGTTGTGACGCATCGCCTTCATGTGATCGTGGTTGATCACGTGGTAGTTGCCCGTTGCCGTGACGAAGATGTCGGCTTTGTCGGCCGCATATTCCATCGTCACCACGCGGTAGCCTTCCATCGCCGCTTGGAGTGCGCAGATCGGATCGATTTCGGTGACCCACACGGTTGCGCCGAGACCGCGCAGCGACTGTGCGCAGCCCTTGCCCACGTCGCCGTAACCCGCCACCACAGCGATCTTGCCCGCGATCATCACGTCGGTCGCGCGCTTGATGCCGTCGACGAGCGACTCCCGGCAGCCATACAGATTGTCGAACTTCGACTTGGTGACCGAGTCGTTGACGTTAATCGCCGGGAACGGCAGGCGGCCTTCTTTTTCCATCTGATACAGACGATGCACGCCGGTCGTGGTCTCTTCCGTCACGCCCTGGATATGCGCTAGACGCGTGGAGTACCACGTCGGGTCGGCGTCCAGATGACGCTCGATCGACTTGTACAGCGCGACTTCTTCCTCGTTGGTCGGCTTGGCGATCACCGAGCGGTCTTTCTCGGCCTTCGAGCCGAGGATCAGCAGCAACGTCGCGTCGCCACCGTCGTCGAGAATCATGTTCGCGAACTCGCCGTTCGGCCATTCGAAAATGCGGTGCGAGAACTCCCAGTATTCGTCGAGTGACTCGCCCTTGAACGCGAACACCGGCGTGCCGGCCTTGGCGATTGCCGCAGCGGCGTGATCCTGCGTCGAGAAGATATTGCACGATGCCCAGCGCACGTCCGCGCCGAGCGCGGTCAGCGTTTCGATCAGCACGCCGGTCTGGATAGTCATGTGCAGCGAACCTGCGATTCGCGCGCCCTTCAGCGGCTGCTGCGCCTTGTATTCGTCACGCGTTTGCATGAGACCGGGCATTTCCGTCTCTGCAATGGTGAGTTCCTTGCGGCCCCAGTCGGCAAGCGACATGTCGGCAACGATGTAATCCTGGGAAGCTTGGGAATCGATAACTGCGGCGTTCATCACGCCCTCCTTTCTAAATAGTGACTAGAAATTTGACGTGAGCGCGGTTCGATGCGGTGGACAGGAAAGCGCAATGCGCATCCATCCTTCCGATTGAAGCCTTCGAGCCTGGCGGGCGGCCGGCGAATATATGCTGATTCGCGGTACCCGTCGCAACGCTCCTCGAAGACGAACGGCGATTGTAGCAAATCGAGATGGCTTCGGGGCGTGAGGATCGGTTTGCGGTGGGCTCTTGGGGGCGGGCCTATTCGGGTGGCGTTGCCGGGCCGTTGGGTCGTGTCGTCTGTTGCGACGGCGTCAGGCAGCCGGCGTTTCGCGCTGGGTTACAGAGCGGCCGCGCCGCCTGCCGCGTGCGCGCCAGCTTCGGCGGTCATCTGCGCGCCGTGCAACTGGACGATGCCCGCTCGCGCTCTGTCGAGAAACTGCCTTGAAAAGCGGAAAGCATCGGCGACGTCGGCGGGATCGGGCGTCAGCCAGCCGAACGCAATGCGGAAGTAGCGCTCAGCGTGGATGCCCGGGTGGTAATGCATGCGCACGCGCTTCGCGTCCGCGAGCCGTGGATTGCCGAAAAGCTCGCGGAGCGCCCACGAAAATGCGCCGTCCTCGCCACCGATACGGCGAAACGCGTCATCCATAGGAAAGCCGCCGAGCGCCCCGTACGCCGCCCGACGCACGATGAGACTGCTCGGCACCGTATTGCTGAGCGTCGCCGCGTGCTGGGCGAAGTCCCGGTGACCGGTGATTTCGCGAGGAAAACCCATGTACTCGACGTCGAGGCGCACCGACACCTGTTTCGGGTCCCCCGCGAGGAACGCGCTTGCGGCAGCCAACGCGCCGGGCAGGTATTCGTCGTCGGCATCAAGAAAGGCGAGCAGATCGTGCGACGCATGCAGCGCACCCCAATTTCGCGCCTGCGCTGCGCCGCCGTTGCAGGGCATACGCAGCAGCGCGACGCGCGGGTCGGTCCGCGCGTACCGAAGGACGAGGTCGGCGGACGAGTCGGTGGAGGCGTCGTCCACGACGATGATCTGCGCCGCCTCCGGCTGCAGCCGGCAGCTTTCGAGAGCCCGGGCAAGCGTCAAGGCGCCGTTGTAGCAAGGAATAACGACGGAAATCGGTTGAGCGCGTGTCATGGGCAGAAGCTGTGGCGGGCGGCGGGAGCGGCAAAACCGGCGATAGTAGCGCGGGCGCCGGATGGCCCGTCTTGAAATCGAGGGCTGCAGGCGCGCCGTCTGCCAGCCTGCTTCATTGACCTCGCCGCTATAAATTTGATGACTTACAATGTCCGGATTCATTCCAATATGGAATCCGGAGCCGATCGTGGAACTGCGTGCGCTGCGCTATTTCGTCGAAGTCGTTCGTCAGCAGAGCTTCACCGTCGCCGCCGAGCAGATGTTCGTCACCCAACCGACCATCAGCAAGATGGTGAAATCGCTCGAAGACGAGATCGGCTCCCCGCTACTGCTGCGCGACGGCCGGCAGATGGTGCTCACCGACGCCGGCCGCATCGTTTATCAGCGCGGCCAGGAAGTGCTCGCTGCGCACGCGCAGCTGCAGGCCGAACTTAACGACCTCGGCACGCTCGGTCACGGCGAACTCACCATTGGTATTCCGCCGATGGGCGGTTCGCTCTTCACGCCGGCTATCGCCACGTTCCGCCAGCGCTACCCGAAGATCGAACTGAAGCTTTTCGAGCAAGGCTCCCGCGCGATCGAAACCGCGCTGATCAACGGAGAGCTGGAACTCGGGGGCGTTCTCCAGCCGGTGGACCCCGACAATATCGACGTGCTGCCGATCACGCGCCAGTTGCTCTGGCTCGTCGCACGCGCCGGCTCGCGATGGGACGAGCTTCGCGTAGTGCCGCTCGCCCAACTCGCGGACGAACCGTTCGTGTTCTACGGCGAAAGCCTCGCGCTCAACGACGTGGTGCTCGGCGCCTGCCGCAGCGCGGGATTCGCGCCGACTATTGTCGGACGTAGCGGACATTGGGATTTCATGGCGGCGCTCGTGCTGGCCGGCGTCGGCATTGCGTTGCTGCCAGCGCCCTATTGCCGGCGACTGGATGCCGCTCAGTTCACTTGCCGGCCGGTCGCCGAGCCGGAAATTCCCTGGGAAATGGCGATTGGCTGGCGCCGCAATGGGTATCTGTCGCATGCCGCGCGCGCGTGGCTCGACGTGGCGCGCGAGACGCTACCCGGCCGGGCCGGCGACGATCTGATGCTCGGCCTGACAGGCATTGCCGCGCCGCTTCAAACTCCGCGTTCCGGATGACAACGCGCCGCCCGGCGCGTCACGGGGGGCGTGTCGCTCACGCATCTGCAAGCAGCGTCTAACTCATTACTGTGCAACGAACTCGATCCGGCGGTTGGCAAAGCGTCCGCTGGCGGTGTCGTTGGACTGAATCGGATGCGCCTGGCCGTAGCCTTGAGCACTCAGCGAATCTGCCGGAGCGCCGGTTTTGACGAGGTACGTGCGAACCGCCTCGGCGCGCTGCTTCGACAGTTGCAGATTGGCCTGTTCGCCGCCCACGTTGTCCGAGTATCCCGCTACTTCGAGCTTCGCCGCCCGGCCGTTGCGCGCGCACGCGTTCAGCACGCGCGCGGACTGGTTCAGGTCTTCCGCTGCCGACGTGGGCACATGCGCGCTCGCGCTCGTGAAGTTGATCACTTGCAGGTTCAGCACCTTGGCCACATCGGCTGCGGCGCACGTAGCACCGGGTGCGAGCAGTGCCTTGATTGCACTGCGAAAGTTCGCCGCTGCCTGCTGGATCGCGTTGTCTGCGTCGAACGTGCCGATCTCATAGGGAGCACCGAACAGCGATTTCAGCGTATTCAGCCAGCCGAGCTTTGCGTTGGCGGCCGCGCCGCTCAGTTCGACGTGCGTGCCGTCCAGTCTCAGTTCCGCACCCGGCACGCTCATCAGCGGCATCAGGCCGTCGAGGCGCGGGAGCCAGCCAGCGGGCTTCGTTGCCGGATCGACGGCGATGTTTGCGGCGTAGTTGTACTGGCCGAGGCGCTTCGTCAGTTCGTCCACGAGCTGGGTTTTTTCTGCTTCACTGCCGACCGTCGCCGTGAGCGTTGGCTTGCCGCTTTCGCCGACCGCGAAAGCAAGCTGGCTGTCTTTCGTCGGCGGTACGGCCACGGCCGGCTGACGCGCGGCGCTAGTTGCGCTGGCGGCGCTTGCTGTATTCGTGGCACTTGCGCCGCTCAATGAGGCTGAACCCGCACCCGCAGCCGAGGCAGAAACCCCGGCCGTAGAACTCGCGGCACCGAACGCGTCAACCGCACCTGCTGCATTAGACGCTGCGGAATCGCTAGACGCCGCCACCGCAGCAAGCCCACCTGACGCCGCAACCGGCGCGGAAGCCGTTTGCGCGTCGGCAGACCGGTCCGCGCCCGAAACCGCCGACCCACCGCTCCACTGTCCGCGCGGGAAGCCGCCCGGAAACATATAGACGAGCGCCATTGCGGCGGCAATGATCGCCAGCAACGGCCACCACAGCCACGAGTGCGAGCGGCGTTGTTCGCCGACCACCGCGTCCGCCGGTACCTGGACCGCGGCAGTGACTTCCGGCGCGGGCTTTGCCGCTGGCGTGGGCTGCTCGATATGCGCCGACACGGCCTTGAGTTGAGCGAGCACGCTGCCGGCGAAAGCGCCGACGCTGCCCAAGCCGAGCGCGGCAAGCAGACGATCGTTCAGATACGGTGCGATGAGCGGCATCTGATGGCCCAACAGCGCAGGCAACTGACTCACATTGCCCTGGCTTTTGAGCAAGTGCTGTTTCAGCACGCCGAGCATGGTTGCACCGACGATACCCGTAATGGCATGCGTCGCGTGCGCCGGCACGCCGGTTTGTGCGGCGACTTCGTCGCTGAGCGACTCGGCACGGCGGTCGAGCGAACGTTCGAGCAAACCGCGCCCCGCGCTTTCAAGTTCACTGACGCCGCCCGTACTCCCCGTCAGATGCGGCAACTGCTCGGCGATTCTCGCGTTCACGTCGGGCGAGACAACGGTGGCGAACAGGGAGCGTGCGCCTTCGAGCGTCGCAGCCCTCTGCATCAGACCGGCGAGCAGCGCGGGCGCGGCCGTGCTCATCACCGAGCGCGCCGCCTCAGGAGGCAAGCCGATGCGCGCTCCAAGCTGCCCGACTACCTCGTCTGTCAACGCCGACTGAATCGCGTGAATCAAGTTGATGCTCATGCCTTCGCTTCCTTGAGTTTCCGGACTCGCCACCTGACGCGCCCGTTTTTGCGCGGCGATTATAGGCAGCGGGAAATCTCATAAACGGAATGGCACAATTTATGACGATTTAGACGACGTTTGGCCGACTTATCTCCTATTTGACATCGAGATGCTGTTTATTCGACTTGAGCGAGAAAGCCCACGGAGTCGGTTTCATACCGCGTTGCCCGCGGGCGCCACGGCGGCGGCCTGAACTGTCGCCGTCTGCGGCTGTCGACGGCTTGCCGCGATCAAGTCCGCCGCGCGTTCGCCGATCATTACCGTGGGCGCATTCGTATTGCCGCCGATCAGCGTCGGCATCACCGATGCATCGACGATTCGCAGCCCGGTGACGCCTCGCACGCGCAGTTGCGGATCGACCACGGAGCCCGCGTCGCCGCCCATCCGGCAGGTGGCGACCGGGTGATAGATCGTGTCCGCATGGCGTGCGATGGCCTCGCGCAATTGCGAGTCGGTCTGGCCCGGCCGCGTGTAAAGTTCGCGACCGCCGTGCAGCGCGAGCGATGGCGCATCGAGTATGCGCCGCGCCATCTGCACGCCTTCCACAAGCAGATCGAGATCGCGTGAATCGCTGAAAAAACGCGGATCGATCACGGGAGCCGTGCGCGCATCCGCGCTTGCGAGCGTCACGGTGCCCCGGCTGAATGGCCGCAGCACGCATACATGCAGCGAATAGCCGTGCCCCCAATGCATATGACGGTTGTGATCGTCGACGAGCGCCGCGCAGAAATGCAGTTGCAGGTCGGGCCGTTCGAGCGTCGGCTTGCTCTTGAGAAAACCGCCCGCCTCCGCGACGTTGCTCGACAGCATGCCGCGTCCATGCCGGCAAAAGGTGACGAACTGCGGCACCATTCGCGCGATGCCGCGCACCGAAAAGCCCGTCGGCTCGATCGACGACACGCGCTTGTTGATGGTGAAGTCGACGTGATCGATCAGGTTCTGCCCGACTTCCGGCGCATCGTGCAACACCTCGATGCCATGCGCCTGAAGATGTGCGGCCGGCCCGACGCCGGAGCACATCAACAGTTGCGGCGAATTGAAGGCGCCTGCCGCGACGACGACTTCCGCGCGCGCTTTGAGCGTTTCCCGGCGACCGCCGCGCACGACTTCGACGCCGCAGGCGCGCTTCTGCTCGAACACGATGCGCAGCGCCGTGGCATCCGCGATGGCATGCAGATTGGCACGCTCGCGGTCGTAGACATACGCGCGCGCCACGCTGCAACGGCGCCCGTCGCGCTGCGTGACCTGATAGAAGCCGATTCCTTCCTGGTCCGGGCCGTTGAAATCGTCGTTCGGTTTGTAGCCGGCTTCCATCGCGGCCTGTACGAACCGCCTGGAAAACGGATTGCGGTAGCGCAGATCCGACACGGTGAGCGGGCCGCTGTCACCGTGCCACGCGTCGGCGCCGCGTTCGTTGCCCTCGGCCCGGCGGAAATACGGCAGCACGTCGTGCCAGGACCAGCCGTCGCAGCCCAACTCCGCCCATTCGTCGTAATCGAGCGGATGACCGCGCGTGTAGATCATCGCGTTGATCGCACTCGATCCGCCCAAGCCACGCCCGCGCGGCTGATAGCCCTGGCGTCCGGCGAGACCCGGCTGCGGCGTGGTCAGATAGCCGTAGTTCGTTTTGAGCTTGTTCGGCACGACGGCCGCCACGCCAACCGGCATATTGACCAGCAGGTTGCGGTTCGTGTGCGGCCCCGCTTCGACGAGCGCAATCGTCGCGTCGGGACAGTCGTCCGCAAGACGGCTTGCGAGCGCGCAACCGCCCGAGCCGGCGCCTACGATGATGTAGTCGTATTCCATCGCTCCTCCTGATCGCCCACGTTGCTCGCGGACCCTGTCTCGTGCACACTTGTCTACGTGTGTTTCACCGGCATTGTAGGGAGCGTTGTGTGACCGCGGCGGCTTCGCGTCAGAGCGATTACTCTAAACACAGGCGGCGCAGCGACCCTATGATGGAAGTCCCACACGCGCCCGCCGGACGGGCGCGCGGAGCATTCAAACAACGTTCGCGGACGTCGCGCTTTTCCCGCGCGGCAGACACGCAGCGGTCAAACGTCGCAGCGCCGATTTGTGCCGCCGACACGTCCGCGAAGGCGGCGACCGACCGCGACGAACGAGATCAAAAACGTGCCACGAGGGAGCCGCCGATGGGTCATCAATGAGCCGTGGACGACCTTTTAGCGGAACGCGCACGAGCGACGCAAAGGCCACCCACCGCGCGATGACCCGCACACGGGCAAACCGCCGTCGAACTCACGGCGAACGGAGACAGCAGATGCAACGCCATAGCTTCGGCCAGACCCACGAGGTCACCAACCAGGTCCCGCCGCTCGCGGACTACAACCTGTTTTCAAGCGACGCTGCACTCTCGGCCGCGCTCGAACGCGACGGCGCCGCGTGGCATCGCGATACCTTGCTGCGGCACGGCGCGGCACTCACCACGCCCGAGACGCTCGCGCTCGCCGAACTTGCCAACCGGCACACGCCCGAGCTTTCCACGCACAGCCCGCGGGGCGAGCGCATCGACGCGCTCGAGTTTCATCCCGCGTGGCATGAACTACTATCGCTGCTGCGTCGCGAGGGGTTGCACGCGTTGCCTTTTTCCGATCCGCAGCCCGGCGCGATGGTCGCGCGCTGTGCAGGATATTTTCTGCATGCGCAGATCGAATCAGGGTCTCTTTGCCCGTTGACCATGACGTTCGCCAGCATTCCGGTATTGCAGCGCGAACCGCAATTGTTCGAGACCCTTCGCGAGAAGCTCTACGCACGCGAGCACGATCCACGCGACTTGCCGCTCACGCAAAAAATCTCCGCGATGATCGGTATGGGCATGACCGAAAAGCAAGGCGGCTCGGACGTGCGCAGTAATCAGACGCAAGCGCGTGCGATCGCCGCCGGTGGCCGCGGCGGCGCCTACGAACTCGTGGGCCACAAGTGGTTCTTCTCCGCGCCGCAATGCGACGCACATCTCGTACTCGCGCGCACGCACGATCACGCCGGTCTTTCGTGCTTCTTCGTGCCGCGCTTCGCACCCGACGGCAGCAAGAACGCGGTGCAGATCCAGCGTCTGAAAGACAAGCTCGGCAACCGCTCGAACGCCAGCAGCGAAGTCGAATTCCTCGATGCGTTCGGCATCATGATCGGCGACGAAGGACGCGGCGTGCCGACCATCATCGAAATGGCGAATTACACGCGGCTCGATTGCGTGATCGGCAGCGCAGCGCTGATGCGCGCGGCGCTCGTGCAGGCCATTCACCATTCGCGCCATCGCAGTGCATTTGGCCGCAACCTCGTCGATCAGCCGTTGATGCGCAACGTGCTCGCCGACCTCAGCCTGGAATCAGAAGCGGCGACCGTGCTGTTCATGCGGCTCGCCCACGCGTTCGAGCAATCCGCGGATGCAGATTCGGCAACGTCTGCCGCGAACCCGGCGGAAGCATCCGCCGAGCGCGCGTGGCGGCGCATCGTGACGCCCGCGGCAAAGTACTGGGTCTGCAAGCGCACGCTCGAATTTACCGGCGAGGCAATGGAGGTGTGGGGCGGCAACGGCTATGTCGAAACCGGTCCGATGGCGCGCTTTTATCGGGAAGCGCCCGTCAACTCGATCTGGGAAGGCTCAGGCAACGTGATGTGCCTCGACGTGCTGCGCGCGATGGAGCGCGAGCCTGAAGCGGCGCAAGCGCTCTTCGCACAGTGGCAAGCGGATTCCGCCGCGGATCCGGCGTTGAGTGCCGCGCTCGGCAAGCTCGCCGCGACGCTCAATGGTCCTGCCGAAGATCGCGAAGCGTCCGCGCGGCGCATCGCGCAGCAGATCGTATTGATCGCGCAGGCCACGTTGCTCATCAAGCATGCGCCCGCTGCTGTCGCCGAGGCTTTCACCGCCACGCGTCTCGGCAGCGGCTGCGGCGAAAGCGGCCGGGTCTACGGCACGCTGCCGGCCACGTTCGATCATGCGGCCATCATCGAGCGGGCTTTTCCAGGCTGATGCCCGGAAGCCGCAGCAACCGGCAGCAACCGGCAGGCAACGACACAGACAGGCGCGGCGCGACCGCACATCTTTCATCAGGGAGTGGTGAACAATGAAAAACGATCTGCCCGAGGTCGCCGCGCTGGAGGCGTTGCTTCACGATCAGCGTCACGCCTGGTTGCGTGCGCCGTATCCGTCATGGGAAACGCGCGCGGCGCATCTCAAAGCGCTGCGCAAAGTCCTGCTCGAGAACCGCGATGCGCTCGCCGATGCGATGAATGCCGACTTCGGCAATCGCGCGAAACAGGAAGTGTTGCTCGCGGAATTTCTGTTGGTAAAGGAGGAAATCGACGCCGCGCTGCGGTACGGCAAGCGGTGGATGAAGCCGCAGCGCCGCAGCACCAACAAGTGGTTACTCCCGGCCCGCGCGAAGGTGGTGCCGCAGCCGCTCGGCGTGGTCGGCATTATCGTGCCGTGGAATTATCCGGTGCTGCTCGCCGCTGGACCGCTCATCAGCGCGCTGACCGCCGGCAATCGCGCGATCGTCAAGATGTCCGAATTGACGCCGCGCACGTCGGCATTGTTCGAGCAGTTGATCGGCCAGACGTTTGCCCGCGATCACGTTGCTGTAGTGAACGGCGACGCCGCGCTCGCCGCCGCATTCAGCGCGCAGCCCTTCGATCATCTTCTTTTCACCGGCTCGACGAAAATCGGTCACGAAGTGATGCGCGCCGCCGCCGAACATTTGACGCCGGTTACGCTGGAACTCGGCGGCAAGTCGCCGGCGATCATCGGCGAGCATGCGCGGTTCGACAATGCCGTAGACAACCTCGTCGCCGGCAAGACGCTCAATGCCGGGCAAACCTGTATCGCGCCGGATTACGTGCTGGTGCCGCGCGGCAAGGAACAGGCGTTCGTCGAGCGGGCGCGCAAGCGGATGGCGAAGATGTATCCCGGCTTCGCGCACAACCCGGACTACACGTCGATCATTTCGGCGCGCCACTTCGCGCGCCTTCAGCGTCTCGCCGACGAAGCGCAGGCCGCCGGCGCGCAACTGCATCCGCTGACCGACGGCGCGCCCGACGCCGCGAGCCGCCGCTTTCCGCCTATCGCTGTCACTCACGCGCCGCAGGACTGCGAACTGATGCAGGAGGAAATCTTCGGCCCGCTGCTACCTGTCGTGCCGTACGACACGCTCGACGATGCGATCGCGTGGATCAACGCCCGGCCACGCCCGCTCGCGCTTTACCTATATGCGGACGACGCAGCCACCATCGAACGGGTCACGCACGAAACCATTGCGGGCGGTATGGCGGTCAACGAAACGCTGATGCATCTGGCGTGCGAAAGCCTGCCGTTCGGCGGTGTCGGAGCAAGTGGAATGGGCGCGTATCACGGCTACGAAGGCTTCGTGACTTTCTCGAAGATGAAGCCCGTACTGACGCAAGCGCGACTGAACGCGCGTGCATGGATTGCGCCGCCGTACGGCAGGCGCGTCAACGCGATGCTGAAGCTGATGATGCGGTTTTGAGCGACGCCAACTGCGTGGCTTCGCCGGACGGTGCCTAGCGCGTGCCTGTTGCACCCTCGATATCGACCGCGACCACGTCAGTGACATCGTCCGCGCCGGTGCGGCCGCCGCCCGGCGCGGGCTGCGCCGGCTCGCTTTCCAGCCGATGCAGCCACGCCAGCAGTTCCGCCACCGCCTGATAGAGCTGCGGCGGAATGCGCGCGTCGAGGTCCACCTGCATCAGCAGTGAGACCATTTCGGGCGCTTCGTGCACATAAAGCCCGGCTTCCTTCGCGCGCTGCACGATCATCTCGGCGAGCATGCCGTAGCCCTTGGCGATCACGCGTGGCGCCGGATCGCCGCCTTGTGCGTCGTAGACAAGCGCAGCCGCGCTGCGGCGATGTTTGCGGCTCATCACATGTCCCAGTCGAAATCGTCGAGCGGCGCGGTAGAGGCGTTCGACGCGTGCGGTGCGCGGCGGCTCTTTCCGGCGGCAGCACTTCCCGGCGCCCCCGATGCGGCAGACGCAGCAGACGCGGCGGCGTCCGTCCGATTCGCCGCCGAGGCCGAGCGCGCATACGCGGACGCCGCTGCCTGAGCCGCAGCCGCGGCGCCCGCTGCCGCCGCGCCGGTGGCGGGCGCGCCGCCGCCGATCTCGCGAATCGTCAACCCGTTCAGCTGGATGCCCGCCGCCGCGAGCCGCTGGCGAAAACTTTCGCCCTGCATCGCGAGACGCGCCGCGCCGCCGGGGCTCGCCTGCACGCGCGCGACGAGGCGCATGCCGGTCAGCGTCAATTCGGCGTCGACGGTGCCGAGCGTCGGCAGCGACAGCGTAAGGCGCGTCCGCCACGGCTGATCGTCCTCGCTATCCGCGCCGCCGCCGCTGCGGTCCCACTCGTCGCCTTCCTGTTCGATGGTCCAGTCGAGCTTCGCGCCGGGCCATGCTTCGCCGGTCCAGCGGAACTGGCCGGTTGCGAGCAGATCCAGTTGCTGGCGCACGAGCGGCACCGTCGCGGGATGGACCGCGGCGGCCTGCGGATTCTGCTGCGAGCCGGCGTCAGCCGCTGGGGAGGCAGCGTTATGCAGTCCCGCATGGGGCGTCTGGCCGTTCAGGTCGGATAAGGAACTTGCCAGCACTTCACCGGCGACGAAGCGCGCGGCCTGCACAGTGTCGATCGACGGCATCGGGCGGCCGGCGGTGTTGGCTGCATTCGGGTTCGCGGCATTCGCGCTGCCGGCATCGGCCGCGCCGCCTGCGGCGTGCGGCGTGGCGCCCATGCCTTGCCTCGCGGCAGCTTGCGCGGACGACGCGTCGCCCCCGTCGGTTGCCCAGTTCAACGGCAATTGCGCGGAGGCGGCGACGAGCTTGTTCTGTGCTTCGCCCGCGAGTGTCTCAGGGGAGCGCTGGCCGCTCAGCCATTGCGCGAGGTGTGCTTCGTAGAAAAGACCGCTGTCGCCGACCGTGTGTGCGAGCGCGGCCGCCAGCGCCGCCACCGGCACCTGGGCCGCGGCGACATTGGCCGTGGCCGTGGAAGCCGCGGCGTTGGAAGCGGTATTGGAAGGAGCAGGCGCGTCGAAGAGCGGCAAAGCGCCCACCTCGACGTCGAGTGCGGGAGCAGCGGGCCAGATCGGTAACTGCCCGACGATCGCGGGCGTCGCCTCGCCGCCGGAGCGGACGATCGCGTTGAGCGTCAGTGCGACGGCGGACAGCGCGGTCTGCGCGGAAGGCTGCGGCGCAGCAGGAGCGGCCGGAGCCGACGTTGCCGGCGCGGTCTCGACGTCGGCCGCGCCCGTCTGGGCGGTGGCCGCGCTGCCGGGGGCAATGTTGAGCAGGCTGTCGACGCGGGTCGCGAGGAGCGATGCGACGGCCGTGTCGATTCCGTTCATGCCGATTCCTTGATCACATTGGCGTCAACGCGCTCAATTCACACAATCAGACGCCTTGCGGCCACCCTCAGCGCGCCCCGTACAGCTCCTTGAGCACCCGGGACGGCCGGCCGCCGAACAACGCCGACAATTTGGCGAGGCTCGGATTGGCCAGGTCGCGGATCGCGGCGTCGTCGGCGAGGATTTGCCGGATCAGCGCGTATTTGCGCAGGCGTTCCGTCTCGTCGAGTTTGACGCCCGTCTCCGCCTCTTTCAGCGCGTCGACGAGCAGCCGGTATTCATCCTGCAAGTGGACCAGATCGTTCCACAGGGCGCGTCGGGCAGCCATCAGCATGCGGCAGGACAACGCTGCAATGGCCTCGTAGCGGGCAAAGTATTCTGCGTTCGATGTCATCTCATGCTTTCCGCGACCGGCTGAGCAGCCATCCGCGCTATCTCCGGGGCAATCCCGATCCATGCCTCTTCGAGCGTGGCCAGCAGGCCATCGACTTCGACCAGCATGGCCTCGCTCTCTTTTATGTTGGCTTCGAGCAGCCGACGCGACATATAGCTATATAGCGCGTTCAGCCGCTGTGCAATCTCACCGCCCACCTCAAGGTTGAGCGACTGTTGCAGCCCGCTTTCGACGATCTGAATCGCCTTGCCGATCGCCTCTCCACGACCGGGTACATTGGCCTGCTGCAAATGCATCCGCGCTTGCGCGATTGCCTGCCGGGCCCCCTGATACAACATCACGATCAGACGATGCGGACTCGCGCCCATCACCCCTGTCTCGACGCCCACGCGTGCATACGCATTGGCTCCAGAGTGTCCTGGGGAAAACATCGGCGCTCCTCCTCAAATGCAACTACGGTTGGTCGTGGCAGCCCATCGCGATGCGTAAGCGCACCCCGATTCATGCCTGTATCTGGTTATCGGATACGCAGCGAGAAAGCTTTAGGCCGGTGTAAGGAGGATTAAGGGGTGCAGGTTGCGCGCGCCCCCAGGGGCGGCGCGGCGTGGGTCACGCGGGCAGTTGCAGCCGGGCGGGCGGAACATTCTTGCCGCCGTGGCCGCAGCCTCGATCAGACCTGCATCTGCATGATGTCGTTATAGGCGGACACCAGCTTGTTGCGGACCTGCAGGCCGAACTGGAAGCCGACGTTCGCCTTCTGCATGTCGACCATCACGTCGTTCAGCGAAACGTTCGACGCGCCAAGCTCGAACGCCTGCGATTCGCCGACCGCCTTGGTCTGATCGCCGCTGATCTTGTCCAACGAAGCCTTCAGTGCCGACGCAAAACCGCCGGCCGTAGCCGCACCGGACTCACCTGCGGCCGAAGCGCCGGCAGCGGCGGTGCTGCCGCCGGCGGCCTGCGCCGCCATCGACTGCAATTGTTGCAGCGCCGACGAAAGCGCGTTCACGGGCAAAGTCATGTTCTCTCCAGGAATGACGAGCGGCACGACCAAACCGTACCGATCTGGACGAAAGCATAGCAGCGGGCTCTCCTGGAAAGCCCCGAAACTAGGGGGGAAACCCGGCTCTATTCAAGCAATCGGGCGCGCCTGCCGTGCGGATAATTTCAGTCGTGAAAGTATCTGTCCATACTCCCGCCGAGCCTCGGTGCGGTTGAGCGGCAGAACGCAAAAGGCTTCCCGGAGAAACCCGACGCATGGATTCGTCAGCCAACTCTTTGATCAACCCCGACGCCCGCATGGGCCTCGCCGGCGCACAGCCCGGCGCGGCAGCGGCGGGCGCCGGTCAGCCCGGCGGTAACGCAGACCTGGGCGGCCTCGGTGGCGGCCTCGGCGGCAATTTCGGCCAGCGCCTGTCAGGCCTCGCGCAAATGCGCGGCAACCCGCGCGCCCCGTTGATTTTCGCGGTGGCGCTGCTTGTCGCCGTGGTGGCGGCCCTGTTTCTGTGGTCGCGCGCCCCGGACTACAAGGTGCTTTACAGCAACTTGTCCGACCGCGACGGCGGCGCGATCATCACCGCGCTGCAGCAGGCCAACATTCCGTACAAGTTTTCCGAGTCGGGCGGTGCGATCCTCGTGCCGGCCGAACAGGTGCACGAGATGCGGTTGCGCCTCGCATCGCAAGGCCTGCCGAAGAGCGGCTCGGTCGGCTTCGAACTGATGGACAACCAGAAGTTCGGCATCAGCCAGTTCGCCGAGCAGATCAACTATCAGCGCGCGCTGGAAGGCGAGCTGGAACGCACGATCGAATCGGTTTCGTCGGTCAAGTCGGCCCGCGTCCATCTGGCGATTCCGAAGCCTTCCGTGTTCGTACGCGACAAGGAAGCGCCGTCGGCGTCGGTGCTCGTCAATCTCTACCCGGGCCGCGCGCTCGACGAAGGTCAGGTGCTCGCGATCACGCACATGGTGTCGTCCGCGGTGCCGGAAATGCCGGTCAAGGGCGTGACCATTCTCGACCAGGACGGCAACCTGTTGACGCAACCGTCGGTTGGCGGTGGGCTCGACGCGTCGCAACTGAAGTATCGCCAGCAGATCGAGCGCAACACGCAGCAGCGCATCGACGCGATTCTTGCGCCGCTCTTCGGCGCCGGCAATGCGCATTCGCAAGTGAGCGCCGACATCGACTTCTCGCGCACCGAACAAACTTCTGAGAACTACGGCCCGAACGGCAACCCGCAACAGGCGGCGATTCGCAGCCAGCAATCGAGCACCGCGACGGAAATGTCGCAAGGCGGCGCGTCGGGCGTGCCGGGCGCGCTGTCGAATCAGCCGCCGCAGCCCGCCTCCGCGCCGATCAATGCGCCCAATGGCGCGAGCGGCGGCGTGACGACGACGCCCGTCAGCGATCGTAAGGACATGACCACGAACTACGAGCTCGACAAGACCGTGCGTCATCTCGAGCAGCCGATGGGCGGCATCAAGCGTCTGTCGGTGGCCGTGGTGGTCAACTATCTGCGCGTGGTCGACGGCAAGGGTCACGCGACGATGCAGCCGGTCACTGCCGACAAGCTCGCGCAGGTCAACCAGCTCGTGAAGGACGCGATGGGCTTCGACGCGCAGCGCGGCGACTCGGTCAACGTGGTCAACAGTCCGTTCACCGCCGACGTCGACCCGAATGCGGACCTGCCGTGGTGGCGCACGCATGACATGCTGGCTCTGTACAAGCAGATCGCGACGTATCTCGGCATTGGCGCCGTCGCCCTGTTCCTCTACTTCGTGATGGTGAAGCCGGCGCTGCGCCGCGCCTTCCCGCCGCCGGAACCGGTCGTCGCCGCGGCGCTGCCGTCGCCGGACGAGCCGATCCTGCTCGACGGCATCCCGACCGCCGAACGCGCCAACGGCACCGTCGAAATCGACTCCGGCGACAGCGAACTGCTGGCGCTGGAAAACGCGAAACACAAATATGAGCGGAACCTGGAGTTCGCACGCAGCATCGCGCGCCAGGATCCGAAGATTGTTGCAACAGTCGTCAAAAATTGGGTGACCGATGAGCGCTGAAGGCGTAATGAAGAGCGCGCTTCTGCTGATGTCGATCGGCGAGGAAGAAGCCGCGCAAGTGTTCAAGTTCCTTGGACCGCGTGAAGTTCAGAAGATCGGCGTCGCCATGGCCGCGATGAAGGCCGTGACGCGCGACGAGATCGACGTGGTGCTGCACGAGTTCGTGCGCGAGGCGGAAAAGCACACCGGCATGTCGCTGGACTCGAACGAGTACATCCGTTCGGTGCTGACAAAGGCGCTCGGCGACGACAAGGCCGGCGCGATCATCGACCGGATCCTGCAAGGCAGCGACACCAGCGGTATCGAAGGCCTGAAGTGGATGGACTCGCCGGCCGTCGCGGAACTGATCAAGAACGAGCACCCGCAGATCATCGCGACGATTCTCGTTCACCTCGACCGCGATCAGGCGTCGGAAATCGTCGCGTGCTTCACGGAGCGTCTGCGTAACGACGTGCTGTTGCGAATCGCAACGCTCGACGGTATCCAGCCGGCCGCGCTGCGCGAACTCGACGACGTGCTCACACACCTGCTGTCGGGCAGCGACAACCTGAAGCGCAGCCCGATGGGCGGCATTCGCACGGCGGCGGAAATCCTCAACTTCATGTCGAGCAACCACGAGGAAGGCGTCATCGAGAACGTCCGCCAGTACGACGCGGAGCTCGCGCAGAAGATCGTCGATCAGATGTTCGTGTTCGAGAACCTGCTCGACCTGGAAGACCGCGCGATCCAGCTGCTGCTGAAGGAAGTCGAATCGGAGGCGCTGATCATCTCGCTGAAGGGCGCAGCGCCTGCACTGCGTCAGAAGTTCCTGTCGAACATGTCCCAGCGTGCAGCCGAGCTGCTCGCCGAAGACCTCGACGCGCGCGGCCCGGTTCGCGTCTCCGAAGTCGAGACGCAACAGCGCCGCATCCTGCAGATCGTGCGCAATCTGGCAGAAAGCGGCCAGATCGTGATTGGCGGCAAGGCGGAAGATGCATATGTCTAATCGCAACTCCACGGCAAAGGAAAGCCTCTCGGCCTACCAGCGCTGGGAGATGGCCTCATTCGATCCGGTGCCGCCGGCACCGCCCACGTCCGAGATCGACGAAGCGGCTTTCGAGGCCGAGCTCGAGCGCCTGCGCGAAGCCGCGCACGCGCAGGGCATCGCATCCGGCCACGTGGCGGGCCAGGCGCTCGGCTATCAGGCGGGATACGACCAGGGCCACGCGCAAGGCTTTGAACAAGGCCGAAGCGAAGCGCGCGAGGAAGCTGCGCGACTCGCCGCGCTCGCCGAAACCTTCAAGGCCGCGCTCGACGGCGCGCAAGGCGCCATTTCGGAGACGCTCGTCGCGCTCGCGCTCGATATCGCGCAGCAGGTGGTGCGCCAGCACGTGCAGCACGACCCGACCGCGCTGATCGCCGCTGCCCGCGAGGTGCTCGCGGCGGAACCGGCGCTGATCGGCGCGCCCGCGTTGATCGTGAGTCCCGCCGATCTGCCGGTGGTCGAAGCGTATCTGATGGAAGAACTGCAAACGCGCGGCTGGACCGTGCGCACCGATCCGGCCGTCGAGCGCGGCGGCTGCCGCGCGCTGGCCGGCAGCGGCGAGGTGGACGCCGGCATCGATACACGCTGGGAACGCGTTGCCGCGGCGCTTGGCAAAGTGAGTACATGGTGAAACCGACGCTCGAGGAAATCCGCGCAAGCGACCTGACGCCGCTCGAACGCGAGCTGGCGCTGGCGTCGTTCGGCGCCGAGGCGCTCGCGGACGCGCCGTTCGCGGACGCAGTCTCGACCGCCGCGACGGCAGCTGACCCGGGTCATGCTCATCCGGTGACGGGTGCGGCCGCGAGCCGCGAGTCCGCGCCGGCTGCGGGCGCTGGTCTCGGTGCGAGTCCGGCCGCCGCGAAAGCAGCAAGCGCCGTGGCTCCTGCTGCGTACGATCCCGCGCTCGACAGCAATCCGCATATGCAAGCCTGGCGCGGCCGGCTCGACGCACTGCGCGCGCGCAACGCGATCGCAAAGCCGATGCGCGCTTGCGGACGCCTGACGCGCGCCGCCGGTCTCGTGCTCGAAGCGGTTGGATTGCGCCTTTCGGTAGGCGCCGAAGTAATGATCGAACTGCCGTCGGGCAGTTCGCTGCCGATGGCTGAAGCGGAAGTTGTCGGCTTCTCCGGCGACAAGCTGTTCCTGATGCCCACCACCGAAGTGATTGGCCTGCTGCCCGGCGCGCGCGTCTATCCGCTCGAAAGCGCGCCGATCGCCGATCCGATGGCGGGCGCGAAGCGTCTGCCGGTCGGCTGGGAACTTCTCGGCCGCGTGCTCGATGCGTCCGGCCGCCCGCTCGACGGCCTCGGCCCGCTCGGCGCGCATGCCGATGCGCCGCTGTCCGCGCCGGTCATCAATCCGCTGAACCGGGAGCCGATCCATAAGGTGCTCGACGTCGGCGTGCGCGCGATCAACGCGCTTCTGACCGTGGGACGCGGCCAGCGCATGGGACTGTTCGCAGGCTCGGGCGTCGGTAAATCGGTGCTGCTGGGCACGATGGCGCGCTACACCAGCGCCGAAGTGATCGTGATCGGCCTGATCGGCGAACGCGGTCGCGAAGTGAAGGAATTCATCGAGCAGATTCTTGGCGAGGAAGGCCTGGCGCGCTCGGTCGTGATCGCCGCCCCGGCCGACGTTTCACCGCTTCTGCGGATGCAGGCCGCCGCCTATTCGACATCGCTCGCCGAATATTTCCGCGATCAGGGCAAGCACGTGTTGCTGCTGATGGATTCGCTGACCCGCTACGCGATGGCGCAGCGCGAGATCGCGCTGGCGGTGGGCGAACCGCCCGCGACCAAGGGCTACCCGCCTTCTGTGTTCGCGAAGCTGCCGGCGCTCGTCGAACGAACCGGCAACGGCCCGGCGGGCGGCGGCTCGATTACCGCGTTCTACACCGTGCTGACCGAAGGCGACGACCAGCAGGACCCGATTGCGGACTCGGCGCGAGCCATTCTCGACGGCCACATCGTGCTGTCGCGCTCGCTCGCGGAAGCCGGTCACTATCCGGCCATCGACATCGAAGCGTCGATTAGCCGGGCAATGACCGCGCTGATCGACGATAACCATCTGGACAAAACGCGTATGTTCAAGCAGATGCTGTCGCGCTATCAGCGCAACCGCGATCTGATCAACGTTGGTGCTTATTCGAGCGGACGCGACGCGTTGCTCGACCGCGCCATCGCGCTTTATCCGCGGATGGAAGCCTTCCTGCAGCAAGGCTTCCGTGAGTGCGCGAATTTTGAACCGAGTATCGAGATGCTGGACGCGCTGTTTGCCCAAGGAGCCTGACGATGGCGAAACACTTTCCGATCAAAACGTTGATCGGGCTCGCGCAAGACGATGTCGACGCCGCCGCGCAGCGTCTGGGCCGCGCACAGCGCGAGCGTAACGAAGTGGAGGCGCAGCTTCAGTCGCTCGTGCAGTACCGCGACGAATACCACGCGCGTTTCACGGCCACCGCCCAGGCGGGCATGCCCGCCGGCAACATGCGCAATTTCCAGGCGTTCATCGACACCCTCGACGCCGCCATCGAACAGCAGCGCAACCTGCTCGTGACTGCCAATGCGCGAGTCGAGGCGGCGAAGCCCGACTGGCAGCGTCAGAAGCAAAAGCTCGGCTCGTATGAAGTGCTGCAGGCGCGCGGTGAAGCGGCCGAGGCCAAGACCGTGGCGCGGCGCGATCAACGCGACGCCGACGAACACGCTGCACGAATTCTGAGGATGCGCGCCGAAGGCGCCTGACGCCCGCGCGTCCCTCCACTGACTGAACACCGCACCCTTTGACGGATTGACAGGACACTTATGTCGCTTCTTCCACAGATCGGATCGCTGCCAGGTTCTACCGGCAGCACCTCTACCAACGGTTCGAACAGCGCCGCGGCGCTGGCCGCCGCAAGCGCGAAACCGTTCTCGCAAACCCTGCAGCAAAGCATCAGCTTGCAGAACAGTGCGGCTGCAAGTGCGGCTGCAAGCGCGGCTGCAAGTGCGGCTGCAAAATTCAACGCGAGCGCGAGCCAGTCGGTCGCGACGCCGACACCTTCCCCGACGTCGGCGGATGCTTCGCAGGCGTCGTCGTCGAGCGTGCACGACGCGCCGCCGCCGGACGATTCCGCAACTAAAAACGCCGACGACGCGAGCAGCGACACCAAGGACAGCACCGCGTCAGACGCATCGGCGTCTGCGCCGGCGGACAAGCCGCAACAGGCATCGACGGACAAGACGGGGGCCACGCCTGCGAAGTCGACCAACACCGCCAACGCGGCGAGCAGCAGCGACGCAAGCACGGCGGCGGCAGCCGCAGCGGCTCAGGCGCAAGCCCAGGCCCAGGCCGATGCCAGCGCTGCGGCCGATGCGGCCAACGTGAACATTCCCGCAGCGACGGATGCCGGCACGACCGCAGCCGGCGCGGCCACCGACGCCACTACGGTCGGCCTGCCCGGCAAGAAGGCGCCGACCGATCCGCAGTCGCTGCAGGACGCGTTGCAGGCGGCTCTGGCGGCGCTCGCGAACGGCCAGGCCGTGGTGCCATCGCAGGCGCTGGCAAGCGGCGCGGCGGCGGCTGCGGCGGCGAACGGACTGGCGAGCGCGAACGCGTCGCTTAACGACACAGACAGCAAGACGCTGGAAGCCGGTCTCTCCGGCGGCGGCAAAGGCTCCGCAGCCGGCCGCGGCGCATTGACGACGACCGCGACCGCGGCAGATCCGACGGCGGCTGCGTCGGCTGCTTCCGCGGCGGCGGCGGGTGCGTTGGCATCGGCGGGTGCGGCAGGTGCACAGGCCGACGATCTGGCGGCATTCAAGAACGCAGCCGACGCGGCGAGCGCAGCGCTGGCCGCGTCGCAGGCAGCCGCGAACGCAGCCAGCACGACGGCCGCCGTGCAGACGACCGGCAATGCGGGCGCGGCTGCAGCGGCAAATGCATTGGGACCTCAGGTCGGCACGACCGACTGGGAGGAAGCGCTGAGCCAGAAGGTCGTGTTCCTGTCGAACGCCCATTCGCAGAGCGCCGAGCTGACGCTGAACCCGAAGGATCTCGGACCGCTCCAGGTTGTACTGCAGGTCGCCGATAACCATGCGCACGCGTTGTTTGTTTCGCAACATCAGCAGGTACGTGAAGCCGTCGAGGCAGCTTTGCCGAAATTGCGGGAGGCGATGGAAGCCAACGGCATCGGACTCGGCAGCGCGAGCGTCAGCGACGGATTTGGGCGCCAGGGCGGGCAGCAGCAGAATGCCGAGTCGGGGCGCTCGGGCTCTGGAAGCCGCTCTACGGCGGGTAGTGGAGGCGGTATGGGCGGTGCGGCTGGTGCCGGCGTGACGGCGGATGTTGCCGTGCGGCGCAGCGTCGGTTTGGTCGATACCTTCGCCTGACGGTTTTTTTCGCCGGTTGTGGCTTTGTTTCGTGCTTGTTTTCGGGCTGTTGGCCTTTCCTTGATATCGCGGTGGTCTATCGGCGTTGCCCCTGTGCGGGGCGGCACTTACTTTCTTTGCATGCCGCAAAGAAAGTAAGCAAAGAAAGCGGCTTTACACCGCTAGCTCATAAGTGGGTCCCCTGGCTTGGAGGGGGTAGTGGTGCATCTGGAATCCGTGCTCTCGCACACTCCCCGCCGGTGACAAGGCAGTCATACCTCCCGCCTCGCACTCCGTGCTCGCCGGAAAGGCCCGCTTCAAACAACCCGCTCAAGGCTAGCAGTAAGGTCATTGGCTTGCCTCGTTGCGGATTGGGAGTCTTGGGGAAACGCCCGACGGTTTAAAGAACGACCGCTGGGGCGCGCGCAGCGCCGCCGGAAGAACGACTGCCTTGTCACGAGCGCCGAATGTGCGACAGCACGGATTCCAGATGCACCACTACCGGTTGCGGGCCACGGCGCCCGCTTATGAGCTGGCGGTGTGAGCCGCTTTCTTTGCTTACTTTCTTTGCGGCATGCAAAGAAAGTGAGTGCCGCCCCGCACAGGGGCAACGCCAATAGACCACCGCGAATTCAAGGAAAGGCCAAAAAGAAACAAAAACCTATCCACAAAACGCCCCAGCAAAAAGCACCGCCCCGCCGGGCCAAAAACTAGAGATAGCCCGCATTAACCCTTCTGTTCGGCCCATCGCGCCGCAAGCAAATCAACAACAATCACTATCACCAGCACTAACGGCAAGCAAGCAAACCTCATGGCTACCACTCCCGCAAATCAGCAAGCCGCGCCCGCGTCTCCGGGCCCCTTGAAGCGCATCATCCTGATCGCCCTCATCGCTATCGTCGCCGCCGGTGGCGCCGGCGCAGGGGTGTGGTTCTTCATGTCCAAACGCGCTCCGGCCGCCGCCACCGCAGCTGCGCCGGCTCCGGCTCCCGCTCCGACGTTCTTCCCGCTCGAATCGATGACGGTCAACCTGCAGTCGGACGACGGCCAGCAGCACTTCCTGCGTATCGGCCTGACGCTCAAGCTCACCGATCCGAAGACGCCGCAGGAACTCACCGAACACATGCCGGAAATCCGCAGCCGCATTCTGCTTGCGCTGTCGAACCATCATCCGGATGAACTCGCTCCGCTCGAAGGCAAGCACGCGCTTTCCACCGAACTGCGGACGCTGATCGAGCAACCGACCGACAAGGGTGCCGCTCCGATCCATGTCCAGGACGTGCTGTTCACCGAATTCGTCGTGCAGTGACGTCGTTGTGACGCTGTCCCGCACTGCCATCATCAACCGTCACGGTATGCACGAGGAATAAGGAATGGGCCACGAAGAGTTCATGTCCCAGGAGGAGGTCGATGCCCTCCTCAAGGGCGTAACCGGCGAGTCCGACTCTGAAGCCGAGCAGAGCGAACGTGTAGGCGTACGCCCCTACAACATCGCGACGCAGGAACGCATCGTCCGCGGCCGGATGCCCGGCCTCGAAATCATCAACGACCGCTTTGCGCGCCTGTTGCGCGTCGGCATCTTCAACTTCATGCGGCGTTCGGCGGAAATCTCCGTCGGTCCGGTGAAGGTGCAGAAGTACAGCGAGTTCACCCGCAACCTGCCGATCCCGACCAACCTGAACCTGGTCCATATCAAGCCGTTGCGCGGCACGTCGCTGTTCGTGTTCGACCCGAATCTGGTGTTCTTCGTGGTCGACAATCTGTTTGGCGGCGACGGACGTTTTCATACGCGTGTCGAAGGTCGCGATTTCACGCAGACCGAGCAGCGCATCATCATGAAGCTGCTCAACCTGACGTTCGAACACTACGCGGCGTCGTGGAAAAGTGTGCGTCCGCTGCAGTTCGAGTACATGCGCTCGGAAATGCACACGCAGTTCGCCAACGTCGCGACGCCGAACGAAATCGTCATCGTCACGCAGTTCTCGATCGAATTCGGCACGACTGGCGGCACGCTGCACATCTGCATGCCGTATTCGATGATCGAACCGATCCGCGACATTCTGTCGTCGCCGATTCAGGGCGAGGCGCTCGAAGTCGACCGCCGCTGGGTCCGCGTGTTGTCGCAACAGGTCCAGGCGGCGGAAGTCGAACTGACGGCCGACCTCGCGCAAGTACCGATTACGTTCGAACAAATCCTGAACATGCGCAAAGGCGATGTTCTGCCGATCAACATTCCCGAGCACATCACGGCCAAAGTCGACGGCGTGCCGGTGATGGAATGCGGCTACGGAATTTTTAATGGTCAATACGCGTTGCGCGTGCAAAAGATGATCAGCGCAGCCGACACGATGAAGGAAGGTGGATATGAGTGATCTGAACGCAAAGCCCGCGGACGAGCTGACCGCCGCCGCCGCGCAAGTGGCCGCCGACGCGGCGAGCGCGGAAGACGAAGCAGCGCTGGCCGACTGGGCGAGCGCGCTCGCCGAGCAGAACGACAACCCGAGCGAAGTCAGCGCCAGCACGGCCGGCGTGTTCCAGCCGTTGTCGAAAGTCGCGTCGACCTCGACGCGCAACGACATCGAGATGATTCTGGACATTCCTGTCCAGATGACCGTCGAACTCGGCCGCACCAAGCTTGCAATCCGCAACCTGTTGCAACTCGCGCAAGGTTCGGTGGTGGAGCTCGACGGCATGGCCGGCGAACCGATGGACGTGCTGGTCAACGGCTGCCTGATCGCCCAGGGCGAAGTGGTGGTGGTGAACGACAAGTTCGGTATTCGCCTGACCGACATCATTACGCCGTCAGAACGTATCCGGAAGTTGAATCGATGAAAACCGCAGTCCGCCGCGCCGTGTTCTCTGCGTCGCGTCACGTCATCTCCCGCGCAATTGGCGCAGCGCTGTCGGCAACGGCGTCGTTCTGCGCACCGCTCGCTGCACACGCAGCCGACATGAACGCGGTCAATAACGCAGCGAAGATGGCGTCGAGCGTCGGCGCGGGCACTGCGGTTCCGGCGCTTGGCGTCGGCGCGGTATTGCAGACGATCGTCGGCCTCGTCGTAGTGATCGGTCTGGTGTTCGGATGCGCGTGGCTTGCGCGCCGCTTCGGCTTGCAGCCGGGCAGCCGCAGCGGACTGGTGAAGACAATCGGCGGTGCGTCGCTCGGCGGCAAGGAGCGCGTGGCGGTGGTCGAAATCGGCGATACGTGGCTCGTGCTCGGCGCCGCGCCCGGCAACGTGCGTCTGCTTCATACGATGCCCGCGGGATCCGTCGCGGTCGACACGATCGGCAATGCCCAGGCGGGCACGCCAGGCGTAACGGGCAGTAGCAGCGCGGCAGGCAGCACCGGATTGCCGGGCAGCTTCGGCCAGCGGTTTCGCGACGCCTTGAAGGGCGAAGTGAGCAAACGTTTCAACGGGCAAGGCAACGGGGTTCGGTAATGCAGTTCAGTCTTCAATCGGCGCCTGGCGCGCCCTCCACCCGGACCTCGCGCGCCGCCTCTGCAGTGCTTCGCGGTTTGCATCGCGCCGCGCCCGTCGCGTCGCTGGTCGTGCCTGTGGCGCTGTTCGCGCTGCCGACGCTTTCATTCGCGCAAACCGCCGGCTTGCCGGCCTTCAACACGAGCCCGGGCCCGAACGGCGGCACTACGTATTCGCTGAGCGTGCAGACGATGCTGCTGCTCACGATGCTGTCGTTCCTGCCTGCGATGGTGCTGATGATGACGAGCTTCACGCGCATCATCATCGTGTTGTCGTTGCTGCGCCAGGCGCTCGGCACGACGACCACGCCGCCTAACCAGGTGCTCGTCGGTCTTGCGCTTTTTCTGACGCTGTTCGTGATGTCGCCCGTGCTCGACAAGGCCTACACCGACGGCTATAAGCCCTTCTCCGAAGGTACCGTTCCGATGGAGACGGCGGTGAGCCGCGGCCTCGCGCCGTTCAAGACGTTCATGCTGCGTCAGACGCGCGAAAGCGATCTCGCACTGTTTGCGCGAATCTCGCACGCCGCGCCGATGCAAGGCCCGGAAGACGTGCCGCTCTCGCTGCTCGTACCTTCGTTCGTCACGAGCGAACTGAAGACCGGCTTCCAGATCGGCTTCACGATCTTCATTCCGTTTCTCATCATCGACATGGTGGTGGCGAGCGTGCTGATGTCGATGGGCATGATGATGGTTTCGCCCGCAACAATTTCGCTGCCGTTCAAGCTGATGCTGTTCGTGCTCGTCGACGGCTGGCAACTGCTGCTCGGTTCTCTTGCGCAGAGCTTTGTCTAAGTTTGCTCGCGCAGTAGCCCCTGTTTTTAACGTTGTGCCAGTTTCCGGTTGAATCGCCATGAATCAAGAATCCGTCATGACACTCGCGCACCAGGCCATGTACGTCGGCCTGCTGCTCGCCGCGCCGCTTCTTCTCGTGGCGCTGGTGGTCGGACTGGTGGTGAGCCTTTTCCAGGCTGCCACGCAGATCAATGAATCGACGCTGTCGTTCATTCCGAAGCTGCTCGCTATCGCGGTCACGATGGTGATCGCCGGTCCGTGGATGCTCACCACCATGCTCGACTACCTGCGCCAGACGCTCACCAACATTCCGACGCTCGTCAACTGAGCGCCGCGATTTTCTCCCTGCATCGAGCCCCGCCGCCGCCATGTTTTCCGTCACCTACGCGCAACTGAACGCCTGGCTCACCGCGTTTCTGTGGCCGTTCGTGCGGATTCTCGCGCTCGTCGCGACCGCGCCGGTGCTCGGCAACCGCTCGCTGCCGCTGCGCGTGAAGATCGGCCTGGCGGCTTTCGTGACGATCATCGTCGCGCCCACGCTCGGCGCGCTGCCGCAAGTCACGGTGTTTTCCGCTGAAGGCGTGTGGATCATCGTCAACCAGTTTCTGATCGGCATTGCGCTCGGCATGACCATGCAGATCGTTTTTCAGGCGATCAGCGCGACCGGCGACTTCGTCGGCCTCGGCATGGGCCTTGGTTTTGCGACTTTCTTCGACGCGCAGGCGAGCAGCTCGAGCCAGGTGCTGTCGAGCTACATGAATACGATCGCGATGCTCGTGTTCCTCGTGATCGACGGTCATCTTCAGATGGTCAGCGCCCTGCTCGCGTCGTTCAATTCGCTGCCCGTGTCGGCAAATATTCTCGGCTCGCCGGGCTGGCGCACGCTCGCCAATTTCGGCAGCACGATTTTTTCAGCAGGATTGCTGCTCTCTCTGCCGGTCGTCGCCGCCCTGCTGATCACCAACCTCGCGCTCGGCATTCTTAACCGCGCGGCGCCGCAGATCGGCGTGTTTCAGATCGGCTTTCCGCTCACCATGCTGATAGGTATGCTGCTTTTGCAATTGATGATCCCGAACATGATTCCGTTCTTCGGGCGACTCTTCGCGGTGGGCATCGACCAGATGGGGCGGGTCGCGCTGGGATTCAGGTAGCGACACGTGCGCCTCCGTGATCCGCGTCGAAGCGATCGAGGGCGTTGGCCTGGAGTATGTAGCCGCTCCCTTGGGAGAACCAATGACTTTGAAGCCGACCGTGATGGTCGGCTTTTTTTCTGCGAAGGGAATACACGTTGTGAACGTCCGAATCGGTGCGCGTTGAGTAGTAATCCGCAGAAACAGGCGCATGAAACTTTTGAACTTCATCAACCGGATAAGTGTTTTCTCTGTTTTCGGAGTCATCTGATATAGCCGTCGGCCAGTCTTGCCGGGTAATGCGGTGCGGCGTCAACGGGAACTACTGTTGTCTCTCGCTGCAACCAAGACCTATTCCAGACTGGAGACTTGAAGATGCGGGAAAAGCACGATCACACGACGTATCTGTTTGCGACGATTGATGTGACCTTCGTCGCGGTCCGCGACTATAAGCCGCTCATGCTGCATGGCTCGCGTTGTCGCGGCCAAGCGCGGGCCGGCGCCGCTTTGGTGCGTACGACTGACATTGCACACTCTGCAAAATCATGATGCGTCGCATCGCCGTGGTGGGCGACTTGGCAACAATGCGGAGTTGCCGAGGTCCACACCGATACGGCCGACGACTACACCCTCTATTGGGACGACGAAGCTTTGGCGAGGCAGCAGGACATTTGAATAATGCCTAACAACAGAACGGTGGTTACAACTAACTCCACCCCGAATTCGATCAGAGAAGTGCAGTTGAGAGCGCTGACTTTCCAGGAACTATGGTCTGCCTATCCAGACGAAGAAGACCCTTTCATTGACCCGAAAACCGGCAGGGTGCCTGAATACGCTGACAATCAGTGTGCGATCCGGATGAGCATTACGCTTCACAATGTCGGAGTCGAAATGAATTCGTTTCGTGGCGAAGGCCAGATTCGAATAGGCGGTAGGCGAACGGCCCTTCGTGCTCGAGAAATGGCGGACTGGCTTAAGTTACGCCCGATTGCCGGACTACGCTTGCCTGAAGCCATCACGGGAGCGGATTGGCAAGGAAAGGTGAAAGGACGTACCGGTATCGTTTTTTTCTCCGGTTACTGGGCCCGAGATACAGATAGCCTCGGGCAGACGAGCGGTGACCATATCGACCTATGGAACAAGGACACGCTGACATCGCCCGGTCCCGGAGGGCGGATAACTTCATTCTTCAGATTCCGCATCGGGCTTTCTACCGCGTGGTATTCGGATCTTGGAAAGGCCAAGCAGATTCTGTTCTAGGAAATCAAATGAAGCGTGCCGGGTTGTCCTTACTCTATCTCGGCGTTGGCCTTTTATCGTCATGGCAATTCGCTGCGCTCGCTAGCAGGCTCGCGCAAGGATTGTCATGGCCGCTAATATCTACTCGCTGGCACGGATGTTGGGACATTGAACACTGCATTGTCCCGTGGTGGGGCTATGCGATTATTGGGCTATTTATCGTTGGACCCGCAATTGGGTGGAGTATCGTTGGGTTCTTGCTCGGACGAACGATCACCCTTTACCGGTTTGTGGCGTCGGCAATAGTTCTGGCGTTGGCGACCGTCGCTTTCTACGCGGCCTTTTATGCCGCCGTCTGGCCGTAAGGTCAGTTGACATACAAAGCATCAAACGCAGGAACCAGCAGTGCAGACACGGCGGGCCGCAAAGCGACAGATGCTTGCGCGGCCCGCGTTTGATTCTTAACAGATTCGCCCTTCTTTAAACCGACCCACTCGCCAATCAGTTCAAGTACTGAAACAACGACATATTCTGGATCTTCACGAACGCCTGCTGTGCCGCTTGCAACGCGTTCTGTGCCAGCGTGTATTTGCCGACCGTCTTGATCAGGTCTGTCTGCGTCAGGTCTGACAGGTTGCTGGCCGTTTGCAGCGTATTGGTCTGCGTGACCGCCTGCAATGCCTTGACCTCCTGCGAGCGGCCACCCACAGTCGCTTGCGCGGTCGTGATGTTGTTCATCGTGTTCTCGAGCTGCGTCATGCTGGTCGTGAGCGCGCTCTGAAAGCTCGCCGTCGACGCACCGCCCGAGATCGGCGACTGCAGCGTGCTGATCAACTGGCTCAGGTTCGCGAACACATCCATGCTGCCCTGGGTCGCGGGAGTCACCGAGAAGCTGTCGCCCGCGTTCGGCGCGCCGCTGATCGTCACCGACTGGCCGCCGAGCGTGATCGCCGTACCTGCCGTGAAGGCTTGCGGTGCGCTCGTCGTAACTGCGCCGGTCGCCGGATTCGTCTGGCTCACGGTGTAAGTCGTCGACGACGTAAAGTTGATCGCGTATTTGTCGGCGTTCGTCGGATCGGTCGGGTTGTTCAGGCTCACGGTGCTGATGACGCCCGTGCCCGTGTTGCCCGTGGTCGCCGCCGGCACCGCGCTCGTGCCGATAGGCGCGACACTGCTGAAGATCGAAATGCCGGTGTCGCCGGTCTGCACGACGTGCGAGTCGGTGATCTGCACCGCGGGCGTGCCGGTGTCGCCCGAATACGTGACCACGCCGGCTGAAGTCGTCGTGTACGGCTGCGCGCTGCTTTGATAGCCGGCGAACATGTAGTTGCCCTGCGGGTCCGTCGAGTTCGCGAGCGTGATCAACTGGCTGCGCAAGCTTTGCAGTTGCGTCGCGATGGAGCCGCGATCGCCGTTGTTGAGCGAGCCGTCGCCAGCGCGCAGCACGAGCGTGTGGATACTTTGCAGTACGTCGCTGACGCTGCCGAGCGTCGTGTCTTCGAGCTGCAGCGACGCAAGCGCCGTGTTCTGGTTGCTCGTGTACTGCGCGAGACTCGTGGCGGTCGAACTCAACTGCACGGCCTGTGCCGCGCCGAGCGGATTGTCCGACGGCGTCGCAAGGCTCACGCCGCTCGAGATCTGGGCGTAAAGCTGCGACAATTGAGCTTGCTGATCGCTCATCGTCGCCACGTTCATGGTGAAGTACTGCGTGCTGGAGATGCGCATGTTCAACGCCTCACTGGAAGATGCCGAGCAGCGTCTGGAACAGGGTCTGCGCGGTCTGAATGACCTTGCTGTTCGCCTGATAGAGCTGCTGATACTGAAGCAGATTGGCTGCTTCCTCGTTGATGTTGACGCCCGAGACGGACTGCTGCGCCGTGGTGATCTGCGTCACCAGCGAAGCCTGCGCCGTGCTCGAAGTCTGAATCTGATTCGTCTGGTTGCCGATGTCGTTGACGTAGTTCGCGTACGCACCCGTCAGCGTGACCGTACCGCCGTCCATCGATTTCGCCGTCGACAGGTTCGACAGTGCAAGCGCGTTGCGGCCGTCGTTGTTCGCGCCGGTGTTCGGCCCGATGGTGAACTTGTCGCCGGCAGCGGGCACGCCGCTGATCGTCACCGACACCTTGTTCATCTGGCCGGCGGTCGTGTTGTTGATCGTCAGACTCGCGCCGTTGCTCGACGAATACGGCACGACGGTCGTCGCGCTCGTGATCGAATAAGTGGTCGCGGGCGACCCCGCCACGGTCACCGTCGAGCCGACCGGGAAGCCGGTGAGACCAGTGCCGTCGTAGGTCAGCGTGGTCGTCGAGTTCGGCATCGTGTAGCCCGCCGCGACCGTGCCCTTCGTGATAGCGCCGGTGCCGGTGTTGGTCGACGCTGCCGCGCCGAGAACCGGCGTTGCGGCCGCGATCGCCGAGGCGTCGGTCGTTGCAGTTGCAAAGCTGTTCAACGCGCCGCGAGTCGGCTGAACCGTGAACGAGTCACCGGCGTTCATCGTGCCCGTGGTCGAAAAGTTCAGGCCGTTGATCGGCTGGCTCAGATTCGTCGCAGAGCCCACCACGCCGCCCGTCGAATTGTCGGTCAACGTATAGGTGGTGCCGTTGAAGGCGAGCGTGTAGTCGCCGGTGGTCGGCTGCGCAGGATTTGCGAACGACACGTTGAGTGACGCATTGCCGGTGTTCTGCGTGTTCGCATAGACGGTCGGGCCGCCTACCGAGAACAGGGCACCGCCCTGCACGCCCGCGAGCGTGATGCCGAGCGCGTTCTGCGCGTTGACCTGCGACGCGAAGCTCACCGCAATCGCGCCGAGTTGCGCTTCTGCAGGATCGAGCGTCTGGCTGCGGAATGCGACGAGACCGCCGAGCGTGCCGCCCTCGATCTTGCTGTCCGGCAAGTCCTGCGGCGCGGCGGCAGGGTTTGCGCCCGCCTGGCCGAGATACTGCACGGACAGTTCGCTGGAGTCGCCAGTCGAAGGCGTGGTGCCCAGATTGAAGCTGTTGCCGCCCGACACGAGCGGCTGGCCATTGCTCATGAAGACGCCATAGCTGCCATTGCTGTTCACCACCTGCACGCCGATCAGTTGCGACAGATTCGACACGGCGAGATCGCGCTGATCGAGCAACTGGTTCGGCGGCTGGCCTTGCGTGCTCGCGGCGGAAATTTGACCGTTCAACTGCGCGATCTGCTGCGTGTAGCTGTTGATCTGCGAAACGGTGTTGCTCAGTTGCGTGTTGACGCTCTGGCGCAGCGCGTCATATTGCTGGCCGGCGGCGTTGATCTGGTTCGCGAGTGTCTGCGCGCCGCTCATCGCCGTCTGACGCGTAGCGAGGCTCGAAGCGTTGTTCGAGACGTTCTGCATGCCCGTGAAATAACTCGTGACCGCGCTGGCAATACCGGCAGTCGGGCTGCCGATCAGATTGTTCAGTTGCGAGATCAGCGTGTTGTAGGTCGCGAGCGAGCTGCTGGACGACTGCGCGTTGTTAAGCTGGGTCGTCAGATACTGGCTGTATTGGCGAGTCACCGTGACGGTCGAGACGCCGTGCGGCAGATAGCCGGAGCCCGTGTATTGTCCACCCGCTTCCGCGAAGACCGGCGTTTCAATGGTATAGCCGGGCGTCGACGCGTTGCTGATGTTCTGGCCGGTCGTCGTGAGTCCCCACTGGGCTGCATTCAGTCCGCTGAGGCCGAGATTGATGAGATTGGACATGCGTCATCCTGAAGGGCGACACCACACATGCCGCCGTGTTGCTTGAACTTAGTGTTTAACGGCTTTCGCGACGGAAAATTGAGGCCATTCACGACGCTTGCGAGAGTTTGTTTCAACGTTTGCGAGGCCAATGCGCCGGGCCTTCGCCGGCGCGTCATGTCTGGTCCGCGCGCTGTCAGCGAACCAGCGAACGGCGCTTCATTTCGAGTTGCGTGATGAGACGCTGCAGCGTGTTCTCCGCGTTGCCTGGCAACGTCAGAAAGCGGAAACCGAGCTGATACCGCTGGGTGCCGTTCGGCAGCGCGAGCGAGCGATGCGACACGAGCTGCAGATCGAGCGAGAGGCGGCCCAATCCGCCGAGCGACAATTCGCAATCGTCGAGACGCGTGCCCATGGGCAGTTCGGCGACGCGTTCGTCGGAAGTGCGCATGCCGACGCCGCCCAGCGAGAGGTCATGCACCTCGAAACGGAACGAATCGCCTTCCGGCAGACGACCGCTGCACACGTACGGATCGAGAATCGGTGCGTCGACACGGAAATACTCGCGTCGCTGCACGTAGTACAGCACTTGCGGAAAGTCGGCTTCGAATGCCGGCATTCCCTCGTAACGCGTTTCGCGCGGCGTGCTGGTGACGAACTCCATGCGCACGCCCTCGGGCGCCGCGTGGAACTGACAGCTCGACGCCGCAAGCAGACCGCGGTTCTGATCGGACAACGCGCCCCAGTCGAACGTGAAGGTGCGTCCGCGCACGTCGACGTCGAGCAGGCGCGTAACGAGCTGGCCGCCAGCATATTGAACGGTAAGAAAATCGCCCCGATTGACGAGGTTGCGCAATTGAACGCCGATTTCGAGCGGATTGCGGCGGCCAAAATCGAGTGCACTGTCGTCCAGCGGAACGTGCGGCTGAAGCGTGTCGGTTTGGCCGTTCGACTGATTGGTTTCCATGGGCTTGCCGGTATGCATGTTCTTGCGGGTACGTGCCAGAGCTCCTGACGGGGCTTTCACGCGGTCTCTCATTCCCGGCCGCGGCACGCACATTCAACCGGACGTGAACGCTTCCGGTATGGGGTCTAACGGATTAGCGGCAGTATCGAGCCAAAATTTAGGGGCGACTAATAATAAATTTAAAATAATCCGCGCAAACGTTAAAGCCCCGGTAACTCGCCGATAACGCGTCTTTAAATCGCCCGCCGTTTTTTTGCCGTGTGTTTGTCGCGTGTTTGTGGCTTGTACGTCTGTTGTTCGACGCGCCCCGCAAAACCGCTTCACGCGGCCAATCCGCGTCGAGCGGCCACATTCACGCCCGCTTAGCCCATCTTTTGCATGATGGACATCAGTTTTTTCGCGTAGTGCGGATCCGTTGCATAACCGGCGCGCTGCATGCCGGTCGCAAAACCCTTCACGTCGTGCGCGGAATTGATGACCTGCGCGTATCGCGGATTGCCCTTCAGCATGCTCGCGTAGTCGGTCATGGCTTCCTGATACGAATCGTATGCACGGAATTTCTCGACCACGCGCTGCGGCTTGCCGTTCACATACTCGGTGGTGAGCGTGGAAACCGTCTTGCCGGTCCAGTCCTTGGTCGCCTTGATGCCGAATACGTTGTGGCTCGTGCTGCCGTCAGCCTTTTTGATTTCGCTCTTGCCCCAGCCCGATTCCAGCGCCGCCTGGCCGATGATGAAGCGCGCCGGAATGCCGGTCGCCGCGCTGGCAGCCTGCGCAGGAGCGGCGAGCTTGTCGACGAATGCGTCGACCTTCGGCGAGCTGCCGTCACCCTTCAACGGCGGCGTCAGCGCGCTGTTGGCCGAGTAGCCCTTGCCCATCGCGAGCTGGCCGTTCGCCTGCGCATTGCCGTAGGCCTTGGCCAGCGCGTTGAGCGCCGCGGTCTGGCCTTCGTCGCCGCCGCTGCCGCCGCCGAGCGCGTTGGCCATGCCGGCGAGTCCGCCCGCGCCGCCTGCTCCGTTCGGGCCGCTCACTTGCATGCCCTGGTTGCGCATCAACTGCTTGAGCATCGCATCGGCCACACCGATGCCCTTCTGCGACATCTGCTGCGACAACTGCTGATCCATCATCGACGTAAACGTCGCGCTGTCGTGCGAGTCGAACGGGCCGTCCTGCGGCGTCGCATCGCGCATGCTCTTCAGCATCATCTGCGTGAAGACAGCGTCGAACTGCTGCGCAGCCACCTTCATGCCGGCTTGCGGCGACGCCTTCGCCTGCGCGCTCAGCTTCGCGAAACCCTGCACGTCGAGCGCGAAGCGCTGGCTAAGATCGTTCGCCGCGGCGGCGGAATTGGTCGTATCCGAATTCATCTGCTGTCGTCCTTAGATGATTTCCAGGTCGGCGCGCAAAGAGCCCGCCGCTTTCATGGCCTGCAGGATCGACATCAGATCCGCGGGCGTCGCACCCAATGCGTTGAGCGCCTTCACCACGTCGGCGAGGTTCGCGCCGGCGGTTACGAGCTTCAGCGCGCCGTTGTCCTGCTTCACCTGAATCTGCGACTGCTTCGCCACGACCGTCTGGCCGTTCGAGAATGCGCCCGGCTGGCTCACCACCGGCTGCGTATTGATCACGACCGACAGGTTGCCGTGCGCGACCGCGCAGTTCTGCAGCGTGACCATCTGGTTCATCACGATCGAGCCGGTGCGCGCGTTCAGGATCACCTTCGCTGCGGCCTGCGCCGGCTTCACGTCGAGATTCTGCAGTTGCGCCATGAAGGCGACCTGCTGTTCGGGATCGGTCGGCGCGCGCAATTGAATCGTGCGGCCGTCGAGCGCCGTGGCCGTACCGCCGCCGAACGCGTTGTTCACTGCCGCCACCACGCGCTGCGTCGTGTCGTAGTCCATTTCGTTCAGGTCGAGCTGCATCGTGCCGGCTTGCGACACCGACGTCGGCACCGAGCGTTCGACGATCGCGCCGCCGGCAATACGGCCGGCAGCAAGCGTATTGACCTGTACCTTGCTGCCGTTGGCGCTCGCGCCAGCGCCGCCAACGGCGAGATTGCCCTGGCCGAGTGCGTACACCTGGCCGTCCGCGCCCTTGAGCGGCGTGAGCAGAAGCGTGCCGCCGCGCAGGCTCTTCGCATTGCCGAGCGAGGACACGGTCACGTCGATCTGTTCACCGGGGCGTGCGAACGGCGGCAGTACCGCCGTCACCATCACCGCGGCAACGTTCTTCAACTGAACGTTCGACAGCGACGATTGCGAGTTGCTCGAACCGGCGGCCTGGTTGTTGATCGAGATGCCCAGGTTCGCCAGCATGTTGGCGAGCGTCTGCGTGGTGAACGGGGTCTGCGTGGTCTGGTCGCCCGTGCCGTCGAGACCGACGACGAGGCCGTAGCCGATCAGCGGATTGTCACGAACGCCCTGGATCTGCACGAGATCCTTCAGGCGCTCGGCGTGCGCGGGCGTCGCCGCCGGCAGCGCCGCGCAGGCGAGCGCGACGAAAGCCAGCGCCCGGCCGATGCGGCCGGCTCGCGCGAGAAAGCGGAAAGAAACAGTACCCATGATCACCACGGCGACACGTTGAGGAAGAAGCGTTGCAGCCAGCCCATGTTTTCCGCCTCGTCGAGATAGCCTTTTGCCGAATACTCGATCTTTGCGTCGGCCACCTGCGTGGAGTACACGGCATTCAGACTGGAGATCGTGTTCGGATTCACCACGCCCGAGAAGCGCACGAACTCGTTGCCCTGATTGATGAGCATCTGCTTTTCACCGCTTACCATCAGGTTGCCGTTCGGCAGTACACCGGTCACCGTCACGGTGATCGTGCCGTTGAATGTGTTCGACGCGTTGGCGCCGCCGGTGCCGCTGAACACGTTCGCACCCTTGGCGCTCAGACTCGCCCTGCCGAACAGTCCGGCAAGGAAGCCCGCCGTCGGCACCGCCAGGTTGGTACTGCCCGAGCGATTTGCATTGGCACCCGAGGACTTCGTCGCGTTGACGTTTTCCTGGATGACGATGGTCAGGATGTCGCCGACATTTCGCGGACGCTGATCTTCGAACAACGGCCGGCCCGCGTAACCCGGGTTGTAGATCGAGCCGGGCGACTGCGCTTGCGGCGGCATCGGCGGCAGCGCCGTCATCGGCTGCTGCGTGATCGGCTGCTTCGGCACGAGGCCGCAACCGCCGAGCGCCACGAGCAGCGTGAGCTGCGCGAGCGCGACGGCAGTACGCGAATGAACCGGATTACGAGTGAAGTGCGACATCTTGATTACCGCCTGATTTACAGCCTGTTAATTACCCGTGACTTCAGCGTCAGACTTGCATCTGGCTGAGCGTCTGCAGCATCTGGTCGGACGTCGTCACGGCCTTGCTGTTGATTTCGTAAGCACGTTGCGTCTGGATCATGTTCACCAGTTCCTGCACCACGTTCACGTTCGATGCTTCGACGTAGCCCTGATTGAGCGTGCCCGCGCCGTTCAGGCCAGGCTGTGCAACGTTAGGCGCACCCGACGACGCCGTTTCCGCGAACAGGTTCTCGCCCTTCGCATCCAGACCGGCCGGGTTGATGAAGGTCGCGATCTGCATCGAGCCGAGCTGCTGGCTGTTGGTCGAGCCGGCGACGGTAATCGACACCACGCCGTCGCTGCCGATGGTGAGCGAAGTCGCGTTGTTCGGCACCGTGATGGCCGGGATCACCTGATAGCCGCTCGACGTCACGAGCTGGCCCTGCGCGTTGGTCTGGAACGAGCCGTCGCGCGTATAGGCGGTCGTGCCGTCGGGCATCTGCACCTGGAAAAAGCCCTGGCCGTTAATGGCGACGTCTTTCGAATTGCCGGTCTGCTGCAGGTTGCCCTGCGTGTACAGACGCTCGGTGGCCACCTGTTGCACGCCGGTGCCGAGCTGGATGCCCGACGGCAATTCCGTTTGCTGCGTCGAGTTCGCGCCCGGCTGGCGGACGGTCTGATACAGCAGATCCTCGAACACTGCGCGCGATCCCTTGAAGCCGTTGGTGCTGACGTTCGCGAGGTTGTTCGAGATGACGTCCATCTGCGCCTGTTGCGCATTCATGCCGGTGGCGGCGATATAAAGCGAGCGATTCATATTCCTTCTCCTATGTCGACCGGAGTGCCTCCGGTTCCATGCAAGGCACTGACTCTGGTCCCATGCAACATGGTGGCGGGCCGGCACGAGCCGGCGGCC
Organism: Paraburkholderia sp. 22098; assembly: GCF_052045935.1. Taxonomy (NCBI): domain Bacteria; kingdom Pseudomonadati; phylum Pseudomonadota; class Betaproteobacteria; order Burkholderiales; family Burkholderiaceae; genus Paraburkholderia; species Paraburkholderia sp. 22098. The sequence continues at coordinate 707,055 of NZ_JBQEPV010000001.1, read as the reverse complement.
TGTTAGCTAAAGCTGAGCAACTGGTTAGCCGACTGATCGTTCTTGTCGGCGCTTTCCAGCAGCTTGGTCTGCATCTGGAACTGGCGCGCGTTCGTGATCATCGAGACCATCGCGCTGACCGGATTCACGTTGCTCCCTTCGAGCGATGCAGGCGCGACCGTCACGGCCGGGTCGGCGTCGGCGGGATTGCCGTCGGCGGTGCGAAAGAGGCCGTCGTCGCCGCGCGTCATGGTTTTCGGATCCGGGTTGACCAGCTTCAGCTGATCGACCGTCACCACGGCGGTCGGCGGATCACCCGGTGTGAGCGCCGACACGGTGCCGTCCCGACCGATGGTGATCTGCGCACCCGGCGGCACCGAGACCGGCCCGCCGTTGCCGAGCACCACCTGGTTCGTGGCGTTCACCAGCTGGCCGTTCTGGTCGATGTGCAGATTGCCTGCGCGCGTGTAGGCCTCGCCGCCGTCAGTGGTCTGCACCGACAGCCAGCCCGGACCTTCGATAGCGACATCGAGAGGATTGCCCGTCTGCTGGATCGGGCCGGGCGTGTAGTCCGCGCCCGGCGTCGACGACAGCACGAAAGTGCGCGTGGTGTTGTCGTTGATCGAACTGCCGTCGCCGAACGCCATCGGCACGGCGCGGAAAGTCGCCAACTGCGCGCGAAAACCAGTGGTCGATGCGTTCGCGAGATTGTTCGCAACGATTGCCTGCTGTTCGAGCGCTTGCGTGCTGCCCGACATCGCGGTGTAGATCAGCCGATCCATGATGGGTCCGTCCTGCTCGCTTACAGGTTGATGAGCGTCTGGTCGACGGTCTGCTGCGTCTTGATCGTCTGCGCGTTCGCCTGATAGTTGCGTTGCGCGGTGATCAGGTCCACGAGCTGGCTCGTCAGATCGACGTTCGAGTTTTCCACGGCGCCGCCTTGCAGCACGCCGTGATTGGTCGAGCCCGGCGCCGAAATCTGCGCGGCGCCCGATGCGTCGGTCTGCTGGAACTCGTTATTGCCGAGGTTCACGAGACCGTTCTGGTTCGCGAAGTTCGCGAGCGCGATCTGGCCGAGCGCGGCCGTCTGCTGGTTCGAATAGTTGCCGGTCAGCGTGCCGTCGGCGCCGATGCTGAAGCTCGTCAGCGTGCCGGCCGGGAAGCCGTCGGGCTGCAGCGAATTCACGCCGTTCTTGCCGCCGTACTGCGTGGTGCCGCCGATATTCAGCGTCAGTTTCTGAGGCGTCGCCGAACCGTCGGTAGTCGGCACCGAGAAGTTGAAGACGAACGGCGTGGCAGTCGCCGCGCCGGAAGCGTCGGTCGTGCCGAGCAGCGTGCCCGACGAGTTGAAGTTCGCATGGCCGACGAGCGACGCCGTGCCGGTCGAGACGCCGGCATACACGTCCCACGTGCCGGCGGCCGTCTTGGCAAAATACATGTTGACCGTCTGCGAGCCGCCGAGCGTGTCGTACACCGTGGTGCTCGTCGAGTAGTTGTACGTCGTCGAGCTGTTCTGGTTGAACGCCACGGGAGTCGGCGTGACGCTATAGCTGTCGCCCGTCGCCGGCACGCCGTTGAACGTGATCGTCTGGCCGTTGCCGAGCGAAATCGGCGAGCCGGCCGTGTACGTGCCGGTCGTCGACGTGCCGAGCGTCGTGTCGGTCACCGTGTATGCCGTCGCGCTGGTGAACGAGACGGTGTAGTTGTCCTTGTTGGTCCCCGACGCCGTGTTGGTGATCGTCGCGCCGGTCGTGCTGAGCGTACCGGTGTTGGTGCCTCCTGCGGTGACGGTCGGCGTGCCGAGCATCAGCGGGTCCTGCGCATTCAGGTTCAGGCCAGCTGCGATGTTGGTCGTCGCCTTGGGCGCGATGTTCGCGGTCGGCACGCTAAGCGGCACGGTCTGCGCGGTATTGATGATGCCCGAGCTGTTGGCCGCGTAGCCCATCAGTTGCAGGCCTTGCGAGTTCGTAATGAAGCCGTTCTTGTCCAGCTGGAACACGCCGTTACGCGAGTACACGAGCGAACCGTTGTTCGACAGCTGGAAAAAGCCGTTGCCGTTGATGGCGACGTCGAGTGCCTGGTTCGTGCTGGTGATCGTGCCTTGCGAGAACTGCTGCTGCACCTGGGCGAGCTTGGTGCCGATACCGACCTGGTTGCCGACAGCCGTCGCCACCGAATTGGCGTACATGTCGGCGAATTGCGCCGCGCCGCTCTTGAAGCCAACCGTATTCGCGTTGGCAATGTTGTTGCCGATCACGTCGAGATCGCTCGACGATGCGGACAAACCACTCAAACCTTGTTGGTAACCCATGACGGTCTCCCTGTCTGGAAAGTCGTAACTGACTGAATCGAATTAGAGGATCGCGGCCACGCCCGTCAGCCCGACAGTCGAGCCGTTCGAGAGCACGAGGCCCGGCGTACCGTTGTTCTGCATGACGACGCTTTGCACCGTTGCGCCTGTGAGCGTGGTGGCCGTCGCTTGCTGGCCGTTGATCGTGCCGACCGCGCTGATCGTGTACGTGCCGTCGGGCAGCGCATTGCCGGCCGAGTCGGTCGGCGTCCAGCCCACCGGAATCGTGCCCGCCGACTGCTTGCCGAGGTCGATCGTGTTGACGATCTGGCCTGCCGAGTTCTTCACGACCACCTGCAGGTCGCTCACCGAGTTCGCGAGTTGCACGCCGAACGCGCCGGCCTTGCCGCTCGCGACCGACACCGAATTGCCCGGCGCGAGCACGGTCGAGCCGATCAGCAGCGCCGCTTGCGACTGCTGGCCCGCCGACATCTGCGTCGCGAGCGAGCTCAACGTCGTGTTCAACTGGCTGATGCCCGACACGGTGTTGATCTGGGCGAGCTGCGAGGTCATCTGCGAGCTGTCCATCGGATTGGTCGGATCCTGGTTCTTCAACTGCGCGACGAGCAGGCTCAAAAAGGTGTTTTGCAGATCGGTCGCCGAAGTGCCCGACGTGCCCGATGTGCCGCCCGTCGAACTGCTCGAGCCCGAGGCACTGTTCGTGCCGTTCATCGTATCGAGCAGCGTTTGCGACACGGTCGTGCCGTTGTTGCCGATGGTGGTGCCAGTAGTCAAGGGGGCTCTCCTCAGGTTCCGATCGTGAGCGTTTTCAGCATCAGGGTCTTGGCGGTGTTCAGGGTCTCGACGTTGGCCTGGTACGAGCGCGACGCCGAAATCATGTTCACCATTTCCTGCACCGGGTCGACGTTGGGCAGCGTCACATAGCCGTCAGCGTTGGCCGCCGGGTTGCCGGGGTCGTAGGCGGTTTTCATCGGCGTCGGGTCGTCGACCACGCCGGTGACCTGCACGCCGCCAACCTGCTGGCCGGAGCCGCTGCGCGCGCCGCCGAGCGGTGCAACGCCGAACACGACCTGCTTGGCCTTGTACGGCTGGCCGTCCGGGCCGGTGGTGCTGTCCGCGTTGGCGAGATTCGACGCCGTCACGTTGAGCCGTTGCGACTGCGCGGACATCGCGGAGCCTGCAACACCAAATATGTTCATCAAAGAAGGCATGTTTGCTGACCTTTCCCGCCGGTTCGAACCGGCTTCAAGTTAGTTCCCGTAGCGATTGTTCTTGCGTACTGCGTGTTTCTTTGCGTGCAGACCGTTACCCGGTTACGAGCCCGACTGGATCGCCGACAACATCGCCTTGATCTGGCTCGACAGCATCGTCATGCCAGATTCGAAGTGCAGCGTGTTGTCCGCGAACTGAACGCGCTCGGTGTCGATATCGACCGTGTTGCCGTCGAGCGCGGGCTGCGTCGGAACGCGGTATTGCAGGTTGCCGTAGTCGTCGGGCCTGCCGCCCGCCGGGCTCAGCGTCGATTTGCCGGACATGTGGCCCGGCGTGGTCGACGCCATCGACATTCCGCTCGTCACGCCGGCCGGCTGCGCCATCGGCAGCGTCGCGGTGTTCGACGCCGTATGCGCGGCCACACCGGTCTTTTTCAGCGCGCCCGCGAGCGACGACGCGAAGTCGACGTCGCGCGCCTTGTAGCCGGGCGTGTCGGCATTGGCGATATTCGACGACAGGAGCTCCTGGCGATAAGCGCGCACATCGAGCGCTTCACGTCCAAAGGCGAATTCGGCATCGAGTTTGTCCAGCATAAGAATCTCCGGAGAACGGTCCCGAGGCTTCCCGTGCGCCTCGCGTGAGGACCGCATCAGACGGGAAGACCTTTTTGCATGAGGTGCATCTTATGGGCCGAGTGCAAGCAGCAATCGGACGAATAACCGGGAAAGGGGGCTTCTATTCAACGTTTGCGCAAAGGGGGCTCTCAATAGAATGCAAGGCGTACCAAATGCATTCGATGGAGAACCGCAATGGACCAGCACACTTTCGATCCGACGCACCGCGCGCAACGCGCGGCGGCGCATCGCCTGTGTGCGGCTGCGCTGCGCGTCGCCGCGCGGCTCCTGTTGAGTTCGTCGCTGGGCGTGCCTAGTGCCGGCGCCGCCATGCTTTGCGCGCCTGCCGCCGCCATGTTGATCGCCAATGCCGCGCACGCCGGCGAGGCGGACGGTCCCATCGTGATTGCCGGTCCAAACGAAAAGGACCCAGCGGCACTGACCGAGCTTGCCGAGCATATGCAGGCAACGCCCGCGAAACGCGCCGGCTCTGCGGCGACCCTCGCCGCCGCCACCGCGCAATCGCTGACGCGCGGTTCGACTACGCGCGACGCCGATCCCTTCAGCCGCGCCGCCAACGCAAGCGGCTCGATCGTCATTGCGGGCTCGGGCGAAGCGCCGGCCGCGCCGCAAATGATCCGCACCAGTTTCAAGCCCGACGCGAACGGCGTCGTGACCATTCCTGCGCCGGGCCGTGCGGGTTCTGCCGCGATGAACGGAACCAACGCAACGAGCGCAGCCAGCGTCGATGAGATGCCGGCCTCCCGCCGTGTCGTTCCGGTCGTCGTGACACCGGCGCCGCAAGCGAACGGCGTGCGTCAGGCCGCCGGCGTTCAGTCGGTGGCGGCCAACGCGCCGACCAGCGCGGCGGCCAGCGCGACGGGTCGTGCAGCGGCTGCGGCGTCGCAAGCGTTGGGAGCATCGGCAACCGACTCGTTCGACACGCTCGCTTCGCGTGGCGAGCCGCCCCAACTCGGCGCGGACGGCAAGCTCATCCCGGCGCGTTCGAACGCGCCCGCCAATTCAACTCGTGCCGCTGCGGCGTCGCCGACGGCGCGCGTGGCCGCGACGCGGCCCATCGCGGCAGCGCCGGCACCCGCACAGCAGAATCAGCGTGCAGCAGCGCCAGCGCAGCCCGAGCCGCTGCCCGGCCAGCAAGACCCGGAAGCGATCCGCGCGACCGCGCTCGCGTTCCTGCAGCAGCAGTCGGCCGGATTGCCGGGGAAAGTGGACATCACCGTCGCACCCGCGTTTCCACGCGGTCTTGCGGCCTGCATGGTGCTGGAGCCGTTCATGCCCAGCGGCGCCCGCCTGTGGGGCCGCGTAACTGTCGGCGTGCGTTGCGCGGGCCAGCGTCCGTGGACCATCTATCTGCAGGCGCGCATCTCGCTGCACGCCACCTACTACCTCGCCGGCCGCGCGATGTCGCCAGGCGAGGTGCTGACGGCCGCCGACCTCGTCGCGCGCGAGGGCGATCTGACGGGCTTACCGCAAGCCATCGTGACGGACCCGTCGCAAGCGGTCGGCTCTGTCACGTTGACACGCGTTTCCGCAGGCATGCCGCTGCGCCGCGATATGCTCAAGAGTGCGTCGGCGGTGTCGATCGGACAAACGGTGCGCGTGGTCGCCGCCGGTGAAGGATTCGCGATTTCGTCGGAAGGCAGCGCGATGAACAATGCGTCGCCGGGTCAGCAGGTCCGCGTGAAGACGCCCAATGGTCAGGTTATCTCGGGCATCGTCAAGGACGGCGCGACCGTGGAGATTCAACTGTGAGCCGCGGGCCGTCCGGGCTGGCGGCCGGTCCGCATGCGTGCGCCGTTTCAGGGCCGGATCGTATTGACAGACAAGGGAAAAGCAGCAGCGATTGCGCTAAAGTTTTGATCGACGCCTGCCGTTATCAGGATCAAATCGTTCAGGAAGCCAATCGTGAAAGTCGATTCCAAAACCAATTCGAATCTGCCGACGTTGAAAGACGGCGTGTCCCGCTCGCAACAAAGCGACGCGGCGACGGCCCACACCGGCGCGCAGACCGCGAGCACGGCCTCGCAAGCCACTCCCAGCAGTTCGGGCGACGCCAGCGTCAGCCTGTCGGGCCTGTCGCAACACCTGCGCAGCCTCGCGGCGTCCGGGTCGGCCGACATCGATACGGCGCATGTCGAGTCGATCAAGCAAGCCATCAAGGACGGCACGCTGCAAATCGACTCGGGCAAGATCGCCGACGGCGTGCTGAGCACCGCACGCGAACTGTTGCAAAGCAAAACCCCGTCGACCGGCAATTAATCGACGCATCGAAGTACGGTGAATGGCCGGGCGGCGTTCGACAAACCCGACTCGCGGATCATCCGCGAGCCGTCGTTTTCAGCGAGTTGTTGAGATGAAAGACGCCCTGCTTGCCACCCTCATCGAAGAGTATTCCGCCGTCGAGGCGTTTGCCTCCGTTTTGACGCTGGAGACCAAGGCATTGACCGCCTTGTCGCCGGTCGAACTGCTGCCGCCGGTCATCGACAAGAAAACCGAACTGATCGGCGAGCTCGCGCAGCTCGAAATCCGCCGCGACGAACTGCTCGCCGGCATGGGTTTTCCGGCCGGTTGGGCCGGCATGGAACTCGCGGCTAGTACAGACGAGCGGCTCGCCGCACAGTGGTCGCTGCTGCAAAAAGCCGCCGAGCGAGCGCGGCGCTTCAATACGAGCAACGGCGAACTGATTCGCGTGCGCATGGACTACAACCAGCGGGCGCTCACGGCGTTGCAGGTGGCGTTGCCGCAAAAGGCCAACTTCTATGGCCCGGACGGACGCATTCCGGCGCGCGCAGCGGTGTGATGCCGGATGACGCTGGCGCTCAGCTTCAGCGTCTCCTGCTCGCTACTGTGAATCGGCTTATCGCGATGCGGGCCTCGCATTGTTTTGAGGTGTTCGACACCAACGCCTGACTCGCCCGCAACTTCATGACGCCCGGCTAGCTCGGCGCAGCAATGCCGTCGACTCAAGCAGCCTCGCGTGAACAGAAGGGTTCGTCGTCTCGACGAGCCCTTTTTGTTTTCTGCCTCCTCGCCCTGCTCTTTCCGCCTGCCGCAGCCATTCGGCCAGGTGGCGCGAATCCGTCGCGCACGATCAAATCTCCTCTTTCCTAACGAAGTTTTTCCGTGCTAGCAGGCGTGCCGACGCATCGCGGCGAGCGGAAGCTAACTTCATCTAGCGAGAGTGTGTAATCGTGTGTATGATTCGAGGAGTGCAATATGAACAGACTGAAATGAAAAATCTGATCTTCCCGATCGCAATCGAGGCGGGCGACGCACAGCACGCGTTCGGCGTCGTCGTGCCGGATATTCCGGGCTGTCACTCGGCGGGAGATTCGCTGGAAGAAGCTTACGCGAACGCAAAAGAAGCGATCGAGGCGCATCTGGATACGCTGCTCGACGAAGGCTTGCCGATTCCCGAAAGGCTGACGCTAGACGAGCATCGGCGTAATCCGGACTACGCGGGTTTCACGTGGGGTTTCGTGACAACCCGGAATATTCCCGCGCTGAAGAAGGCGGTACGCATCAACATTTCGTTACCCGAAGCGCTGGTGCATGAAATCGACGAATACGCGCAGGCGCGTGGCATGTCGCGTTCCGCTTTTCTCGCGCTCGCGGCCGAGCATGAAATGGCGGACGCATGACGGAAGGCGCGAGTAACGCCCTCGCTTTACAACTCAGTGCCCCGCTGAGCGCCAGCTCACGAGGCAAGCCGCTCAGGTTGCCTCGGCGTTCGCCCACGCCATCTCGCGCAAGCGCGTGCGCAAACGCGCTACCGCCTGGCTGTGCAACTGACACACGCGCGACTCGCTGACTTCCATCACCGCGCCGATTTCACGCAGGTTCATGCCGCGCTCGTAGTAGAGCGACATCAGCAACTTCTCGCGTTCCGGCAAGCGGTCGATCGCCTCGACCAGCGCCGAGCGCAGACTGTCGTCGAGCAGTGCGGAAAGCGGGTCCGAGTGATCGACACAGTAGCGGTCGAGAAACGGCTCGTCGTCTGCAGAGCGGTCGAAGTCTTCGTAGTAGATCAACTGGCTTCCGTGCAGATCCTGCAACATCGACTGATACTCGTCGAGTGGCATGTCCAGGTGTTCGGCAATCTCGGTTTCGCTCGCCGAGCGGCCCAGATTCTGCTCCACCTTGTGCACGGCCGTCTCCACTTCTCGCGACGTGCGTCGCAAGCTACGCGGCAACCAGTCGTTGCTGCGCAGTTCGTCCAGCATCGCGCCGCGAATCCGCTGGCTCGCGTAGGTTTCGAACTGCGCGCCCTGATCTTCCTTGTAGCGACTCGCGGCATCCAGCAAGCCAATCATGCCGGCCTGAATCAGATCGTCGAGATCGACGCTGGCCGGCATTTTTGCAACGAGCTGCAAGCCGAGTCGACGCACCAGCGGTGCGTACTTCGTCAAAACATCGGCTTGGGAAATCTTTCCCTGAGCGTTATACATCGTGCTCCCCTTGTCCTTGTGCCGCCTCTCAGGCGTGCTGCGCAGACGGTTGGTCGGCGTGTTGCGCCGCTGTAACTGCCGCAGGCGCCATCCATGGCGTTTGCGACGACATCGCTGGCCGCATCGGCCAGTACTGCAATTCGGCTGCGAGGTGGCGGAAGTCCCGCGCTGCCGGTGTCGACGGAAATGCGTCGACGACACAACGCGACAACTCCTCGGCTCGCGCCATCCGCGGATCCGCGGCAATGCAACCGGCGTCTTCCAGCGCCACCGCGAGGTAACGCCCGGCCACGCCGGCCAGATTTGCAAAAGCAGTGCGCGCGTCTTCCACGCTCTGCACGTGGTTCACCAGCACGCGGAACTGCGCGATGGCGTGCGCGTAGTGCAGGCGCTTCATGCACGCATACGCGTCGGTGATCGCCTGTGCGGCCATGCGCGTGACGATCATCACGTCATGAGCCTGCATCGCGAGCGCCGAAAGGTGGCCTTGCTGATCCAGTTGCGCGTCGATCAGGACGATGTCGGCCGAACCGTGCAGCACCACGCCGAACTGCGCCGCGCTAAAGCCTTCGCGATGCGCACGTGAGGCGGCGAGCACCGAGAAGCCGAGCGCGTGGCGCAAAGCGGCTTCGTCGAGCGTCATCTCGCCGCGCATCACGGCGGCAAAGTTGCCCGCGCCGCGCACACTGCCGAGCATCGCGCTCACTGACTTGTCGCCCACGCACTCGTCGATCACGAGTACATCCTTGCCCTGCTGCGCGAGCGCCACCGCAAGGTTCATCACTGTCGCCGTACAGCCGGCGCCAAGTGAGCCGCCCGTCACCGCAATCACGCGCGAGCCGCTCCGCGCGAGAAGGCGCCGCAGTCCTTCTGCCTGATCGGAGACGAGCTTATCCAAAGCGGACCTCGTGCAATTCGGCCGTCGAGCGCGCGGACAACGCGGACAACAATGCCGGAACATCGTCGTCATGCGGCACGAATGGCGAGTGATCGCGCGGAATGCAGAACGCGCTCTTGATCAGAAAACGTTTTGTCGCGACGTACAGGTTCTCCGGCACTTTCTGACCGGTCGACACGTAGTGCACCGGCAGCTTGTAGCGGATCACCGTATCGAGCACGCCGCCCAGGTTGGTCGCCTCGTCGAGCTTGGTCAGAATGCAGCCGGCGAGCGGCTGTTGATCCGGTCCGCGCTGATAGGCCTGCACCACTTCATTGAGTGTGTCGCCGTGGCTCGTTGCGTTGAGCAGCAACAGGCGCTGCACGGGCTGGCCCGCACGGCTCAGCATCGCGATCTGCTCGGAAACAAGGCGATCGCGCTGGCTCATACCGATCGTGTCGATCAGCACAATGTGCTTGTTGCGCAGTTCGGAGAGTGCGAGTTGCAGGTCGGCGCTGTCTTTCACCGCGTGAACCGACACGCCGAGAATCTTGCCGAAGATGCGCAGTTGTTCATGGCCGCCGATCCGGTAACTGTCGGTGGTGAGCAGCGCCACTTTGCTGGCGCCAAAACGCATCACACAGCGCGCCGCGAGTTTTGCGGTGGTCGTCGTCTTGCCGACGCCCGTCGGGCCCATCAGCGCAAAGACGCCGCCGCGTTCCATCAACGTGTCTTCGTCTTCCATGACCGGCAGGTTCGATGCGAGCACCGAGCGCACCCAGTCCATGCCGTCGTCCATGTTATCGACTTCGTCGGGCAGGTTTGCGACCATCATCTGCACGAGCTGCGCGGAAAAGCCCGCAGCGAAGAGATGTTTGGTGAGCGACGCGTGCGCCGGATTCCGGCGCTGACGATCGCCCCACATGAGTCCGGCGAACTGTTCCTCCATCATGCCGCGCATCGAAGAAAGCTCGTTCATCACGGTTTCTTTGACGACCTGCTCCATGCGCGCCTTGATCGCTTCAGCGACAGCAGCAGGCGTGCGCGAGTCGTCGGTCGGCGGCAGCGTGGTCGGTGCGGCCTTCTGCGCGGCGCGCCGTGCGGCGACCTGCGCGGCTTCGCGAGCCCAATCTGGCGTGTTGTCTTCCTGCGACGCGGCAGCCTTGCCCGGTTCCACGGCAGCGCCAAGACCCTTGGCCATCGCGGCGGCCGGCGTCATCGCGCCCGGACGTGCGGTGTATTCGCTTTGCGGCTCGTGGTCAGCGGCGATGCGCCGGGCGTGATCGATCAGCCAGGGATTCGATTCGGCCATCGTACGCGGCGCGTGGAGGTCCGAGGCCGGTGCTGTAGAGCCGGACGGCACGCCGGCGGCCTTCAGCAGATCGGCGCGAATGTCTTCGTTCAAACGAGCAACGGCTGCGCGTGCGCTCGGCTGTCCGACGTGAATCTGTTGCGGTTGCGGCGCCGACGCGGGCTTCGTGGCCATGGCCGGGGCACCCGGCAATGCGGTCTTGCGCGAGTCGGCCTGGCCGGCCGACGCCTTGGCTGCGTTCATCGCGGCACTCATGGCGGCGCTCGGAACGACCTTCGCAGCGGGCTGTGCATCGTGACTCGCGGCCAGCGCCGCGTCGGCGAAGCTGCCCGTCGTTTCAGTACCGGCTTCCGGGCTCGCGCCGAACACCGACGAGAACACGTCCGGCATGCCGCTCGCGTACGGATTCACCTGTATCGGCTGCGTGGCGGACATTGCGCGCGGCGCATTCAGCGCACCCGGCGCGGGCTGCGCAGCCGCTGCATTCGTCGATGCGAATTGCGCTGAGCTCGCGTCTGCGCGCGGAGCCTTCGGCGTGATTGCCGCGAGGTCGCTGTCGGCCAGGGCGACGATTTCGACGCTGCCGTCGTCCATCGTTCGATTGGACAGCACGACCGCGTCGGCACCCAGCGCTTCGCGCACGAGACGCAGTGCGTCGCGACTGGTAGCACCGATAAATTTACGAATGTTCAAGCTGGACCCCCGATGAGGTATACGGACTGACGGACCGGCAACACACCGCTTCCCATTGAGATCATTATTGCGAAACGTAACGACCGACGATCGGTGGATAAGGGCTGTTAAACGTGGGTAATTCGAACGATGGACGGATGCCGCGATTCGCAGCTCCTGCATCTATCGAATGACCGCGGCCGGACGAGCGCTTCGGGGTCACGCAGGCGAAGCATGGACGAGCCAATACGTCGGCGGTACGAAAAGTCAGGCGCGGAAATGAAAACCGGCGCCTGGGGCGCCGGTCAATATGCCGGTCGTTGTCGAGCCGGGAAGCGAAACGCAACTTGCCGATCGCAGTCGCGCTCGTCGAACGCGACTTTAACCGTGCGCGCCGATCAGATTCACGACCTTGATGTTGCGTGTGTCGGGCACTTCCGCATACGACAGCACCTTCAGTTGCGGCAGGCTGCGGCGCAGGAAGCGCGCGAGCATCGGCCGCAATGCATGTTGCACGAGCAACACCGGCGCGAGCCCAAGGTTCTGCTGGCGATTCATCGCCTTCTGCGTTTCGTTCATCAGCGTATGCGCGAGGCCAGGCTCGAGACCCGGGTTGGAACCGGTCGAAAGCGCCTGCGAGAGCACGCGTTCGAGATTCGAGTCGAGGCCCATCACCTGCATGTCGCCGGTGCCTGGGAACCACTGCTGCGTGATCGCGCGGCCAAGCGCGAGGCGCACGGCGGCGGTGAGATCGTGTGCATCGGTGATCTTCGGCGTGTGTTCCGACAATGCTTCGAGAATCGTGCGCATGTCGCGGATCGGCACGCCTTCTTCCAGCAGATTTTGCAGCACCTTTTGCAACGTGGTGAGCGGCAACGTCTTCGGCACCAGATCGTCGACGAGCGACGGCGTGTCTTTCTGCATCCGCTCGAGCAGCGCCTGCACTTCGCGGCGACCGAGCAGTTCGGACGCATGCGTGACCACCAGATGATTCAGGTGCGTCGCAACGACCGTGCTCGAATCGACCACCGTGTAGCCGTAGACCTGCGCCTGTTCGCGCAGATTGGTGTCGATCCAGATGGCCGGCAGACCGAATGCAGGGTCTTGCGTCGGCGTGCCCGGCAGCGCAGCGGAAACCTGGCCGGGGTTGATCGCGAGCCATTGACCCGGATACGCCTCGCCGACGCCCACTTCCACGCCCTTGAGCGCGATGCGATAACCGTTCGGACGTAATTCCAGGTTGTCGCGAATGTGAATGACAGGCGGCAAAAAGCCGATTTCCTGCGCAAACTTCTTGCGGATGCTTTTGATCCGCTTGAGCAACTCGCCGTCGGAATTTTTGTCGACGAGCGGAATCAGCCGGTAGCCCACTTCGAGGCCGAGCGTGTCGATCATCGTCACGTCGTCCCAGCTTGCTTCGGCGTTTTCGATCGGCGTTACGGCTGCCGGTGCGACATCCACGAGCGCGGTCGTGTTCTTGCGTTCTTCGGCGCGCTTTTTCATCGTGCGGCCGAGCTGGATCAAACCGCCGCCGAGAATCAGAAACGCGAAGTGCGGCATGCCCGGAATCAGGCCCATCAGCACGAGAATGCAACCCGTGATCGCCAGCACGCGCGGATTCGTGAAGAGCTGCCCGGTGAGCTGTGTGCCGATGTCTTCGTTCGTCGCGACACGCGACACGATCACACCGGCAGCGGTCGAAATCACGAGCGACGGAATCTGCGCGACCAGGCCGTCACCGATGGTCAGCAGCGTGTAGTTCTTGCCCGCCGACGCGAAGTCCATGCCGTGCTGAACCATCCCGACGATCAACCCGCCGAAGATGTTGATCACCATGATCAGCAGGCCGGCAATCGCATCGCCGCGCACGAACTTGCTCGCGCCGTCCATGGAACCGTAGAACTCGGCTTCCTGCGAGACTTCCGCGCGACGCTTGCGCGCCTGTTCTTCGTTGATGAGACCGGCGTTCAGATCGGCGTCGATCGCCATCTGCTTGCCGGGCATCGCGTCGAGCGTAAAGCGCGCGGACACTTCCGCGATACGCCCCGCGCCCTTCGTGATCACCATGAAGTTGATGACCATCAGAATAATAAAGACGACGATACCGACCGCGAAGTTGCCGCCCACGAGGAAGTGGCCGAACGACTCGATCACCTGGCCGGCCGCGTCAGGGCCCGTGTGGCCTTCGAGCAGCACGACTCGCGTCGACGCAACGTTCAGCGACAGCCGCAGCAAGGTCGAGAACAGGAGCACGCTCGGGAAAGCGGCGAAGTCGAGCGGCTTCATCGTGTACATGCTGACGAGCAGCACCATCACGGAAAGCGCGATATTGAAGGTGAACAGCAGATCCAGCAGGAACGGCGGCAACGGCAGAATCATCATGCCGAGGATCATGCAGATCAGCACCGGGCCGGCTAAGGCGCGTAAATTGGTGCCGCTCAAGGCATCGGGCCGTCGAGCGAGGAAACCGGCGCGAGCGTTCATGCGGAGGCTCCGTTATCGTTAGCGGGGTTAAGCGTGTCGGCGGCTTCCTGATCGGCTTCTTCATCCGATACACCGCCCTTGTCGAGTTCAGCGGGCACGTCGAGCTCGGTCGGTGCGACCGGCACGTCGCCGCCGTCGGTTTTGAAGCGCCGCAACTGGTACACCCACGCGAGCACTTCGGCGACCGCGCCATAAAGCTGGCCGGGAATCTCGCGATTCAGTTCGACGTTGTGATACAGCGCGCGGGCAAGCGGCGGCGCTTCGAGCAGCGGCACGTTGTTTTCGGCGGCCAGCTCGCGAATCCGCGCGGCCACCAGGTTCACGCCCTTGGCGACCACCTTCGGTGCGCGCATCTCGCCGTCCGTGTATTGCAGCGCGACCGCGAAGTGCGTCGGGTTCGTGACCACGACGTCGGCCTTCGGCACTTGCGTCATCATGCGGCGGCGGGCAATTGCGCGCTGCTGCTGGCGAATGCGGCCTTTCACGTGCGGATCGCCTTCGCTTTCGCGGTGCTCGCGCTTCACTTCTTCCTTGCTCATGCGCAGCTTCTTGTGGAACTGCCATAGTTGATACGGCACATCCATCGCGGCCACGACGAACATGCCGGCCACCGTCATGCCGCAGCACACGGCGATCAGATGCACGGTGTTCGCAAGCGCAAGGTGCAGCGGCTGCGTGGCCAAGGCGAGAATTTCCTCGCGTCGATTCCAGATCGCGGTGCCGCCGATCACGCCCACCACCAGCGTCTTCGCGAGCGACATGACAAGCTGGATAGGTCCGTTGATCGAAAAGATCTTGCCGAGGCCGGCGATCGGATTGAGACGGTCGAACTTGGGCTCGAGCCCTTTCGCCGATAGTTGCCAGCCGCCCAGCGCCATTGGCGCGAGCAAGGCCGCGGCACCCGTGACCGCGAGAATCGGCAGCAATGCGGCGAGCCCTTCGCGGCTGGCGGCGCCTGCGCCGATCAACATGCGACGCGTCTCGAAAGCGGACGCGTGATCGAAAGTGAAGGCCGCGCGCAGCATGCCCTGCAAATGTTCGCCGATACTGCCGGACATGCCCCACACGCCGAAAAAGCCCGCCGCGAGCAGCGCGAACGTCGACAGCTCCCGCGAACGCACGATCTGCCCTTCCTCGCGCGCTTTCTGCAAGCGCCGGGGAGTGGCTGATTCGGTTTTTTCGAGGTCGCTTTCCTCTGCCACAAAGCTCTCCAGTCGGCCGAGGCACAACGCCTCTTTCCAGTGAGAGCGATTATTCCCGCTCGGCGCAAGCACCGATCGGCGGATAAGGAAGGGGAAACGGGGGCTTTTCGGGGGATGGGCAAGCGCGGCGTGGACCCGCGCGAGGCCGAAAAAAGAAACGCCTGCGGGGGCTCGCGCAGGCGTTGTGGACAGCCGTCAGGCTTTGCGTGGCGGCAGGTTAGCTTGCGTAAGCCACGAAAGGCGCCTGTGTCGCGCCGATCGGTCGCAGGTCGAAGCCGTGATATACGTGGCGTCCGTAGAAGAACGGCAAGCCGAGGTCGAATGCGGCGAGACCGCCGACCTGACCCGCCAGATCGTTGAACGCGTAGTTGGTGCCGTTGCCGAACAGCGTCGACGCACTGACGATGCCGATACTGGCCGTCGCCTTGACGTTGTTCAGGCCGGCCAGCGTGATGGAACGGGTTTGCGCGGTGGACGGGCAGTAGAAGCCCGAGAAGTTGCTGCCGCACAACGTGAGCGAGCTATCGCTGAAGAAGTAGCCGTTCGAGCCCGAATCCAGGAACGCCGTCACCGTGTTGCCGTTGAACACGCTGTTGGTCAGATCGCCGAAGTTATCGGTCGTAAAGGTCTGTGCCGATCCGAGTGCATTGTTCGACTGCGTGCCGATGCCGAACACCAGTGTGCCGGTGGCCGACGGCGCGCCGCTGTTCGATATGGGCGGCATCTGCACGATCACACCGTTGTTGTCGACGGGGAATTTGGCGACCGGATTGGCCACCTGATTCGCCAGCGCAACCGCGGTACGAGTGCAAGACGTGCCGTTCGGACACGCGAAGTAATTGCTGTAGGTCGACGCCGTGGACGCATTCGCGCACGTGGCGCCGCAATCATAAAGCGCGGTGCCGATGCCGATGATGCCGTTCGCGCCGAGGTCGCTCGCCGTGTTTTCCGCCGAGCCACTGCCGCAACCGGCTGACGGCACGGTGCTCGCGTCTTTATCGCCGATCACCTGGATTGGAACCGCCGATGTCGTGGTTTCGCCGCCGATGGTGACGGCCGCGGTACGCACGGTGCCCCACGTATAGCCGTCGGCGAACGTCGCGCATTCGGCAAGCTGAGCGCCGCCCGAGGTTGCGGTGACCGGCAATGCGGCTTGCATCGCCGCATTCAACGCCCCGCCGACGATGCGCAGGCCGAACGAGCCCGTGTCGACCTGAATGTTGTTGATGGTCTGGCAGGTCGTGGTGCCGGGCGCGCACAGCGTCACGCTGATCGTGGGTATGTTGATCACACCCGTGGCGCCGTGGGCGACCGTAATCGGCACGGTGTTCGCGGCGGTCGCGGCGATCGGCTGCTGGGTCGGGCTGGCCGGCAAGGAGCCGCTGATCTGACTGCCTGACGAGCCGCCGCTGGAACTGGAACCGCCGCCGCCGTCGCCGCCGCCACCGCACGCAGCGAGCGCCGATACCAGCGCGACAGTCGCCACAACCTGCATCCAGTTCTTGAGTTTCATCGCAATATGCATGGTTCGCATCGTTCGTCCTCGCCGTTACTGGATGTCTGAGCTGCTGACGCCGGCTGGCAGCGCGGGCGGCAGCCATGCACGGCCGCTGAAAGCGCCCATGTGACCGCCGGACTGCACGACGAGCGTGCTCTGATCCACCGCAACGGGCCCACGAGCGCCGCCGCGCGCAGCGCGCGCCGCCTTCACACCCGCGACGTACTGCGGAAAGTAACTACCGAGCATTTCATTCAGATCGGGCATTTGCGGACCGCTCCACGCAATGCCGAACACGGTGCCGTCAGCGGACAGATACTCGCGCACCACCGTGCCGTTGCCGAGCGTGGTTTCGCGAACGGTATAGGACGCGGAAGCCGAAGCCGAAGATGCCGCACCGGATGCCGAGCGCATCACGGCGTTTGCCGAGGTGTCGGCAGGCTGGAACTTGCGGGACGAAACCGACGCATCTGCCGGAGGCGACATTGGGGCGCCGCCGAGCGCCGCGTGAGCGGACTGCACGGCCGTCAACGAACAGGGCAAAACAAGCGCCGTAACCACACCGGCGCGACGTACACGACTCCACATAACGAGACTCCTCCCTGGCTGCTAGCCGGCGCATGCGCATGCAACCGTCTGCAAATAGGCAAATCATAGGGCACGGACCGGGCCGCAATACCGAGGAATACCTCGTCGTGCAGGCCTCTGGTGATAGCGTTCACCTTCGGCCGCGCCGCTGCTTGACCTCGTAGTATGCCTGTGGTTTGTGTCGATAGACAGCACTCGCGCGCGGGAGCGCGCCTTGCTATTCATACTGGCTGGCCTCGCGCCGCAAGGGCGCGGACCGCTCAGAAACCGAGGCTGGCGAGCAGATCGTCGACCTGCGACTGGTCCTGCACGACGTCGGTCTTGCCTTCCGGATTGATCTGCGGACCGTTCAGCAGATGCTCGGGGCTGCCGGTCGGAGATGCTTCGGCGACCAGCGCCGCAGCATGCGCCGCGAACTGCTCGCGCCGCTCGAGCGCGATGTTTTCGACGAGCACGCCGAGCAACTGCTGCTCGATCAGGTACACGACGTCAGTGATCTTTTTGATCACCTGACCGGTCAGATCCTGGAAATCCTGCGCCAGCATGATCTCCATGAGCTGCGAATTGGTCGCCGTGGTTGCTGCGGGCACGCCGCGCAGGAATTCGCGCGTATCGTTCATCAGCGCGCGCACTTCCGCGCGTTCGATCGGCGCCGCGTACCATTGCTCCCAACGCGCGTCGAGTTCGCCGGCGTCTTTCTGCAACTGTTCCTGGATCGGCTTCGCCACATCGATCGAGCCCAGCACGCGCTCGGCGGCCTGCTCGGTCATGTTCGCGATGTACTTCAGACGGTCGCGTGCATCGGGTACGGCTTCGGCCGCGCGCTCGACATGCTTGTCGAGGCCCAGCTCGCGCATCGAATCACGCAGCGTACGTGTCAGTTGTCCAATGCGGGCAAGAATGCGGTCTGACGCGAAGTCGCCGCTCTCGTTGACCGCTTCAGCGCCTTGTGCATTGGTCGGCAGGTTCACATCAGCTCCCGGTCTTGGCCATCTTTTCGAGAATCTTGTTGAGCTTCTCGTCCAGCGTCGCGGCCGTGAACGGCTTTACGACATAACCGCTCGCGCCGGCCTGAGCCGCCGCGATAATGTTTTCCTTCTTCGACTCGGCCGTCACCATCAGCACCGGCAGGTGCTTGAGGTTGGCGTCGGCGCGGATCTCCTTGAGCATGGCGAGACCATCGAGGTTCGGCATGTTCCAGTCGGAGATCACGAAGTCGTACGTGCCGCCGCGCAAGCGGGCGAGACCGGCCTGGCCGTCTTCGGCTTCGTCCACGTTGCCGTAGCCCAGCTCTTTCAGGAGGTTGCGAACGATCCGGCGCATCGTCGGAAAATCGTCAACAACCAGAAACTTCATTGCCTTATCCATTTGATTCCCTTTACTTGATTCACGGTGCGGCGTGTGACCGCCTCAATTCGAACGGCGCATCATACCCGCTGAACGCGATCGCCCATCGACGCAAGCCGCGCCATTACGCGCCGGCACATATCCGGCAGCGACGCGATTTCGTCGGCCGCGCCCAGCGCAATCGCTTCACGCGGCATGCCGAACACGATGCAGCTCGCCTCGTCCTGCGCAAGGGTGTAAGCCCCTGCCTTTTTCATATCCAGCAGACCTGCGGCGCCATCGCGCCCCATTCCTGTCAGGATCACTCCGACCGCATTCTTGCCCGCGTGCTGCGCGGCGGAACGGAAGAGCACGTCCACCGAAGGACGATGCCGGTTCACCGGCGGATCATCCGACAGATGCGCGATGTAGTTCGCACCGCTACGGGCAAGCAGCAGGTGAGCGTGGCCTGGGGCGATATACGCATGTCCCGGCAGCACACGTTCGCCATGCTCTGCCTCTTTAACGGTAATCCGGCACAAACCATTGAGGCGTTGCGCAAAAGATTTTGTGAAACCCGGCGGCATATGCTGCGCGATCAGCACTGCCGGTGCATCCGGAGGCAGCGGCACGAGCACTTCGCGGATGGCTTCCGTGCCGCCCGTCGACGCGCCGACGATGATCAGCTTCTCGGTACTCAGCAGCGGATTGTTGAAAAGCGGCGCCGCGCCGACAGGCGCATGTCCGGCGGCAGCCGGCGCATGATGCACCGGCGCGGCCTGGCGCACACGAGCGCGCGCCGCGGCGCGAATCTTGTCGGCGAGCTTTTCCGAATAGTCGAGCATGCCGTCGCGAATGCCGACCTTCGGCTTCGTCACGAAATCGACCGCGCCGAGTTCCAGCGCGCGCAGCGTGATTTCGTTGCCGCGCTCGGTCAGCGAGGACACCATCACGACCGGCATCGGACGCAAACGCATCAGCTTCTCGAGGAAATCGAGACCGTCCATGCGCGGCATTTCGACGTCGAGCGTCAACACATCGGGGTTGTGCTGCTTGATGAGCTCGCGCGCGACCAGCGGGTCGGGAGCGGTTGCAACCACGGTCATGTCCGGCTGGCTATTGATGATTTCCGTCATCAAGCTGCGGATCAGCGCCGAATCGTCGACGCACAATACTTTGATCTTTTGCACAGCGCTCACGCCTCCTCTGCGGTTCTGGCGTTTGTTGAATTAGTCGGGCGCGGGGTCGAGCCGAACAGTTCGATGCGCGATCTTGGCGCGCCCGCGCCATTCGCTGTTGTGCTGCCTGAGCCGTTGCCCGAGCCACCGCTTGAGCCAAACAGTTCGATCTTCGGCTTCGTGGCAGCTGGCGCTGAAAACAGTTCGACCCGCTTTCTCGCGGCGGCAAGCCGCTCGGCGCGCGCTTCGGCGGTTTGCCGCACGAGCGCCTGTTCGCGCTCGGCCACACCCGGGTCCTGCTGCAGACGCAGCTTCTTCACCATGACCTGACCGGTGCGCGGCATGAATGCCACCTTGCGCGGATGCGAGCCCTGCAAATCCTCTGCGACGATGCGAATTTTTTCGAGCGCGAGATAGCGGCGCACGAATTCCGAATTGCGATCGCCGATGTTGATCGTCGTCATGCCCGCGAGCACTGCGCCGCCGCCGAACACCTTCGCTTCGAAACGGTCGCGCCGACCGCCCGCCTTGATGAGTTCGTTGATCAGCACTTCCATCGCATAGGCGCCGTAGCGCATCGAATCGGACGCGGGCTGACCGACTTCCGCGCCGTCGTCGGGCAACATGAAGTGATTCATGCCGCCTATGCCGGCCGTGCGGTCCTGAATGCAGGCCGCGACGCACGAACCGAGTACGGTGACGAGCACCATGTCGTCGTGCGTGGTGTAGAACTCGTTCGGCAACAGCTTCACGCCAGGGCGTTGGAAGTGGTTGTCGTAATAGAGATTGGTCGCGATAGGCAAGGCGCTGCTCATACCGTCACCCCGCTCGTCGCCGGCGTGCGTGCCGGTGCGCGCGCGCCTGCAGCATCGCGCGTCAGTTCATAGACGGTCTGGCCGCGCAGCTTGAAAGCCTGCGTGACGTAGGTGAAGTTTTCCGAGTGGCCTGCGAACAGCAGGCCGCCCGACTTCATCAACGGCTCGAAGCGGCTCAGCACCTGAGCTTGCGTCGGCTTGTCGAAATAGATCATCACGTTGCGGCAGAAGATCGCGTCGAACTGCGTGCGCAACTGGTAGTCGCGGTCGGTGAGGTTCAATTGCTCGAAGCGCACCATCGCACGCACTTGCGGACGCACCTTGACCATGCCCGCATGCGCGCCCGTGCCCTTCAGGAAAAAGCGCTTGAGCCGCTCGGGCGAAAGGTGCTTCACCTGGTCGAACTGGTACATACCGGCCTCGGCTTTCGCGAGCACTTGCGTGTCGATGTCGGTCGCGAGCACCGTGGCCTGACGCGCGCCGGTCTCCCCGAGCGCTTCGATCAGCGTCATGGCGATCGAATACGGCTCCTCACCAGTCGAGGCCGCCGAGCACCACACCGAAACCGGCTGCGCGCGGCGCGGCACGAAATCGGCCAGGATCGGAAAGTGATGCGCCTCGCGGAAAAACGCGGTCAGGTTCGTCGTGAGCGCATTCGTGAATGCTTCCCACTCGGCGGGATCGTTTTCCGCTTCGAGCAGATCGAGGTATTGCTTGAACGAGTCGAGGCCACGGGCGCGCAGCCTCCGGGCGAGACGGCTATACGCCATATCGCGCTTGTGATCGGAGAGCGAGATGCCGGCGCTGCGGTGAATCAGCTCGCGAATGCGTGTGAAGTCCGCCGACGTGAAATCGAAATCACGTCCCTGTTCGCCGGATCGGACCGGTTCTGCCCGGTCGGTGCGTTGCTGTGCGCGCGTTGCCATCATGAAAGTTCCTGCCTGCGATACGAGCCATCACGCTTGCGCGACGGAACTGCCGGCGAGCAAGGGACTGTTTTTGCGGGGTCGCGCCCGCCCGCAAGTTTCACTACCCTGCAGTCGGCCCGCGACACGCTGTAGGAGCGTGCTCCGATGATTCGCGCCACATGGAGCGAGATACCGAATGACTGCATGTTTCTTCGTCATTTCTTAAAACGTTTCCCAGTCCGCGTCAGAGCCCGCCGACGCTACGCTGGCGGCAGCCGGCCGTGGTGCGGGTACGAGTGCCGCGGGCGGCGTCTTCGGCTTGAGCGCCGGTTCGACGCGCGCCGCGCCTGCTTCGTGATTGCCCGAAGCGGAAGCGGTGCCGCCTGCCGTTACTGCATTTGCCGTTGCTGCTGCGCTTGTTGCTGCGCTTGCTGCTGGATTTGCTGCGGGCTGCGCCGGTCGCGGTGCGCTCTTCGCGACTGTCTTGCTCTTGCTGACCGCTGCCCGCGCCTTCACCTGCGGCTCGGCCTGCGCGGCGAAACTGCGAGCCGGGCTGCTGGCGACTTTCCAGCCGCTCAGCACCGCTTGCAACTGACGCGTCTGATCTTCGAGCGACCCTGCCGCTGCCGCCGCTTCTTCGACGAGCGCGGCGTTCTGCTGCGTCACCTCGTCCATCTGCACGACCGCGCGATTCACCTGTTCGATGCCGCCCGATTGCTCCTCGGACGCCGCGCTGATTTCGCCCATGATGTCGGTCACGCGGCGCACGGCCTGCACGATCTCGTCCATCGTCGTACCGGCACGTCCGACGAGTGCCGAACCGCTTTGCACCTTGTCGGTCGAGTCGCCGATCAGTTCCTTGATTTCCTTCGCGGCACTCGCGCTGCGTTGGGCAAGGCTGCGCACTTCGCCGGCCACGACCGCAAAGCCGCGGCCCTGTTCGCCGGCACGCGCCGCTTCCACCGCCGCGTTCAGCGCCAGAATGTTGGTCTGGAATGCAATGCCTTCAATCACGCCGATGATGTCGACAACCTTGCTCGAACTGCTCGCGATGTCCTGCATCGTCGTGACGACCTGGCTCACCACCTCGCCGCCGCGCGTCGCGATGTCGGACGCGTTCACAGCGAGCTGACTCGCCTGGCGCGCATTCTCGGCGTTCTGGCGCACGGTCCCCGTGAGTTGCTCCATGCTCGATGCGGTTTCCTGCAACGAGGCGGCTTGCTGCTCGGTACGCTGCGACAGATCGGTGTTGCCCATCGCGATTTCGCGCGCGCCGGTGTCGATCGACTCGGTGCTGCTGCGAACCGCGGTGACCATCGACGCCATGCTTTCCTGCATCCGTTTGATGCCGGCAAAGAGGCGGCCGATTTCGTTGCGGCTTTTAACCTCGATCGCTTCCGACAGATCGCCCGCGGCAATCCGCTCGAAGCATTCGGTTGCGTCCTGAAGCGGCTGCACGATGAGGCCGCGCAGCGCGAAACGCAGACCGATCACGAGCAGCAGCGCGAGTGCGGCGAACGCGACGATCAGCGTCGTCATCAACGAGATGTTCGACTGCGCATCGGCCTGCTGCTCCACCGCCTGTTGCTGCAAGCTCTTGATGACCACCGACGCCGCGTTGTCGTACGAGACGAACATCGGGCTGATCTTCGTATCGGCGATCGCGTGGTACGCGGCCATATCGTTTGCTCGCAACGCCGCGAACTCCGGCTCCATGCCGTCGCCCACGAGCGCCTTGCGGCGCGCGAGCAGTTCGTCCATCTGCGCCTGGTCGACGCCGGTCTTCGGCGCGTCGACGTAGGTCTGCCAGTTTTTGTTGCTGAAGCCGTACAGCTCCACTGCGCGGTCCAGAACCTTCCTGGCCGTTTCAGTGTCGCCAGCGGCTGTCAGCGCGGTAAAGCGGTCCAGCGAAACACGCGAGCGCAGCAGGTATGCCGAAGCGTCGTCGAGCGCATGAATCGCCACCAGATCGCCGCGCGCGATGCGGTCGAGCGACTTGCTCGCGCTGCCGAGCGCCGTCAGCCCAAGCACGCCGACCACCATGGTCAGCGCGACGAGAATGATCCCCACTAGCGTGAGCGATGTGCGAATCGACCACCTGCTTAGCATTTCAATGCTCCCTGTCACTAACTTTTCTGAACGCCGCGGCTATTAGACGCCGAGCGTTTCGATGAGCGCCATCTCGCGGCTCGTCATCAGCTTCTCGATGTCCATCAGGATCAGCATGCGGCCGTCGACGGTGCCGAGACCCGTGAGGTACTCGGTCGTCAGCGTCGCGCCGAATTCCGGCGCCGGCATGATCTGGTCGATGGCAAGCGTCAACACGTCGGACACGCCGTCCACCACCATGCCGACCACGCGATGCGCGACGTTCAGGATGATCACGACGGTCTGATGGTCGTACTCGACGCGGCCCAGATGGAACTTGATGCGCATGTCGACGATCGGCACGATGATGCCGCGCAGATTGATGACGCCCTTGATGAACTCGGGCGCATTCGCGATGCGCGTCACGTTGTCGTAGCCGCGGATTTCCTGCACCTTCAGAATGTCGATGCCGTATTCTTCGGCGCCGAGCGTAAAGACGAGGAATTCCTGACCGCCGGCGTCGGCCTGCTGCGCATCGCGGCGACCATTCGTCGCGTTCGCGACGCTCGAATTGATGGATTGAACTTCTGCCACGTTAGCCCCCAAACGGTTGGGATAAATTAAGTTGAGTGAGTGTTACGGCGAATTTGACGGACATCATGCGAGACTCATTGCGCCGTGCGCATTGCGCGACTCGCGGTTCAGCGCCGCCACGTCCACGATCAGTGCGACGCGGCCGTCGCCGAGAATGGTCGCTGCGGAAATGCCGCGCACCTTGCGGTAGTTCGTTTCGAGGTTCTTCACGACCACTTGCTGCTGTCCCACCAGTTCGTCGATCAGCATCGCAAAGCGACGCCCTTCGGTTTGCATGATGGTGACGATGCCTTGGGTCGGCTCCTGCTTTGCTCCGTCGACGTTGAACACTTCGTGCAACGCGACGAGCGGCAAATATTCACCACGCACGCGCACCACGCGCTCGCCGTTGGCGACCGTGTAAATGTCCTCGGCTTGCGGCTGCAGCGACTCCATCACGAAGTTCAGCGGCAGAATGAAGATCTCGTTGCCGACCTTGACGGACATGCCGTCGAGAATCGCCAGCGTGAGCGGCAGAACAATGCGGGTGGTGCTGCCCTTGCCGGCGTGCGACGTGATTTCCACGTGACCGCCCATCGACTGGATGTTTCGCTTCACCACGTCCATACCGACGCCGCGACCCGACACGTCCGTGACCTGCTCCGCCGTCGAAAAGCCCGGCAGGAAGATGAGGTTCCAGACTTCCTCGTCGGTCATCGTCTCGCTGACCTGCATGCCCTGCTTCGCGGCCTTCGCAAGAATCTTGTCGCGGCGCAGACCGGCGCCGTCGTCGCTGACTTCAATCACGATGTTGCCGCCGTGATGCGCCGCCGACAGCACGAGCTGGCCGGTCGAAGCCTTGCCCGCCGCGCGCCGCGCTTCCACGGTTTCGATGCCGTGGTCGAGACTATTGCGCACGAGGTGGGTCAACGGGTCGATGATCCGCTCGATCAGGCTCTTGTCGAGTTCGGTGGCTTGACCGAAGGTGACGAGTTCCACTTCCTTACCGAGTTTGGCCGCGAGATCGCGCACGAGACGCGGGAAGCGGCTGAACACGTAGTCCATCGGCATCATGCGGATCGACATGACGGCTTCCTGCAGATCGCGCGCGTTGCGCTCGAGCTGCGCCATGCCGTTGAACAGGCGATCGTGCAGCGCCGGATCGAACGTGCTGGTGGTTTCCGCAAGCATCGCCTGCGTGATCACCAGTTCGCCGACCAGGTTGATCAGCTGATCGACCTTTTCGACGCCCACTCGAATCGAGCTGCCTTCCGCGCCGCCTGCCGCCGCTGCCGGACGTGCGGCCTTGCGGTCCTGCTCGCCGGCTGCCGCGGCAGCGGAGGCCGGTGCGCTGGCCGCAGGCGCTTGAGCCGCTGCAGGAGCCGGAGCTGCCTTGGCGGGCTCGGCGGCGGGCGGCGGAGCAGGTTGCGCGACCGTCGCGGCAGGCGCCGCGGGTGCTGCGGTATTTGTGGCGGCCGAAGCCGCCGGTGCTGCTTGCGCCGGAGACGAAGGCTCAGCGTCGGGCGTTCCAGGTTCGCCTTGCTGAGCACCGTCCGCCGGTGCGGTTCCGCGGCCGATCGAGATCTGACTTTCGTCGATCACGAAACAGCACACGGCGATGATGTCGTCGGACGTAACATCGGTCTGAAGCCACAGCGTCAGATCGCCGCCGCTCTTGACCTGCCCGACGATATTGCCCAGGTTACCCAGCTCTTCGGCAAGGAGTTCCTGGTCCTTCTCATCAACGCCCCGTAGCGTAATTTTCAGATGCGGACCGGCGGCGTCGTCCGCGTCGCCGGTTCCTTCGGCTTGCCCGGTCTGTGCCGGTTCGCCGTCATTCCATTCGCCCGCCGCCTGCACCGCCTGTTCGACGACGTGTTCCGGCGGACTGCCTTCTTCTACTGTTGCGAATTCCTCGATCGGCGCGGCCACCGCGACTTCAACCGGCGCTGCAGCAGCCGGCGCAGCCACGCCGCGGCTTTCCGCGTGCAACTGTTCGAGCTTCGCGCAGATCGCCTTCGCAACCGCCGCGTCGGGCTCTGCGCTCGCGCGGTAGTCGGCGAGCTGGCCCGACAACACGTCCTTGGTTTCGAGGAACGTGTCGATCATGTCCTTGCGCAGCACGAGTTCGTTGTTGCGCGCACGGTCGAGCAGCGATTCGAGGATGTGGGTCGTCTCCGTCAAGGCTGTAAAGCCGAACGTCGCCGCGCCGCCCTTGATCGAATGTGCCGCGCGGAAAATTGCCGCGAGGTCTTCGGGGTCTGGGTGCGCGATGTCCAGATTGAGCAGCAACTGCTCCATCTGCGCGAGCAGTTCGTCCGCTTCGTCGAAGAACGTCTGATAGAACTGAGTGATGTCGAGTGTCATGCTTGGGTCACCGCGAGAGTTCCTGTCTAGGCTTGGGCTACCGTGCCGCAGCGTCGAGAGCTTCTATAACTTGTCTAAGGTTGATGCTTATGCCTGATCTGGCTCGGCCAGCGCCGCCACCAGTTCAGTGAGCATGTCGGGATCGAGCGGCTTTTCGATCCAGCCGGTCGCACCTGCTTCGCGCGCCGCGGCTTTGAACGACTCGCCCGATTCCGTCGTCAGGACGAGGATGGGCGTCGCCGTGTAAGCCGGATTGCCGCGCAGTTCGGAGATCAGATCGAGGCCGGTCTTGCCCGGCATGTGCTGATCGGTCAACACCAGGTCGAACCGCACGGCGAGCGCGTTTTCGAGCCCTTCCGCGCCGTCCGCGGCGAGCGTCACCTCATAGCCGGCCGCCGTCAGCGTCGCGGAAAGAATCTGCCGCATCGATGCCGAATCGTCGATTGCCAGGATATGCCTGATCATGAAAACCTCGCTGCACTTACGCTATGTGTCGCCTCGCTTTTCCGCGCCAGTGAGGCGCATGGAGCAGCGGGACGACCGCCTTCTGTTACTGAGCCGCCGGCGCTACCGCCGGTACCTTGGGCGCGGCCGTCGCCGGCGGCGCCAGTTTTTGCAGCAGCGGCTTCGAGCCGGCTGCATCGTCCGACAAGGTCGTCGTAGTAGAGTCGTCGTGGTCGAGCGCCTCCTCTGACTTCCTGTTCAGAACGATGATGCTGATGCGGCGGTTTTCCGGATCCATCGCGTCCGCCTTGTTCAGGTTCTGCGTCGACGCGAGGCCGAGTACACGCATTACCTTTGCTTCGTCCATGCCCCCGGCGATCAGCTCGCGGCGCGACGCATTCGCGCGGTCCGCGGACAGTTCCCAGTTGCTGTAGCCCTTCTCGCCGCCCGCGTACTGCGCGGCGTCGGTGTGTCCTTGCACGATGATGCGGTTCGGCACATCGTTCAGCGTGTGGCCAATTTCGCGCAGAATGTCGCGCATGTACGGCTCGACCTGATCTCTCGCGGTCGCGAACATCGGCCGCTTTTGCGAGTCGACAATTTCGATGCGCAAGCCGGTCAGCGTCGAATCGATTCGTATCTGCTGCTTGAACTGGCGCAGCACGGGATTCGCTTCGATCGCGGCCATCAGCTTCACTTGCAGATCGTGCAACCGGACCTGCTCGCGTCGCTCCAGTTCACCTTGCAACTGCTTCAGCGAGTCTTCGCTGCTGTGCGAGACCGTGCGCTCGGCGCGATTGTTCGTACCGTCCGTTGCGCGCGTCACGCCTTGCGCGTCGGTCGAGATATCGCGGCCGCCGCCCTTCAGAATGCTCGAGTCTTCCGCGCTGCGGTCGCCGCCCCACAGCGTGATCTTCAACGGCTGGTTGAAGTACTCCGCGATGCCTTTCAACTGCACCGTGGACGCCGAGCTCAGCAGCCACATCAGCAGGAAGAACGCCATCATCGCGGTCATGAAGTCCGCATACGCGAGCTTCCAGGCGCCGCCGTGGTGGCCGGCCTTCTTCGGCGCGGCGCGCTTGACGACAATGGCGCGGTCTTTGTCCTTGCTCATCGGTTCGTTCCCGGCGCCCTTACTTGGCCTTCACGCGGCGCACGTGCTCTTCGAGCTCGGCGAACGACGGACGCTCAGTCGAGAAGAGCACCTTGCGGCCGAACTCGACGGCGATCGCCGGTGCATAGCCATTCAGGCTCGCGAGAATCGTCACCTTGATGCACTGGAACATCTTGGTCGACTCGGTCACGCGCTGTTCGGCGACGCTCGCCAGCGGCCCGATCAGCCCGTACGAAAGCAGAATGCCGAGGAACGTGCCGACCAGCGCCTGCGCAATCATCTCGCCGAGTACCGCCGGCGGTTTGTCGGCGGACGCCATGGTGTGCACCACGCCCATCACCGCGGCCACGATACCGAACGCCGGCATTGCGTCGCCCACCTTGTTCAGCGCATGCGCGGGCGCTTCGCCTTCCTGGTGATGCGTCTCGATCTCCTCGTCCATGAGGCTTTCGATTTCGAACGCATTCATGTTGCCGCCCACCATCAGGCGCAGATAGTCGGTCAGAAACTCGATGATGTGATGGTCAGCGAGAATCTTCGGATACTGCGTGAAGATCGGACTCTTCGACGGATCGTCGATGTCCGCTTCCAGCGTCAGCGTGCCTTCCTTGCGCGCTTTGGCAAGCAGGACGTAAAGGAGCGCCATCAGCTCCATATAGACGTCCTTGTTGTACTTCGCGCCCTTGAACAGGGTCGGAATGACGCGCAGCGTTGCCTTGATCGTCTTCATCCCGTTTCCGAGGATGAACGCGCCTACGCCGGCGCCGACGATCATCAGCACTTCAACGGGCTGCAACAGCGCGCCGAGATGGCCGCCTTCCAGCGCGTAACCGCCGAAGACGGACAAAAGCGTCACGAGTGTTCCCACGAAAATCAGCACTGCGGAGCCCTCACAAAGAAGCGACGGTGACCGTCGTTAAACTGGTTTACGGCAACGCACCAGAAAACTTTGACGGAAAAGCGGCTAGCCGCGCCGGTGTAAACCAGAGGCGGGCGCGGCCAGTGAGAGACGTGATGCGCGAGGCCCGGCGCGGTAATCAGCCTGGCGGCAGCGCCCAGTGGGCGGGGAGATGGACGAGGGCCACACTGCGGCGGCCCGCCTGGCGGTCAGGCGGCGAGCGCAGGGAGGCTCTCGCGGGCGCGGGCGTCCGCGACTTTCTTTGTCTTACCGGCGCGCGAAGGCGGCTGGCAAAGCCCGCAGACAAAGCCGTGTTTCGGGTCGTGAGCGTGTGCGACGAAATGTCCGCCGCAGCGGCAGCAAGGCGTGATCTGCAGCATCCCCGAATCGAAGAAACGCACGAGCGTCCATGCGCGCGTGAGGCTGAGCACGGGTTCGTCTTCGTGCAACTGCACGTGTTCGAGATAAAGCCGGTAGCTCTTCACGATCGACTGGATCGTCGCGCAGCCGCCATGGTCGGCCATGAAGCGGTAGATGTTGTAGAACAGCGAGGAGTGAAAGTTCGGCTGCCACGTCATGAACCAGTCGGTCGAGAACGGCAGCATCCCCTTGGGCGGGGAGACCCCTTTCAGTTCCTTGTACAGCTTGATGAGCCGGTCGCGCGACAGGCTGGTTTCCGCCTCGAGCAGTTGCAGACGCGCGCCGAGTTCGATCAGTTCGATGGCCAGGGTGATTTCCCTGACTTCGAGCACCACGCTTTTATAGGCCATCCGCTTACGTTCCCGTCCCGATTGCTTGCCTTGTGCGGACCGCCATCAGCCGAGTTGCTCGACAGGCTGGCTTGCCATCAGGATCGCGGAGTGCGCCTGCGCAACGGCGCTGGATTTGCCCTTGTCCGCGAGCGCGGACAGCACGGCGTGATCGTCGAAACGGAAGCGGCACAGCACCTGATTGGACGCCGCCAGCTTCACGGTCTGCGCCAACGAAAGGTTGGCGAGCACGTCGGCCAACTGGTCCGAAATCCCCATGCGGAACATGCCCATCGGCTTGTCTTCGCGGAGCAGGCGCTGCGCGAGCAGGAGATAAGACAGGTTGACTTCTCTGATCTCATTGAGCATTTCGCTTGTCGCGCTCATGATTCCCCCGGGGTGTATCTGGCTGGTCAGGCCGTTACGGAAACGTTTGCTCGAACGCGCGCAGTCAAACCGCGCCGGTCGGCTCGTTTGTAGTCTTGCGAGCATTGTCTCGAAAGGGGGGGCGAAACGAAATCGGACAGACACCCAGCTTGTTTGACGGATTGATCCGTCACTCATGTAGGAGTTTTTCCTACAGCGCTGTGTTTTAGGGTTCGGTTAAGCAGATTAACGGGCACGGAGTTCAGGGCCGTTATGCGCGGTGAATCGCGACCTCTCCGAGGACGTGCGAAGCGGTGAGCAGGTTAAGCAGTCGAGCCGCACCGTTCAACGGTGAGCCGGATTATAAGGCGTTTTCACCGCCCCGTATTATTTCGGACTTTGCGGTCGCGGGCTCGCCGCTTGCTGTAACGGAGCGCGGCGGCTCGAGGAACGTTCGTCATCCCCCGCCAGAGCCAGTCTGAAAGCGCCGGAAGCCTGCCTGAGCGTGTGTAACGGCTCGTGTTTCGCGCTGTAACAAGGTTAAGCGTTTGAAAAATAACTCGAATTGGCGCGGCCGATCCCGATAATGAACCTAAGGGATAACCCGATGCAGATTCGGAGCACCCCCGGGCGGCGGCTACCGCGCCCAACCGTCCGTCAGGCATTCGCTCCTCGCTCTATCCGAGCGCCGCTGTGCGAAGCCGTACTCAACAGGAGAAACGCATGCGAATCGCACAAATTGCGCCGCTGTATGAAGCAGTCCCGCCGAAACTGTACGGTGGCACCGAACGTGTCGTGTCCTACCTCACCGAGGCACTGGTGGACGAGGGCCACGACGTCACGCTGTTTGCGAGCGGCGACTCGGCGACCTCCGCGAAGCTCGACGCGTGCTGGCCTCGTGCGCTGCGCCTCGATCCGACGATTCGCGACGCGCTGGCCCCCCATATCCTGATGATGGAAAAGGTGCGCCGGGTCGCACACGAGTTCGACGTGCTGCACTTCCACCTCGACTACATGCCGTTCCCGCTGTTTTCGACAATGGACACGCCGTTCGTGACCACGCTGCACGGCCGCCTCGACCTGCCTGAATTGCAGCCGGTGTTCGACGCGTTCCCGGGCGCGCCGGTCGTATCTATTTCCGATTCGCAGCGCCTGCCGCTGCCGCAGGCAAACTGGTTGAGCACGATCTATCACGGACTGCCCGAGCAGTTGCTCACGCCGCAGGCGCACAAGAAGCCGGAATACCTCGCGTTCCTGGGCCGGATCTGTCCGGAGAAGCGTGTCGACACCGCTATCAAGATCGCTGCACAGAGCGGTTTGCCGCTGAAGATCGCGGCCAAGGTGGATAAGGCCGACCAGGACTACTTCAAGCGCGAGATCGAGCCGCTGTTGTCGCAAGCGCATGTCGAGTTCGTCGGCGAGATCAACGAAGCGCAAAAGCCCGAGTTCCTGTCGGGTGCCAAGGCGCTGCTGTTTCCGATCGACTGGTCCGAGCCGTTCGGGCTCGTCATGATCGAGTCGATGGCGTGCGGCACCCCGGTGATCGCGTTCAACCGCGGCTCGGTGCCGGAAGTGATCGACCATGGCGTGACCGGCTATATCGTAGAAGACGTGCAGGGCGCGGTGGCGGCGCTTCAACGTCTCGACGAGTTGTCGCGCAGCGAAATCCGCGCGCAGTTCGAACGCCGTTTCAGTTCGAAGACGATGGCCCGCAACTACGTTGACGCGTACTCGGCGCTGGTCGAGGCCTCGCGTCGGCCGATGCTGCGCCACGTTGCGGTGGGCTGAAGCATGGTGAGCCTGAAGATGGCGGCGCGACCAGGATACTGGTGCTTTTAACGGGCCAGTACTCCGCAGCCATCCAGGTTCACATACCTGAAGCGCTTTTCGATTGACGCGCGGAACGCAGGTATTTTTTCCACGTGAATCGTTTGCGCAAACGGTAACTCGGACTTATCCCGCTTCATTTACAGAAAAGCCGCCTCTCAAAGGCGGCTTTTTTAATGGCGATGTGGATGCGCTTCCATGTCCGATTAGAACAGCCCACTAAACCCGGACTCGCGCCGATCCTTCAATTCGCTTTCGTTCGCTCGCGAACGACTCAGCTTGCACCAATCAAAAAGCGTTCACGGTTCTTGCCGACGATCCACTTGGGCGGTTTTCCGCGGCCGCTCCAGGTATTACCTGTTTTCGGGTCTTGATATTTAGCCGGCAGCGGCGCCTTCTTGGGCGGGCGTCCGCGCTTGGCGGCCACTGCAAAGCCGAGGTCCTGTGCAGTCAGGCCGTATTCGGCGATTTTTTGGCGGATGTCGGCTATCACATTGTCGATTTCCGTACGGCGGGCTTCTTCTGCTTGTGCCTGCAATTTGGCGATCTGCGCCTTGAGGTCTGCATATTGAGACATTCCGGTTCTCCCCTTTTAGATCTCATTCGCTTCGCAGACTAACTGTAATTATAAAAATTCGCAATGGATAACATTACTGATTTAGGACGGTATCTTCTGATAATTATTAAGGTTGATGAATTGCAAAACGGCTTTATCCCGGAATAATCGGTAATGCCGCCCGGCATTGACAATTCTTGACACCCGATTGGCGAGTCTTTCCCTAGAATTGGGCGCTCAAAGGCACGCGCCCGCCCGGAGCGTGCGCCCAGAGTCCGTGCTTTCAGAGCATCAACTATTTTAGGATTACCAATCATGCAGTTGTCAAAGCGCCTTGCTGCCGAGTTGTTCGGTACCTTCTGGCTCGTGCTGGGAGGCTGCGGCAGCGCTGTCCTGGCCGCAAACTTTGCCGGTCCGGTGCATGGCCTCGGCATCGGCTTCGTCGGCGTGTCGCTCGCGTTCGGGCTGACGGTGCTGACCATGGCGTTTGCAATCGGCCACATTTCAGGCTGCCATCTGAACCCGGCAGTCAGCGTCGGCCTGACGGTGGCCGGCCGCTTCCCGGCTCGCGACCTGCTTCCGTACATCGTCGCGCAGGTGGTCGGCGCCGTGCTGGGCGCGGCGGTGCTGGCATTGATCGCCTCGGGCAAGCCCGGCTTCGAACTTGTCGCGAGCGGTTTCGCGAGCAACGGTTATGGCGAGCGCTCGCCGGGCCACTACTCGCTCGCCGCGGCATTCGTCTGCGAGGCGGTTATGACGGGCTTCTTCCTTTTCGTGATCCTCGGAGCGACTGACAAACGCGCACCGGCCGGTTTTGCGCCTATTGCGATCGGCTTATGTCTGACGCTGATTCACCTTGTCTCGATTCCGGTGACGAACACCTCGGTCAACCCGGCGCGCTCGACCGGCCCGGCGCTTTTCGTCGGCGGGGCTGCGGTGGATCAGTTGTGGCTGTTCTGGCTCGCGCCCATCATCGGCGCCGTCATTGCTGGCGTGCTGTATCCGCTGGTGGCAGAAAGCCGCGACGGGAACGCGCGGAAGCTGGCTTTGGACTAGCCGGAACAGGTTGGCTGGGGGTTCGAACGGGCGCTACGGCGCCCGTTTTTTATGAAGGCGCTGTTCCGGGGAGGTCAGGCAGCAGCTTCCGCAGTATTTATAGATGCGATCTTCGCGGACGTTTCACGCCCGGCCATCTCAGCGGATTCGTCGAAAGGTCCAGATTAATCCGTTATACAGATGTAAGCCGGGATTACGCGCCATGCCGGCAAACGCCTGCCTTAGTCGCCGCTAATTCGATGCGCGCGCCGCTTGCCTACCCTAACGCCCCGCTGCGACAGGCTTTCCGTTGGATGAGTGGCGCCGATCCGGCACCGAGCAGCCGCGAGTGGATGCTTTCAAGCCCTGCGACGATGCTTGCAGTCCGTAACATCTGGTCGCAGTACTCATGAGGCGCAATGCGTAGATTGAACCTGTGCGACAAACACTCGTCGCTTCACAGCAGGCTCTTGGATGGAGAACAACATGAAACGCATCGTCACTCAATTGCTGGTTGCCGCAGGTCTCGCAGCAGGCGCATGCGGTGTAGCGCAAGCACACACGGATCTGAACATCGGGCTGTCGCTCGGCGCGCCGGTCTACACGCGCCCGGCGCCGGTCTACGCAGCAGCGCAACCGGTGTACTACGGCAGTAGCGGCTGGGGCCATCGCTACGATCGCGGCGACTATTATCGCGGCGACCGCCGTTACGAGCACGGCTGGAATCGGGACGACCGCCGTTGGGGCCACGACGACCGGCGCGATCACGGCGACCGCCGTGGCGGATGGCGCGACTAATGGTTACGACTAGTGATTCGGACTAGTAGTTAAGTCGGCAACGAGAGCCGGAGAGCCTCCGGCATGCAGTCAACCGGCCCGCATCTGCCATCGTGCGATGCGGGCCGGTCACATTCAAGGCTCCGGTCGTCAGGCCGTCAGTTCGTCGTCGAGTGAAAACAGCTTGCGCAAGTGATGTGCGACGCCCGCCTCGAAATTGTTGCCGATACGCGGCACGTTCGGCAGCCGTGTAATCAGATCGGGATTCGCGTTGTTCATCATGAAAGGATGGCCGGCCGTTTCGAGCAGGTCGATATCGTTCATGTTGTCGCCGAAAGCCACGCAATGCGCAGCGTCCACGCCCACGCGCTCGAGCACGATTTGCAACGCCCGCCCCTTCGAGACATTCGCCGTCATCACCTCCAGGCAGTCCGGCAGCGAATATGTCACATACAGCGCGTCGCCGAACTCGCGTGCGAGATTGTCCGCGACCGTGGCCAGATCCGCCGGATCGCCGATGTAAAGAACCTTGGCGATATCGACGCCGTCGTGCGCGAGAAGTTCGGCGACTTCATAGGTGAAGCCGGAATCCTGATGAAACTTCAGCAGCTCCGGCGCGTCCCGGTCGATCAGCCACGCCTGGTCGGCGAACAGGTTGACGATGACGCGACCGTGCTCGCCGACAATTCCGGGCTGCACGAGACGTTGCACGATGGCGGGCGGCAGGTCGTCGGCGTGGATCACAGTGTTGTCGGGCGCATGGATTCGGGCGCCGTTCGACGTGATCAGGTACGGCTTGATGCCGAGAATGTCGCGAATACCCGCGACGTCGCAGAAATGGCGGCCCGTTGCGATCACGAATTGCACGCCGTCGCTTTCCAGCTTGCGCACGGTGGCGACCGTGAACGGGTCGACCTGATGGTCGGCATTGAGCAGCGTGCCGTCGAGATCCGTGGCGATGACTTTATACATAGTGAGCAGGCGAGCAGCGTGGAAGGCGCTATTTTACCGTCGATGACGAGATGGGCCCCGAACGCGTGCCGCCGGCATTGAAGGCGCGACGCCCGCGCCCACGCCGGACGCCGGTCAGACAATGGCTCACGCGTTGCCCACTAGCCGCGCGGCTTCACGCTGCGCCAGCTGCAAACCACCATGCGCGGAGTCGGACAACGGTTCGCGCAGCCGTGCCTGATAGATCTGCGGCACATACTCGCGCAACGGCGCCCCGAGCCCGCCACACAAGGCTATAGGCAATGCCCCAGATGGATCGAGCGCGGCAATCATCTTGCCGATCTGAAGCCCCGCTTCGCCGAGCAGCCGCGCGGCGAATGGATGCGCGCGGTGCGCCACCACGATTCGTGCGAGGCTCGCATAGGCGGTCTGATTGGCTTCGCAAAGCCACACGACTAGCTCATCGCGATCACGTGCGCCGACATGGGCGAGGAGCGCCTGCGCGAGGTCGTCGTTCGGCCCCCGTCCGTCCAGCGCGTGCTGTGCGTGAACAATGGCTCGCACTCCGAGCCAGGCGCCACTCGCTTCGTCACCCGACGGAAAACCATAACCGCTGACGGTCCGGTATTGGCCGTCGTCCCGGTCGGCCGCCGCAGCGACGCTGCCCGTGCCAAGCGCGACAATCACGCCATACGCGCTGCCATGCGCGCCAAGCAATGTTGTGTACGCGTCGCTTTCCACGGCGAGCGCGGCCAAAGCTGGCGCCTGCGCGAGAAATGCCGCCAGCCAGTCGCGATTGTTCACGCCCGCGAGGCCGCAACCCAGTAAGCAGCGCGACCAGTCGAGCGCGGCGCCCGCCTGCGCGAATGCGTCGGCACAGCCAGCCGCGATTGCCTGCCACGCACGTTCGACGCCCAAGCCCAGACCCGACGGCCCACTTGCCGCCTGCGCCAACTCGCGCCCGTGCGCGTCGGCCAGCACGATGCGTGTGCCGGTGCCGCCGCCGTCAACGCCGATCAGAAATAGGTCTTCGTTCATTGGGAGAGGTGCGTTTCGTGGGAAATGTGCATAGCGTGGCAGGTCTGTTTCGATCCGGCAATTGGCCGAACGGCTAGCTTGCGACGCCCAAGCGTTCCGCTATGCTGGCGAGCGATATGACTACCGGGAGCGCCAAATGACACAACGATGCAATTGGGTATCGAGCGAAGCGCTCGCACAGTATCACGACACCGAATGGGGCGTGCCGTCGCGCGAGGACCAGCATCTTTTCGAAATGCTCGTGCTGGAAGGCGCGCAAGCCGGACTCTCGTGGTCGACGATTCTCAACAAGCGAGCGGGCTACCGGCGCGCGTTTGCCGAGTTCGATATCGACAAGGTCGCGCGCTTCACGCCGCAGCACGTCGACACACTCGTGGCGGACGAAGGCATCGTGCGCCATCGCGGCAAAATCGAGGCTGCCATCATCAATGCGCGCGCCGTGCAGCAGATCCGGGCGGAACACGGATCGCTCGCCGCCTTCATCTGGTCTTTCGTCGACAACACGCCGATTCAGAACGAGTGGGCGTCGTACAAGCACGCGCCGGCATCGACGGAAGTTTCCGATGCACTCAGCAAAGCGTTGAAGCGCTATGGCTGCAAGTTCGTCGGCTCGACCATCTGTTATGCGTTCATGCAGGCGGTCGGCATGGTGAACGATCACGAACTGACCTGTATGTGCCGCGCGCGCTGCGCCGCGCTCGGCAAGAAGGGACGGACTCGCAAGGCCGGTTAGCCGCGGGGACTATCCGATGACGGTGCCGGGCGCGTGGGAGGCGGCGCACGCCTGCCTGCATGGTCCTCGCGCACCGGTCGAAACCGTTATCCGGTAAAGCCCTGCTGCGCTTATCACGGGCGCCGGTCGTTATACGGTTATGAGCGCCGCCGTGTTTGTGGCAGCCAGTTGCGATTAGAGCCTGCTTGTGCCTGCTTGTGCCTGCTTGTGCCTGCTTGAGCGCCGCCTGAGTCACGCTGCAAGGCCGCGGGCAAAGCCCGGAATTGAAGGCTTTTCGCCATGCTAGTCGGGGCTTGGCCAACGAACGCAGGCTGGATACTGGTATCAGACGCTCATCAACGAGTAACCACCGCGCAGCATCGTGAGACCAACCATGAAGACCCTTACCTTTCTCACCCATCAGGATATTTTCGACCGGGCCGTGAGCCACCTTTTCGGCCAGAAGCGCGCAGCACTACTGCCACGCGGAGGTGGCGCCTACCGCGGCTATTGTGGCGGCTGCCCTGTCGGCAACTTCATCAAGCTGCGCGACTATATGACGGCTATGGAAGGCGTGCCCGTGCGCTATATCGGCAAGACGCCCGTGGCGGCGCCTGCGTATATGGACGTCGGCGTGGCAGCGCTGAGGAAAGCGCTGCTGCGTTCCCGCATCAATGTGTACGATCAGGCCACCGTCGATCTGCTCAGTTGCCTGCAAAACGTGCACGACGTTTTTGGCACGTGGGAATGGGACGAGCGCCTGTACTCGATCGCGCGTCAATTCGGGCTCTCCGTACACAAGTTGAAGAGCGCAGCCTGACCACGCGCGAGGTGTCGTCTGGCGACGCCTGAGCGCGGCGCAGGCCTGCTTCAACACGGTAAAGCCGCGTCAATGCGGCCACAAAGTGCGACCACAAAGCAAAACGGCGGTGTGGCTTCTTTCGAAGCTCACACCGCCGTTATGACGTGCCGAGAAGCTTGCTTAGTGCAGCTTCTTCGGCAGCATCTGGCTGCGCAGGCGCTTGTGCAGGCGCTTCACAGCAGCAGCCTTCTTGCGCTTACGTGCCGTAGTCGGCTTTTCGTACGATTGGCGCTCACGCAGTTCTGCGATCAGGCCGTTCTTTTCGATTGCGCGACGAAAGCGGCGAATCGCCACTTCGAACGGCTCGTTTTCCTTCAGAAGAATCGTCGTCATGTAATTCCTAACTCAATCACTTGATATGGGTTGATTGCGTGGCGGAGACCGCTCACGCGCCGGCCCTCCGGTCGTTTCGATTCATGGCCAGTAACAGGCAAACGCGGGAAGAACCCGGCCAAACCACGAATGAAACGAGAGGCAAAGCGGCCACGGAGGCCGGAAAAGAGAGGTGCGGAGCTCACCGCGGAACGCGGACAGACGTACTGCAAAGCCGCGTCTGCTGCCGTTTCGCCAACCTTTCACCAACGGACAACCGATGACGAAACAGGCAAAGATCTCAATTCACTCCCGATGATATCAGGAAACTCTCCATGCTACCAGGGGTTTAGGGATTACGCCAGGCCATTGCGGGCGATTCATGCGCTCGCATCGTCCAGTTCACGGATGTCGGTACTCGTGAGCGTCAGATGAACCGCGGCGACAAGGCTTTCCAGCTGCTGCAGCGACGTCGCACTCGCAATCGGCGCCGTCACGCTCGGGCGCGCGATCAACCATGCCAGCGCGACGCTGGCCGGCGTGCTGCCATGCCGCGCCGCAACGCGGTCGAGCGCCGTGAGAATTTGCAAACCACGTGGGTTCAGATACTTTTCGACGCGGCTACCTCGCGCCTTATTGGCGAGATCCTCCCGCGAACGGTATTTTCCCGAGAGGAATCCGCTCGCGAGACTCCAATATACGACCACCCCCAACTGATGGGCCAGCGCAACCGGCTCGATGTCGGTCTCATATTCAGCCCGGTCGTACAGATTGTATTCCGGTTGCAACACCTGATACTCCGGCAGCCCGTGCTGACGGGACACGGCAAGCGCCTCCTCGACGCGCGCACCGCTGTAGTTGGACGCACCAATCACTCGCACCTTGCCGGCTTCAATCAGCCGCTGGTACGCGCCGAGTGTCTCGGCAAGCGGCGTTTCGGTGTCGTCTTCGTGGGAAAAGTAGACGTCGATGTAATCGGTCTGCAAGCGGCGCAGCGAGTCTTCGACCGCCGCTTGAATGTTCGCCGCCGACAGGCCCTTACGCTGCGGATGCTTCGCCACTTTAGTCGCAAGCACGATTTTGTCGCGCTTGCCGCTTTGCCGGAACCACTTTCCGATGACGGTTTCGGACTCGCCGCCCTGATTGCCGGGCGCCCAGGCGGAATACACGTCGGCCGTATCGATGAAGTCCAGTCCGGCGTCGACGAAGGCATCCAGAATCGAAAACGACGTCGCTTCATCGGCGGTCCAGCCGAATACATTGCCGCCGAACATAAGCGGTGCCACTTGCAATTCCGAGCGTCCAATGCGGCGTGTTTGCATGATTTCTTCCGGCTTTATTCACAAGAGAAAAAGAGAATACGCCGCCTTTTCAAATCGTGCAGCGCACCCATGCATTGCACCGCAAACCCTTGTCGGGCGGGGCACGCAAGCCTCGCCCGCGATAGCGATTGCAGCCCGATAAAAGAAAGTCCCTCAAGTTTTTTTTAGGGGGGCCGTCAACCTTCACTGAGGCGGCCAGCAATGAACGAGTGCTTCCGCCGATGCCAACGTGGCGTATTGGGCTCAGGCTTATTTAGGAGATTTTCCATGCTCGGAATCAATAGCAATATCAACTCGCTGGTTGCACAGCAAAACCTCAACGGCTCGCAAAGCGCCCTGTCGCAAGCTATCACCCGCCTGTCGTCGGGCAAGCGCATCAACAGCGCGGCTGACGATGCAGCAGGTCTGGCGATCTCGACGCGTATGCAGAGCCAGATCAACGGCCTGAACCAGGGCGTGTCGAACGCAAATGACGGCGTGTCGATGATCCAGACCGCATCGAGCGCGTTGTCGTCGCTGACTTCCAGCCTGCAACGTATCCGCCAACTGGCCGTGCAGGCATCCACTGGTTCGCTGTCGTCGAGCGACCAGGCCGCACTGCAGAAGGAAGTGTCGGCGCAGATCGCTGAAGTGAACCGTATCGCGTCGCAGACGACGTACAACGGCACCAACATTCTGGACGGCTCGGCAGGCAGCGTGTCGTTTCAGGTAGGCGCGAACGTCGGTCAGACGATCAGCTTGGACCTGAGCCAATCGATGTCCGCAGGGAAGATCGGTGGCGGTCTCGTGCAAACGGGTCAAACGGTTGGCACGATCGCCGTCAGCCTTTCGGCTGCGGGCGCATATACCAGCTCGGGCGCAACGATCACGTCGATCAACGTGCTGTCGGATGGCAAGGGCGGCTACACGTTCACGGACCAGAACAACACCGCGATCTCGTCTGGCGTGGCAAGCGCGATCTTCAGCGCAGGCACGGCTGCAGGCACGGGCACCGCCGTCACGACGCTGGCACTGAGCTCGGGCGCGCTTCCGACGACCGGCGCTGCATCGTCGGCAGCAATCGCAGCTGTAAACCAGATCAACGCGATCAACGCGCCGCCGACGGTTTCGGGTCTCGACATCAGCACGGTCACGGGTGCAAACGAGGCGATGGTCTCCATCGACAACGCGTTGCAGACGGTCAACACGCTGCAAGCTGCACTCGGCGCGGCGCAAAACCGCTTCTCGTCGATCGCAACCTCGCAGCAAGCGGAATCGACCGACCTGTCGTCGGCACAGTCGCAAATCACGGATGCCAACTTCGCACAAGAAACGGCAAACCTGAGCAAGGCGCAAGTGCTGCAGCAAGCTGGTATCTCGGTGTTGGCGCAAGCTAACTCCAACCCGCAGCAAGTTCTGAAGCTCCTGCAGTAAGGGCAGCCGCGGTAGAGGCGATGCGCCGCGCGCGAGCCGGCGCATCGCCAGATTGAAAACGCCGGGAGGCATGCCTCCCGGCGTGCGTTTCCGCCTTCCAATGATGTAGCATCACGCACCACCTGATACAGATTTCCAGACGCCGGGAGCCTCTGCATGTCCACGATCTCAACCTCGTCTTCTACGGCTAGCGCAAATTCGGCGCTGCAGTCGGCCGCTCAATCGATCATCAGCGGCTCGACGGGCAATTCGTCCATGGACGTGTCCACGCTCGTCACGGCACTCGTGAACGCGAAGATCGCCGGACAAGCTTCGGCTCTCGCGGCAAAACAGACGGCCGACAACACGACCCTCTCCGGATACGGCGCGCTGAGTTCCGCGCTGAGTGCGTTGCAGTCGGGCATTACCAACCTCGCGAACGGCACGACGCTGGGCACGTTCTCGGCAACCGCCAGCGGTACCGGGCTGACCGCGACGGCCGGTGTCGGCGCTGTGGCTGGCGCCTACTCTGTCAACGTCACCCAGATTGCGAGTTCGCAAGCCTTGTCGTCGGCGGCCTTTGGCGCCACGACGCAACTGGGCACCGGCACGCTGTCCATTTCGGTCGGCGGCAAGTCGATGGACATCAACGTCGACAGCAGCAATAACACGCTTTCCGGCATCGCCGCGGCAATCAACGCGAACAGCAGCAACCCGGGCGTGACGGCGACGATCGTCACCGGCACGGACGGCGCTCACCTCGTGCTGCGTGCCGCCAGCTCCGGCGCGGCCAACGTCATCAACGTCTCGACCAGCAACGTCACCAGTGACACCGGTCTGTCGAGCCTCGGCGTCGCGTCGACTGCGAGCACGACGGGCGGCACCTCGACTATCGTGTCGGCCAAGTCGTCCCAGGCCTGGACACAGAGCGGCTACGCGCAAGACGCCGAATTTACGATCGGCGGCATCGCGGCGAGCAGTTCGAGCAATTCGGTGACGAGCGCAATTGCGGGCGTGACAATAAATCTGACGGCCGCATCGGCCGGCACCACGCAGACGCTGACCGTTGCGCAGGACACCACCGCGCAGAACACCGCAATCAATAATTTCGTGAGCCTCTACAACACGGTCGTAACGACGATGTCGGCGCTCACGTCGTACACCAGCGGCGCGTCGTCGCAAGGGCCGTTGCTCGGCGACTCGACGTTGCAGACGGTCAAGAACACACTGGCCACGATCATCGGCGGTTCGGTCGGCTCGGGCAGCACCGGGACGACACTAGCGTCGATCGGGATCACGCTGAAGGACGATCCCGCCGACGGCACGATGGTGGTCGACAATAACGCGCTGAACACGGCGCTGACGAGCAGCCCGGCCACGGTCGCGTCGCTCTTCAACTC
Organism: Paraburkholderia sp. 22098; assembly: GCF_052045935.1. NCBI lineage: Bacteria > Pseudomonadati > Pseudomonadota > Betaproteobacteria > Burkholderiales > Burkholderiaceae > Paraburkholderia > Paraburkholderia sp. 22098. Next base: position 664,827 of record NZ_JBQEPV010000001.1, on the reverse strand, counting down.
GACCAACGGTATCGCCAAGCAACTGAACAGCAGCATCACCACGTTTACGCAGACTGGCGGCATCATCGATACGCGCAACACCGCGCTGAATGCCGACCTCGCCAGCATCACCAAGCAGCAGTCAGCGCTCGCCGACTACACAACGCAGTTGACGAACCAGTATCAGGCTCAGTTCACCGCCCTGAACACGCTGATGGCGACCATGAACAACAACTCGCAATACCTGACCGCGCTATTCGGCGGCACGAACAGCGCCGGCGCGCTGGCGACCAACAAGAGCTAAGCCATGAAGGCGCATGACATGAACCAGATGGAATTGGTCGAACGCGTGCTGTCCATTACGCGGCAAATCGAACAGGCGGCTGCGCTCGCCGACTGGCCAGAAGCGGCCCGTCTGACGGAAATGCGCTCGCCGCTACTCATGACGCTTACCGCCGATCAGGCGCCTGCCGCGCTCGACATGATCCGCCAGATTCAGGCCATCGACGCAGCGCTCGTCGCCGACGCCGCACTCACGCAGCAGGAACTGCACGTCGAGTTCGAAGCGGCGATTGGCCGCGCCAAGGCGGCAGGCGAATATCAGCGGATGGCCCGCCTGTAAGATGCCAGGAAGCGTCCAGCCTGACGCTGCCACGCCCCGAAAAGCCGGCTCCCCCGGCCAGCCCGACAACAACAAGAAGTCCGCGCCGAAGTGAGGCGCGCTTGCTTCCTCAGCCCGCCTCATGCGGGCTTTTTTCTTGCCTGACGGCTTTCCGCACCCTCGTCCATACGCTAAACAGACGGCCTTTTCACCGTCATCTCCGCGCATCGGAAAGCTGTGCCCAGCAGCACAATTTCCTCCATAGACGATTCCGCGCCGAGACCATGACTCTCCTGTACGAACAGCCATCTGCTGAAATTTTGACGCCCGAGCAACAACTCGAGCTGGACATGGCGCTCGTGTTGCAAACCGCGCTCGATCATCACCACAAGGGCGAGTTCGACGATGCGCAAGCGCTTTATCGCGTCATTCTCGACGCCACGCCGAATCGCCCGGATGTGATGTACAACCTGGGCGTGCTGCTCGGTCAGACGAAGCGCGTCGCAGACGCCTTGCCGCTCTTCGAGCAATGTCTCGGTCTGCAACCGCATAACGGCCAGTACTGGGCGGCTTACATCAGCGCGCTGATCGACGCAGGCGAAACTGCCGCTGCGTGGCTAGCGCTCGAGATGGGCCAGAAGCAGGGCTTGAGCGGCCCGGCGGTGGACGGCCTGATCGTTCGCATGGCGAATCCGGATCAGACCGTGCAAATGTTTCCCGTGGCGACGGCAAAATCGCAGTCGCCGGAAGCCGCGCCGCCCCAAGACGCGCCGGCCGCCAGAACGAACATTGCTGCGGGACGTCGCATCAGTCAGCAGGAAACCAGTCGCTTCACGTCGCTGTATAACAAAGGCAATATCGCCGAGGCGGTGAAACTCGCCGAGTCGCTGACCCAGCGTTTCCCAGCCGACGGCAACTCATGGCGCTGGCTGGGCATCGCGCTGCACCGTCAGGGCCGCTACGACGACGCGCTCGTGCCATTGCGCAAAGCCGCCGAACTCATCCCCGAGGAACTGGAAACCCGCACCGTACTCGCGGATACGCTGCGCCTGAAAAACATGCTTGCGGAGTCGGAGCGGGAATGCCGCGCGATCGTCGCGATCAATCCTGACAGCGCCGAAGCGCAGCGCATTCTTGGCATCGTGCTGGTTCACCAGGGACGCGTGGCCGAAGGCCTCGCCGCCTCACGGCGGGCTACCGAACTGGCACCCCACAGCGCCTCCGTGCATAGCTCGCTCGGTGTCCTCCAGCTCGATCTCGGTCTGGTTGAAGAGGCAGAGCAATCGTTCCGCACCGCTCTGCAAAAAGACCCGAAAGACGCCATCGCGGCGAACAACTATCTGTTCGCGCTATCGCACAACCCCGCGATCCAGCATGACAAGCTGTTCGCCGAGCACACCGCTTTTGCGCGTCAACATGAAGATCCTGTCCGCGCGCAGTGGCCGAATCATTCGAACAAGCGTTCGCCGGATCGTAAGCTGAAGATCGGCTTCGTTTCAGGCGACCTGTTCCGCCATGCCGTCGCGTCGTACCTGCTGCCTATCATGGAGCATCTTGCCAAGGACGATAGCCTGTCCTTGCATGTGTACAGCAACCACATCGCTGAAGACGACTATACGCAATTGCTGCGCAACTGCGCCGACTCGTGGCAGCAGATCACTGGCATGCCGGACGCAGAACTGGCCAACAAGATCCGCAACGAACGCATCGACATTCTGTTCGATCTCTCCGGGCACACGGGCCGCAACCGTCTGCTGACCTTCGTGCGCAAACCCGCACCGGTCCAGGTGACGTGGATGGGTTATCCCGGCACCACGGGCCTGAGCGCAATGGACTACTACCTGGTGGACAAATACGGTGTCCCGTTCGGTGCGCCGGAAAGTCAGTTCTCCGAGAAGATCGTCCATCTGCCTTCGAGCGCGACGTTCCTCCCCGAGAAGAGCGCGCCGCCAGTCAACATTCTGCCGGCCATGCATAACGGCCACATTACGTTCGGCAGCTTCAACCGGCTGAACAAACTGCGCCGCGACGTGATCGCCTTGTGGGCTGAATTGCTGCGCGCGTTGCCGAACGCAAAGATGCTGCTCGGCGCCATCGCCAACGATGACGACGAACAGATGCTGATCGACTGGTTCACCGCCGAAGGCATCGACCGCGAGCGTCTCACCTTCCGCCGTCGCTCGAGTATTCCGGTGTATCTGCAACAGCATTTTCATGTCGACATCTGCCTGGACACATTTCCGTACACGGGTTCCACCACGGTGCTGAATTCGTTGTGGATGGGCGTGCCGACGTTGACGATCGCAGGCAGCACGCTGGCAAGCCGCGCCGGCACCACATGGATGTCGCACGTCGGTCTCGAACAATTCGTCGTCGCGAACAAAGAAGAGTTCGTGGCGCGCGGCGCGGCGCTAGCGTCCGACATTCCCGCACTCGCCGAAATCCGCACGAGCCTGCGCGAGCGCTGCGCCGCGTCAGCGGCGTTCCGCCCGGACGTGGTCGCGGCGGGCGTCTCGCGCGCGTTGCGCATCATGTGGCAACGGTGGTGCGCCGGTGAGTCGGCCACTGCCTTTGAAGTTTCGATGGACGACATCGGCGATATGGTCAATCAGGCGCCGGCGTTGGCAGATAAAGGGGACACGAAGTGAACGCACCTTTGCCGCTGCGCGCGGTCGAGCCGCAGGTCGATGAGCGTATTTATGTCACTCAGCCTCATCTTGCGCCGCTCGAAGAGTTCATCCCGTATTTGCGCCAGATCTGGGAGAGCAAGGTACTCACCAACGGCGGGCCGTTTCACCAGCAATTCGAAAACGAGCTGTGCAAGTATCTGGGCGTGCGACACCTTTCGCTGTTCACGAACGGCACGCTCGCGCTACTTACCGCGCTTCAGGCGTTGCGCGTGACGGGCGAGGTGATCACGACGCCCTATTCGTTCGTCGCGACCGCGCATTCGCTAGTGTGGAACGGCATTAAACCGGTTTTTGTCGACGTCGACCCGGACACGCTGAACCTCGATGCCGCGAAGATCGAAGCCGCCATCACGCCGCAGACCACCGCCATCATGCCGGTGCACTGTTACGGCAAGCCGTGCGACGTCGAGGCCATCCAGAAGATCGCCGATAACTACAACCTGAAAGTGATCTACGACGCCGCGCACGCATTCGGCGTGCAGACCGACACGGGCAGCGTGCTCGGGCATGGCGATCTGGCGGTGCTAAGCTTTCACGCCACGAAGGTGTTCAACACCTTTGAAGGCGGCGCGATTGTTTGCCAGGACGCCAAGACGAAGCAGCGCATCGACCATCTCAAGAATTTCGGTTTCGTCGACGAAGTGACCGTGGTGGCATCGGGCATCAACGGCAAGATGAGTGAGATCAACGCCGCGTTTGGCCTGTTGCAGTTGCAGCACATCGACGGAGCACTGGCGCGCCGCGCGCAGATCGACGCGATCTATCGCGAGCGGCTTCGCGACATTCCCGGCATTCGTTGCCTGCCGAAAGGCGGCGAAAAGGTGGCAAATCACTCGTACTTTCCGATTCTCGTCGGGCCGGAATTCCCAGTGAGCCGCGACGTGCTGTACCAGAAGTTCCGCGACCACGACATCTACGCGCGCCGCTACTTCTACCCGCTGATTTCCGATTTTCCGATTTATCGCGGGCTGCCGTCCGCGCGCAGAGAAAATCTGCCTGTCGCTCATGCGGCCGCCCAGCAGGTGCTGTGTCTGCCGATATTCCCGGCACTCACCGACGGCATGCTCGATCGCATCATCGGCATCATCGCGGATTGCCGGTCATGACGCCCTCGGGTCAATCTGGTCGGGTGCAGGCGCGCATCCTCGATATCGCCGGATACCTGCCGGAGCAGGTCCTGACGAACGAAGAGCTTGCGTCGCTTTACCCCGAATGGTCGGCGGACAAGATCCTGGCCAAGACCGGCATTCGCCAGCGGCACATCGCATCGGCCGAACAAACCGCCGCGGACCTCGCGTACGAAGCGGCACGCAACCTCTTCGCCCAGAACGCAGTGAGCGCGCAGGACATCGACTTTGTGATTCTGTGTACGCAGGCGCCTGATTACGTGCTGCCGACTTCCGCCTGCCTGTTGCAGAACCGGCTCGGCATTGCGACCCATGCTGGCGCGCTCGACATCAACCTCGGATGTTCCGGATATGTGTACGGGCTTTCGCTCGCCAAGGGTCTGGTCGAAACCGGCGCTGCCCGGTGCGTGCTGCTGCTGACTGCCGACACCTATTCGAAATATGTCCATCCGCTCGACAAGAGCGTGCGCACTCTGTTCGGCGACGGCGCGAGCGCGACAGCGATCATTGGCTCGACAGACGGCAACGGGTCGATCGGCCCATTCGTGTTCGGCACCGACGGCCGTGGCGCGGGCAACCTGATCGTCAAAGCGGGATTGTTTCGTGAGCCGAAAAGCGTCGGCAGCGCAATGGAGAAAGAAGACGAGTCCGGCAATGTGCGCACGGACGAGCATCTGTACATGAACGGCGCCGAGGTGATGGCCTTCTCGCTTTCGGAGGTGCCCAAAGCAGCGAGGTCGCTTCTCGAGAAGGCCGGCATGGACCGCGAGGAAATCGACTTCTTCGTGCTGCATCAGGCAAACCGTTTCATGCTCGAAGCGCTGCGAAAAAAAATGAAGGTCCCGGAGAGCAAATTTCCGATCGTCATGGAGCAGTGCGGCAACACCGTGTCGTCTACGGTTCCGCTAGCACTGAAACAGATGAAGGACGACGACATGCTGCGGCGTGGCAGTCGATTGATGTTGTTGGGCTTTGGCGTCGGCTACTCATGGGCCGGCTGCCTTGTAAATTACTAGTAGGAGCAGACATGGAACACTTTTACGAAGGTATGGCCGAAATCCTCGAGATCGACGCAAGCCTCGTTACGCCCGAGCTCGATTTGCACGAACACAACTGGGATTCGCTCGCGGTGGTATCGACGATTGCGCTCGTCGACGACTGCTTTAACGTGATGTTGAGCGGCCAGGCGTTGAATAACTGCAACACCATTGCCGATATCGAAGCGCTGATCAGCAGTGCGAAGAAGGCAGCCTAAGGAGTCAAGCATGAGCTCGCCGGACTTCATCGCAGGCCGCGAATTACGCACGCAATGCGCCCGCATTGCCGGTGTGGTGTCGTGCGTGCCGTCAAAGCAGGTGGATAACGACCACTTTGCGGAAAGGTTCGACGCGTCGGCCGTCCGTGATGTCGTCAAGATGATCGGCGTGAACCGGCGCCGTTGGGCAGACGCGCAAACAAGCGCCGGGGACCTGTGCCGCAAGGCCGGCGAAAAGTTGCTGGCCGGCCTCGGCTGGCAGGCGGACTCCATCGACGCGCTGATCTTCGTTTCGCAAACGCCCGATTACCGCTTGCCCGGCACCGCCTTCGCGTTACAGGCGGATCTGGGTTTGCCGGTTTCGTGCCTCGCGCTGGATATCAATCTGGGTTGCTCCGGTTATCCACAGGCGCTGTGGCTTGGCATGAACCTGATTCAAACCGGCGCGGCCAAACGCGTTCTGCTGGCAGTAGGCGACACCATCAGCAAGCTGGTCGATCCGGCCGACCGCTCCACCGCGTTGCTGTTCGGCGACGCCGGCACGATGACCGCGCTGGAAGCATCGCAAAGCGATGCGGCCGCGCATTTCATCATCGGCGCGGACGGCAAGGGCGTGCGCAATCTGATCGTGCCCTCGGGCGGCTTCAAGTCTTACGACACAGCCGCCGACGAACGCATGGCGGGCAAATCGGCGGAATGCCTGTTCATGGACGGCGGCGAAATCTTCAATTTCACGCTAAACGCAGTGCCGAAACTCGTTGCGCGCACACTCGAAATTGCCGGCCGCGACAAGGAAGCTTACGACGCGTTCCTGTTCCATCAGGCCAATCTGTTCATGCTCAAGCATCTGAGCAAAAAGGCGGGGCTGCCGGCCGAACGGGTTCCGACCAATATCGGTGAATACGGCAATACGAGCTGCGCGTCGATTCCGCTGCTGATGACGACAGAGCTGAAAAGCCGCTTGAAAGAAGACACGCTGCAAGTGGGCATGTTCGGCTTTGGCGTCGGCTATTCGTGGGCATCCGCGGCGCTCGAAGTCGGCCCGCTGGCTATCGTGGACACCATAGAAACATGACTCTGTTCTCAAAAGACTGCCTCGCCGGCGGTCTCTACCTCGTCACCGGCGCGTCGTCCGGCATTGGCCAGGCGAGTGCGGTACTGATCGCGAGCCTGGGCGGACGCGTTATTGCGGCTGGACGCGACGAGGCTCGTCTTCAGGCGACGCTCGAGAGGCTCGAAGGAAGTGGTCACGCCACGGCCGCCGCATCGCTCAATGACGCCGATCAGACCGCCGAATGGGTGAGCCAGCTAGCTCAGACGCACGGCACCTTTGCCGGCGCATTTCATGCAGCTGGCGTCGAGTTGATCCGTCCCGCGAAGCTCACGAAGCAGGAACAACTGCAACAGGTGTTCGGCAGCAGCCTTTATGCGGCGTTTGGCATTGCTCGGGCAGCCAGTAAAAAGGATGTGATCGCAAATGGCGGCTCGCTGGTTTTCATGTCGTCGGTGGCGGGGACGACCGGCCAGGCAGGCATGACCGCCTATTCCGCGGCTAAGGCGGCGATCGACGGAATGGTTCGCTCGCTCGCATGCGAAATGGCTCCGCGGGCTATTCGCGTCAACTCGATCGCAGCTGGTGCGGTACATACCGCGATGCATGACCGCCTGACGAGCGGTAGCCCCGACGAAGCGTTGGCCGCTTACGAAAAGAGCCATCTGCTCGGTTTCGGCGAAGCGGGCGACGTTGCGCAATCCGCGTTGTTTCTGCTGAGCGGCGCGAGCCGCTGGATTACTGGCACGACGCTCGTCGTCGACGGCGGATACAAGGTCCGGTGATGACGAAGCGATTGATCGTGGCCGGCTGCGGCGCCTTCGCGCGCGAGCTGATCAACTGGGCGCAAGATGCGGCGAACGCCGGTAGCGGTCCGGCCATCAGCGGGTTTCTCGACGCCAGTCCAGCAGCGCTTGAAGGCTACTCGTACCGGCTCGAATGGCGTGGCGATATCGACGACTACCGCGCACAGGATGGCGAAGCCGTCGTAGTCGCCATCGGCGATCCTGCAGCCAAGCGAGACGTGGTCGCGCGCCTGCGCGAACGTGGCGCCGTGTTTGCGACACTCGTGCATCCACGCGCTGTCGTCGCGCGCTCCGCCGTTTTGGGCGAAGGCGTGGTGGTGTGTCCTCAGGCGGTGATCTCGGCTGACGCCCAGGTGGGCGATTTCGTCGCGATCAACGTGCTGTCGAGCGTCGGCCATGACGTCAAGCTAGGCGCTTACTCGACGCTGAGTTCGCACGTGGATCTGACCGGCTACGTGCAAGTCGGCGGAGGCGTGTTCTTCGGCAGCGGCGCGAAAATCCTGCCCAAGGTCAAGATCGGCGCGCGCGCGAAAGTAGGTGCCGGCGCAATCGTTATGCGCTCTGTGCCGGAAGACGCCGTGGTGTACGCCGCTCCGGCCAGGAGGCTGTGAAATGACACTGGATCGGCAGCTGTTCGATGAATACTGGCATCTGGCGTGTCATCGGCGCGAGCTTGCCAACGACGGCGATTTCATCAAATTCGACAGCGTGTCGGGCGAAGTCGTGCTCTTCAACGATAACGGCGATCTCGTCGCGTTCGACAATGTGTGTCCCCACCGTGGCGCGCGAATCTACACGGACGCGCACGGCAATCGGCCGGCAACCTGCGGCTATCACGGCTGGACTTATAAGAACGGCGGCGTCATCGTGCCAGAAAGGCAACGCTTCAAGTCTTGCGACATCGACCGCGCGCGCTTCGCCACGTTAAAGGTGGATTGGTGCGGCGATTTCGTGTTCTTCGCCATCAAGCCGCGCATGCGCTTATATGAGCAGTTGGGAAAGACCGCCGAAACTCTCGAGAACATTTCTTTCAATGTGGATCGCCGCGTCGATCTGAACCGTTACGACTACGAATGCTATTGGCCGCTCGCGGTGGAGAATGCACTCGAGCCGTATCACATCGCGGCGGTCCACACGGAAACGCTTGCCACATTGCAACTTGCCGACGGCGAAAATGTGTTCGACGGCGCGAACTCGATCTGGTACGCGCCGCTCGGCAATTCGCGCGTGGCGAGCCAATTGAGCCGTCTGCGTAAGCTGTTCGACATCGACTACCAGTACGAGGGATATATGAGCCTGTATATCTTCCCGTTCACGATGATGTCCTCGACGTACGGCTACTCGTATTCGCTGCAAAACTTTTTCCCGTCTTCAGATGGTTTGGACCGTACGCACTTCACGAGCCGTCTGTATGCATCGAATACCGCGAATGCAAATTCCGCGCAAATGCTCGGTTCGTTCTTCGAATCCACTATCCGGATGAACCGACAGGTGTTCCAGGAAGACCACGAAGTCTGCAAGCTGCTTCCAAAAGAAAGCTGGTCGAGCAATGCGCTTCGCTTTCCGTCCGATGCAGAGGCGAAGATCGACCATTTCAGGCAATCGTGCCGGACGTTAAGCAAAGCGCGTCTTGCCGTAGCGCACCCGATTCAAACATCGATCGACGAAGACCTTTTGGCTTGCACGGCCCGCACTGTCGATTGAAGCCTATATCCAGCGAGAGTTCACTATGGCCACGCCATCAAAATTCGACAACGACACGTTCCCGCTCACCCGAGAACATATGGATGCCTTCGTGCGGCGGACCGCCGACCGGCTTCCCGAAGAGACGGGCAAGCTGCTCGAAGTCGGCCCGCAAGACCGCTCACTGGTGCGCCAGTGCTTCACCAATTTCAGCGTCGATACGTTCGACGTAGTCGACACCTACAAGCCGACGATCGTCGGCGACATCACAAAAGTCAATGCGGCGATTCCAGAAAGCGCGTACGACGTCGTGGTGTGCATGGATGTAATCGAACATACACTCAATCCATTCGATACCGTCAAAGAGATTCGTCGCATTCTCAGGCACGAAGGTCACCTGATGATTTCCGCGCCGCTGAACTGGCGCATTCACGGACCGTCGCCGGATTGCTGGCGCATTACCGAGCACGGCTGGAACGTTCTGCTGCGCGACTTCGATATCGTCGAAATAGACATTCTGGAATCGCCGGAGCGAGAACTCTTTCCGCTGAAGTACAACGTGCTCGCGAAGTGCAACAAATTCAAAAACACGCAGGATAACGAACTGACGTTCCGGTTCATCTAGAGTTTGAACATGAAAATAATCCCGGCATCCGTCGAGGCGGTCATCGATCAGATCGCTTCCGAAACGTTCAACCCCGGCGTATTCAAACAGACCGGCGTATTCGTAATGCGCAATGCGATTCCGCAAGCCGTCGTTAAGGAATGGCAAGCGGAATGGCAGGCCTTCTATGATGCGCAACTGGCCGAAAGCCGCGCCGTCAACAAGGCGAATCCCGTTTCGCTCACTGAGCAATTGCCGCCGAAGCTCGCCGTAATGTACAAGGAGCCGGCTTTCTCCAAGGTCTGCAAACAGGTGTTTGGCGAGCATGTGGCGCTCTATAACCACCGCTTTGTGATAAAGGATAAGTTCAGTTCGAACAAGGTGTTCCTGCATCAGGATAGCTGTTATCACCTTGGCAACCTGAACAAATGCAGCCTGTTCGTGCCGCTTAGCGAGGTGAACGCGGATAACGGCGGCATGACGTTTTACGCGGGTTCGCACAAGCTGGGCGTGCTCGGCGACGCCGGAGAGATCAATCCCGAGAGTTTCGATTTTGAATGGCCGAAAATCACACCCGAATTGAATCCGGGCGACTTCGTGATCATGAACAGCGCGCTGTGGCACGAGTCCGGCCCGAACGTATCGGGCATTAACCGCATTATGGCCGACACGATCGTGCAACCCGCCGACGATCCTACCGGCAAGGATCTGCTCTGCGGTGAATGGCAGACCGACATCTTCTATTCGACGACGAACTACATCCGCTTTTTCGCAAATTCGCGCGTGTTAAAGCTCATCAAGTACGAGAAAGAGCGCGCTGCCGCAGCAGCGTGACCGGCGGTTCGCAGTTTGTCGGCTGAAGCGCCGCCCTCGAATGGCGATGACGCGCCGGTGGCGCGGCGCGCGGCGGCCGTCACCACTCGGCGCTCGCCACACGAGGGTCAGCGATTTAGCGTAATCGCCAGATAAGCCACATAAAGCGCACCGCACACGAGCAGCGCCCACACCGGCGCGCCGCGCTCCCGCGCGTTGATCCGCAGCCACGCCGCTGCGCCTAGCGTGATGACGATGCCCGTGACAACCTCGATTCGCGGCGTCCACGGCGTGAGAAGGATGCCGATCGCCGGTAGCAACGTGCCCTGAAACACCATTGCACCGGTGATATTGCCGAACGCCAGCGTGTCCTTGCCGCGGCGAATCCACAAAATGCTGTTCACCTTCTCCGGCAGTTCGGTGGCGATCGGGATGATCAGCAGTGAGAGCAGCAGCGGCGAGACGCCGAACGCCTCGGACACGCCACGAACGCCATGGATGAAACCTTCGGCGCCCCACACCAGCAAGGCAACCGCGAGCGCCAGCTGGATGGCGATCGTCGCCAGGTTGGTCGACACGCCGAGGCGCGCCAGCATCATCTTGCCCGGCGCCTCCGTGCCGTGGCCGGCATCCACGAGACTGTTCGACGCGCGGAAAGTCGCCACCACATAGGCGACGTAGACGCCCACGAGTGCAATGCTGAAGAGCGCGCGGACGATTTTCTGCTCGTGCGGCACATACATGGCCGCGGCCGCCAGCAGGAACGCGAAAAGGAAATAGTTGAGGTCGCGCGTGAAACCCGAGCGTTCGGGTGCGACGCGTCCGCCGATGCCGCGTGAACGCAGAACCGCGAGCGTCATGAGGAAGGTGGACAGCGTGGAAAGCATCAGCGGCGCGCCGAGGATGGCGCCCACACCGATTTCCTCATTGACGGCATGATCAGCCGTGCCGCCGACGATTGCGATCAGCGGCACCAGCGTCTCCGGCAACGCAGTACCCACCGCCGCAAACAGCGAGCCGGTGACGCCTTCCGAGATTTTGAGGCGCTCGCCGAGATGTTCGAGCGCGTTGGTGAAAAGCTCGGCCGCCACCAGAATGACGACCAGCATGACAGCCAGTTCGATGACAAGACCGGTCATGCACGGCTCCCGTCGACGGGAAACGCGCGGCGCGGCGCATGGTGCAGGAGAAAATTGGGTAGGGGACAACGTGATTTCACAGCGGCTCCGCGGTCGGACGTTAGACGAACCAATGACGCACCGCCACCCGTCCGACCAGAACGAAGCAATGCGCCAATGGTCTCGCCAAACCGACCCGGTCGAACGCGCCATGACCTGTCAGGTCAAGTATGTTGACGCGCTCTCCTTCATGCGATGCGTGAAGGAAGGCTACTCCCCAGTGACCGGGGGATTCTAGCGGGAGTGAGCACAACGGACAAGCCTGGGGACGAGGCGCCGAATGGCGCAACATTGCGCGCGCGGGAAATAAAAAAGGGCTTAGGCGTTGTTTGCCTAAACCCTTGATTCGGAGCCAATGTTATTGGCGCGCCCGGCTGGGATCGAACCAGCAACCCCTGCCTTCGGAGGGCGGGAAATGCCATCAAACGGCATCACACCCCGTCCAAAAAAATAATCAACCTATTGATTTTTAACGAAAACATGTCCATTGAAATTCAATCACAACCAAACTAGAATTTCCGTACATTTTCCGTACGAAGATCATGAGCACCTCCATCACGACAAAGACCGCCCGCGAAAAGCTGGCGCCACGGCGCGAACCCTACTTCTCACGTATCCAGTCCGGCCTGTATATTGGTTTCCGTAAGCTTTCTGAAGGTGAAGGAACATGGGTCGCCCGCCGGCGAAGCGAAACGGGGAAGCAGGAATACCGGGCGCTCGGAACCTTCACAAACTACGACGATGCGGTGAAGGCCACGCTCGAATGGGTCTCGTCGTTGGATGCTGGGGTATCGAGCAAGAGCTTCACCGTAAAGGATACGTGCGATCACTACGTCCAGCATCTCGGGCTTCATAAGGGTACCAAGAGCAAGGCCGACGCCGAAGGGCGGTTCAAACGGCTTGTCCATGACAAAAAGATTGCAAAAGTCGATCTCTCTAAACTTCGTACCTCTCACCTGAAGGACTGGTTGACAGAGCAACTTATCGGATGCGAAGAAAATGCCGAGGACGAGGATGACCTGCGTCGGGCAAAAGACACTGCGAATCGGAATCTGGCGTCCTTAAAGGCGGCCCTGAATCTAGCTCTGCGTGATCGGTTAGTCGCGACCGACGCTGGATGGAAGACCGTCGCCAAGTTCAAGGACGTTGGCCGACGACGACAGTCATTCTTGCCGAGCGATCAGCGTGCGGCCTTGGTCGCGGCATGCGCCGAAGACATCCGCCAACTCGTCAAGGCAATGCTCTTTACAGCAGCCCGCCCTGGCGAACTTGCCAACGCTTGCGTCAAACACTTTGACCGGCAACAGGGAACGCTCGCGCTCGACGGAAAGACTGGCTATCGGGTGGTCTCCCTTGCGTCAGTTGCTATACAGTTTTTTGAGGAACAGACTAAGGACAAGATTGCCAACGCCTCGATCTTCGCAACCGAATACGGTCAACCGTGGAACAAGGATTCGTGGAAGAAGCCCTTCAAGAAGGCTGTCGAGGCTGCAAAGCTTCCGCCATCAGTTGTTATGTATTCGCTCCGACACACAGCTATCAGCGAAATGATCGCAAACGGCATCGACAGCTTCGAGGTTGCGAGAATGGCCGGGACGTCTACCGAAATGATCGACAAGCACTATGGTCATCTACGACACGACAGAATGCGCGCGAAGCTTGACGCCATTGCCATTCTGTAACCTGGAAGCGCTCAGTCAGGCGACTGTGGAAGTGGCACCGCCTGATCGCCACCAATCTTGGCGAACATTTCGCACGTCCACCTCGATCATCCCTGCCACCAGTCGGGAGCCACTTCGTCTCGAACGCTCCAACCATCGACAGCTTTGTTTCCATAGCGGTAGGTGGTGATCGGAACTAGCGCTTCAGCCGGCGCGCAGCCACCGTGGTAGCCGTTCCGTTTGCTCGCGTATCGCAACTTGCTGCTCCATGCCAGGACAACTTCATCCATGCCGCTGGCGGCTCTGACTCGATTGCCCTTCAACGCAATCTCCCCTGGGTAGGACTCCAGACTTGGTTCGCGCCATCGGGCATTGGGGCTTGCCCCCTGCATGACCGTATCTTGGTCAAGTACGTGGCCGTGATCACTGGTGAACACTACAGCACGTTCGGAGGAACGTGCTTCTGCTAGCAGTGCATCTAAACCCTTAAACTGCGCAATGTCCCAGCGCAGCCGCAGTTGGTCAGACTTCATCAAATGATCGTCCACTGCATTGATAACGACAGCGACGACTCGTTGCCGAGTGTCGCTCAGGGCGGTTCTGAGATCGTCTGAAAGGGCGACACCAGAAGTATCGAGCAGATCTCTCTTGTGAAAAATCACCGGCGGCTTGCCCGCGACAGACGGGGCAACGAGCGCCGGATAGGCGCTGAACGCCGCCCGTTCCGTTGATGCCGATCCAGCGCAAGCGGTACCACAAAGCAGCGACGTCCTAGAGGCTTCTGTTGTCGACGGCAACATAGCCAGCAAAGTCGAACAGGCCCCTTCTGCGCGCTTGAACTGGACCCAACCCTGCTCCTTTAGACTGTGATGCAGCTCCAGAAAAACAGGGATACTCATTCCGTCCACAACGATGAGCAAGCTCCGCCCGGCCACCGCAACCGGTGCAACGCATTTGTCGAGGGCGTTCTCGATCGAAATCAAGGACGTGCCATTGGGCTGATCAGCCGCCAGCGACTCAGCGAAACGCTGGTCGAATAATTCTCTGCGAGTCCGAGTTTTTTCTCGGAGCAGGCCATAGGCGTTCGCCAAGTCTGCAGAATCGTCGCCTTCCAGCAGCACGGTTTGCGCCCAGTCCACCCAGGCGATCTCATTCCGATACTGCTCAGACAGCGCGTTTAATGATGACGGAAAATCGCTGGCCGTTTGCGTCAGCCAACTGACCAGGCGCACCGCCATCTTGCATCTGAGCTCAGAGCGACTGCTCACGACTGGGCCTCGGTGCGCCATCATGCGCCCGAACTGGAGAATGGCCTCCGGCAAATTGAGGTCGTTCAGCGCGGCAGCAAAAGCCCTAGTCTTCTCGCGCAGGGCAGCATTTCCATACCTTGCGTGCGCGGCCAGTGACTCGGCTTTGAGTTGCGTCACCAACGATTCATAGCGCGCAACCTGCTGTTGTTGGGTGGCTTCGGGGGCGCGATCAAACCAAGCGTCAGCTGCTCTGGCCAGTTGATGACTCGTGTGTGTCGCAATCGTCAATCCATTGAACAAAACTTCCAGCCGGGCTGCGACCTTGGCCCTGCTGGATTCCGAACCAGTGGTCTTGTCTTCCAAGGCTTCACAAAGCATGGCGATTGCGACCAAATCGTCGGCGCTCCCTGTATCGATGGCCGCAAAAACGAAGCTCACCAACTCGCCGAGCGCTTCTCGAAGGCGTTGAACCGTTTCTTGACGCGCAGTATCGTCCAACGCCTTAAATTGCTCACGCCGTTGGGCATCGCCGGCCCACTTCAATAGGTCAAGTTCCGTCGGTGGATACGACTCGAAGCCCAATACAACTCTGAACAGCTCTTTCCAAGCCCGATCCTGGTCCAAAACGAGTGACCGGACAGGGGCATAGCCCTCTGCTGGCATGTAGCGCACAAGCATTTCAGCCAGCCAGCGATGGCGAACCAAACGCGGATCAATGTGCGCCGCCCGGAAGAGAGCCAGCACGGTTTGCCAGAGGTCGTGTGTGATGGCGCGTCGCTTGGCGCAACGTGCCAGTACGTCGGAGCCTAGCTCACTCTCGTCTCCCGCAAATAGCAACACGACCGGCGTCGTGCTGACAGCATGGCGGCGCATCGCGTCGCGAACGGCTAAAGGGGAACTGCAGGCCGAGACTGGCCAGCTCTCAGCGTTCACATCCACCGCTGCGCCATCGAAGGCATCCAAGGGCAGCCGCAAAAGGATGAACCTTGCTGGTGGGTCCGCCTCGTGCGCCTGCTTCGCCTGAAGACTGATCTGATGTGCCGGGACCTTCATTCCTGTTCCCGGATCACGATATGAATGTCCACACTGACGTCGCCGAGCCCCTCAAGTAGCGTCCGCGCGTCGGCCAGTGCCTGCAGGGCATCGGTCTTGATCAATCTGGCGTGCTCAATTCGCTGAGGAGCCTTCATGCCGTGCTCCGGTTCCGGCTCCGGAGTAGGTTGAGGCTGCGGGCTAGGCGGTGTCGCCCGATTGGCGACATCGGCCATCAGTGCTCCCGCATCGCGCTCAAACTGCGCAACAGCAGCTGGCAGTCCGTCGACGTATTCGTAGCGGAGCACCGCATGCGCGAGGCTTTCGAGAATCTGATTGGCCCGTGGCGCAAACTCACTGCCGCCGTTTGCAATCGAATGCAGACTGTTGACTAGATAGTGTTTGGCCTCAACACGCGCCAGCGCCTGGACGCCACCTAGCACGGCCTTTGCTTCGGCGATTTCCTCGGCACTGAAATCAAGCCGGGATACCAGATTGACGAGGTCGATTTCCGAGCCGCGGGACTCCATTGCAGCGAACCAATCCCTGAGCCGCATGGCCCCAGTCTTGCGCAGGGCAGGCTCTCCCTTGGCCACGACATCCGTCTGCACCAAGGTCATTAATTGGTCAACCACGCGCAGATAGTTCAGCAGATGGGCTGCCGTGTCGGCGACGCGCTTGCGCGCGGCACGCGAAAACTCCACCAGCCCGGGTGCTGACCGATAAAGTGTGGCCATCGACGGGTCCAGCATTTCGCCTGCAAGTTTGGTCGCCTTGTCCCATTCCGCCACTGTCGGCAAGGGCTGCTCGCGCACCTCGCATTCGTTCGGCACGTTGCCGATCTCGCCTTTGAACGGTTGACCGAAGCGGTACAAGGAGCGATTGCTCTTGGCCAGCCAGGTCAAGATTACAAGGTCTTGCAGGTCTTCACGGAGGCCGCGTCGATCGGGCAAGTCCAGCCAGCGGCGGAGGTCGGTCACCGTGGGCTCGCGCCCTGCCTGCTGCGCAATCTGTCTAGCAAAATGCTGTGACCAGTCGTCCCGCAGCTGCAGCGCGGCCTCGCCGACCTCGGCCAGATCGAGCCTGGGTGCTATGCGCTTGGCGTCGTCCCGCAGCGAGGCTTCGAGTTCGACACGATGGGCGGGCTTCTGAGCCGCCAGCACCATCAGATCAGCGAGGCGTTTGACCGCGATCGGGCGTGGTTCGGCGTCAAAGTGCGGGTGGGCCGGAAATTCGTAGTCCAGCGCTTGCTCGGCGAGCTTTTCGAACGCATCTTTGAAGTTTGCCGCCACAGGTGGCCGCAAGATCAAGGAGGGGTCCAGGCTGAAGTAATGCTCGTCGACCGTTTGCGCGGGGTCCAGTGCTTCCAGGGCGACGCTGTTGAGCCCATAAGCCGTGTACAGGCAGTTGCGAATAAACTGGCGCAGTTGGTCGCGCTGGTTAGTGAGCAGCACACGCGCTTGCTCGCGATCCGTCTGCGACAGCTGGCTAGCGTATTGGTCCAGGTTGTTGCCACGCAAGACGAAGTTGATGACCACCAAACGGCCCAACTGGTCCTGTGTATTGGGGGAAAGGAACGACGGCAGCCACACCATCGAGCGGCCGACTCTGCCTTCGTTGAGGAATCCGTTGATTTTGGCCACGTCGTCCTGTGGGCCATGCTCGGGTTGGTGGTCAAACGGGAAATCGATCACGACGCGCCACGTTCCTTCACGTCCCTTGAGGGTGTCGAAGGACTGCTCACGGACATTGCCAAACAGAATCTCCGCGCCGCGCCGCGAGCCGCGCCAGCTGATTTCCATCTCAGGCGGCAGCAAGCTGGAACCTGCATCGGCCAAACCCAAGCCATCGGTGATCAACTGTCTGACTTCCGCCTGACGGTTGCCCTGCGTGTCAAACACCATCGCATTGGCTAGGATGGCGTCGGTGTCCACCTTGGCCACTTCGACGGACACGATCGGATTCAGCGAATCGTCCGCAATCTTGATTTCACCGGCCTGACCCGCCCAGCGCTTGAGCTTAGTCAGCACAGTAACGCCCTCGCTGCCGGGCACTGGCGTACGAATCGTGCCATGGTTCAGCGCCGCCAGCTTTGTTGGCGTTAGATTCTTCAGGGCTTCGACTTCGGGCACAAGCGCCGCTAATACCAGAGTCTTCAGCAACCGCGCGTCGTTCTGCAAGGCGGCTGCCTTCCTCGGATCGGCCTTACCAGACTCGATGTCTTCCCAAGCTACGCCGTGCTGGGTCTCCAGAATCGGCAACAACCGCCGCCGCCAGAGCTGCTTGGCCTGTTCGAAAAAGAGCTTGATGCCATGGGTGAAAGGCTCGTCCCCTTCGGCAATCACGTCAAACAGATCGCCGACCGGGATGACGTCGCCAATCTCCAGCGTGTCGGCCTTGTCCACTAGCATCTGCTGCATTAGCTTGAGCGCCGTGCGCTCTCGCTGCAACATCGACGAAACAGCGATCAGTGTCTGAATCAGCGCAGGCGTGAAGGGATAAAGGTCCTGAAGCATCTGCTGATCGCCATCGCGAGTCAACAGGGTTTGCAGCACTTCGGGTTGGCTGCCCAGCAGCTTGTTGATCGCACCCTTGAGCAGCGCATCTTCTGCGGGCCCGCGCGTGCGCAGCAGTCGTTTCTTGGCAATCTCTGGAAGGTTTCGGTCTTCCAGATTCACTTTGTCGAAACGGGCCTCCCAATACTGCAGCGTATCGGCAAACGACAACTGCTCGGCACCAGGCATGTGCTCACCGACCAGTTCGCGCAGATCACGTTGGCGGGCCATGAAGCTGATGATGGGTGTCGGGCGGTCAGCGTTGCTCGACTCGACCAGCTTCGCGACCTTTTGGCCTTCACGGGCAATCCAAGCCACATCTGCCGCGCGGCTAGCCAACCACAGGATGAACTCGTCCAGGAAAAGGATGATGCCGTCGTAGCCGAGTTCCTTAGCGTGGTGCGACATCGCCGATAAGCCGTCGTCCAGCGAGGTATACATCTCGCGCTGCGAGGCGGAATAATGGCTCACGCTGCCGTAGAACGCGCGTGCCAAAGCACCAACAAGTTTGAATCTCTCAGGGCTGCCGGGGGGCACCTTCAGGGCGGCCTCGAAGCGCGCGGCGGCCCAGGTCTGCGTGACACGCCCCCAGCCACCGCCGCCAGTGGCCGCGCCAGTTGCGCCATTCAGAGCGCGAAAAAAGACTTCGTCGCCCATCTGGGTGCGCAGCTTCTGTGCATCGTTGAGCATACCCTCGCTCTGATAGAAACCAGGGCTCGGCGCCTCAGGGTGCAAACGTGCGATGAGATCTGCGTAGCCCGAGAAGAGCGCCGATTCCAGCGTCTCGGCATTGATCATGTGGTATGGCACGACCAAGAACTTTTTGCCCTGCGTCCAGCCGTTGTGCTTGGACACAACCGGGGCCAACTCGGGCTTACCACGGGCCGTGGCGTCGCCGCGCAACACCAGTGACAAGATGGCCATGAAGTGGCTCTTCCCGGAACCGAAACTGCCATGCAGGTACGCGCCCTTGCTCATTCGGCTGTCGATCGCGCCCTTGACCACCCCAAGCGCCTGGTCGAAGCACTTCACCAACTGGGGCGTGGCGATATAGTCGCGCACGGTTTCCGCTGGGGCATTCAAGCCCTCCGTCAGGCGGAGAACAAAGTCGCCCTGATGGACCTGCTCTGGCAGGTCAAATATCTCGCGTAGTTTTGGCACGTTGTTGTGTTTCCCTCGAATTTAGTCAAGCAAATCAGACCTAGGCTGCCGTGCTGGCCCGTCTGCCGCGTGTGCGGCGGATGGGAGCCTGGAGTTGCCAAGCGCGCACTGCGCTCAGCGTCAGCCCGTGCTGCGCCAACTGCGCATCGAGCAAGCCCTGCAAATAGTCGCCGGTGCTCATACCCAGATCATCATCGACCTCTGGGTGCCATTGGTGCACCCACGGCAGAAGCTCGTCTAGACCGGCTAGCGCTCGCATCAAACGCTCCGCATCAGCGCCTTCGCGTTGCAATATCTCGTACAGGTAGCCCGTCAGAGCCAAGGCGCGAGCCTTAGCGTCATAGCCGGCCCAAAGCAGCATCGGGCTTCCGGCGTCGTTACTACGCTCGAAGCCCGGGAAACAAACAAAGCGCTCCTTGGGAACGTCAAGGGCACCGCGCAACTTCCAGTACACACCTTCGCGGTAATCTTCTTGCTTGTACTTCGGCGGAACAGGAATAACGCCCACTTCTGCGGCTTTACGTCGCGCCTGCTCTTCCTTGGTCACCTCCATCGGCTCATCAGCCAATTTCGAGGCCACCTCCGCGTCGATCGCATCTTCGCGCCTCTGCATCAGCCAGGTATTCCGCCAGACGGCGCGCTTGCGCAAACCGCTTTCGCTGTAACGCAGTGCATCCAAGTAGGGCACGCTGGCCTGCTGGACGAGCGCCACGACCGTCGCATGGGCGTCGCTGCCGCTGCCTGCATACAAATCCAAAGCGCGTCGGAATTCCTCGTCACTAGACAAAGCATCGACAAGCTCGCGAACCGCCCGTAGTTTGGGCGCCGGATGTGCATCGCGTCGCCACAGGTCCGGTGCTTCTAGACGATTCAACAGCCATTGTTCGAGAGCGGCCTTTTCCAGCGTTTCCCACTCGTCAGATGCCCAACGACGCTTGCACTCTGGACGCTCGATCAGCGCCAGATCGCGCGAGCGGCGGATTACTGCGATGCGCCTTTCGACCAACGCACGATAGTCGGCAGGCCAATGCGCAGGAACCGACGTAGTGGAGCGTGACCTGTGTCGCTCGAACCAGGTTGTGGTCGCGGTCCCTGCCGCGCAGTCCTGCGCCAGCGCAATTTCAAACGCTCGCTCGCCAAGTTTTACATGAGGAAGATCACCAATAAATCGAAGATCTTCATCGAGAAGACCATAGATCCGATACGTTTCCCAGTCGAGCTCTTCCTGCAAAGCGATCATTTTCGCGCGAGTTTCCTCCAATGAATCACGCACGGCGTCCAAATCTTGACGACTAGGAATCGGCGACCTGATCGTCTCAGTAGGAAGCTGCTTGGTGTATTTGCTGGCCAAATCATCAATTAGCCTCGCGGTCTCAACGGGAAACTCGTCTGGCAGAGGAAATTTGCCAAGCCCAGTTGATGTGAATTCGTAAAAATCTTCAAAGGCATCCGTTCTTTGCCGAGCACCGTGCTGATCAACGGTACTTCCTTTGTTATGAAATACTTGCTTAGCCCAGAAGCACGCCAGCGATGAATTCAAAATCCCCAGTATTCCGAAATAGTGCTCTTCAGTTGCGCTGGATTGAAGTTTAATTACAGGAGCGGACCGATTGAATACTTTTCCGCCACGATCCAATACAAAATGGTTGTGGGTCGCAACGAATGCGTACGTGATGGTTAGCGGAGTTCTTAGTTTTGCCGAATAGAGTTCTTGCCACTCGTACCATGACAAGCCACGCTCAAGCATCGGCGTCCCGAAACGTTTTCGCTTGGACAGGTTGGTTCTATACGACCACAGAAAGCGGTGCGTACTTGGATTACTATCGAGTGACTGCAGATTGAATTCATTGTCATATATCCAAACTGCGGTAAGACCTGAGGAAGTCCAGTCTCGGACAAGATCTCCAGTCACAAGCTGCCGGACGGCTTCAATTCCGTGGCGCTCGGCGACACCCTGTTCTCCGAGCAGGTAAACGTCATCTTCGCCCGTAACGCTGACGATTCCCATTTCGTCCGAGATGGCACTGAGCTTACCAGCGGCAACTTCTTCGATTTGGTTTTTCAGTTCCGACGCCCCTCCGCCACCAATGCTCCAGGGATGTCTCGCAAACGACGAGCGCTCAGTATCGGTGACGCTAATCCATTCGGATTCCGAATCCCGCTGATCTATTTGGTTAAGAATCGCCTGCCAGACTATTCCTTGCGCAGGGTCGACTGGAGTCGACGGTTCTCCCTTGATTCCCATTACCGCACGAATGACGTTACTTGCAGGAGGGCGTGTCCTTCCAAACATAATTACAGTTGGAGTTCCATGTCCCGGGATGTACGCGCCAGCAGTATCAATTACGTGTGTGAGATCCACTACGGGGAAGAATGCTTCAACAAGCTTTTTGCCAAATTCACGCTTCATGAAGGCATTGCCAACAATCAAGCCCACATACCCTGCACGCTGTGCGTTGTCGAGCGGCTTGGCCAAGGCCCAGAATCGTTCGCAAAATGGTGCGACGAGGGCGTACTTACCGTGGCAGCTGGAGAATCGCTCTCGATACAGGGCCGAGACGGCGCGATCCTTAACAGCGATGTACGGTGGATTGCCGACAACCGCCGCATATTTGCGGGCCAGAATCCCATTGGTGGCGGTCAGATCTTCAGCCGCAAACGCGTGACGATATAAGTGGTCAGCGGCCGTAGCCAAGTTCTCTTGCGGGGTGTCCAGCGCGAGAGAAACCTGTGCCCCTGTGTAGTCACGCTGATCGAAACCGTGCAGCAGGCTGTCTCCCGTCTCGATGTGCAAATGGAAATCTGGAGCGAGCCGCAATTTTCGGACGCTCGCCATCTTTAGTGCAGCGATCAACAGGCGGAACCGCGCAATCGCCACTGCGTAGGGGTTGAGGTCAATGCCCGCGATGCGGTCCAGCGCCTCCTGCAGGGCTAGATTGACGTTGTCTGGGCGCTTGCGCAGCCAGCGCGGGGCTAGGCGCTCAAAGGCGCCGAGCAAGAAGTGCCCCGAACCACAAGTGGGGTCGATCAGATCAACTTCTTCCAAGGCGTAGATATCGAGCGCCGGGGTAAGGGTGCGGTCCAGGATGAACGACTCGACAAATTCTGGCGTCTGCAACAGCGCATAGCGTTCGCGGGCGGCCTCGGACAAGTCTTGGTAAAGGTCACCCAAAAAGCGCGTGTTCCAGTCGGAGTCGGCAAAATCGTGCACAAGCGCGCCACTGTCCGCGTTTGTGGCGCGAAAAAAGCGCACCAGTTGTTTGCCCATGTCGGCAGACACCGGGGCAAGCAGCAGGCTGCACTGAACTTTCGAGACGTCCGACAGCCCTGGCAGACGCCCGGCCACGGCAAACACGTCACGCAGGTAGTCGTTGTCGGACGCGGTGGGGTTTTGCAGGTAAAAGGCCTCCTGCCTTGACACTGCGGATTGCCCACGACTGTCGGTTCCGGAAATCAACGGGGCGTCGAGCAGATCATTGTCTTCGCAGAAGCGCACGAACACACAGGCAAGCACCCACGCCACCGCCGATTGCGTGAATTGGGATTCAGCCCAAATGGCCACGTCTTCTGATGTACGCCCGGCGTCACGCGCGGCCTGCCATTCGGCGGTGAGGCGCGACCTGTAGTCGCTGTTGTTGGTAAGAAAGCGTTGCCTTAGGTCAGCCTCAAGGTCTCGAACCTGGAGCTTGAGGTCCGCCAGCAATTTGGGGCGATTGATCATGTTGGTTTTGACTTCGTGCTGGTCGTGGAGGTGGCGCTATCGCGTGTGCGGTGGGCATTGTCAAGCCAAGCGCGCGGGATGCGACCGTAATCGGTAGTGTTGATGGTGACCGGAACGGCTTCACCATCCAGTACGGGACGGTTGTCGGGCGTTAGCGGACTCGCAAGCAAGGCAATCAGCGGCGGGCGCTTGCCAAACATGCAAGCATCGGCGAGCCTGGCGAACAGGGACATCTTCTGCCAGCGTGCCGCCAGACCAAGGTTCACCAATAGGCCTGGTTGGTCGTCTTGGAGTAACTGTGATTCAACCTTGGACCAGACTTCGCCGAGAACGGTGGCGAAGTTCTGCGAATCCACCGAACCTGCGGGCGCGGCATCGGCGGCTAGGAGGGTGTTCCAGTCTACTTCCCATTCCTTGGCTTGCGCCTCAAACTGTGTGAGCACGACCTCGTCGAAATCGATGACTTTCAGTCCAAAGCGCTGCGTTAGCTCACGCTGAGCAATCGCGAGGCCCTTGGGGTCGACGGACAAGGTAAGCAATTTGCCGCTGCTCAAGGCGTGCTTGATGCGCTCGTCGATCTGCAGAGCCGCCTGCACGTCCGGTGCCGTCGCTGTGCGCGGGCGGTTGTTGGTACCAAGGCGGCCGATCTGCGTGGTACCTGAAATGATGCCCGTTGAATAGTGCGTGACGAAGGCGCGCTTGACACCGTCCCACTTCACCTCCAAGCCAGCGTCCTCGAGCAGTCGCTCCAGTTCTGTAGGGCCGGGCAGCGGCGCAGCTTCAGGGTAGCGAGCGAAAATCCGGCGCCTGATTGTCTCCAGATCGAACTGACGCAAACCGAGCAACGAGTTGGTGGCCAATTTGACGGCGCGCGCAGCAGACAGCTGGACTGGGTAGAACTCCAGACGTGAGGACAAAGCCGCCTGTCGGGCACAAGCGGCGGCCAGACGGATCAGTCGCTCGGAGCTCAATCCCGCATCGCCAGCAGGTGGCGGTATGCGGGCCAAGATATCGGCCACCTGTTGCGACGACGGAAGGGGGTCTTGTTGGGCCAGCCGGTCCGCTGCTTCGCCCAAAAGCACGGCGTAGCTGGCTCGGACCTCAGGAGCGGAAGGGAATAGCCCGGCCGCACCGCTACTGGCCAAGGTCGCGACCACGAGATCGTCAACTTGTGGCGTCTCCACTAACGGGCGAACGTGGGCGGCGCGCGTCACCAGTTGCCAGCGAGCTGCTTGCTTGGTGCGCTCGACGGTGATGACGGCCCGTGTCAGGGCTTCGGCCTCGCTGTATCGGGCCGCGCCTGTTTGCACGCTCCCACGTCGGGCCAGCAGTGCGGCAGCAATTTCGGCAACGGTCGCAATGCCGCCCAAACCGGCCAACACGAGGGCCACGTCGTCTCGCAGATGGGTGATCTCTGGCTGACGCGACATCCGCTCAACCATCGACTGCAACAAGTCCTCGTGTAGCGGCGAGGTGCATGGCTGCGAGTTCAAGCCGAGCCATCTCTCCAGTACCTCGAGCTGGGCTTCCTCCCCTTTCTTGGGCACAAGCAAGGCGGCTGCGGCATCCACCGATAGTTTGGCTACTGTGGTATCTGCAGGCTGATCATCCTTGGCTGCGCCACCGCTGAACTGGTGCCGCAGCCGATCGGCAATTTGATGCAGTTCACGTGCTACAGCCAGTGCGATGCCCCGGTGCCTGTAGAGCCGATTGCGAGGTAAATCGGCCAGATCCGCCGCAGTAGCCAGCTCATCGCGGCCGATTCGGTCGAGCAGTTCGAGGTGACGCGAATCCAACTCCAACGATTCGAGGGGCGTGCCCGGCTTGATCCCCCCCGCTGCAGGTTCTTCGCCGAAAGACAGCTGATTTTGTGGAGGTTGCGTCGTATGCGTCGTGACAGGACGCGAGACGTTCTCGAATACCTTGCGCCATTGACGCAACATCTGCTCAGCGTTGTCAAAACGCTTGCGATGATCGCGGGCCAGCGCCCGGCTGAAGAAGTCGAGTGCCTGCTTGCGAATCGACGCGTCAAAGCGCTCGGAGTCGAGAACAATTTCCGACTTCAGGGTCGCCGGGTCGGCGCTGCCATCGCCCCATTCCGGAAGTGTGCCGGTGGCCATCTCGTGCAGGGTGAGCGCGCAGGAGTAGCGCTCGGCATAACCATCCCACATCCCGCGTTTGCGCAAGAACGGGTCCATGTATACCCGTGTGCCTGCGTTCAGATCGGTAGCAGGCACCCCCGCCAGGGAGAAGTCAAACAGCGTGAGGGTAAGTCGCTTGCCTGTTCCCGGGCGAATACCAATGTTGTCTGGCTTGATGTCGCGGTGCGGTACGCCCTCGCGCTCCAAGTATTCCACAACAGAAATCAGCTCTTCGCCAAACCGCTGCAGCAGGTCCAAACCCAATCGACCCTCTTGACGCAGGCGTTCACCCAGCGTTTCATCTCCCGCCGAGGACAGGAACAAGGTCGCCAGACCAGCAATTTCGAAACGCTCAAAACACTGGACGATATTCTGATGGGGCTGAAGTCTGACCAACGTCTCGGCTTCCTGCTTGAGTCGATCGTTGTACTCCGGCTCCAACGCAATCTTGAAGACACCCTGACGCGGTTGTCCCGCGCTCTTCCGCCGTACCTCCAGGGCGAGGCTGGTACCACCCTTGCCCAGTCGACGCAGGACTTCAAAGCCCTTGAGTTCATTACCAGTGTTGGCCTCTAGGGGCGACGCCAAGGGGGACACCGGTGCGGTCAGAGCGTCTTCAAGCGCCTCCTCGGCCTTGTCGAGCGCAGTCAGGAATTCATTGGTCGAGCTGAATCGATCATCGGGCGATGGCCATGTAGCAAACTGGATCAGCTCCTCGATCTCGGCCAAACATCCGTTGACCATCGCCGACAAAGTGAGTCCTGGGCCCTGTTCGCACTTGACGACCAACTCATCGCCGCTGACGGCCGGCGGCTCACCGGCGAGCACGAAATATGCGATGGCACCAAGCGAGAACAGGTCCAGCTTGATGGCATCCGGCCGGGGCGCGTTCCGTGCTTCGGGCGCGAGGTAGATCTCTTGAGCCACTCGGTCTGAGAGCATTTCGACATGGAGTGTGCCCGTCGTCTCGCTCTCGGCCTCTTGCAACTGGCGGGTCGCGATCTGCCAATCGAAGAGCGTGACGTCGAACGAATTGGTACCGACGGTCCTGACCATGATGGTCTGCGGCGACAGGCCCCGGTGGTAGAGCCGATAGCGGTGCGCCGCATCCAGCGCTTCGGCAATCGCGCGCACGAGCTTCAGCCGTTGCGAGAGATCGAGTTGTTCGCCTTGAGCCCGAATGAAGTGGTCGAGCCGTTGAAGCCCTTCCTCGTACTCGAAGATCAGGGCCGGCCCATGTTCACTGTCAATGAAGTCGGACGCGCGCAGGATGCCCGGATGACGTATTCCCTCAAGCAATTGAAACTCTCGGCGAGCCGCGTCGGCCAGCACAGCGCGTTGTGCGGCGTTAAGCGTGCGCTTGGCAGTGTAAAGGCGGACTCGTCGCCTGAGGTTGTTCAGCGATACGTGCTTGGCCAACCAATCCTGGTGAAAGTCCGTCTCTGCGATGACCTGTTCGAGCTGGTAGTCACCCACACGCCGGCTTTGCTGCGGCGGACGAATGCCAACGATTTCCAGCGCCCGGTTGATGGACGTCGCCAGATCGCGATCAATGGGCTGAGCGTTCGCGACCGGGGCCGTCTCATCGAACAGTTTGCGGGCAATGTCTGCACGCAGATGCACGTTCTCGCGCGCGGGACCGGTAAGCTTGCAGCGTTGCGCGGGGTCCGACAAAAAAACCAGAGACTGGATGTAGGGTGTGCGCCGCTTCTGGACAGTCAGTTGCTTGCGCAGAAGCGACGCGAGCTTCTTCGCCTTGCGGTTGGTCAACAGCAGGGGATTATCGTCGAAGTACTCTCTCGCGCCGTCCCGCCAGACCCAGGTATGCGAATCGCCGCCGACTTCGCCTGGTCGGCTCTTTATCTCGACAAGAAAGATGCTATAGCGCGAGACGATTAGTAGATCAACTTCGTTGATGCTCCCGTCGTCGGCGATAAACTCAAAGTTACTGTACGCGCGGAACGGTTCGCGGTTCGGCAGCGCACGCTGAACAAAGTCGAGTGCATCCTGCTCCCAAGGGAACTGAGACGGCGAAATCGTCTTCCAGCGGCCACTCATTGACAAACTCCTTCTACGCTGGAGACCTTAGCGGGACGACCCGGACGTGTCGTGTCGAGCCTTCCTTTGTTGTTTGGTAGACGAGTCATATCAGTCGCAATCTTGTTCTGGCTCGACGGATTCCGGACTTTCATAGCCCGGGGCCAGTACTGCGCTTCGGACGCCATACAGCGCCAAGTGATTTCTGAGCCAGAGTCTGTACTCAGGGCCATTCAATTTGTGGGTCGGGGAACAGTCCACGCCCCACTTGCACAGGAAGTAGCCGGCCATCGCTGCGCGCAACTTCATCTTCAAGACGCCGCGCTCCATGCTGTAGTCCATCTCGGAGATTTCGGGATGCGGCTGATCGGGATGCGGGACAAGATCCAATTCCAGTATCCGGGTCCACTGGATGTCCTGATCGCTGGCCTCGTGGGGTGCTGGCTTCTCGCCCTTTAATACCCGCGGGCTCCTAATACGCGTGATCACGAAGTCGCGGAACTGCTGTGACTTCCGGTCGAAGGCGCGAACGTACCAGCGAAGCCCGTTGTCGATTAGGGCGAAGGGAACGATCTCGCGTTGCGTGCGTCCGCAGGAGATCGAGTGGTACTCAATCTTGAGCCCACATCCCCGATGAATTGCGCGCGTGACGCTAGCCAGAACGTCCAGATCCGGCTGTGTGAGCCGCGAGGCAGGTCCGTTAGTGACCCAAGCCGCGATACACCTTGGCTCGCCATCCCCGAAACCTTGCGTAAGCCATGCCAATACTCGCTCTGTGGGGAAGTCGAATATTGGTCGAAAGCCGTCGCCCAAGACGTACGCCTTCAACTTAGGGTCATAGTCGATGTTGCCGGGTGCCCGCTCTTTGTACAGGGCGAGGTCCCGTGTAGCAGCAGCCGACTGAATGGCGAACCTAGAGGCCAAGTCTTGACGACGAATCTCCCCGATGAAACGGACTCGCAACTCCACAAATGCAAGGCGATCACGCTGCGCTTGGTTCAGACCGGCAAATTGTTCGATCACCATCAGTGGCGACTCATTCGAATTGTGCGCATCGTTGGCAGTGCATTGCTACTTCGGATGCGCATCTTAACTCTTCGAGCGACACTTATCCATCGCATTTTGATTAGGACCAGCCTCAAGCGGGCGAGCCCTGCAAAAAAAAAGAGCCTTAGGCAGCCGCAAGAGCGTGTTCGCTCTTGCTCGCTGCCCTACGTTACGTCCCACCACCATGAAGAGTCGTCGGGCACCAGAATGGACGTGGATGACCGATCCCATTCCGTGATGATGCGGACGCTTTGTCCGGTGGGCAAAGCATAGCTTGACAGTAGCCGGAGGCCTGCTTCAACCGACAGGTCATTCTGTCGACGATCACTGTCAGACAGGTCGCCCCAGTCGCCACTCACGTGCCGTAGCAGCAGCTCGACGGGCGAGACGTTGGCGGCACGCAGGACCCGCAGCGCGGCCTGCGTCACGAAGATGCGACCGGGTAGGAAACGCGGCCGGAAAAAGTGGATGGAAGGTAAATTCATGTTGGTTTCTCCAGAAAACAGGCGTGCGCCAGCCTCCGTCAGAGCCGGATGCGAGGCGGTGGAAACGAGGAAAATGTGGGGAAGGATGAAACCGGCGCGACGCCCTGCCTATGCCGTTGCGCTACGTTCGGCAAGTTGGCGGCGCAATGCCGCCGCTCTCGCCTGCGAACAGCTTAGATGCCGCCGAATGTCAGCCACGGTGGCTCGCACGCGACCTGCGGCAACCTCCATGGCAAGCCGCGCCAACTCAGCATCGGGCGCGTCGTCTACAGCGAGCACATCACAATCATGGACGGCGACGTGAGCAGCAGGGGCCGATTCGTAACTGGCCGTGGCCGGTTCTCTGACCGGCTTCGTGACGGACGCCATGACTGGCGTTGTGACTTGCGGCACGACGGGTACGGCCACCTCCGGTGAAATGATGGACGTCCCCGTGACTGCGTGACGTGACTCAAGCGCGAGCGCCCACAGTAGGCAGGCCACGCCTTCCAGTACGGCCGCGAACATCACGCCTACAAGCAGATCGAGTTGTGCGACGCCCGTACCGAGCAATGCGGCGAGCCGCGCCGTGACGGGATCAGCCCGTAGCCAGTCACGCAGCGCCGCGACTCGGTCATCCGTCGCCTGACGACGGCGGATGTCCTCGGCTTCGGCGTCGAGCGCGCCTAGCCTAGCTGCAAGCATGACGCGCCGCGCGCGGACTGACGAACAGTCACGGGGACAACGTTGCACCAGCGCGAACTGGAGTTGACGCGTCACCGCCACCCGCTCGGCCGTGACAACCGTTAGATTGCGACCGGATGCGGACGGCGCGATCGGCACGGCTGAGGTAGCGGTTTGCGCGCGCGCCTCGCCCGCGTGTTGCTGCGCGAGCAGAAAGAACGTCGCGTGTCCGTAACAGGCACTCGCGATACAGGCCGCCCACAATGCGGCGGCCACGGCACGCACGACAGGCGACGTAGCTCGTACCAACGCTGGCAGTAGGTGCGCGCAGACAACCAGCACGACGCCAAGCGCGATCCAAACTAGGCGCTCCGGCAGCGTGCCGCCGCGCTGCCAGCCCGCCAGCACCGACAGACTCAGCGCCGTTCCTGTCGCCACAACAGCCAGCGCAAACGCCCAGCGAGAAGTGAACGTCATGCGGCCTCTCCGTCCAGCAGGGCCGCCTTTCGCACCAGCCGGTCGCGCAGCGACGGGCGCGAGTCCGCTGCGTCAGCTGCTTCAGACGGTTGTGACTGCGCTGGACCGCCGGCTGGTGGATGGCCGGACGTCGAGCCGTCCAGCTTGTCGCTGCCCGGATAGAACTCCTCGGCCACGGCCATACTTTCCTCGGGGCTGTCCTCAAATGCGCCGTTTGCAAAGCCAAGACGCGCAGCGGTATCGAGCGCCGACTGATCGAAGCCCGCTGCCTTGCGACGCGCGTCCAGTTCACGCGCCTGCGCAATGGCGTCCTCCAGCGTGCTGCCCGCGCGCACACCCAGGTCCACGTAGTAGATCGCCGAGCGGTAGCTCTGTGTCGTGGACTTGCCGCGCAACTTCAGTTCCAGTGGCAAACACGCGAGCAGTCCGCCCGACACTGCACCGAAGTAATGCAGGCGCGCGGCGAGCGTGCGGATTGAGTTGTACGAGGTCGTGCGGAGGATGAAAGAGCCCAGCTCGTCATCGTCACCGATGGTCACATTCAGACGCGCGTAAGGCTTGCAGCCGCCCTGCTTTCCGAATGCACAACCGTCCGGCGATGCGCACGGCTGATGCTGGACGCCCTCTCGGGTCATCCGCATACACGTCTCACCGTTGCCTACACACACCGGTCGTCCGGTGTCGCGATCAAAGAGGCTATAGTCCGCGCGCAGGTTCAGGTCCGGGTCATTGAAGAGCATACGCACGGGAATCGCGCGCAGCTTACCCGTCGTCGCCTTGCGCAGCGTTTCGTTCAGTGGGTGCAGCATCCAGCCATCGCGCCCTTGGACCTGCGTCGTCAATGTGAACTGGTCATCCTTTTCCGGCAGACGCTTGCCGTTTTTCTCGACAACTCTTCCAATCGAGATACGCCCGACAACGGGCGGCGTAATCGCAAGTCCTTTGAGCATGGTAATTCTCCTGTATGTCAACGTGCCTCAGACCGAGACAAGGAACCGGCGTGAGCCGGGTTTCGTGATGGCGTACTGCAAGGCAAAGGCCGGGTGATCGGCAACCAGGCGCTTCACGTCTACTGCAGCGGAATCCCTGCTGCGTTTGAACGAGACCTCGCCCGTCTCAAAGATCGCGCGCGACGCGTCACCCATGGCCTGCAGGATCGTCTGCTTGAGCAATGCTTCTTGCGCCTCCTGCCTGTCGATCGCAGCGCGCACGGCCACCAGATCAGCGAACACGGCTGATAGCCGCCCGTCATCCGTAAAATCCACGGTGCGCGCATCGCCTGGATACAGGCATCGCAATGCGCGATCCGCCGATTCCGATCCGTCCGCCGGCGGCGGTGTGTCGCTCGTGACGTACTGCCAGAACTGCGCTTCAAGCGGGATGAGCCGCGCAATCAGTGCTTCGTCTCGTTCGATGCGATGGATTTCGAGCTTCTGGCCGCATAGCAGCACGGCGACGTGAGCCACACGCTTGCCTGTCACGGCCAGCTGGTGCTGCACTTGAAGCTGTACGTACTCGGGCACGCCCTCGCGCCAGTGACGCGCACCGAACTCGCCAGCCGTCTTGCATTCGAGGATCTGCACGTCCAGCACCCCGATGACTTCCCGATCGAGATTGGCGAGCATCCACGGGATCGTCGGATGCTGAAGCACCGCATTGACCTTGCGTACTCGGTTGCCGGTCTGGTGCGTGTAGGCGGCAGCGACAATTGGTTCGAGCAGCGCGCCCCAGTACACCGGCTCGGTCGTATCGTGCGGATCAGGTTTTGCGAGCGTCGCGTCCCTGCCCGTCTTCTCGAGCCACAGTTCCAGTTGGCTCTTGTACGGATTCAGCCCAACGGCTGCTGCCGCGTCCGAACCGCCAATGCCCGTTCTGCGGACCTGCAACCAGTCGGTGCGGCTCAGGTTGCGGGTCTCAACGAGGCGTAATGCGGGTGACGTCCTCGCGAACTGCTCATCGCGTATCGCTTGTGGCATGTCATGCTCCTGACGGCATAAGGCCCGGCGAGCAACTGCTCAACCGGGCCTGCGTAAATGAACGGAATGGAAAATCGTGAGCGGCGGCAGACGACCGTGCGGAATCAGACAACGAGCTTGAGCGCTTCATCCCACGCCTTCTGCTTGAGCGCAGCGCCTGCGCCGAACCACGCGGCGTCGCGCCTGTGATCGTCGCTGCGTGCGCGCCGCTGGTGATCAACGTACTCGGTGACGCTGTTCAGCAGCCCCCAGGCGGTGTCCGTTGCCGAGGCGTATTCCGCGCCCTTGCCCTGTCCGTTGTAGAGTGCCTGTACGGCTTTCACCGCACTGTCGTTGGTCGCCGCCACGGGACGGTCGGTGGTGCTGCCCGGGTGATAAGTCAGCACACGCTTGAAATACGCTTCCGCCGATTCCGTGCTGACCTTGCGTTCGGAGAGCGCTTTCATGCGCGCCATGAAGCCATCCCACGACGAGATCGCGATGCCCAGTTGCCGCTTGACGGCCTGTGCGTCGAACTGGCTGCGGTGCGGGACTTTGACCGCGCCCGTGCTGTCGCCCAGCGCGATAGCGAGCGTGTTGTTGCAGACGACGCGCACCGACGTGAACTGCGCGGTGGTGGCCAACGTGCCGTCGCAGGCGGTCGCGAGTAGCAGGTAACCGTTCACGCGGTCACGGCCCTTGAGGGTGGCGCTCTGGCCGGTCTTTGCCAGCGCCCAGAACTTGCGCCCTTCCTTGAGCACGCCCGCCGTCTCCAGTTCAAACCCGCCCACTTCCGTGAGGTCGCGGTAGAACTCCAGGATCTCGGACGGCTGCACCACCTGGTAGCGGCTGGAGACGACCGAGAGCGGCGCTTTCGTGTCCGAGCGGTACAGCACCTTCTGTTCGGGAAACGCGTGGATGGAACCCAGGTTCGCTCCGGCGCTACCGGACACAAAGCGCACTTCGGTTTCCTCGATGCGCCAGTTCATGCCGGCCTGCTTCGCCCACACTTCGAGCGGCTGGTTCTGCGCAAGCTGGTTACCCAAGCCATGCCACGGGGTTTCATTGACGTAGGCCATTGTCTGGACGAGATGCATGGTGAACTCCTGTAAATGGATGAACGCACACAGCCCGGTTGCAACCGGGCTGCATGACAAGGTGGAAGATGGACAGACGGGAAAAGAGAGAAACCGGCGTGCAGGGCGCACGCCGATGACAGCACGACAAACGAAATGGCGCGCGTGGCTAGCGATACCCGGGGCTGAACGTGTGCCCACACGAACGGCATCGACAGTTGTCGAGCACGTTCGAGTCGATCACGTCACCAACGGCGACGCCCGTGGCACAACCGGCGGCGGCACCGAGCAAACCGGCGATCACCGCGCCTGCAATGCCGCCCACCACCACACCGGCGGGTCCGGCGAATGCGCCGACCGTCGCACCGACGGTTGCACCGGCCTCCGCGCCCGAGAGTGCAGCGCCCGCGCCACTCGCCGCACCGGCCACCGTGCCGATGGCGCCGCCGACCTTCTTCGCATAGTGACGCGTCTCGACGCGCGTGGATTCACAGATGGGACACTGGATCATTGGAAGCACCTCCGTGCAGGCTGGAGCCGTTCAGGCGGCACGCGCCATCGGTGCACGACCGGCGGCCTTGAGCCGGGCGATGTACGTCAGCATGGCTGCTGTGGACAGCACGGCGGTGGCAAAGACGATGGCAAACGCGATGAGGGTATCGATGGGGGAATTGATGGGGGAATTGATGGGGGGCATCATGACTGGCTCCATGTTAAGTACGCGGTGAAATGGCGTGACGACGGGCAGAACCAGCGACAGGCCTGGTTCTGCTCTTGGAAGTGATATAGGTTTCAGATTTTTTTGAATCGAGGTGCGAACGGCATAAAGCCCGAAGACGTGTGCCTTCGGGACAGGTTGCAAGAAGTAGCAAAAAGCCCGTCAGGAAACAGGCTGTTTTTTAGGGTTCGCAATAGGCCACAAGCGCCGTGAGAAGACAACACCAAAGATTTATTTGAGTCGTCCTGCCATAGCAGTGCGCGCATCACGCTGTGTGCGACGTAACAGCAGCCAACGACGATTACCGGTCGCAGTCGCGGTGTAGACTACGGCGAACATATTTGCTGTATCGCCTTCATCAAACAAACTGAAACCAACAACGGAGGGCTTTCCGTGAAGCTGGAGTCATTTCGGGTTCGCAACTATCGCTCCATCAACGACAGTGGGGAAATTTCAGTCTCCCGGATCACAGCCCTTCTGGGCAGAAACGAAAGCGGCAAGTCAAATCTGTTGCGCGCGCTATACAGTCTGAACCCCGATGAAGGTTTCGAGGCACTGAGCCCTATCAAGGATTTCCCCCGACACCGGCGCCTTGAAGAATGCACGAATGACACGCCGGTTCTTTCGACCACGTGGACGCTGGACGAGGACAACCGAACGGCGCTCCTGGCTGTTTTGCCACGTGCCACTGAAGTAACGAAGGTCAACGTAGAGCGAACCTACCATTCGAGAAACGTCAGCTTTCCGGAGCTTGGGGCAATCACGTTCGATGAATCCCACATCCGTAGCCAGGTGAAAAAGGTCGCGGCGGCCGTTCGTGCCGTCGCCCAGAAGCAGGAAACTCCGGCGACATTGGAAGGCCACGCGGACTCATTTGAAGCGGCCGTCTCCGTGATGAAAGAGTCTAAGGCGTGGGCGGCCGACGCGACGACGGCAGCAAGAGCCCTTCGTACGGCTTTGGCCGGGGCCGATGCTGAACTGACCGATAAGCAGGAGGAGGTGCTCTCCGAACTCGAAGAACTGGCGAAGGACATTACGGGTGATGATGCTGCCAGGCAGAAGGCCCAGGAATGTGTCATTCAGGCGCTGCCCATCTTCATTTACGTTGACGAGTATCCTGAACTCGACGGCCACCAGAACATCGCTGACTACTTGCAGCGCAAGTCGATCAGCCAACGAAGCAACGCTGACAAAAACTTCGAAAAACTTTGCAAGGTGGCGGGACTAAAGCCTGACGAGCTTCAGCGCCTGCTCGGACAGAACGACCACGAAACGCGAAATCAGTTGGCAAACCGCGCCAGCGCTGTCGTCACGGGCGAGATCAAGCGACTGTGGAAGGATCGCGCGCTGAAAATTCGTTTCAATCTCGATGGCAACCACCTGGAAACGCTCATTTCTGACCCGACGGCGACGTACGATGTGGAAGTCAATCTCAGTGACAGAAGCCGTGGCTTCCAGTGGTTTTTCGCCTTCTACATTACGTTCTCCGCAGACACCAACGGTGGGGACGCCGAAAACGCGGTGCTGCTGCTCGACGAACCCGGCCTGTATCTGCACGCGAAATCGCAGTCCGACCTGCTGCGCCACTTTGAGCATGACTTTTCGAACCAGATCCTCTACTCGACGCACTCCCCATTTATGGTGCCAACGCACGCGCTTGACTCGGTGCGTACCGTCAACATCACAGAGAATGCTGGGACAACCGTCACGAATGACCCCACGGGGGACGCCCGAACATTGTTCCCGCTACAGGCGGCATTAGGTTATGACCTCGCGCAAAGCCTGTTTGTCGGCCCCAACAATCTGGTTGTCGAAGGCGTCACGGACTTCTGGATCATCAGTGCCGTCAGCGCCTACCTGAGTGAAACGGGCAAGACAGCACTTAAGGCTGACATCACCTTGACGCCTGCTGGCGGTGCGCAAAAGGTTTCGTACATGGTGGCCCTGTTGACATCGGAATCGCTTAACGTCCTCGTGCTGCTCGACGCCGAGCGTGACGCGAGAGCCACCAGGGATGAACTGCTAAAGAGCAAACTCATTCATAACCACAATGTCGTCTTCGTGTCAGAAGCGTTTTCGGCGCCCCCGAATGAAGCCGACATCGAAGATCTGTTAGACGCTTCCGTATACGAGGCTCTGGTGCGAGAAGCCTATAGCGCCGAACTGAAGGGCAAGACGTTGAAGCTCAATGAGCGCGTTCCGCGAATCGCACGACGCATTGAAGCTGGATTGGACGAACTCGGCATTCCGTTCCACAAGACGCGACCCACGCGCCTGTTTCTCAGGAAAATGGCATCCGAGCCGGACTCCGTTCTGCCGGCAACGAGCGTTGCGCGCTTTGAGGCGCTGTTTGCCCTTATCAATGAGCGGCTGGACAAGCATGTCGCAAAGAGCCCGCAGCCATTTCAGATGTAATTGAAGTTCGCCCCCGGCGATTTCTCTTCCGCATGTTGCAACTTGTCCGCCAGTTCGCCCGAGATATGCTCACGCTACGGTTCAGGCGATGCGCCTTGACCGGCGCTCGCCGTGACGGCACGATTCAAGCACGCCTTCGAAGCTCGTGTAGAAGACGAACTGCCACCGCCCCTCAATATGGATACTGCCGCGCTGCGAGACATCTTGCGTCCGATCATGGGCGAGCTGAAGGATCGAGTCACCCATGACACCCTTCCGGCGCTCTGCACGGATCTCGGCATGCCCGTTGTGGATGCCATTGGATCAAAACGTGACCAGTTGCACGCAAGCTTTGACGCCCTGTCGGATGCCGATCTTCTTGGCACAGCCCAGCAGGTGATCGAGCGTGGCTTCGTCACCCTCACCCACGCAATCGCATCCAGGATCTGCTGTGGATGGACGCTCGATGTCCTGTGATCTCGCTCCGCTTTCGCCGCGAACTTGCCCGATCACTTCAACAGATACCACTGTACGGCGATGCGCGCCGCTTTAACGATTTGTTGCAAAAGTTGTGGATTATTGAGGACGACCCGTGGGCCAGTCTGCTGGAACGACAGGACAACAGCCTGGCGGCCGAGATTGATCGCCACGTCTTTCGTAACCCGGACGACTGGACTGTGGACTACCTCTTCGAACAGTTGGGTGCTTACGACGCGCCCGATCCACGATTCGTGCGATTCATCGAAGGCATGGCGACCGGGGAGGTCCAGCCTGACATCACCGACCAGTGGGGATTCGTCGAATGCGCCAACCGCGTCTTAAGTCAGTGCGGTGCGCAGCTTCGGGAGATCGGTGTCAAGAATGGCTATCCGGAATACTCACTAGTATCGCTGTATGCGCCGTCAGGCAATCGCCCCAAGAACATTATCTTTGCGTCTGCCAGCAAGCCCGATCTGCGCTTTCGCGATGCACTCAATAACGACATCGAGATCGTCACCAATGCGGACCAGGTACTTGTCTACGATCGGCCCATTGGTAATGACGGCCTAAGCTGGCAGGCATTGCAAGCGTGGTGGAGCGAGCTACAGGGCACCGACAACGATGACGAGGCCAAAAGCTCGCTCTACCGGCGACTCAAGAGCATCCTGCCCGACAATTCGCCGCCGCAACGTCTGTTATTCGTCTCGTTTTTCAAGGCGTTCGGCAAGGCGGTCCCCCACCTTCCCGCACTGCTGCCCGAAGTGTGGTTGCATGGGACCCGCAAACGGTGCGAGAGCGGGGCGTGGATGCCCTACTGCGCTTTCGCATGGACTTTCTGCTGCTGCTTCCGCATGGCATACGCATCGTGATTGAGGTCGATGGCATGCACCACTATGGCGACCCCGATACCCATCAGGCTGATCGGCACCGATATGCGCAGATGGCTGCGGGAGACCGGGACCTGAAACTGGCGGGATACGAGGTCTATCGATTTGGCGCGTCCGAGTTGCTTGGAGACCACGCAGAAGCCAGCGCCGTGTCGTTTTTTTACAAGCTGTTTCGGCGATACAACCTGACGTGGTGAAACGATCATCGTCTGCAGCTCGCCCCGCAGGTCGGTCCAGAACGAGCGGAAAATGACGCGGCACGCAGCATTCCAGTGTCCGCCACGCACTCTGACAAGCAGCGAGCGGCGTTGTTGAGCGAGCCGGTCGCCTACGTCGCCAATCACTGCATCGCCATCAAGTCCAGTCCAAACGCTTGGCAAGGCTGAGCAGGCGACTCGCGCAGACGATTGGGCGTTGAATTCGTCGTTCATCACCGTTTGCTCTCCCGTCTCCGCGCTATCGCCCGAACGGTACGCTTATGCGCCGATCGCCTGCATCGCGTCACGCAGGGCTTGTGGCTCATTGAGGAACGACTGAAAGCCGTCGGCCCAGACAGCCGCTGTTTTATTGGCATCCACGGTCCAGCCGCTCAGCGCCTTCAGCGCACTGCCCGGCAAGTCGTAGAGCTTGATGCGCAGATCGTGGATCAGCGAAATCTCCCGATCTTGGTAATCAAAGTGGATGGCGCTATACAGGTCATCCACGTCCCCGTCCCAGTAGCCGACGTAGAGAATGGGCACTTGGGGTTTGGTACGACGCACGGCCTTGAGCCAAGTGTTCAGATGCAGATCCGCCAAACCACTGCCGAGCACAAAAATCACGTCCGCTTCCATCGCATCGCGGCTCAGGGCCGAGTAATAGAACGTGTACGGTGTGCGCTGAAGCCGACCCAGCTTGTCCAGTCCGGTAATGATGGCGCTGCGCGTAATCTGCGTGCCATCCATTCGGGCATCGCCGCTGCTGGTGGACATCGCATACTTGAGCGCGTCCTCGCGTGCTGGATACCAGGCAATGTCGCCGATCTCGTGCTGACCGCCGGAATGAGGAAACCCCATGTGGATCGAGCCGTGCACGTGAAAGAGGGCCGGCGTATTCCAATGAGACCAGAAGGCCGTCGCGTCAAAATCCGCGTGGTCGCCATGCGATTGCGTAAAGCCCGTGAAATATCGATCGTTTGTCGCCTGCCCGACGAAATCGTCGTAATTTGTCGAATAGACGCGCGGCAGGTACGCCATCTCCTCAAGCCCGGCAAAGAACCGTGCCAAGGGCTCAAGCGGCTTCTTGGGTGCTTGACAGACCGCCGACACTTCGCCGTAGATGCAGTCGATCATCGTCCTGGCAGCGGCACGCAACGCCAGCGGCTCGTACGATTGTGTCGCTTCCAGGAACGGCGCCATGACAGGTTTGAACTTAGCGACAGCGCCCGGCGTGACGTGCAGTGCATCCAGCTCGTGCAGCACGTGGTAAATCCGCTCGAAGTGCGCTTCGCCCGGATTGCCGTAGTAGGCGAGCAATTTGCCAGCGACATCCAGGTACGCGTCCGTGCCACCAATTCGCTGACAGTATTCGTCGTTGCGCACTGTCGCTTCAATGATCTTGCCGAAATCGGACGTCACTGGAATGCCGTACTCGACCGATGCCCCTGCGCCAACGACGACCAGTGCCCGGCGCTTGCTATGCTGCTCCATACGCTCCCCGTTACTCGATATGTGGAGCGCGATTATCACTTGCAAGGCCACACACCGACAGGCAACAGCACTCGCGGGAAGGGGCCGAGCTATATGTTGCAATAGGCGTGCGCCCAATGCCTAGCGCCCCGTCGTCAGCGTCCGTGCTCGTGCCGTCGGCTTCGCCCGCACCATCTGGTCATCGCCCGTGGCGAGATACCAGACGACGTAATTGACGAAGGTGGCGACCTGCATCGCATCGGAGCAGTCGAGGGCGTCAATCGCCCACTGCCCACGTGCCCGGATTGCTTCACGGTCGGGCCGCCCGTGGCAATCGTAGGTGAGTCCCTGCCCGCGTGTGACACGCCGCCAGCGTTCACCCAAGCCGACTTTGAGCGCCTCCAAGTGTGCCTGCGTCAAGCCTCTGGCATCCATCAGAAAGACGCAGTGGAAGTGATTAGCACGATGCCAGCCGCCTTGCTCCAGCTTGCAGACGTAGCCGACCATGCGTTCGAACAGATGTTTGTCGGCACCACGCTGGTTGTCGAAAAAACTGTCACGATCGGCCATCGCGCGTGCTGTATCGATGCGTGCGCGTGTCTCAGCTCTGCCATGTACCACCGACGCATCAAAAGGCACCTGTAGCCAGAAGCCCTCCTGGCTGACCGCCCAGCCCATGCGTTGCAGCGCATCGTCGCCATGGAACGCGTATTCGGCGTAGTTCAGATCGAGGCGGATGGGCACCAGCGCCGGATACAGGGCAGTGAGTGCCGTCAGATAGCGGCGGATCGTCGCCTCCTGATCGTCCAGGTTGGACCGCCAGCCGGAGAGCGACTTCTTCACACCCCGACGCACCGCTTCCATACGCAGCCCGTTCACAAAGTTGTTGTAGAGCTTGGCCACCCTCGCCTTGTCGTCCACGCGCGGCTCACCGTACCCGCACACCTGGGCAAACGGATGCTGGCTAAAGCAGTCAAAGAAGAGCTGATAGTCTGCGCGATACGCATAGCCCGGCCAATACAGGTCCATCCAGTCACCGCACTGCTGCACGAAGCCGGCGAGGCTCCGGTAGTCGGAGAGCACTTTGGGATTGCGTACCGCACGCTCCCGGCCCCACTCGTCACGGATGTCAAAGGGCACCTGATCGGTTTCCAGCACGCTGTCGAGAAAGCTCTCCAGCTGTTGCATCAGCGACCGGTGTTCTCCAATCTCCCAATA
Organism: Paraburkholderia sp. 22098; assembly: GCF_052045935.1. Taxonomy (NCBI): domain Bacteria; kingdom Pseudomonadati; phylum Pseudomonadota; class Betaproteobacteria; order Burkholderiales; family Burkholderiaceae; genus Paraburkholderia; species Paraburkholderia sp. 22098. Next base: position 624,415 of record NZ_JBQEPV010000001.1, on the reverse strand, counting down.
CCTGACAGGACCAACCGATGCCTGATGGCCTTGCCATGCATCAGATCCGAATCCGTACTCCCCAAGGGTTCCCCATGCATTGCTCATTTTGAAATCTCCGTTATTGGACATTTCATTGATGGAGCTGATATTTTTTCACCAAGGAACAGGGAATCTTGTTTTCGCACATTATTGCATGTTCACTGCTGCGAGTTGATCCAGCCTACGCGCTCATGACTTACGCATGAGCGCTGTCTCTAGCAACACTTAAGCATTCGTTCTTTATGCGCAGAGATACCATTCCTTTACAGCCTCTTTGCATCCATTCTCTTATACCATCTTTTTTACCCATCAATATTCCTTTTCCATACTCCCAAATACTTAGAAATATGCCAGACTATCTTAATATAGAGAGATACCAAAAACCAACACAAGACAATCAGGTGATTCGACGTGATTTACACGCTATTCACGACACATGTTTTCACAGAACACACGCAAATCAAGGCTTTTAAACGTAAATCCAGATTACGGAATTATCCCGAATCAATCATTTATTCATTGCCCGCCAGTACGTTGATTGGGGCATTGAGTTATCCCTCGAATTCCATTGATTAATCTGGCCGATTACCTGCCCATTCTTGCGGTTGAGCTTGATGGTTAAACCTTACGTCCGGATGCGACTGTGGACCGTCGGTCACATCGTGAAAAAGCCCGCTAATCAGGTAGTCCGGCCGCCATGACTTCACGGCGCGCCCTCAAAAGCGCACCTAGATGGTGCAAACGCCATCAGTGAATGGATGTGGGTACCGCCGACTACGCGGCTACAACTGCTACGGTAGCAACTGTAGCGAACGTAGCAGGCAAGATTTACCTTCCCTTGTTAAGCAATCTAGCGGTTCGATGAGGGGTTAGAGGAATGTGAGGTAGGACGATCGAGCGGTGATGTGCAGCTGAGGATGGGACGATGGAATAAGAAAAGCGCGTCCGATCATCTCAGAACGCGCCGTTAATTTTGATAATGCTGGGATTCAACCCTGTCTTAATTGAATTGACATACTCACGGGACCCAAACCCGCTTCTTCTGCGCTTTCCAGAAAACGCTGCTTGATTGCGCGAATTTCTAGCGTATCAATTTCCATCACATTGGGCGGCACCTGTGGCACAAACTCGCCAGGCTCTTCTGCCACTAGCGGCGAAACATTATTATCAAAAACTGCCGGCGTGTAGTTCTGGGGAACATCGAACTGGGGTGGAATGGGCGTTCGTGTCATATCAAAGACTGAACGCGGCCCGGGTGCCGGGTAATTCTGCCCATTAAACTGCGCACCCGACCAACCCGGCGGCATGCACGACGGTGCAATATAGCCCGGATTCACGCCCTGCATTGCGCGTTGAGTTTGGAAGTTCGGTTGATGAAAATTGTTTGCCATATACGCCGGATAGAAAATAATACGCCCGCCTTTTTTACCGGGTCGCGTTGCAATCTCCCCTCGATACAGAAGCCGATTAATGGCGGCGCTCAGCAGTTGAGGATCGCTCCGGATCGGCGAGTAATTATTCAGATCACGCTCTGAATAGCGCCCACGCGTGAGCTTCGAGTATTTCCATGCATTCGCGTATGCATCCTGAAGCCATTCCAGCAGCTTTTGCGCGGCCTCGCTGTGCTGTTGCTGCTCCGACGGCGCGAAGCGCGTAAACATCCGCATGAACTCGTCCACATACCACTCGCACAGCACAATCGCGCGCGCCATCGCTTCCGGCGACACATCGCCCGGCTGCCCGTCGAAGTAGTGAAACAGTGCAGCCAGACGCGCGGCGTGCTCGCCGAGCTTCCGGAAAAACGACTTGACGTTGTCAGAGTCCGGGCCACAGATGAGATGGGTATTGACCGCCTCCGTGAACAGCTTCCAGTAGTAGCGGGCGCCTTCTGACAGTTGCAGGTTCTGGCGCTCCTGCGGCGCTGGAACGGGCTGAGTCAGGATGTCCGCGACACGCGCGTTGAACCGGTCGAGCTTCGGTTCCGGCGCATCTTCAACAGCGGTTTGCCGACCCGGACAGTCGAAGCTCACGGGAAAAGCCGGCAGAAAGCGCGCCAGCAGCCCCGTGCCGAACGCTTCTTCGCCACGATTCTTCATATACGCCAGGAAACGTTCCTGCTGGAGCACGACGGAGACGGTCAACCGTGGACTCGTAGGCCGGCGGTTGCCACTGACCAGCGCAACCGGTCTGTCCTCGCCGCTCCAGTAGCCACTCAGCAAGGCGGGCATGCTGAACGTCGGCCCGTTCATCACGGGCCCGGCTTCCGGCGACAGGATGCCGACGGCACTGTGGGCGACCAGCATGTCTCGCAGCCCCTGCGGCGACAAGTCAGCGAAGCGCAACTCACGCTGCGAAGGCGGCACCGGCTTGTTCTTTTCATGCAGGAGGCGCTGCTCCTGAATGACGCGTGAGGCCTCCGTACCCAGGCTCGCGTCAAGATATGCCTTTGACAGCCGACGCTCATCGTCACGCCAGATCTTCATTCTTGCCTGGAAGTCCGGCATGTTGTCCGCCGCCGCTTCCTTCAGCTTGAGTTCGAGCGCAGTGACGGCACGCAGAAAGCGCTGCTCGACCAGTGACTTACCGCCGCTGGAATTACTGACGGCCAGCAGGAAGAGCGCGCATGGTGCCGGAGGAAAGTTCGGGCACTGAACATTGACGAAGTGCTGACCGACCAGTGAAACGGTCGCCAGTGCGGCGTGAGCGGCGAGCTGTACCGACACGTTGAGACCCGTGCTCACCTCCAGCACCGCGTCGCCTATCAGCGACGGCAGCACACGCGCCGGGTAGACGCCTTGCGGGCCTGGTGGCTCGTAGCCGTATTGACCATTCGAGTATTCGACTATCGGCACGCCTTGCCCTCCCATTGAATGACAGTCTTCATGCTTGCACCTGGTCCTATGTCGTACCGAAACGGGCGAGATACAGCCGGTTCAGGTTGCCCGCCTTTGGCTGTCCGCAACGCAGAAACTTGCGGATTGCGTCCTGCGTGGGCTTCAGATGTCCGGTCACGACCGCGTCACGGATCTTCTCGAGCAACTGGTCGTCTTCAGAGACGACAGCGCTGCTCTCGCCATACGCTTCACTCACTGGGGCAACCGTCGACGCGACCGGCGGGCATTCGTTGGTCCGCCCCGGGCTATCGGAAGCCGGGATACCGTTAGTCGGCGCGACAGCTTCGGGCTCCGGCGCGAGCGCCGCCCGGTCGGACGCGACCGGTGCGCGACTCGCGACACGACCCGGTGCGACCGACACCATCAACCAGCCAATGATGGCTGCGCCTTCGAGCACGACCGCACATGCGAACGCCATCAGCAGATCAAGACCGCCTTCGGTCGTGCCAAGCCAGGGCGCAACCTGCGAGGCGACCGGGTCGGCACTTAGCATGGCGCGCATCGCTTCATTGCGATCGGCCTGGTCGTGCAGCCGGTCCTGTTCGGCTTCGCGACGCTTTGCCTCGTCCGCCTCAGTCCTGAGTGCGACCAGTTGGGCAGCGAGGCTCGTCTGACGCACTTTGAGGCTCGGGCAGTCCCCGATGCAGCGACGCGCGTCGGCACGCGCCAGATCGGCGCTCACCTGCGCGACGTCTCGCGCGATATCGGTGAGCGTGCGGCCAGGCGGGCGCACCGGGCTTGCTGGCGTGACGATGACCGGAGCCAATGCCGCCCGCTTCTCGCCCGCGTGCCGCTGCGACACCATGAAGCACGTGAGCTGGGCGTAGAGCACGACAACCAGTGCGATGCCCCAGAGTACGCAGGCACAGACGCGCGCAGGTACCCGCAGGCTGCGCCAGCCGACAGGCAGCAGGTGCACGTAGAGCACGGCCACTGCGCCGAGCGCGATGTTCATCGCGCGTTCGACGGGCAGGCCACCGCGCAGCCAGCCGGCGTAGGTCGCGATGCCGAGCGACACGGCCGTCGCCGCCGTTGCCCCCAGCACAGCGAGCACGCGAAGCGCACAGAGCCAGTGGATCATCTCGTGCACACGCAGCTTGAGACGGGAGCGTTGAGGAGCATGGCGGTATTCGCCCTCTTCGGAGATATAGCGCTTATCGGCGTTCATTTGGTTGGCCTCTGTTTGCGTAGGGTTCACTTCGGGATTTCTCACGCTGCCTATGCCGCGCCGACCAGCGGACGGCTCGTGAGCCACGCATCGAGGTCTGATTCGAGCCAGCCGATCGAGCCTGCGCCAAGACGGATCGGCTTCGGGAAGCTCGCGTCGAAATACTTGCTCGCGGGGTTGATCTTGTAATAGATGGAGCTGCGCGAGAGCCCCGTCTTTTCCGTAACCTTCTTGAGACGCAAGACTGCCGAGCGTTGAACTTGGGTGATAGTCATCGAAAGACTCCTTTGAGAATGTTTGGCTTCGATGACGCGAGTTTAGAAACGCTCGGACGCAGAAAAAACGCGGTTTGATTGCAAACAGGGTATGAGATGTGAACCGGCCCGAGCGTTGATGGACAAGGCTGCGCCGGGGATGATCCCAAACCGCAGCGGTCCTCGCGCCAGAGAGACGACTACGCGGCACGGCGCGGTCACCGGGGCAAGGCACTGCTAATATGGCCAGCTACCGCGTCCCGAACTCAGAGTCGCCAATGGCCGAACAGCCGCTTTACAACGACCACCCGATCGAAAAACCGGGCGAAGATCGCTTCGGTGTTGATCCTTTTGCCTGCGCCCTGGCCGCGAGTGTTCGCAAGATGCAGTCGCCCCAAGGAACGGTGATCGGTCTCAATGGACCGTGGGGTTCTGGCAAGAGCAGCGCGGTCAATCTATGCAAGCATCATCTGGCCGAAGCAGTGACAGCCCAGGAGCTTGTCATCATCGACTTTGCGTGCTGGTGGTTCAGAGGCGAAGATGCACTTGCACTCGCCTTCTTCCGGGAGCTGTACGCTGGCCTTGGTCCGAGTCTCGGCGACAAGGTCAGGAAAAAGCTTCCAAAGCTCGGAGCGCGACTGCTTCGTGCTGGCGCGCTCGTCGGGAAAGTCGCCGAAGCCGCAGGCGCAGTGATTGCCGGGGGCATCGCTGAGAAGGGCATGGAGTGGCTCGCAGGGCTCATCGAGCAAGACGAAAGTGTCGAGGCACTTCACGCCGAGCTGTCGAAGGCCTTGCGAGAACAGAAGAAGCGGTTTCTCATCGTCATCGACGACATCGACCGGCTTTCACCTGACGAGGCCTTGCTGATCTTCCGGCTGGTCAAGTCCGTCGGGCGTTTGCCGAACGTCATTTACCTGCTGGTTTATGACCGCCCGCTTGCCGAGAAGATCGTCAGCGACCGCTACCCTTCGGAAGGCCCTCACTACCTTGAAAAGATCGTGCAGGCTGCATTCGAGATACCCGATCCGTCGGCGCTCGATGTTCAGCAACATCTGCTGTCGCTGATCGAATCGATTTGCGGCGCCCCCGCAGAGGTGGACATGGTCCGCTTCATGAACATCTTCTACGAAAGTATCTCGCCGAAGATGCGAACTCCGCGCGATGTCATACGCTTTACCAATTCGCTGAGCGTGTCATGGCCGGCCGTAGCCGGCGAAGTGGATCGCGCCGATTTCCTCGCGCTGGAGATGCTTCGGCTGTTGCATCCCACGATATATCGCGTCATTCGGCAGAACAAGGAACAACTGAGCGGCAGTGGAACCGGTGAGGATCGCGAACGCAGATCGGCAGCGCAGCACTTCAACGAGCTGTTCTTCGGCCCTGCGTCACCGCCCGAGAACGACCCGGTGCGACGACTGCTGATGCGGCTTTTTCCGGCACTGGAGTCCGCCTGGGCAAATATGGGTTACGGTGAGGGGTTCGCAAGGCAGTGGGCAATGAGCCGCCGTGTGTGTTCCCCCGACCATTTCGACTCGTACTTCCGCTTCTCGATCGGCGACGACGTGCTCACGAGCACCGAGCTTGACGTGTTCCTGGCACGCGCCGATGACATGGGGTACGTGAAGACCACGTTTCGCCACGCCGTAACCGTGGCCCGGCGTTCGGGCGGCACCAAGGCGGCCGTATGGCTGGGCGAGTTGACAACGCATGCTGAGCGCGTCGACCGTGGCAAAGTTGAAGCGCTCCTGACGGCGTTATTCGAGATCGCCGACGAAATCAACGTCGAAGCTGATGCCGCAAAAGGTTTCGGCATGCGCAACAACGAACTGCGTCTGCACTGGCTGCTTCGAGCCTTAACGAAAGAGCGCACGTCGCTCGAAGAACGCTCCGCAATCCTCCGGCGGGCCTGCGATACGGCCTCGCTGGGTTGGCTTGCCGACTTCACACGTTCTGCGTGGACCGACTATCACCCAAGCGAAGACGCGCAACGAGAGCCCCCGGAGAATTGCCTGACCACTGAAGCAGACGCGGAGCATCTGCGCTCCCTCTTGCGTTCGCGAATCGAAGCGGCAGCAGCGGATGGCACCCTGCTCGCGCACCGAGATCTGTCCTTTCTCTTGCATTGGTGGCTAGACCTGACTACCGACGACGGTGCCGCCGTTCGAGCATGGACATCTGCAGCGTTCGCGAGCGATATGGGCGTCCGACAACTCGCCAGGGCGTTCACCTCGTACGGCTGGTCCCAGGGCATGGGCTTTGGAGGGATGGGCGACGTCGTCGCGAAGCGCGTGACAAGCGTCAGACCCACGAGCATGGCCAGATTGATGGACTTGGATGCGTTCCGGATGCGCGTCGAATCCGTTGCCGCCGCAGGCGCGAGTCCTGAAGTCCGGGAATTCCTGGAGGCCTGGCAGCGCGCCGATCAGGGCACGCGCGACTAGACTGCCTGCACGCCCAACAACGCTGAACGACTGTCTCAGAAACGACTGTTGTTCACGACGAGACGAGAGCAGTGCGATTCTCCAGAGCGGGCGTTCGATGCCATCCAGTTGAAAAGCAGTTCCCGCTCAACACCGAGATTGCCGGCGCAAGGTACCTTTGGGTGTATGAGTCCGGCCGTCATCGGATAGACAACGTCAGATCCGGCGAAGGCTGCTCCACCATGCAGGGGCGAAAGTCGGCACCCGACCCGTTTCTGCCACTGAGGCTCTCGCTGACGTTATGGCCGCTTTCAGTCCTACAACGGCCACAAGGGAGATTTTCCCTACGCACTGCCGCGCGCAAGCGCATGAAAACCCGGTCGGACCCTTGGGGCGCCTCCTACATTTCCTACCGGTCGGCGCGCTTGCGCCAGCATGCTTCGGAACGAAAGCCCAGTCGACTATTTTTTTTGTTACTTCAATTTTTGAAGTAACATGCGCCTTACGGATCTGCCGATGACTGGAACGTTGAAGGGCTCAACGTCCGGGAGATCACCCGTCTGATCGTGACACGGGAAAGGCCGCGGCTCCCAAAGAGCGTTCTTCATCGTCGAGCGCACCCTCAACCGCAAGAAGGAGCTTTTTATGGCAATCCGAACCTACCCGACCGATGTGTCCGCACTCGTTCTAGTCGATGTGCTGAACGATTTTCTTGCCGAGGACGGGAAGATCAACAGCCTGATTCGGGACCAGATCGAAAAAGTAGGCTTGATCGAAAATCTGGTACGTCTTTTAGCGGGAGCACGAGCCGCTTCTCTTCCGATCTTCTATGCGCCACATGGCCTGCACGAGCACAGTTTTGATGATGTGAAGTACGTCCCAATGCGAATGCAAGGGGCAATGCAGAATCACATCTTTTGGGAGGGCGAATATGGTTCCGACTTCTATGAACCGTTGCGTCCTCATGACGGCGACATCGTCGTCGGGCGCCATCGCACATTCAACGCGTTCATGGGAACGGACCTCGATGCACAACTGAAAAAGCGCGGCATAGAAAAAGTAATCCTGGCGGGTTTGACGTCGCATACCTGCGTCGAAGGGACGGGCCGACATGCGACCGAGGCTGGCTACCATCTTACGTTCCTGAAGGATGCCGTCGCGGAATTTACCCCCGAGGCGCACAACCTGGCGGTCGAGATTTCATATCCAACTTTTGGGCACGAGGTGCTCACCGTTGAGGAATTCCTCGCGTCAGTGCGCCAATCCGGTCAGTGAAAGCCCGCCGCCCCGTCGTTTCACATTCGCCCTAAAGGAGTTGCCATGTCCGCATCCAGTTACGAACACGACCAGACAGCATTGCTGATCGTAGATCCCTACAATGATTTCATGAGCGAGGGCGGAAAGCTTTTCAACGCAATCAAGGAGACGGCCGACGCGTCGCATATGTTCGACAATCTTCGGCTCATTATTCCGCGTGTGCGTTCGCTGGGAATCCAGGTGTTCATTGTTCCGCATCATCGTTCGTGCCCGGGCGACTTCGATCATTGGCAGCACATCAACATGTTCCAGAAGGCGGGATTGCCGACGAAGGCGTTTGAAGCGGGGAGTTGGGGTGGCGAGTTTCATCCCGAGTTCGGTCCGCAGGAAGGCGATGTCGTCGTCAAGGAACATTGGGCGCAAAGTGGCTTCGCCAACACCGACCTGGATCTTCAACTCAAGCAGCACGGCATCCGGAAAATCATCCTGGTCGGTCTCATTGCGAACAGCTGCATTGAGTCTACTGGTCGTTTCGGCATGGAACTGGGCTATCACGTGACACTTGTAAAGGACGCAACGGCGGCATTCAGCCATGAAGGAATGGTGGCTGCCGAGACGAACGGACCGATGTACGCTCACGCCATTCTGACGACCGAAGAACTGCTGTCGAGGTTGCGGCCGGCGCCGTGACCCGACGAGTCGAACCATTGCCGGCCATCCGTGAACCACGTCGGACCGGATCCGCGCCCGCTTCTGACCCACTTCTCACGGTCGGCACACCGGAACCCCAGATCGGACTGAGCCGCATAGCTTCATTATGAAGGGACATATAATGGAGCAAATGTAGCTTGAAACAGTCGTTGCCTTCGCCGTGACATGCGCGGGCAAGCAGATTCATGCGGTCGATCTAGGGGGCAGCAATGAGTTGGGACGAAGTATGCGACAGCGTTTGCCCAATCGCGCGATCGCTCGCCGTTGTGGGAGATCGTTGGACGCTGCTGATTCTTCGTGAGCTGGCGATGGGCACGCGCCGGTTCGACGAAATTCAGGCGCAAACCGGCATGTCATCCTTCCTCTTGTCAACCCGGCTGAAGCGTCTCGAGAAAGATGGTGTCGTTGAGCGACGGCCATACAGCGACCGCCCACCCCGGTTTGAGTACCATACAACGGAAAAGGGGAAGGACCTCGATGGGGTGCTGCTCCTGCTACGGGCCTGGGATATGAAATGGGGACGTGGTGCGGACGAAGAGCCCGCGGTCCATATGGTCCATAAGCGAACCGGGAAAGTGATCGACGCCGCGTGGCGTCCTCCTGCGACCGGAAAGCCTTTCTCCTTCGACGACGTCAATTCAACCGTCAGTTCAGCGTTCGCGGCTGAACGGGAAGCCAGACAGACGGCGTTTCTTGCGGCGAGGCGCGGTGACGATTCGTGACGGGCCTTTATCGCGGCTTAGCGATCGTTCTTCCAGGGCGCCGCGCGGACCTGCACGATGCGTTTGCTGACATCAAGGTCATCGATGGGCGAACGACAGAATGGACCTGTAGCCGATTATTGGGTTCTTGCGTGAAACGTCAGCGCGGCCCGCTGCCGCCATGCGGATCATTGCTGCCCTCGCGCTCGCTAACGAAGCGGAGCGGTCGCATCATGTCCACGCCACGGACTTGAGAATGGCGGTCATGCCGGTCTCGGAAGTCGGCGGGCGACCTGACCAGCGCCAGCCCGCCCATGCTGAAGTTCCGTAGACGACCCGATCCGGCCAATGGATGCCCCATCCCTGCAATGGTGGCTTCTAAACTTCAAACGGTCATCCGTAACCTCGTGGCGACCCTCTAGCGTACTAACGGACTGAACGATAAAACGACGAATGATCGACTAGGAAACAGATAATCGGATGGCGGTCAGCTTGACTTGATAAATACTTTCACCCTCGCGCGTCCGATTCAATGGTAGCCCCCACTTTAAGCCTGCTAGGAACGGCCATTGTTGGCGACTCCTGCCTACATTGCGCGGTCTCAGACTTCATCATGCGCCTCATCGTCAACCAAACTTGTCTGTGCGCCGTCCCACTGAAGAACGCGATTTTCATCGGTGAAATCACTATGAAAGGTTTCGTCACACATCTCCTAACCTAGCTTGACACGACCGTTCTTCGAGAAGGTTGCCGATGGGACCTGAGCGCGTAGCTATGATGAGTCTCGGCGTTGAGGATGGCACGCCCATGCTCCACGTACAGCCGCCGCTCGCGACGGGCATGCATTTGCGCTGGGCTTTCGAACGCGAGCTGGGTTTTCCTTGGTGGGGCTTCTATCTTTTCCGCCGGCCGTCATCGCGCGAGGGTGAACGGACCTGCCTTTCGCGTTTTCTGGGCGAGGCGCCGCGCGACGGAAACGCGACGGTGCTCACGCTTCCCGCGGGCACCCTTTCCAGCGATCTCCCCCTGCGCGCCACGGACGAATTCCCCGAGCCAGGGCTCTCCGAGATCGATCTCGGTGGTGGACGCGGACGGCTGCAGATGACGCTGCCGCAAGGGAAGGCGGCCACAGAGACGCAGGTCCGTATCGGCATCCGTCGGCAACGTGAGTGCGTTGATTTCCGTCCCGTCCTGCGGGCGCCAGCCGCCAATCCGCTACGCCTGCAGGGTCTCGTGCTGGAGATCGACTTTACGCCGCAGCACCCTTCGCTGATCTTTCCCGCGCTGCGCCTGGAAAATGGCGTCGTGCAGGGCGGCCTCCGCGTGACGCGAGCTGCGGTGGTGCATTTCGATGATCCCGTGACCGAGGCGCGGCTGCTGGTTGCGGCCGAGGCCGGAGGCGCCAAGGCCACCGCGTATGCCACCGACGGCGCGGTGGTGGCGTCGGCCGCGCTCGGGCGGCGCGATGTGGGCACGGTGGAACTGGTGCTCGCCAGCGACCGGCCGATCGTCCGCGTGGTGCTGGAGAGGGGCCGCGGCGCCATGGCCCTGCTCCAAGTCTGTCGCAGCGGCCAGAACGGGGAGGCCGTCAGCCTGAAGGTCGTGGCGCAGCGCGGACCAATGCCAGTGGCGAGCGCACTCGCGACGGGGAAGCGAGGCGAGGTCGTCGACGTTACGCTTGAGGCGGATCAGATCGATCGGGTCCAGTTCCTGCCCGCCGACGGCGCGCACCTGCCCGAAGCGGCGTTGGTCGACCTCTGCTACGTCGTGCCTGTCGCCGACCGGCGTTCTGGATGGCAGCCTCTGCCGGATTGCCCGCAGCCGCTGGCCCTGCCCGTTTTCCATCCGGACTATCCGGCTTCGGGCAAAGCGGCCATCGATCGCGACGCCAGTGAGAACGTCGCTCTGCCCCGGATCCACTATGGCAACCCAGCCGAAAGCGCAGGTCAGCCGTTCACCGATCTGCACGACTGCTTGGTTCGTCTGGTGCAGGGCGGCCCCGTCGGCCCCGGCATGGCCGATCCGTCGCGCGCGCAGGACCTAGCGGCGGACGCGCCGCCGCCAGGAAGTCCGGAGCCGCCCGAGCTCACTGCGATGCACCCGCTTGATCTCGTGCTGCTCGCCTCGCTTAATCCCGCGGCGGCGCAGATGCTGGGGCTTTACTTCATCGATCGCGCGCTGCATGCCGGGGAACGCTTCGATTATCTGGTGATCGGCGATTGGAGCGGCGTGGCGCATGGCGATGCACACGCGGCGCTCGGACAGTGGATCGCCGGCACGGCGGGCTATGAGGGCTACATCCTGCCGAACAAGCAGGTCGGGCCCGTCCCGCCGCTAGCACCGCCGGATGACCCTCGCGCCTATAGCCTGCCGGCGAGCGGGTCGTTTTCCGCGCTCGGCTCGCCGGACGCGCCGCCGGTGGTGGTCGGCCTCGTGGGCCTGCACTGGACGGTGCCGACCGATCCGTCCGGCCCGTTGCTGCCGCAGAGCCCGGTCATGTATCACCTCTGGCGCGAGGCGCTGGGCGACGCCGACGCGCCTGCCGCCGATCCGGCGCTGGGGGATTGGCTGACCGATCATGCGCCCATCTTGGTAGGCACGCCGATCCTCGACGCCTTCGCCACGCCGCAGCGGCCGGCCGACTGGCCCGATCTCGCCATGCACCGGATCGACGCGATCGCAGGCGAAGGCTGGTACGCCTATCGGGTCAGCGGGATGGACATCTTCGGGCGAATCAGCAGCCCGTCGCCGCGCACGCCTTGGCATCAGTGGGCGCCCCCGCCCGACCCGCTGCCCTGGTATTACCAGCAGCCGCCCGGCGACCGTGCGATCCATAGCGAGGCCATACGCATCCTCGACAAGACCCCGCCCCCACCCCCAGCAGGTGTGGAGGCGGCGGCGCTCGATCCGGCCGACCCTTATCTCGTGGCCGATGCATCCTATACGGCGTGGCGCACGGGCTTGCCGCGGGCGGTTCGCGACACGCTGGTGGGGCTGCGCGTGACTTGGCGCTGGACGGTCTCCCAGATCCGTCAGGCTCCCGACACGCGCGAGTTCCGCATCTATTTCAATCCGGGCGGCTCCGCACCGCTCCCCGATGCGGGTGCTGCTGCCAACTGGCAGCAGCGCGTCCATGTCGTAGCATATGAGCAGGTGACCAGCGTCGCACCCAACGGAGACCGGCTCTATCGCCTGTTCCTGCCCGTGCAGAACCCGCAGGTGTTCGCCGATGGGGTGCCGCTGGCGCCCAGCGTGGCCGATCCCATCAGCTATGCGCACGTGGGTGTCTCGGCGGCCGACGGCGCGCCGCACAGCCCGGACGACGTCAGGTGGGCCGCGAGCCCGTTCGGCAATCGCGCAGGCAATGAAGGGCGCTTTGGCGTGCCCGCAAAGATCTTCCGCGTTCTGCGCCAGGCACCTCGGCCGCCGGTGCCGCCGGCCGATGCGGAGAAGGTGTTCGCCACCGCGGCCGACTATCACGGCCAATCCTTCTACACGTACCGATGGGTGCCACAGCCACATCTGAAGGCGCATGTCCTGCGGGCGATGGACAATTCCCTGTTCGCAGCCGACCGCCGGCATCGCCCGCGCCCCCCGCTTGCCCCTGACACGGCCGGCATCTTCCCCGACCAGACGGTGGAACCCCGCTGGGACGCGACAAAGCGCGGCCAAGTCGCGGACGAGCTCAACGCGCTGAACGGCTTGGGCGACCGTGCTGCGGCGACGGCCTATCGCGCGCTCTCCAACGACGCGTTGCGAGTGCTGGCGGGCCTGCCCGGCAATGAGGAGGCCTTCGTCCAAGTGACGGTGCAGCCGCTCGACCCGGGCGATCCGGCGACCGCCAATCACGTCGGGCCCGATAACCCACCGGATTTTCCGATCGATCCTGCGTTGCGCCGCTACCTCGACACTCTGGATGGTCGCGGCACCAACCGCTATTTCTATCGCGCCGTCTATGTCGATGGGGCGCACAACAGATCCGCGCCCTCGCTCTCTGGGCCGCCGATCTGGCTGCCCAACGTCGTGCCACCCCGTGCGCCAGTGCTAACCAGAGCCGTGGGTGGCGAGCGGCGGATCGAGCTGGCTTGGGCCTCCAACCGAGAACAGGACCTCGCCGCCTATCGCGTCTACGGCACCGACGATCCGGCCGCGTCGCGTGACCATCGCGCTATGAGGCTGCTCGCGACGATTGCTGTCGGCGCGGGCGATCCGTCGGCGCGCCCGGCTAGCCTGAACTGGGCGCACGAGGACCTGCCGGGGCTCGTCAACCGCTGGTATGCGATTACGGCCGTCGACGTCGCGGACAATGAGAGTGCGGACTCACGAATCGCCTGCGCCCGCGCGTTCGACGAGGCATTGCCTGTCGTCCCGCCGCTCACCGCCGCCTGGACCGCGGCAGTCCCGCCCGCCCAAGCGCAGGTGAGCTGGTCCGCGATCGACGAGGCGCGGCTGGAACGGCGCGTGGCGGGCAGCCTGCAATGGGATCCGGTGGGCGACTGGCGACCGCCGGGCGCGTACGACGAGGCGATCGCGCTCGATCCATCGCTGTCGTGGCGGCTGCGGCTCAGGGTCAGGAAATATACTGGTGCGCTGGTCGTCGGGCCGACGGTGCCGCTCAACCATCTTTAGCGGGAAGCAAGGACCATGCCTGGTATCGACGCGCTGAGAGCCAAGTATTTCGCCGCACCCGCCGACCTAGCGCCAAATGACGCAGGCTTTCCCTTCGAATCCTCGGGCAATATTGTGAAGACCTTGCCCGACGGCGGCGCCTATTTCGGCGCGCTGCGCACGGAGGTGGATGCGCTGAAGGCCCCCGGCGGCTCGGGCAAGTTCTTCTATTTCAGCAACTGGCTGCTGACCCTATTGGATGGTCAGGGCGGGGAGGTCAAGGCCGGGAGCGGCTTCACCAGCTGGAACACAGCGCTCGTCAAGCCATCCTTCGCCTTCAGGCTCGACGACGGCAGCGGCGCGGTCTTCCCGCCCTTCATCGACGAACTGGCGGAGATGGCCGCGAACGGGACGGACGTGCGTGCGCTCGTCTGGGTCTCACCGCTGCTCCTCTCCTATCAGGATGCGGCCGACCGACAGGCCGACATCTACTCCAACAATGCGCAGGGTGCGCTCAGCATCGACGCGCTGCGCCAGAAGCCGGGCCTCGCCAACAAGGCCTGCCTCAACACTCTGGCCCATCCGCTGGGCGCGATCCACGCCAAGATGGTGGTGTGCGGCGATGCGAACGGCGGCCGCGCCTATGTCTCGGGCCTCGACTTCGACCTCAGCCGCGTTGATATCGACACCCATCCTCATGCGGCTACGGGCGGGTGGCACGATGCCGGCATCCGCATCGATGGCCCCGGCGCGATGGGAGCCTACGGCGCCTATCGCACGATCTGGAACGAGCTCATCTCCTGCAAGCAGGAGACGTTCCGCATCGGCGGCAAGCGTATCGATAATTACGTGGAGGGCACGCCCGCTATCCCGAACTCGCCGCCCTTTGCGGCACCCGGCGGCGGCACGGCCTCGGTCCAGATACTGCGTACCGTGCCGCAGATGAACTTCGCCTTCGGCAGCACCGACCGAGTGCCTGTGGGCTGCTTCAAGCGCCTCGTTTCCGGCTTTCGCCGAGATCCCTGGAAGGCCGCGCCCAACGGTATCTTCGCCTTCAAGGCCTCGCTCGAGAAGGCGATCGGCAACGCCGAAAACTATATCTACGTTGAGGACCAAGGCTTCTGGGGCGCGCCCATCATGGAATGGCTGCGCGACCGGCTGGCGGCACGGCCCCATCTCAAGCTCATCATGGTGCAGCGCGCCGATCCGGCCGACGGGCCGGGCGCGGTCCACTATCTAACCAACGCCATCAACCACCATCTGGGCAGCGCCGGTGTCAACATGGACGGGCAGGTGGCCTTCTACGCGCGCGTCGACAATGTGGTGATGCACAGCAAGTCGTGGATCATCGACGACGAATTTCTGATCGTCGGGTCCGCCAACGCCTTCCGTCGCTCGCTCTACATGGACGGCGAGGTGTCGGTCGGCGTGATCGACGACAATCCGGGGCCGTCCAACGCCGCCGTCACCTATCGCCGGCAGCTGTGGGGCGAATATTGCGGCCTGCATGCGGTTGCGGACCGCGCCGTGCTCAATGACATCGACGCTGCGCTCAAGATCTGGGACCTGAACTGGGGCGGCGCAGGCGCGGCGCCCGCCGCGCTCCAGTCCGTGTTCAAGCGCCGCCGCGTGCCCTTCGAGATCGGCGCCGATCCCGACCAGTGGCCCGCGCTCGACCTCTCGCCCCTGCCGGACGTCCTGTACGACCAGGTCGACGGCGATTCGCGTCTGGAATATTGACGTGACCGAGCAGATCTTCATCCCCGTCCAGCAATATCTGGAGAGCCTCTGGCCGGCATCGATCGTCGAGCTGCCGAAAGTCGAGGCTTTCGAGCATGTCTGGATGGAGCCGCTGAACGTCCAGACAAATCCTGACATCACCGTCGCCACAGGACTGCTGTTCGAGACGAGCGTCGAGCTCGGCGTGCCCGGTCTCGACGCGGTGAAGCTCGTGATCGCGCCATCGGGCACTGCCACGAGCTTCATGCTGAAGTTCCAATCCGCGCCCATGCCGTCCATTTCCCTCGTGTCGGTGCCGGTTGCGCTCCGGCTGCACGGGGACCTGCTGCGCGCCGCGCGGAAGGGCGCACCGGATTCAAACGGGGTCGAGGTGTGGGAGGTCGATCCGACCAGGCCGTTCGTCGACATCCAGCTCGCCGACGTCACGTTGACGTTCGATTTCGACGGCAACATCAGCGTGCAGGCCGGCTTTTCGATCGACCTACCGCCGGTGATGATCGGCGACAGCGGCATCGCCATCGAGGCGCAGGACATCGGCATCTTCCTCGACAGCACGGCTCCGCCCCCCGGCAAGCCCGCCGGATGGAAGGGCGTCCATATCGCACATGGGGCCGTGCACCTGCCGGCCGGCCTCTCCGGCAGCGTGGGCACGCTCTCCATGGACGATGCTTTCATCGGCAACGGCGGCTTCTCCGGCAGCGTGGCGGTGGATTTCGCGCCGGCGCTGTCCACCTCCCTGTTCGGAATGGACGTGACCCTGGTACACGCCGGACTCGCCTTCACCCAGAATGCCCTCACGGGATCGGACATCCGCGGCACGCTAGCCCTGCCCTTCTTCGATGCGCCCGTGGATATCTCAATCGCGCTGGGGCTGGACGGCAGCTTCGCGGTGGCGCTGGGCGGCGGCAACGGGCTGGTGACGCTCACGAAACCAGGCATCATAGAGCTTTCGGTCGACAGCCTTGGCTTCGCGGTCGACAAGGGGCGTTTCGTGGTGCGCCTGAGCGGCGGGGTGCGTCCGCTGCTCGGCGGGCTCGACTGGCCGCAGGTGGAGGTGCGAGAGTTGTCGATCGACAGTGACGGCCATGTCCACATCGACGGCGGCTGGCTCGACCTGCGGGACGGCTATCATCTCAACCTCGCGGGCTTCGGCTTCGAGATCACGCGGCTGGGCTTCGGCAGCACGGACGACGGCGCCCGCTGGTTGGGCTTCAGCGGCGCCCTTAAGCTCGTCGACGGCATGAGCGCGGGGGCGAGCGTTGAAGGTCTCCGCGTCTCCTGGTACGACGACGGCCGGCCTCCCGCGCTCACGCTCAACGGCGTGGGCGTGGAGTTCGTGGTGCCAGACGTACTGCGCTTCCAAGGAGAGGTCTCGATGCGGGACCTACCGGGCGGAGTGCGGCGCTTCGACGGCGCGATCAAGCTACAGCTCACCACGTTGGACATGGAGATCGATGGGCAGTTGGTGGTCGGAACCGCCGGCGGCCGCAGCTTCTTCGCCATCTATCTGGGCGCGGAACTGCCGGTCGGCATCCCTCTCTGGACTACGGGCCTCGGCCTCTACGGAATCGCCGGCCTCTTCGCGCTCGAGATGGAGCCGGACAAGGCGCCGGACGAGCCTTGGTATGGCGTCGCCCCGGGCGAGGGATGGTACAAGAAACCGCAGGTGGGCGTCACCGATCTCGTCAAGTGGCGCAACCAAGCCGGCAGTCTGGGCCTGGGTGCCGGAGTCACCCTCGGCACGCTGCCCGACAACGGCTTCACCTTCGCGGGCCGAATGCTGCTGGCGATTGTCTTCCCTGGACCGATCCTAATGATCGAGGGAAAGGCCAACCTGCTCAAGGAACGCTCCGCGCTCTCGGACGACCCTCTGTTCCGCGCCCTGGCAGTGATCGACGGACGCGAAGGCACATTCCTGGTCGGCCTGGATATCGACTACAAGTTCGCCGACGCCGCCGAGCTGATCGAGATTAGCGGCGGCATGGAGGCCTTTTTCAGCTTCCATGATCCTATGGCTTGGCACCTGTACCTTGGCGAGCGCGACCCACGCGAGCGCCGTATCCGGGCCGAGATCTTCAAGCTGTTTGAATCCAACGCCTACCTGATGCTGGACGCGCACCAGCTTGGAACGGGCGCCTTCGTGGGCTATGACGGCCACTGGACGTTTGGTCCGGTACGCGCCTCGCTGGAGGCGTGGATCGAAGGCAACGCCGGCCTCCCCTTCAAGCCGCCGCATTTCCACGGGGACCTGTGGTTGCACGGCCGGGCCGAATTGCGCGTGTTTGGCTTTGGCTTTGACATCAGCGCGGACGCGCGTGCCGCGTCCGAGGTGTTCGATCCTTTCCTCATCAAGATGGATGTGTCAGCACATCTCGGCCTGCCGTGGCCGCTACCCGATTTCGACGTGAGCATTACGCTCCAGTGGGGGCCCGAGCCGGTTAGGCCGCCGCTGCCAATGCCACTCAAGGACGTGGCGATCGGGCACAACAAGGTCACGACGACATGGCCGCTGCCACGCACCGTCGCGCCGGCCCTGCTGGCTCCCAACTACGATCCGGACAACGACGGCTTCCTGGGCGATCCCGACCAATCGCCTGCCACGGTCGCCGCCGCCCCCCCGCCACCAAACGCGCCGGTGATCCCGCTCGATGCGCGTCCACAGATCAGCTTCGGCCGCAACGTCAACGACGACGCGCTAGTCGGCATCAATCCTCAGCCTGTCTTCCCGGACGCGCACCCCGACCCGGGCTGGGAGTGGATCGGCGATCCTGCCCGCAACGAGGGCCCCGTGCGCATCCGCACTGCGATCCGCGAAGTGGTGCTCGACCGCTGGCAACCCGTCTCCGCCACTTGGGCCGCCGTCGCCCGGAGGGGGCCGGGCAACAACGAGCCGGGCGTGCAGCTGCTCTATGGCGCGTGGGCGCCGATGCCCCAATTGCCTGGCGGCGCTCCCGGCGCCGCGGCTCCGGCAGCCCAAACCAAGCTTTCGCTCTGGTCACGCTCCGCGTTTGACTATCTGCGCCACAGCAGCGCCGAATGGTCCGACTGGTGGACGGCCACCATGGCCGACTACCCCTGCGTGCCGATCCCACCGGACGAGGAGGTCTGCTGCTACCTCAGGGATTTGGCACCTGGATCATATCCCCGGTCACCCTGGCGCTGCCCCGGCCATCCGGAGTTTGCGCTGGGCTGGCCCTACCCCGTCCGGCCGACCGCTCAGGCCAGCGCCGATGACACGATGCTCTGCTTCCCGGAGGACAGCGAGGCCGAGCTTCGTCTCGGGCGGAGCGTGAAGCGCGTTCGCCTGTTCATTGCGACTCAGAGCCGCGGCGACGGCCGACGGCAATGCCTAGACTTCGGCGGCACGCCGCAGCGCACGGCGCCCAACCCCTATGTAGTGGACGGCCTGACCATCACCGTTCGCGATTTTAACGGTGCCACCCCGCCCAACGTCCAGCTGATCCAGACAGGAACCGGCCAGATCGGGCTGGACCTGCGCTACGCCGCCGACGTCGTTCTGCCAGCTACTGCTGATGCCGTCTCCTTGACCATCCGCGTCGGTGGCGGACGGGTGGAGATAACCGCGCTTCGCGACGATGGCGTGACCGTCGACCGAATCGCGTCCGCAGCGACCGGCCAGCAGACGCTGATGCTGTCCGGCGACCGGATCGCCCGAATCGCGATCAGAGCACCGTCTGGCGAGTCGCTGCTCTTTGAGATCTGCGCGATGCGACGGAGTAGCGGGCTGCAGATAGTCGGCATCGATCATGAGGGGCGCGAGTCTGGCTCTGCAACGCTCCAAGGCGGCGTTGCAGAGCTCGACGGGCGCGATCTCGCCTCGGTCCGCATCCGCGGCGAGGGGCTGCCCTTCTGCATCTCCGGCTTCTGCGTGGTGGTCGGCCTGAGCAAGGACGAGCAGCTGCGGCGCGAACAGATGAGCCAGCATCTCCTAGAAGAGACCGCGCACTGGCAGGCCGCCGGCGACGTGCTCCTGCCCTATACACAATATCGGCTGCGTATCGTCACCACTCTGGAGACGCGTGGATTCGCCTACGATCCCACCTTCAACACCACGCGCGAGCACACCGAGTTCAGCTACTTCCGCACGTCCGGACCGCCGGGACTGGCCGCGCTCAGCCAGCCGATCGCGTCGCAGGCGCCCGCGGAAGCCGCTGCCGCCCTTGCCGACCTTACCCTCTATGTCCGGCAGACCACGCCGCCCACCGTGCCCGGCGCGGGGCAGAAGCCGGCTCTGCCCCGGCCCGTCTATCGTGCCTACGATGTCGGAGTGGATTTCAACGAGGATTATGTCGATCTGCTCTACCGGCTGAGCGGGCGGGACCTCAACATCTACCTTTTCGACAGCAACAACCGGCCCGCGCGCGATATCTTCGGCAAGCTGCTGGTCGCACCTACTAGCTGGAGCCGGGCCGAGACGCTGGCCCTGAGCCGGACCGACACGAGTTGGGTCGATCTCGTGAACGCCAGCACCTGCGCCAAGATCGAAGGGAACAAGATCGTCAAGCCGCGCAAGCTGCGGCTGGAAGGGCAGGTGCTGCTGGCGGACACTCGCTACGAGGCGCGACTGATCCCGCTGCTGCTGCACGAGACCTTCGCCGACATGGGCCTCGGCCAGAGCGCGATCGGCACGGGCGCGCCGCTGCCCGGGCCCGGCGGCGGCTGGGTAGTGGCCGACGCCGGCGCTAGCGACGCGCCATCGCACTGGACGATCGTCCAGGATGGCATGCCACCGACGCGTTACGTTGAGCAGCAGTCAAACATCTGGGGCGGCCCGGACATCGCGACCAACCCGACCAATCCGGGTACCATCCTGCTCCGGGCGTCCGATCCGGCGCTACCGCCCGACCATCCCGACCAGCCGGCCAACTGGACCGACTACCGCATCACGGCGGTTCTCCGTCCCGTCGACAATGACGCGATCGGCCTCGCCTTCCGCTACCGCGACGCGGACGAGCACTATCTCTTCGCCATGGATCGCGAGCGATCGTACCGCCGGATCGTCCGGGTGGCGGGCGGCACCTACACGATCGTCGCGGCAGAAGGTACAGGCTACCCGTCCGATGCGGACCTGACGATCACGATCGAGGTGGTCGGCGCCCGCATCCGCGTCTACGAGGACGGCGGCCTGCTGTTCGACGTCGCCGATGGTGCGCACCCGACCGGCGGTATTGGCCTCTATTGCTGGGCAATGCAGGGCGCCCGCTTCGCCGATGTGCGGGTGGACGACCTGCGCGCCGCGGCTCCGGTCGTCTACCACTTCTCCTTCACCACCTCGCGCTTCGCCGACTTCTTCCACCAGATTGGCAGCGGCTCAGGGCGGACGTGGCGCGCGACGCTGGCCGACGATGCCGGGCTCGCCGCGGGCGTCGCCGCCGCCTTGCCCTGCGCGGGCCTACCGGCGGCCATCGCCGATAGCGAGTGGCGCGCCTACGCCACCCTGGCCGAGAAGATCGTCGGGCCCGCAGCCCGCCAGGACACAGATCGAATGGAGGCGACCGCCGGCATGCTGGCGGGCGGCGTCCCCGCGGTGTTGCTCCGCACAGCCGAGCCGATCGACTGGGCGCGCACGACGCTGGCCGTGCACCGCGCGGCCGGGGCCGGGCCGGCCTTCGCCGAGCCGGCCGACGCCGTGCCCGCGACCGCGCCCATCCGCATCGCCGACTGGTCGCCCGCGCCGGCCGGCCCGCCCACACCTGCGGGAGAATCGGTCACCCTGCTGCTGGACGAGGATGCAGATCCGGACGGCTGGCGCGTCCAATACCGCACCCTCGCCAGCGCCGATGCACCGGACCTGCCGGACGGCCAGTTGCTGTTCGAGGATCCTTTCCTGGGCATCGTCGAGTCGGCGGAACATGCGGAAGCACAGCTCTTCGATCCGCCGCTCACAAGCCTCGCCGGCTTTTCGGTCAAGAACCCGCCGGCCAGCCCAATCAACGTTCCGTCGCAATGGTCGGCGGCGGGCGGGATCGTAAAGCAGGTGCGGCTCACCGGGACGCCCGCGGCACTGGGCGGCGCGCCCTTCGCCATGCTGGGCACTCACCTCGTCTCGAACACCGCCTTCCACGATGCGCGCATCGAGGCCGTGCTCCGCAGCGCGCCAACCAGCGGCGCCTTCGGCATGGTCTTCCGCTATGTCGACGAACTCAATTACTACCGCTTCTCGCTCTCCACCACGACCGGCCGCCGGCTGATCCGGCGCAAGGGTGGCGTGATCACGTCGCTTTGGAACGACAATGGCGCGGTCACTGCCGGCGCCGATCATGCGCTGGTGATCGACACCGTCGGCGGCGCGATCCGGGTAACGCTCGACGGCCTCGCCATCTGCGCGGTCCGGGACACGGCGATCGGTGGCGGCCAGGTCGGCTTCTACACCTGGCGCTGCAACGGCGCCTCGTTCCGCGCCTTGGACGTGCATCAACTGAACCAAGTAGTAGGAGGCTGGACGATCGTCGAGTTCGGCAATCTCGCGGTCGGCTCACTCTGGCGGTCGGAAGGCGCGGCGCTGAAGCAGGTGGCGCCGATCGCGCCCACGCCCGTCATCGATCCCACCGTGATGGGCAGCTACGCCGTTGCCGGGGACGGTGCCTGGACGGACGTGCGCGTCAAGCTGCGCATTGTTGCGGACCCTGCCGATGCGTCGGGCGTGGCGCTCCGGTGGCAGGGTCCGGACGACCATGTGCTGCTGCTGCTGGACAGCCGTAGTGGTCACGCCAAGCTGCTGCGCCGATCGGGCGGCATGCTCGCGATCCTCGGCGACAGGGCGGTGCCGTTGGTCGCAGGACAACGGTCCGACGTGGTGCTGGAGGCGATTGGAACGCGCTTGCGCGCCTGGCTCGACGGGGCGCCGCTGTTCGACGTCCATGACGCAAGCCTCGCCTCCGGATCGGTGGCGCTCTTCGCTGCCGCGACCGGCGGCGCGGGCTTCGCGCGGCTGCGGGTGGAGAGCGCACGGCCGGACTGGCTTCCCTATGCGACCCTGACGGGGGTCGGCCTGCGAGCCGCCGGTCGCCGCTTGCGCCTGTTCGCGGGACGGGAGGCAGATGTAACGGCGCCGTCCGTAACCGGTGAGGTGTGTTCCTATCAGAACTTCCTAGCCGGCGACACCGCGGGCATCCGCCTTCCAGCCGAAGGCGTGGACCTGCGCCTGCTTGATCCTTCGGGTGCCATCGCGCATGCACGACGGTTCGCACCCGACGAGGCGTTCGTTCCCGCGAGCGTTTCAACGCTGCGCGCTGCGGATGGAACCGGCCTGATCATGATGGAGAGCGATGCCGCCGCACCTGGCGGCACACAGCTCAGCCCCGGAATCTATCGTCTAACCTGGCTGTATCGCCGAGACAACAGCATTGCCGTTCCCGGTAGCGGCATCCTCAGCGAGCATGGCGACACGGGGTCGGAAACGGCCACACTCGACGTCTATGTGTAATTGTTTGATTTTTTTTGCAGAGCGTCATACGAGTGGTGCCATTGCGCACCTGCCGCATAGCCTCCGTTCAGCGCGAACACGAAAAATTTAAGAATCCCACCGCGGTGACGAAAATCCGGAGTCTACATTTCGCCGCGACGGATGTCGCGACCTCGCCGCCCGGGGCTCGTGTAGAGCACTGCGAGCAGCGGGCTCAGCAGCAGGATCCACATCGGATGGAGCGCCTAGAATTGCGCGGCGCTTCACGTGAACAGCTCGACGCACGCGACCGTGAGTGACGGATCGACATTGTACGGCGCGACAGCGGGAGCGACATCGACATCAGCTGATAAAGTGCAAAGAACGGGAGGGCTTGCAGCGTCAGAATGAGCGCAGCCACGAGGCCTGCGCGCTCGCTCTCGTCACAGCGCGATCGCAAGAATTCCTGCCGCCGACGTCAACACGCACAGGCACGACAATCTGCGCAGACCGCGCACGTGCGGGAAAAACTCGGTGCTTGGGCACACCGAGTCTTAGATCGTGCGGAATGAAAGCGAACAGTTTTGCGATGACTGAATCGATTCGCGTTGACGATCGTGAATGTCGCGTGCCAAACGCGCAGCGGTCACTCATTTGACACTTGCCCCAAGAGCTGGATGTCCGGAACTGGCCGAACTGAGACCGACGACTGACACCGTCTGTCAAATCAAGTCCAGACTTCTACCCGTTAGATCATCTTGCCGGTACTGGCTGTGGCGGCGCCTTTCTTCTTCGAGTTCTTCCTCTGAGGAAAGAACATCGCCGCTTCGGGCATGCCGGCCAGCCACCCGTCAATCGTCTTGCCGGCCTGGTCGGGGCTCATCTGGAGGCCTCGCCTCTTGGCAAACCGCAACGTGACGTCCTTGATGGTCTTCACGGCATGGTTACGCGACTGCCAGCCTTTTTGCGGTGGCTGCTTCTTCTTCACCATCTTGTACGCAAATTGCCTGACGGGCTCAAAGAGCTTGTCCCTGCCGCTCGCCCCGAGCACCCCCGCTGCCCGCTTGACCGAAGCAATGGTACTTTCGCGTGCCTCCTCAATGCCCTTGCTTGAGATCGCCACGCCAGCCCAGTAGCGGGCATCCGCCAACAGGGACCAGGCCAGTTCCGCGTCGCCAGCCTTCATCGCCCGCATCCCGCGCAGACAATAGGCACTTCCGACAATGATGGGACCGTACGGCGTTTGCGCTACCCAATCTGGCCCTTTGGCCCGGTCCTCTGCGCTCGCGCAAGACATGACAATTTCAATCGGCTCCTCGATGGACGGATCGTCGTTCACGGCGACAGGCGTCAGGATCTGGCTAACAAATTCCTCCCCACCGGTTCCCGGTTTGAGGTGCATGTAGCAGTTGCCAATGTTTGAGAGCGTGATGTCGAAATACCATTTGAGATCGCGCTCGCGACGCGGCGGTCGGTATACGGTGTTCATGCGACTTCTTCTACCTGATGGAATCAATGATCGTGTTGCCCGCGCCAAGATCGCGACGGCACCTTGCTCTAAGGGACGCCGGAATCATACGCGTCACTCGTTTATTGGACAGGGTCTGCTGATGTAGCGACATCAGCCTCGTCATTGCAACGTTAGGTCCGAGTCTGAAGTGCGCTCACCCGTGCTGGCAGCCACCGGGGCGGCGACGAGAGAAAAGTAGCTGGGGGGAGGAAGAGCGGAGGCCGGCCTGCTCGAAAGACTGTATTCAGAGGGGTTTTCCGTACAATTTCCGTACGACCGCAGAACAACTTCGAACCGCGATTTTAAGACCTTGTATTTACGGCATTTTTTGGCGCGCCCGGCTGGGATCGAACCAGCAACCCCTGCCTTCGGAGGGCAGTACTCTATCCATTGAGCTACGGGCGCTTTGACACAAGAAACGCGAAAGCGCGGCAAACTGAGCGGATGCGGCGCCAAAGCAAGACCGAAAGGATACCCGGTTTCCGCCATACCGTCCACCGGACGGCCTTCGGGCCCGTCTCCCGTGGTTTCGCGCACCTTTGCAGGACTTCGCGCGATGCGGGTAAACGCCTGCTGAACAGCACGCCGCGGCCCTCGCCGCCGCAGAAAGCTTGCGTCTATAATCGTCCGTGGCCGATCAAGAACAAGAAGTTGCCGTCGCGCTGTACCGCTCACACACCCACGGAGACGAGACAAGCATGAGCGAAGCACCACACGGAGCCCCGATCAAAACCCCAGGACAGCTCATCGCCGCGGTCATCGCCGGGTTTGCTGTGCCGATCATCATCATCGTTCTGCTGGCCTATTACGTCGACAATTCGACGCGCACGGGCGCCGGCACCGACAGTCTCTCCCAAGCCGAGGTCAGTGCCCGCATCAAGCCTATCGCTCAGGTCGACATTCGCGACGCCAACGCGCCGCGCGTCTACAAGACCGGCGAAGAAGTCTACAAGGCGGTGTGCTCGACCTGTCACGCGTCCGGCGCGGCAGGCGCGCCCAAGTTCACCAATACTGCCGACTGGGCACCACGCATCTCGCAAGGCTTCGACACGCTGCTGCATACGGCGCTCGCCGGTAAAGGCGCGATGCCGCCACGCGGCGGCACGAGCCCGGACGACTACAGCGACTTCGAAATCGCTCGCGCCGTGACGTACATGGCGAACAATTCCGGCGCAAGCTTCGCTGAACCGGCGCAACCGGCATCGGGCGCGGCGGCCGCGTCCGGCGCAGCTGCCGCTTCTGTCGCGGCCGGCGCTTCCGGTGCAACGGCTGCCGCCGGCGCTTCCGACGCGGGCGCGGCACAAGCCGCCGCCGCAGTGGCGGCAATGGCGAGCGTCCCGCAAGCTGCAGCGCCCGCATCCGGCGCCACGCAAAGCGCAGATGCATCGCAAGCGGGCAAGGCCTTGTACCAGCAGGTGTGCCAGGCATGTCACGCTGCCGGCGTGCTCAACGCACCCAAGTTCGGCGACAAGGAAGCGTGGGCGCCGCGCCTGAAAGAGCCGATGGACACCGTCTACAACTACGCGCTGCACGGCAAGGGCGCGATGCCGCCCAAAGGCGGTTCGAACGCCTCGGACGCGGACGTAAAGGCCGCCGTCGACTACATGGTCAGTGCCGCGAAGTAACGCCAACCAGCGCGCATTGATCGCGCGCGAAGGCAATTTCGCGCCGCTTATCCGACAACTCAATCCCTGCACCGCAGCCACGCGGGCAGGGATTTTTTCATGCTCGACGGATTCTTGCGCGCGAATGTCGCCTTATTGCTCGCCCACGGGACGAGCGAAGGCGTCGACAAACGAGAGCGCCGGCGTCCTGCGTGCAAGCTCGATGAAACGCGCGTGCAATTCCGCCGGCGGCAGCCACGGATAACTCAAGCCTTCCTGCAACGCGTCGAGCAGCGCGCCATCTACATCGGGCACGACGTCCATGCGTGCGATGTGAATATGAAAGCGGCTGACAGCGGGCGTCTTATCGAAAGTCCAGCGGTAGACGCCGTGGCCCACGCGCAACGCGCCGGCGGCGGGTTCACGCATCAGCACGAGCCACGGCAGCGCATCGATCACACCGTCGCACACCTTCAGCGAGTCGCACAAGTAATACGTGCGGCATCGCGTGTACGTCGCGCCGAAATCGGTGACGAGCGTCTTCGTGATCGCGTCTATGCCGACCGTGCGCGCGGGGAAGGTGATTGTCGACGTCGCAAGAGAAATGGTGAGTTCGGCGTCGGGAGCGAAAGCATCCGGCATGCGTTGCGCGCGCGTGTTGTCTTTCGCGTCGATGTAGGCTTCGAGGGCGCGGGTGTAAGGCGCGAGCGTCGGCGAGGTCATGCGGCGGTCTCCAGTTGGCGGGCTCGAAGGTGCGCAAACATTCGCGAAGGTACACGACCGTGCGACCGACCAGCCGCGCCACTGTAGCGCGCCTCTCCACAAAAACCGGTGAGGCACCTGAGATCAGCGGGGTCTTGCCGCGCACACGCCAACCGCGGTTTTCAAGGCTTCTGCAGCAGCGCCTTCAGACTTGCGAGCCGGTCTTTCGGCGACATCGGTGCCTCTTCGGGCGTCGGCGGCGGCGCGTCGTCGAGCAGCATTTCGGGGATGAATCGCGACGGCTCGCAAACCACCGTCTCCCGTGCGCGCTTGCGCTTTTTGCACCAATTCAGATGCAGACTGCGTTGCGCGCGCGTGATCGCGACATACATCAAACGGCGCTCTTCCTCGATGCGCGCGTCGTCGATCGGCTCGTCGTCCGCGCCGCCTCTGTGCGGCATGATTCCTTCTTCGACGCCCACCAGAAACACGTGCGGATATTCGAGCCCCTTCGATGCGTGCACGGTTGAGAGCCGCACCGCGTCTGGGTCTTCCTCGCGGCCTTCGAGCATGGACATCAGCGCGACCGTCTGGATGAGGCCGAGCAGGTTCTTGCCCGTGTCGCCGAAGCCGTCCGCGGTGTCGTAGCCGGTTGCCTCGTGATTGCCCGAACCAGCGGATTCATCCGAGCCTTGGGGCTCCGCCTTCGTGCCCTTGCGCTTCAGCCATTCGATGAACTCCAGGACGTTCTGCCACTTGGATTGCGCCTGACGTTCGTCGAATGCGTCGTACAGATACGCTTCGTAGTGGATCGCATCCATCAACTCGTCGAGCAGTGTGCCGGCCGCGTCCTTTTCGGCGCGGTCGGTGAGGCGCTGCATGAAGTCGCAGAACACGCGCATCGGTTCGATCTGACGCGGCGACAAGCGCGCTTCAATGCCGCCCATATACACCGCCTCGAACAGCGAGACCTTCGCTTGACCCGCGAACGACCCGAGTGCTTCGAGCGTCGTGTTACCGACACCGCGACGCGGCGTGGTGATCGCGCGGATGAACGCGGGGTCGTCGTTAGCATTCGCAATCAGCCGCAAGTACGCGCAAATGTCCTTGATTTCAGCTTTATCGAAGAATGACTGGCCGCCTGACAGCACATACGGAATCCGCTCGCGGCGCAGCACCTGTTCGAAGATGCGCGCCTGGAAGTTGCCGCGATAGAGAATTGCGTAGTCGCGAAAATTCGCACGTCGCTCGAACTTGTGCGCGGACAGACGAAACACTACGGACTCGGCTTCGTGCTCTTCGTCGTTGCACGGCGTGACGGTGATCGAATCCCCCATGCCGTGCTCGGACCATAGCTTCTTTTCGAAAAGCTTCGGGTTGTTCGCGATCACGTTGTTGGCGGCCGTGAGAATGCGCACGGTCGAACGATAGTTCTGCTCGAGCTTGATCACATGCAGCTTCGGAAAATCCTTGCCGAGCTGCGCGAGGTTCTCGAGCGTCGCGCCGCGCCAGCCGTAAATGGCCTGATCGTCGTCGCCCACCGCCGTGAAAGCCGCGCGCGGGCCGGCCAGTTGCTTGAGCAGTTCATACTGGCAGGCGTTGGTGTCCTGATACTCGTCGATCAGCAGATAACGCAGCTTGTTTTGCCAGCGGTCGCGCACCTGCTCGTTGCTCGCGAAGAGTTCGGCGGGCAGGCGGATCAGATCGTCGAAATCGACCGCCTGGTACGCGTGCAGCGTCGCCACATAATTGCGATAGACGATCGCCGCCTGGTGCTCGTCTTCATTCGCGGCAATCGCGATTGCCTGCTCGGGCATGATGAGCCCGTTCTTCCACAGCGAAATGATCGACTGGATCTTGCGGATAAAGCCCTTGTCCGTCGATCCGACCTGCTCCTGGATCATGCCGAAGCAGTCGTCGGAATCCATGATCGAGAATTGCGGCTTGAGGCCGACGTGTTCGGCTTCCTGCCGCAGAATCTGCACGCCGAGCGAGTGAAACGTGCACACCGTCAACTGATTGACGGGTACTTTGCGGCCTTCCTTGCCGGGCGTGGTCAGCGTCTTGCCTTCGAGCAGTTTTCCCACGCGCTCGCGCATTTCCGCCGCGGCTTTATTCGTGAACGTGACCGCCGCGATGTGGCGCGGCTCGAAGCCCTTTGCCTCGATCAGATGCGCGATTTTCTGCGTAATCACGCGCGTCTTGCCGCTCCCTGCGCCGGCGAGTACGAGACACGGCCCGTCAAGGTAACGGACCGCTTCATTTTGAGCGGGATTCAGGCCTGCGGACATCGTCTGTGGATGGGGTAGTGCGGGTTGAAAAGCGGCTGTTCAGACGGAGCACTCGAACGCGCCGTTTGATCGCGGCGCTTGAGGCGCCGCAGCGCAGTATTGCCGGTCGCGAAGCCGGCGCATGCCGCGCGGCGCGCGCTCAGGGAATAGATGCCACGCGTTGCGAGGCTCGCCCGGCGCGCCTCGGTTGGCGCGAGAGGAGCGATGTTAACACGGATGAAATCGGCGGACAGATTCGCTCGACGAATCGCGCGGATGAACCGGCGGCCGCCGCGCGGCGAGAAGAGGCGGAGCTTCGGCGCCTGGCCCGGCGGCGCAATCCGCGTCCCGGCCATGCCACAATGACGGCGTTGCGCGCCGCCGCCGCGGTGGCAAAGCGGCGCGCCGTTTTTGCAGGAAGACACGCATGTCCGCATCGCTGAAAATTGGATTGATGGGTTACGGATTCGCAGGCGCGACGTTTCATGCGCCGGTGATCGAGCACTGCGGCCGCGCCAGCGTCGCCGCCATCGCGACCGGCAGACCCGAGACCGCGCTCGCCGACTATCCGCACGCGAAAGTGGTGGCCGATCTCGACGCGTTGCTCGCGCTCCCGGAGATCGACTGCGTGGTTATCGCCACGCCGAACGACACGCACTTCGATCTCGCGCGACGTACGCTCGAAGCAGGCAAGCATGTGGTGGTCGACAAGCCGGTCACGCTCAGCGCCGCCGACGCTCGCACGCTCGCGAACATTGCACTCGCGCGGGGCAAGCTGTTCGTGCCGTTTCACAACCGTCGCTGGGACGGCGATTTCATGACCGTCCGCGATCTGCTCGCGAGCGGCGAGTTGGGACGCCTCACGCACTATGAATCGCATTTCGACCGGTTCCGGCCCGAAGTGCGTCAGCGTTGGCGCGAGGAAGCGTCGCGCGGCGGCGGGCTGTTGTTCGATCTCGGACCGCACCTGATCGACCAGGCGCTGGCGTTGTTCGGCGCGCCGCAGACAGTGTCCGCGACCGTGCGCACCCACCGCGACGACGCGAGCGCTCCTGATTACGTACATATCCAGTTGGGCTACGGGGAGTTCGAAGTCGTGTTGCACGCTAGCGCGCTGACGGCGATCGTCGCGCCGAGGTTCGCCATTCACGGCACGCGCGGCAGTTACGTGAAGTACGGGCTCGACACGCAGGAAGACCAGTTGAAAGCCGGCTTGCGTCCGGGCGACGAGGGCTTCGCGGCCGGCAATGCCGCAGGCACGTTGCGCGTGCTGGATGGCGACCGCGAAGTGGAGCGCGAATTGCCGACGCGCAATGGCGATTATGCGGGCTTCTACATCGCGCTCGCCGAGGCGGTCCAGCACGGCGTGAAATTTCCGGTGAGCCCGCAAGATGCCGTCGACGTGATGACCATCATCGAACTCGCGGCGCGCAGTTCCGACGAAGGCGTCCGGCTGCCGTTCCAGCGGGTTCGTTGAACGGCGTTACAGGCTATTCAGCTGTTGCCGGCGCGGCGCAAAATGCTGCGCCGGCAAAACTGACAAACCGGAAAGCAATATAACGTTACAAAAGAGCGGGCCGTCCGGGTCAGCGCTCGTATGCCGTGATCCGTTGCTACGCCTGCAGCACCGCAAAACCACAACGACTTCACGGAGAGTTCATGTCACGTCCCATCCGCGCCCTCGCCGCATGCGCATTGCTGAGTTCGCTCGCCGCCTGCGTGGTAGCGCCGCAGAGCGAGCCGGCGCCGCGCCCGAGCCCGCAACAGATCGCCGATAAACGCCTGCATCAGGTCGACGGCCGCATCGACAATCTGAGCCGCCGTATCGACAATCGCGTCAATCAAGGCTATTACCCGCCGCCGCAAGGCGATGCGTTGCATCATCGGCTGGATGTGATCCGGCGCGAGGCGCACGAAATGGCCGGACAACATGGCGGCGGCTTATCCCCCGACGAACAGCGCGTGCTGAACCAGGAACTGGACGGCGCGGCGCATGCGATCGGCGAATGAGAGCGAATCAGGGCGAACGAGGACGAATGACGGCGAATAAGCCGTTCATTTGACAAGGCTCCGGCCCTCGCGTACATTCGCCGCACGCGTCGGGAGAGCGCGCGGGCCGCTGATTTTCGCAGGCCGCGCCGCCGAAGGGGCACACCCGCAAACTCTCAGGCAAAAGGACCGAACGCGTCGAAAGACCGGCCGGCACGTAACACACGCAACATCAAGGCGCCGTTTTTCGCACTCTGGAGAGCGGCAGTAGCCGTCTGCATCGCAATGTCGTGCAGATCCGGCAAGCTGCCCACCGAAGGGGCGCGCGTTCCGCCGTGACGAATCAACGTCGCCGCGGCAGCGCAATCTCTCAGGTATCGAGGACAGAGGGGCCATGCAGAACCACGCTCGCAGCCAGCAGGCCGCGAGGCGCGGCTCTGCATGGCCTTTTTTGTTTCGCGAGACGCCCGAGGCCCCATGACCGAACTCAAACACACTCCGCTCAACGCCACCCACCGCGCGCTCAACGCTCGCATGGTCGATTTCGGCGGCTGGGACATGCCCGTCAACTACGGCTCGCAGATCGACGAACACCGCGCCGTGCGTACCGACGCCGGCATGTTCGACGTCTCGCACATGTGCGTCATCGACTTCACCGGGGAACGCGTGCGCGCGTTCTTCGAACATGCGCTCGCCAACAACGTCGCGAAGCTGCAAACGCCTGGGCGCGCGCTGTACTCGTGCCTGCTGAACGCCGACGGCGGCGTAATCGACGACCTGATCGTCTATTACTTCAGCGAAGATCATTTCCGCGTGGTGGTCAACGCGGGCACCGCCGACAAAGACATCGCGTGGTTCAAGCAGCTCAACGAAGGCGGCTTTGGTCTGACTATCACGCCGCGGCGCGATCTGGCGATCGTCGCCGTGCAAGGTCCGAACGCGCGTGAGAAGGTTTGGCAAACCGTACCGGCCATCCGCTCTGCCACCGAAACACTCAAGCCTTTCAATGCCGCGCGCGTCGAGGCGACGCCGTTCGGCGAATTGACCGTTGCACGCACCGGGTACACCGGCGAAGACGGTTTCGAGATCATCGTCCCGGCAGATCACGTCGTCGCTTTGTGGGATGCGCTGCAAGCACAAGGCGTGCGTCCCGCGGGTCTCGGCGCGCGAGACACGCTGCGTCTCGAAGCCGGCATGAACCTCTACGGCCAGGATATGGACGACAACATCTCGCCGCTCGACGCCGGCCTCGCATGGACCGTCGACCTGACCTCCGCGCGCGACTTCGTCGGCAAGAACCGGCTGGAGGCGGACGGCTCGCGCGCGGCGTTCGTCGGTCTGATCCTGCTGAAGGAGAACGGCAAGGCCGCAGGCGTGCTGCGCGCGCATCAGAAGGTCGTCACGCCGCACGGCGAAGGCGAAATCACCAGCGGCACCTTCTCCCCGACCATGCAGGAATCCATCGCCTTCGCGCGGGTGCCGAAAGGCGTGCAACCTGGCGACACGGTTCATGTTCAGATTCGTGACAAATCCGTGCCCGCAAGCGTGGTAAAACTGCCGTTCGTGCGCAACGGCAAAGTACTCGCAGTGAGTTGAACCATTGTTAGCAGTCGGCGCGTGCGTCCTTTTCCCAGTCTTTAGTCCATATCGAATCACACCGCATAGGAGCATCCGATGAGCATCCCGGCCGATCTGAAATACACCGAATCGCACGAGTGGGTCCGCACCGAGGCGGACGGCACGCTGACGGTCGGCATCACCGACCACGCGCAGGAAGCGCTTGGCGATATCGTCTTCTTCGAAGTGCAGGAACTGGGCAAGACCGTCACGGCAGGCGACACGGTCGCCGTAATCGAATCGGTGAAAGCCGCTTCGGATATCTACGCGCCGGTTTCCGGCGAAATCATCGAAGCGAACACCGCCGTTGCCGACACGCCCGATTCGGTCAACAGCGCCCCGTATGAAAGCTGGCTCTTCAAGATCAAGCCGGCCTCGGACGCAGCGCAGGATCGTTTGATCGACGCCGACGCGTACTCGAAGTCGATCGGCGCCTGATTCACTTTTATATAACCCGACAGGTGCGGCGCGTCCCTCGTGAAGCACGCAGGACCGCGCCGTGAAGAAAGTCCCTTTGGGACGCTCCTTCAGGAGACCTTGCGCACAGCGCCAGGTTTCGAACGGTCCAGCACGGACAGCCGCACCGCCAGGAACACCATGAAGCTCGAACACCCGGATCGTCTGATGAACCGCACTCCTCTCTCGCTCGCCGCGCTCGAAGTGCATGACGCCTTCGCTGAACGGCATATCGGCCCGGATGCGGCCGACCAGGAAGCGATGCTCGAAGCCTTGGGCTTCGCGTCGCGCGCCGCGCTGATCGACGCCGTCATTCCAAAGACGATCCGCCGCACCGAACCGCTGCCGCTCGGCCCCTTCGCCCAGCCTAAGAGCGAAGCTGAAGCGCTCGCCGCGCTGCGCGAACTCGCGGATAAGAACCAGGTGTTCCGCTCGTACATCGGGCAGGGTTACTACAACGCCCACACACCGACCGTGATTCTGCGTAACGTGCTCGAGAATCCCGCGTGGTACACGGCGTACACGCCGTATCAGCCGGAAATCTCGCAAGGCCGCCTCGAAGCGCTGCTGAACTTCCAGCAAATGATCGTCGACCTGACAGGTCTCGCGATCTCGAACGCGTCGCTGCTCGACGAAGCCACCGCCGCAGCTGAAGCAATGACGCTGCTGCAACGCGTGGGCAAGCCGAAGTCGAACGTATTCTTCGTCGCCGACGACGTGCTGCCGCAAACCATTGAAGTGGTGAAAACGCGCGCCACGCCGGTCGGCATCGAAGTGAAAGTGGGTCCCGCAGCGGAAGCCGCGAACGCAAATGCATTCGGCGTGCTGCTGCAATATCCGGGCGTGAACGGCGACGTGCGGGACTATCGCGCGCTGACCGAGGCGATCCACGCAGCGGGCGGCCATGTGGTGGTTGCCGCCGACCTGCTCGCGCTGACCGTGCTGACGCCGCCGGGCGAGTGGGGCGCGGACGTGGCCGTCGGCAACACGCAGCGTTTCGGCGTGCCGGTCGGCTTCGGCGGCCCGCATGCGGCCTACCTCGCCGTGCGCGACGAATTCAAGCGCCAGATGCCGGGCCGTCTCGTCGGTGTGACCGTCGACGCGCAAGGCAATCCCGCGCTGCGTCTCGCGCTGCAAACGCGCGAACAGCACATTCGCCGCGAGAAAGCGACGTCGAACGTATGTACGGCGCAAGCGCTGCTCGCGATCATGGCCAGCATGTATGCGGTGTACCATGGCCCGCGCGGTCTCAAGACAATCGCGTTGCGCGTGAACCGCATCGCCTCGTTGCTCGCCGAAGGTGCGAAGCAGCTTGGCTATACGCTCGTCAACGAAACGTTCTTCGATACGCTCACTTTCGACACCGGCGCGCGCACGCAAGCGTTGCACGACGCGGCCAAAGCGAAGCGCATCAATCTGCGCCGCGTGAGCGACACCCAAGTGGGCGTGTCGATCGACGAAACAACGTCGCGCCGCGATCTCGGCGATCTGCTGGCTGTGTTCGCCCAGGCCGCAGGTGCGAAAGACGCGCCGCAAGTCGACACGCTGGACGCCGCGATCACGGCGTCCAGCACGGCGTCGGTGCCGGCTGCGCTCGAACGCACGAGCGCGTATCTCACGCACCACGTATTCAACCGTCATCATTCGGAAACGGAAATGCTGCGCTATTTGCGCAGCCTGTCGGATAAGGATCTCGCGCTCGACCGGTCGATGATCCCGCTCGGTTCGTGCACGATGAA
The DNA here is from genome assembly GCF_052045935.1 of Paraburkholderia sp. 22098. Taxonomy (NCBI): domain Bacteria; kingdom Pseudomonadati; phylum Pseudomonadota; class Betaproteobacteria; order Burkholderiales; family Burkholderiaceae; genus Paraburkholderia; species Paraburkholderia sp. 22098. The sequence goes on along the minus strand of NZ_JBQEPV010000001.1, from coordinate 589,349 downwards.
GCTGAACGCGACGTCGGAAATGCTGCCAGTCACGTGGCCCGAGTTCGGTCAGATTCATCCGTTCGCACCGGCTGAGCAAACCGTCGGCTACCGCGAAATGATCGATCAGCTCGAAGAGATGCTGGTCGCCGCAACCGGCTACGCAGCGGTTTCTCTGCAACCGAACGCGGGCTCGCAAGGTGAATACGCCGGCCTGTTGATCATCCACGCATATCACGCGTCGCGCGGCGAAGCGCATCGCAACGTCTGCCTGATTCCCGCGTCGGCGCACGGCACGAACCCGGCGTCGGCGCAAATGGCCGGCATGCAGGTCGTGGTCGTCGCGTGCGACGCGCAAGGCAACGTCGACGTCGAAGATCTGAAGAAGAAGGCCGACCAGCACGCCGACAAGCTTGCGGCGATCATGATCACGTATCCGTCCACGCATGGCGTGTTCGAACAGAATGTCCGCGAAATTTGCGAGATCGTGCATGCGCGCGGCGGTCAGGTCTATGTGGACGGCGCGAACATGAACGCGATGGTCGGCTTGACCGCGCCGGGCCAGTTCGGCGGCGACGTGTCGCACCTGAATCTGCACAAGACGTTCTGCATTCCGCACGGCGGCGGCGGACCGGGCGTCGGTCCGGTTGCGGTCGGCGCGCATCTCGCGCCGTTCCTGCCGAACCAGATTTCGTCGGGCTACGAACGCGCGCCGAACGGCATTGGCGCAGTGTCGGGTGCTCCGTACGGCTCGGCGTCGATCCTGCCGATCTCCTGGATGTACATCGCGATGATGGGCGCGAAAAATCTCACCGCCGCGACCGAGACCGCGATCCTCAATGCGAACTACGTCGCGAAGAAACTCGCGCCGCACTATCCGGTGCTGTACTCGGGCCCGGGCGGACTCGTCGCGCACGAGTGCATTCTGGATTTGCGTCCGATCAAGGAAACCAGCGGCATCACTGTAGACGACGTTGCAAAGCGCCTCGCCGACTATGGCTTCCATGCGCCCACCATGAGCTTTCCGGTGCCGGGTACGTTGATGGTCGAGCCGACCGAATCGGAATCGAAAGAAGAACTCGACCGGTTCATCGAAGCGATGATCGCAATCCGTAACGAAATTCGCGCTGTGGAAGAAGGCCGCTCGGACCGGGAAGACAATCCGCTGAAGCACGCCCCGCACACGGCTGCAGTCGTCATCGCGGACGAGTGGAAGCATGCGTACGCGCGCGAAACCGCCGCCTACCCTCTGCCCACGCTGATCGCGAAGAAGTACTGGCCGCCGGTCGGCCGCGCGGACAACGTCTATGGCGATCGCAACCTGTTCTGCTCGTGCGTGCCGGTTGCGGATTACGAGTAACACCCGGCCGCCGCCGCGCGCCGCCCGCAGCCTGTCGCGTGCGGTGCGCGGTTCTGTCGCTGGAGGCCGCAAACGGCTAACATCACACACCGAATCAGCCCAACGAGGAGTTTCGCATGGTGCGAAAGGTGCGATTGATGCAAAGCCCGGCCGGGGCAACGGGAGTCCCAACATGGCGGCACGCATGCGCATGCCTGCTTGCCGGCGCAGCGGTGTTGCTGCCGCTTCGCCATGCGCAGGCGGCAATGAATTTTTGCGCAGCGCCCGCCTGGCAAACGAGCGAGCGCACGAATGCCGATCCCGGCGTCAAGGCATTGGTGAGCAATGTGCTCGCGCATCTGAACGACAAGCCTCACGCGCTAGCCAAAGTGCACACGGAAGGCACGCTGCCGCACGAGGGCATCTACGACCAGAGCGTTGAAGCCGAGAAAGATCTCGACCTGTTGCGAGACGCGGCGCTCGCCTGGCGCGCCACCAGCGACGACCGGTATCTGAAGCTCGTCGATCGTTTGCTGTACGCGTGGGTCACGACCTATCAGCCGAGTTTCAATCCGATCGACGAAACGCACTTCGAAGGGCTGATCCTCGCGTACGACATGACCGCGAGTGCGCTGCCTGTGAAAACGCGTAACGCGTCGATGGCGTTTCTGACGAAGCTCGCGAACGGCTACATCGCCGACATCGACGACCAGCCGCGTCCTTTGAAGGGCACTTACCGGAACAACTGGCAAAGTCACCGGATCAAACTGATAGCCATGGCGGCCTTCACGCTCGACAACCGCAAAATGATCAATGCGGCGCAGCGTCTCTTTGCCGAGCATATTGGCGACAACATCGAGCCGGACGGCTCCACGATCGATTTCAGCGAACGTGACGCGCTGCACTATGTCACTTACGATCTGCAGCCGCTCGTTACCGCAGCGCTCGCCGCCCGCCGGCACAACCGCAACTGGCTGCCGGAGAAGGGTGCGAACGGCGCGTCGCTGCAAGCCGCGCTGAACTGGCTCTCGCCGTACGCGGAGGGCAGCAAGACGCACGAGGAATTCGTGCATTCGAGCGTCGCATTCGACGCAAAACGTCGCGAAGCCGGCTTGCCCGGCTACTCGGGTCAGTGGGATCCGAAGAACGCGACGGAACTGTTTCATCTGGCGGCGCGTCTTGACGGACGCTATACGCCGATTGCGCTGCGGCTCGCGCCGACGCCACCCGCGTGGCTCGCCGTGTGTTTGCCGATGCCGGCGCGCTAAACCAACTTTTATCAGCAGGGAGCAGTAATGGCAGTCAGCGTGTTCGATCTCTTCAAAATCGGCATTGGTCCGTCAAGTTCGCATACGGTCGGGCCGATGCGCGCGGCGCTGATGTTCGCCCAAGGGCTCGAACGCGATGGGCTGCTGCCGAACACCGCGTCGGTGAAAGTCGACCTTTACGGGTCGCTCGGCGCAACAGGCAAAGGGCACGGCACGGATCGCGGCGTAATGCTCGGTCTGATGGGCGACGCACCCGACACGGTCGACCCCGACACGATCGCGCAACGGCTGGAAGCGGTGCGCACCACGCGCAAGCTTGCACTGCTCGGCACGCATGACGTGCCTTTCGTGCAGAAGGATCACATCTCGTTCTACCGGCAAGCGCTGCCCGAACATCCGAACGGGCTCAAGCTGCGCGCGTTCGACGCGCAAGGCGAGACGCTGCGCGAATCGACGTATCTGTCGGTAGGCGGCGGCTTCGTGGTGACGGCCGGCGCACCGAACACCAAGGTTCTTGCCGCCGTCGACCAATTGCCGCACTCGTTTCGCACCGGCAACGAATTGCTCGCGCTGTGCGGATCGACCGGCAAAAGCATTGCGCAATTGATGTGGGAGAACGAGCGGGTCTGGCACACCGAAGAAGAGACGCGTGCGGGCCTCCTGAAAATCTGGGACGTGATGCAGTCATGCGTGTCGCGGGGCTGCGGCATCAACAATCCGGATGCGGACGGCAACTTGCCCGGTCCGTTTCAGGTGAAGCGCCGCGCGCCGCAGTTGTATCGAGCGCTATCGGGCAACCCTGAGCTTGCGCTGCGCGATCCGCTGTCGATGATCGACTGGATCAATCTCTACGCAATCGCGGTCAACGAAGAAAACGCCGCCGGCGGCCGCGTCGTCACCGCGCCCACCAACGGCGCCGCCGGCATCATTCCCGCGGTGCTCCATTACTACACGCGGTTCATGCCCGGCTCGAACCAGCAAGGCGTGATCGACTTCCTGATGACGGCGGCTGCGATCGGCATTCTGTACAAGTTGAACGCGTCGATTTCCGGCGCCGAAGTCGGCTGCCAGGGCGAGGTCGGCGTCGCCTGCTCGATGGCTGCCGGCGCACTCGCCGCCGTGATGGGCGGCACGCCGAAGCAGGTCGAAAACGCGGCGGAAATCGGTATGGAGCACAACCTCGGGCTGACGTGCGATCCGGTCGGCGGCATGGTGCAGATTCCGTGCATCGAGCGCAATGCGATGGCGTCGGTGAAGGCCGTCAACGCGGCGCGCATGGCACTGCGCGGCGACGGCAGTCATTACGTGTCGCTCGATTCGGTCATCAAGACCATGCGCGAAACGGGCGCGGATATGAAGACGAAGTACAAGGAAACGTCGCGCGGCGGTTTGGCGGTGAATATCGTCGAATGTTGATGCTTGACTGCAGGATGTCCGTTGCTGATCGTTGGTCGGCAACGCGGCGTGTTGCGAAGTGAACGAGACGCGGGCCCCAGGGTCCGCGTTTTTATTTGCACGTTTGCACGTTTGCACGTTTGCATGTTTGCTAGCCGCGCCCGCTGTGTGAGCGCCCGTTGCGCTGCGCCGTGACACCGGGTGCGCTCCCAGCGTAAGCTGTCGGGGCGCCGGTCGGCCGATCACGCAGTCGATACCGACGCAACCGCACTCATGCACTGTCTGGAGGCCTCATCGCAATGTCGCAGCCGAATGCTCCCGTTTCCGAAACTGCCGCCGCTCGAACCACTGGCGCGCGCCTCGTTGTCGACGCTTTGCTCACCCACGGTGTCGAACGTGTCTTCTGCGTGCCCGGTGAAAGTTTTCTCGCCGTGCTCGATTCATTGCACGACGAAACGGAGCGCATCCGGACCATTGTCTGCCGTCACGAAGCGGCGGCCGCGAACATGGCGGAAGCGATCGGAAAGCTGACCGGGCGCCCGGGCGTCGCGCTCGTCACGCGAGGACCGGGCGCGACGCACGCATCGATTGGTGTGCACACCGCGTTTCAGGACTCCACGCCGATGATCCTGCTGATTGGTCAGTGCGCGCGCGAGCATCTCGATCGCGAGGCTTTCCAGGAGATCGACTATCGGCGCATGTTCGGTCAGATGGCGAAATGGGTCGCGCAGATCGACGATCCGAAGCGCATTCCCGAATATCTGAGTCACGCGTTCTACACGGCGACTTCCGGTCGGCCGGGGCCCGTGGTGCTGTCTTTGCCCGAAGACGTGTTGAGCGATGAATGCGACGCCGTACCGGGCGCGCCGCGATATCAGCGCGTGGCTGCGTCGCCCTCAACCGCGCAGATCGACAAGCTGCGCGAATTGCTGGAGAGCGCGCAACGGCCCATGGTGATAGCAGGCGGAAGCGGTTGGACGCCCGCGGCCTGCGCGGACTTGCAACGCTTCGTCGAGAACTGGCAATTACCGATCGGCCTTGCGTTCCGCTTCCAGGACACGCTCGACAACGAGCATCCGAACTATGCCGGCGATGTGGGACTCGGCATCAATCCGGCGCTGGCCCAGCGTATCCGCGATGCCGACCTGCTGCTCGCGCTGGGTCCTCGCCTTGGCGAAGCCACGACGAACGGTTATACGTTGCTCGACATTCCGAAGACGAAGCAGACACTGGTTCACGTACACCAAGGCGCGGAAGAGTTGGGGCGGGTGTATGCCGCCGATCTGCCCATCGTCTCCGGCATGCCTGAACTTGCGGCAGCGCTCGCGGCGTTGGAGCCCTCCGCCCGCACGCTGACGTGGGCGGGCGCGGCGGAAGAAGCGCATCGCGCGTATCTGGAGTGGCGCAAACCTCGGCCCATTCCAGGCGACGTACAAATGGGCGAAGTGATCCAGCAACTCCGCGCGCATCTTCCGGATGACGCAATACTCACCAACGGCGCCGGCAATTACGCGACGTGGTTGCACCGGCACTTTTCGTATCGCCAATACCGCTCTCAACTTGCGCCCACGAGTGGCGCGATGGGCTACGGCGTACCGGCGGCGATCGCGGCGAAGTCGCTGTATCCGCAACGCGCGGTGGTGGCGCTGGCGGGCGACGGCTGCTTCATGATGGCCGCGCAGGAACTCGCGACGGCGATGCAATACGACCTGCATGTGCTGTTCATCGTCGTGAACAACGGTCACTTCGGCACGATCCGCATGCATCAGGAGCGCCACTATCCGAATCGCGTACACGGCACGGGGCTCACGAATCCGGACTTCGCGGCATTCGCCCGATCGTTCGGCGCGCACGGCGAAACCGTTGAACGCACCGAAGATTTCCTGCCGGCGTTGCAGCGTTCATTGGCGGCGAAATGCGCGGCGGTGATAGAGATTCGTATGCCGCAGGAGGCAAGCACGCCCGGCGCGACTTTGGAGCAGATTCGGGAGCAGGGGAGGAAGTTGCGCGGTGAATAAGCGCAACGGTGTGGGGCAAAGCGCCTTCTACGACAATCCATAAAAAACCCCGCCGAAGCGGGGTCTTTCAAGATCGGATGATCCGCAAAGAAAGGCTTACTTGCCGCCCACGCTTTGCAGGGTCGTCCACTTGCCGTCGACAACCTTGTACAGCGTGATGCCGCCGTTCTTCAGATCACCCTTCGCGTCGTACGAGAGGTTCGACGACGTCACAGCCGGCATCGACGTCTTGGCTAGCACCGGCAAGTACTTGGCGGGGTCCGTCGAGTTCGCCTTCTTCATTGCTGCGAACATGGCCATTGCGCCGTCATAAGCGTACGGCGAGTACGTTTGCACGTCTTCGTTGAAACGCTTCTTGTACTTGGCGACGTAGTCCTTGCCGCCCGGCATTTCTTCCAGCGGCAGGCCGGCGAGCGATGCCACCGTGCCGTTCGCTGCGTCACCCGCGATCTGGATGAACGTCGGCGTGTGAACCATTTCGCCGCCCATCAGCGGCGCCTTGATGCCGAGCGCCTTCATCTGCTTGACCATGGGTGCTGCTTGCGAATCCGCACCGCCGTAATAGATCAGGTCCGGATTGGCTGCCTTCAGCTTGGTCAGGATCGACTTGAAGTCCACGGCCTTGTCGTTCGTGTATTCACGATCGACGATCGTGCCGCCCGCTGCCTTCGCCGCCTTCTCGAACTGATCCGCCAGACCCTGGCCGTAAGCCGTGCGGTCGTCGACGATCACAATCTTCTTCACGCCAAGCGTCTTGACCGCGAACGTGCCAGCGACCGAACCTTGCTGCGTGTCGGACGTCATCATACGGAACGTGGTCTTGAAACCTTGTTGCGTGTATTCAGGCGCCGTTGCCATTGCGATTTCGGGAATGCCAGCGTTCGCGTAGATGCGCGAAGCCGGGATCGTGGTGCCCGAGTTGAAGTGGCCGAGCATGCCCTTGATGCCGTCGTCCACCAGCTTCTGCGCGACGGTGGTGCCGGTGCGCGGGTCAGCCTGGTCGTCTGCCGAGTCGAGTACGAAGCGAACCGGCTTGCCGCCGATCACCGGCTTCGTCGCGTTCATGTCTTCCACAGCCAGCGTGATGCCGTTCTGGAAGTCTTTGCCGTAGTGCGCCTGCGCGCCCGTCATCGGACCGGCGAAACCGATCTTCACGTCATCCGTCGATTGAGCGTTGGCCGTCCCCGCCAGCGACATCGCCGCAACCAGTGCTGCGCCTGCCAGCTGTGTCATCTTGTGTTGCATATCTTCTCCTTGGTACCAGGTGTGGATGGAGCGGCTTTCGGGATCGCCGTTACCGCTTCCGTTCTAATGACCGCCCCCAAATCCTGGCGCATCGCGCCAGGTCCCCCGAGGGGGCGCAAGAAAACTTGGGGCGGCCCTCCGTTTTCTTGCCACCAATCGATGAGGTTCGCTCAACCGATCGTCATCAAATTCGCATTACCACCAGCAGCTGCCGTATTCACGCTGACCGAGCGCTCCGTCAACAGACGCTCGAGCGCGTAGTCTTCGTCGCCGCTCTCCAGCGCGCGCGACGCGACACCTTGCACCGACACAATCGGTCCGGGACGCTTCGCGACTTCCTTCACGAGCGTCAGCAGTTCGTCGCTGTCGCCTTCGAACAATACGGCGTCGAACGGCGTCTCCGCGTTCTTGCGCACGCTCGCATAAGACTTCAGCGATGCGGGCAACTGCGTCACCAATTGTTCACCAGCCGCGCCTTCGAACAGCGCTCGATTTCCCGTAGCCAGCACGGCCGCAAACTGCGCGCGCGCACCGCTCGCGGTCGATGCGATACACAACACCGTGCCGCGCGCACCCAGCGTGTAAGTGTTGCGCTCGCCAGTCGGCCCCGACAGGACCGCAGTTGCACCAGCCGGCATATGCGACAGATAACCGTCGCAACGCGCAGCAAGTTGCGGCTCGCGCTCGGCAATCAGCCAGTCGCGCAACGCAGTCAACGCGGCGGACGGATTGTCGCCTTTTTCGGCTGCTTGCGGTACATCTACGATCAGCGCCTGTGCGAGCGACTTCGGCAAGCCTGCCGGACGCGTCGCGAGCAGACGCTGCAGATACAACGCGCCGCCAGCCTTCGGCCCGGTGCCCGACAAACCTTCGCCGCCGAACGGCTGCACGCCGACCACCGCGCCGATCACGTTGCGATTCACATAGATGTTGCCGACATGCGCGCGGCTAATCACATGGGCAATCGTTTCGTCGATGCGCGTATGGATACCGAGCGTCAGGCCATAGCCCGTCGTGCGGATCTGCTCGAGCAGCGTGTCGAGCTGGCTGCGGCGGTAACGCACCACATGCAGCACGGGCCCGAACACTTCGCGCTTCAATTCGTCGATGCTGTCGAGCTCGATGAGCGTCGGCGGCACGAACGTGCCTTGCGCGCATCCCTCCGGCATCGGCAGTTGCTCGACCTTGCGACCCTTCTCACGCATTGCCGCGATATGCGCGTCGATGCCCCGCTTCGCGTCAACGTCGATCACCGGGCCGACGTCGGTCGACAAGCGATCCGGATTGCCCACCGTCAGTTCGCGCATCGCCCCCGTCAGCATTTCGAGCGTGCGGTCCGCAACGTCGTCCTGCAAACAGAGAACGCGCAGCGCCGAACAACGTTGACCGGCCGAATCGAACGACGACTGCATCACGTCCGCCACCACCTGTTCGGCGAGCGCCGACGAATCGACGATCATCGCGTTCTGACCACCTGTTTCGGCGATCAGCGGAATCGGTTTGCCTTCCGGATCGAGACGGCCCGAGAGAGTCTTGTTGATGAGACGCGCGACTTCGGTCGAACCGGTGAACATCACCGCACGGGTGCGCGGGTCGGCGACGAGCGCGGCACCGACTGTTTCACCATCGCCCGGCAGCAGTTGCACGGCGCCGGCAGGCACGCCGGCTTCGCGCAGAATGCGCACGGCCTGGGCGGCGATCAGCGGCGTTTGCTCAGCCGGCTTCGCGAGGACGGTGTTGCCGGCTGCGAGCGCGGCGGCCACCTGGCCCATGAAAATCGCGAGCGGGAAATTCCACGGGCTGATACACACGACAGGTCCAAGCGGACGATGCGTGTCGTTTGAAAATTCGCTGCGAATCTGGGTCGAGTAGTAACGCAGGAAGTCGATCGCTTCGCGAATTTCCGACACCGCGTTCGCGAGCGATTTGCCCGCTTCGCGCACCACGAGGCCCATCAGCGTATGCATCTGCGCTTCGAGCAGATCGGCGGCACGCGCGAGGCAATCGGCACGCGCTTCTACGGGAGTTGCCTGCCAGATCGGCGCTGCTGCAACCGCGTGCGTCAATGCGGCGCTCACATGTTCCGCGCTCGCTTCGACCACCGTGCCGACGAGGTCGCGATGGTCCGCCGGATTGCGCACGTCGCGCGCATTGCCCAGGACGATCTGATCGTCGGCCAGCATCGGCGCGGCGCGCCACGGATGATTCGCGCTCGCCAGCAACGCCGACGACAGCGACGCGAGACGATGCTCGTTCGACAGATCGAGACCCATCGAGTTGAGACGCTCCGCGCCGTACAGATTGCGCGGCAGCGGAATCTTTGCGTGCGGCGCGCCGAGCGGAACGATCTTCGACGCTTCTTCGACCGGATCGGCGATCAGATCCTGGATCGCGACGTTTTCATCGGCGATGCGATTGACGAATGACGTGTTCGCGCCATTCTCCAGCAGACGTCGCACGAGATACGCGAGCAGCGTTTCGTGCGTGCCGACCGGTGCATACACGCGGCACGGACGGTTCAGCTTGCCTGCGGACAACGGGCCCGTCACTTCTTCGTAAAGCGGCTCGCCCATGCCGTGCAGACACTGGAACTCGTACTGACCGGGATAGTAGTTGTTGCCCGCGAGGTGATAGATCGCCGACAGCGTGTGCGCGTTGTGCGTGGCGAATTGCGGGTATACCGCGTCGGGCGCGCCGAGCAGCTTCTTCGCGCACGCGAGATACGACACGTCCGTATAGATCTTGCGCGTGTAGACCGGATAGCCTTCGAGGCCGTCCACTTGCGCACGCTTGATTTCGGTGTCCCAGTACGCACCCTTCACGAGGCGCACCATGATGCGGTGACGGCTGCGGCGCGCGAGGTCGACGATGTATTCGATCACGAACGGGCAGCGCTTCTGATAAGCCTGCACCACAAAACCGATACCGTTCCAACCGGCTAGCTCCGGATCGAAGCACAGCGCTTCCAGCAGATCGAGCGAGATTTCGAGGCGGTCGGCTTCTTCGGCGTCGATGTTCAGGCCGATGTCGTAGCGGCGCGCGAGGATCGCAAGCGAACGCACACGCGGCAGCAATTCGCTCATCGTGCGCTCCTGCTGCGAGCGCGAGTAGCGCGGATGCAGCGCGGAGAGCTTGATCGAGATGCCCGGACCTTCGTAGATCCCGCGGCCGCCGGCTGCCTTGCCGATCGCGTGGATCGCCTGCTCATACGACGCGTAGTAACGCTGCGCGTCGGCTTCGGTCGTGGCGGCTTCGCCAAGCATGTCGTACGAGTAGCGGAAACCGCGTGCTTCGTATTTGCGGCTGTTCGCCAGCGCTTCCGAAATGTTCTCGCCGGTGACGAACTGCTCGCCCATCAGGCGCATCGCCATGTCGACGCCCTTGCGAATCAGCGGCTCGCCGCCCTTGCCGATCAGCCGCGTCAGCGCCGACGAAAGGTTCGTCTCGCTGTTGGTCGTGACCAGCTTGCCGGTGATCATCAAGCCCCAGGTCGCGGCGTTGACGAACAGCGACGGCGCCTGACCGACGTGCGATTTCCAGTCGCCCTTGCTGATCTTGTCGCGGATCAGCGCGTCGCGCGTTGCGCGATCGGGAATGCGCAGCAAGGCTTCGGCGAGGCACATCAGTGCGACACCTTCCTGGCTCGACAGCGAGAATTCGTGGATCAGCCCTTCGACGCCGCCGCCCTTACTCTTGCCGCGCAGCGTTTCGACGAGCTTCGCGGCGAGCGCTTGCACGTCGCCCGCCAGGTTGGCCGGCAAGCGCGCCTGACCCAGCAGGAACGGCACGCATTCCGGCTCCGGCCGGCGATAAGCCGCCGTGATTGCCGCGCGCAACACCGATTGCGGTTGCACGTTTTGCGCGAAATCGAGGAACGGGTGCGCCGCACCGTCCTCGTCCGGTTCTACCGATGCGCCGTCAGCCATGTCGGCGGCACCTGCCACGCCCGACAGTTCCGGCGGCAGTTGTCCCTGCTCGATCTTTTCCAGGTACGCAAAAATCGCCTGCTTGATCAGCCAGTGCGGTGTGCGTTCGAGGCGGGTGGCCGCATCTCGCAGCCGGGAACGCAGGAGGTCGTCGACCTTGACGCCAAGGGTGGTGCTAGCCATGTTTCCTTCTTCGGATACCAGACGAAATGCTGGCGAAAGACAAAAGTTGGCCGAATCGTACGCCTCCCAATAAAAAGGTGCAACCGGCACAGCGAAACGGTTGCACCTCGCTCAATCCCTTGCCTGCCGGGGCTTTTCGGCGAGTTCTCGTCAGAGCGCGAACGCCGGTAAGGATCGGTATTTTCCCTGGCCAGATTTCTTTTCTTCGAGCCCTTATCAAACCGGCGGCCGCGCCGTTATAGAGGACATAGCGGCCGCGGGGTCATGCGCGCACAAAAACGGTACGGGGTGAGGACAAGCGAAATGGAAAAGTGGCTGGTCGTATTGGGCATCTGGGCGATGTGCGCAACCTGCGCTGTGCTGTTTATCCGCGGCGCGACCGGCGGCTCAGACAAACGCGATGCGTCCGAAGGTCGGGGACGTGCGACGTCGGCCGCATCATCCGGTGACGCGCAGGCGGCATTGAACGATTGAGCGCAGAGGCGGCGCGATTAGCCGCTCGGTGTGTCCCGATGCCTGGCCTTGGCTGGCTTGCCGCAGGCGGGTGACGGCGGGTTCGCCAAGGTCTGCCGGCCGTTGCTGCCGGGAAGTGAGAAGTGAACACTGTGAGATCGACCATGCTCTGTTCCAGCGACTACAGATCTTCCGCACGCTATCGGCAACTCGCGGCACGCGGCGCGCACGTTTCGTCGCGGGCATCGGCGGTGTTGGGTACGCGGACACGCACGCGCGCCGCGACTTCTGCCGCAAGTTATTCGAACACAGTCCGAGCGCGGGCCCGGAGCGCGCGCAGCCGCTGTCGATAGTAGTGATTGTTGGCTGACCTGAGTTCCGCCGACGCAAACCGGGAGCAGAGACGCCTGCTCAAATATCGAGCGGGTCGACTTCGAGGTTCCAGCGGAGCACACCTTTCAAACCGCGCAATAACGGCTGCCACGCGCGCAACGTGGCCTGCAGCGCCGCGCGCGACGCACTTTCTATCAACAACTGCGCGCGGTGGACGTGCATCACCTTGACGATGGTGAGCGGCACTGCGTCGTACACGGTCACGCGTTCGGCGGCTGCAATGCCCGTCAGTTCAGCCGCGGCCTGCTGCAGAAAAGCCAGCGCAGCCTCGAGCGTGCGGCCTTCCGCCCTCAGCAACGCCTGATACACGAACGGCGGCAAATGCGCGTCGCGCCGCTCGGCCAGCGTCGAATTGGCGAAGCCAACGTAATCATGGCGCCCAAGCGCGTGATAAAGCGCATGGCGCGGATAACGCGTCTGCACCAGCACCTCGCCTGGCAAGCCTGCGCGCCCGGCGCGGCCGCTGACTTGCATCAGTTGAGCGAAGAGGCGTTCGCTTGCTCGAAAGTCATGGGAAAACAGTGCGGTGTCGGCGTTGAGCACGCCAACTAGCGAAACGCGCTGGAAGTCGTGTCCCTTTGCGATCATCTGCGTGCCGACCAGAATGTCGACTTCGCCCGCGTGCACGTCGGAAAAAAGCGCCTGCGCGCTGCCTTTGCGGCGGGTGCTGTCGGCGTCGATGCGCAGCACGCGAGCGCCGGGTACCGCGCTCGCGAGCGTTTCTTCGACGCGCTGGGTGCCGCGCCCCATGGGTGCAATGTCGACATTGCCGCACTCGGGACATGCGCGCGGAATTCGCGACTCCCAACCGCAGTGATGACAGCGTAGCGCGCGCTCAGGTTTATGCAGAACGACATACGCGCTGCAACGCGGACAACCGGCGACCCATCCGCAGGCATCGCAAGCGAGCTGCGGCGCGTAACCACGACGGTTCAGAAACACCAGACTCTGTTCGCCGCGCTCGAGCCGGGTCTTCAGCGCGGCAATTAATGGACCGGACAATCCTTCCACTGAAGCGCGTCCGCGCCGCCGCTCGTCCTCGAGATCGATCAGGCGCACCGTGGGCAGCACTGCATCGGCGACCGCCCGGCGCGACAGGGTAAGCCGCTTGTAGCGCCCCTGATCCGCCTGCCACCAGCTTTCGAGCGACGGCGTGGCCGATCCCAGCACGACCGGCAGGCCAAGCTGCTTTGCACGGTAGATGGCCAGGTCGCGCGCCGAGTAGCGAAGCCCTTCCTGCTGCTTGTAAGCCGGGTCGTGCTCCTCATCCACGACGATGATGGCGAGCCGAGGTAGCGACGCGAGCACCGCGAGGCGCGTGCCCAGTACGATGCGCGCGTGGCCCGCATGTGCTGCGAACCAGTTGCGGGCGCGCTCTCCCTCGGCGAGACCGCTGTGCAACGTGACGATGGCTGAGTCCGCAAGCGCCGCGAAGCGGGCGCGAAAAGCCGCTTCGAACTGCGGCGTCAGGTTGATTTCGGGAACCAGCACCAGCGCCTGCGCGTCTGCATTGGCCGCAAGAATCTCGGCGAGCGCGCGTAGATAGACTTCCGTCTTGCCGCTTCCCGTCACGCCATGCAACAGGAACGGCGCGAAGCCGTGCGCGTGGCGAATGGCTTCGACGGCGTCGGCTTGTTCGTCTGTGAGCGTAGGAAGCTTCTGCGGCGGCGCCGGCGTGGCCGCGGCGGCCGGGGGCGCCGCGGCGGCATCGACCACGTCTAGCGCGACCCAGCCCTCGGCTTGCCATGCGGCGAGCGTGGAGATAGCTTTAGGGTGCAGTCCGCGGGCGTCGGCGGCGCTCAAAAACTCGCCGGCGGATAGCGCCTGCGCCAGGTTCCGCAGCGCCGTTGCGCGCGCCGGCAGAGCGTCGGGCAACGCCGTGCGGCCTTCCGACGTAAGCCTGTAGCGCTCTTCCGGCGCGAGCAGCCGTGACCAGCGCGAGGCGTCGCGCAGCGCCTGCGGCAGCGCCGGTAACGCCACTTCGCCAAGTCCGCGTTGATAGTAATCGGCAGCAAAGGCAGCTAGCGCGAGCCATTCAGCCGACAGCGGCGGGCATGCGGTGCAAACGCCGTTCACCGACCGAAGACGATCGGCGGGAACCTCACTGTGATCGGTCACTTCGCACACGAGGCCTACCACGTCGCGTTTGCCGAACGGCACGCTAACGAGCGTTCCCGGTACGGGCAACTGCGCCGAATCGCAACGATAATCAAACAGGGTCGGCAGTGGATGGTCCAGTGCGACGCGGACGAACGCTTCACTCATTCGGCTGCGCAGAGGCTGGCAAGGGCGGATGGCGTCATTGCGCCGCAGGTGGCAGTCGAGATTGCCCCACTCTGGGGCGAGCCGCCGAAGTTAAAGTAAAGCTTCAATTTCGCCGCTAAGTTTTGGATTCCGCTGAACAATTGCTCTCGACCCCGGCTGCCTGTGGATAACTTTGTTGAGAACTTCGCTTTGAAAGCCCGGAAACCGCGCCGCAGCGGCGTTCTGTGGGGTTCCGCACACTTCTTCGGGAAGCCGCCAAACCCTTGCCACGTAAGGCCGAGATCAAATAAATGCGCGTTCTGCAAGGGTCAGGACAGGACTAAAGCTTCTACCGCGCCGCAGCGTGATAAATGTGTATAAGTCAAGTCTTGACAACTGCGAGACCGCCATCTGACGGCCCGCACGGTGCGAATTTTTCCTGGGTGGCAGAGCCCGGCGCGCTGCATCGCAACATAAAACGGCAAGTATTACAGCATTAAGCCGGTGCGCGCGTGCCGCTGCGAATGGCGCGGCTATGACGATGGACCTCGTCGACGAGTTCCGCTACGTTTTCCGGCGGCGTGAATTGCGAGATGCCATGACCCAAGTTGAAGACGTGGCCCGGATGATTTCCGAAGCTGTCCAGCACGGCGCGCGCTTCCATGCGGATCGCCGCTGGCGGCGCGAACAAGACGGACGGGTCGATGTTGCCTTGCAAAGCCACCTTCGAGCCTACCCGTTCGCGCGCCCTGCGCAGATTGACCGTCCAGTCGAGACCGACGGCGTCCACGCCAATGTCCGCAATCTCATCGAGCCACAGGCCACCGCCCTTCGTGAACGTGATCACCGGCACTTTGTCGCCCTCGTGCTCGCGCTTCAGTTGACTGACGACCTGCTGAATATAGTGCAGGGAGAAGCGCTGATACGCGCCGTCCGCGAGCGCACCGCCCCACGTGTCGAAAATCATGACGGCTTGTGCGCCCGCCTCGATCTGTGCATTCAGATAAGCGGCAACCGAATTCGCGTTGATCTCGAGAATGCGATGCATCAGATCGGGACGTGCGTACAGCATGGACTTGACCGTGCGGAAGTCCGCCGAGCCGCCGCCTTCGACCATGTAGCACGCCAGCGTCCACGGGCTGCCCGAGAATCCGATCAGCGGCACGCGTTGGCGACCTTGAGCATCGGTCAGCGCAGTGCGGATCTCGCGCACTGCGTCGGTCACATAGCGCAATGTAGCGTCGATGTCGGGCACCGCGAGTCGCGCCACATCGTCTTCTGTGCGCACAGGGCGCGCAAACGTCGGCCCCTCGCCCGTGACGAACTCCAGACCCAAGCCCATTGCGTCGGGCACGGTCAGAATGTCGGAAAACAAAATTGCGGCGTCGAGCGGATAGCGCTCGAGGGGCTGCAACGTGACTTCCGTTGCATACGCGGGATTTTTGGCCAGCCCGAGGAAGCTGCCGGCGCGAGCCCGCGTGGCGTTGTATTCCGGCAGGTAACGACCCGCCTGCCGCATCAGCCAGACAGGCGTGTAGTCAGTGGGCTGGCGCAGCAGCGCGCGCAAAAAGGTGTCGTTCAGTAGTTTATGGGCCACGTTGCGTGCGACTAGGAGCAAAGGGGCATTTTACCGGACAGCGCGCGCCGCATCCTGCTTGATGCGGCCAATAACTGTGATTCGTGGACGGTTTGAAGTCCATTTTCCCGGTCGACGGGGAGCGGCGCAACCTGGTCAAACGGCCAATGTTCAAGCGGAAAGCTCCTGGCTATTATCCAGCGGCTTAACCATAACAAAGCACAATCAAGGAGACTCAATGAATAAGGCAGCAGTCGCATTGTTAAGCGTCCTGACAGGCGCGCTCATGTACACCGGCGCGGCGCAGGCGCAAGCATCGGCCACCACATCGACACTTTCCCGGCTCGACGAAATCCCCGCCCGCGGCACGTTGCGCGCATGCACGACCGGCGACTACAAACCGCACTCGTTCTATAGAGCCGACGGTCAGTTCGAGGGGATCGACATCGATATGACCGAATCGCTGGCTAAGTCGCTCGGCGTCAAAGCGGAATTCGTCAAGACTTCGTGGTCGAACCTGATGAACGACTTCGTCGCCAAGTGCGACATCGGCGTGGGCGGCGTTTCGCCGACGCTGGAGCGGCAAAAGCGAGCCTTTTTCACCCAGCCGTTTATGGTGGACGGCAAGACGCCGATTGTCCGATGCGACGACGTCGACAAATACCAGACCGTCGCACAGATCGACCAGCCGGGAACGCGTGTCATCGTTAATCCGGGCGGCACGAACGAACGGTTCGCAAAGCAGTTCTTGTCGCATGCCTCGATGACTGTGTATCCGGACAATGTGACGATCTTCAAGCAGATCCTCGCCGGCAAAGCCGACGTGATGGTGACCGACGCGTCGGAGACCCTGCTGCAGCAAAAGCTGAATCCCGGCCTGTGTGCCGTGCATCCCCAGAAGCCGTTCCAGTACGGGGAGAAAGCGTGGCTGCTGCCCCGCGGCGATGTCGCGTTTCAACAGTACGTTGATCAGTGGCTGCATTTCGCGCGCGCGACGGGCGAATATCAAGCCGTGCTCGACAAGTGGCTCAAGTGAGGTATTCCGCTCGGCCGCGTTTCTTTCCCGCCGTGATTGAGGAAGGTCTGCGGCCGCGCCGCAATATATAGCGACGGTTTGGCGATCGCATCATGTAACGGCGGCTCCGGAAAGCCCGGCAAGAGGTAAACAACGGTGACCGCCGACTGAATTCGTGAACCGGCCCTTACATTTTTGAAGGTTGCGCGGCGGATATTGCGCCGCACTCAACTGCGCCAACCACTGCGCCCGCTATTTTCTGTACCGCGAAGCAGTTGTAACAACAATGGTTTATTGTCAGAAAGATGAAGACGCAACTATTTCATGCGGAATCGACTTAACACTTTATGCGGCGCTATGCTTCGCGAATATCATTAAACGGTCGTATTAAATTGCCGCGTAGTCATCGGTATATATTACTTTCTAAGGCCTTGAATTCCGCAATAAATCCCTCAGCGCCTTATCTGGCGGGCGTTACAACCTGAAACACTTTGTTACGGCGCTTCTTTGTTAATTCGCCCACAATGCCCTCAACGGTTTCAACACGGATGTGGCTGCGTGCATGGTGTGAGCGGATACGATGCACTTGCCGGTCGGCGTATGCCGAAGCCCTGTAAAGGGGCATCCCTGCTGGGACCGTAGTCGACGCCGGGTCGTCGTCTCAGTCGGTTCCTACATTGGTCTCCTCGCGCTAACCCCGTAGCGTGTGGTTTTTAGCGGGCTCCAGGCCCGCTTTTTTTTCGTCCAGCCAAACGTTTGCGCAGTGCAAGATGGCATGTTTTACATGCTTTTAAGCGCAATTTGCTGTTTGGCGGTGTACACGGCGGTTGGCGTCTGCAGCACGTCGCTGCGCGGGCCCGCTCCCAGGCAGGTCACCGCGTATTGCGTACGTAATGCGCACTTATGGCCTGGCCGAGGCACGTCAGGCCGTCTTCCCTTCCTGCAACTTCAGTTCGCTGATCATGCGCTCACGCATGACGAACTTCTGCACTTTGCCTGTCACCGTCATTGGTAGCTCGTCGACGAAGCGGATGTACTTCGGCACCTTGTAGTGCGCTATCTGGCCATTGCAGAACTGCTGGATCTCCTCGGCTGTCGCCTGTTCACCTGGACGCAGGACAATCCACGCGCACACCTCTTCGCCGTATCGGCTGTCCGGCACGCCGAAAACCTGCACGCTCTGAATCTTCGGGTGGCGGAAAAGAAACTCCTCAATCTCGCGCGGATAGATGTTCTCGCCGCCACGAATCAGCATGTCCTTGAGGCGACCGACAATGTTGCAATAGCCCTCAGCGTCGAGCGTAGCGAGGTCGCCTGTGTGCATCCAGCCGTCGACGATACTTTCACGCGTTTTCGCCTCGTCGTCCCAATAGCCTTGCATCACGGAATATCCGCGCGTGCAGAGCTCGCCGGTCTCGCCCACCGGCACGATGTTGCCTACGGGATCGACAATCTTAACTTCGAGGTGCGGCTGAATGCGGCCGACGGTGGTGGTGCGCTTGTCGAGCGGATCGGTGGTCGAACTCTGGAACGACACCGGGCTAGTCTCTGTCATGCCGTACGCGATTGTGATTTCGTTGAGGTGCATCCTCGACACGACTTTCTTCATCGTCTCGATCGGGCACGGCGATCCCGCCATGATTCCAGTGCGCAGGCGTGAGAGGTCGAAGGAGGCAAAGTCCGGGTGATCCAGTTCGGCTATGAACATGGTCGGCACGCCGTGCAGCGCCGTGCACTGCTCTTGCGCGACGGCCGCGAGTGTCGCGGCAGGGTCGAATGCCTCGCCCGGAAACACCATGTTCGCGCCCACAGAGACGCACGCGAGCACCGCGAGCACCATGCCAAAGCAGTGATATAGCGGGACGGGAATGCACAGCGCGTCCTGCTCGCTCAGATTCATGGCCATCGCGATATAGCGCGCGTTGTTGACCACGTTGCTATGCGTGAGCGTCGCCCCTTTCGGATTGCCCGTTGTACCGCTGGTGAACTGGATATTGATCGCCTCGTGGCACGAGAGCGTCGCGCCGATCTCGTCGAGTTTCGCGACATCGAGCGTGGCGCGCCCTTGCTCGATCACGTCCGAGAACGTGAGCATTCCGGGCGTTTCCGTGTCGCACATACGAATCACGTAGCGCAAATCAGGCAGTCGCGCCGCGTGCAGATCGCCGGGCGCGTGCGTAGCAAGCTCGGGCGCGAGTTGCTGCAGCATTTCGAGGTACATCGACGTCTTGAAGCGCTCCGCCGCGACAATCGCCTTGCAGCCCACCTTGTTCAGCGCGTATTCCAACTCCGCCAGGCGGTAAGCCGGGTTGATGTTGACCAGCACCGCACCAATGCGCGCGGTCGCGAACTGTGTCAGCAGCCACTCAACCCGGTTTGGCGACCAGATGCCGACGCGGTCGCCCTTCACAATGCCCAGCGCCAGGAACCCGGCGGCCAATATGTCGACTTCGTCGGCGAACTCCTTCCAGGTCCACCTGATCTGCTGCTCACGAAAAACCACCGCAGGCCGGTCGGGAAAGCGCTCGGCGGTGCTGCGCAAAAACTCGCCGATCGTCGCTTCGCTCAACGGAATCTCTGTCGACCCGCGGACATACGAGAGTCCGTCTTTCGGTTCTATGATTGCGCCTTCGCCTGACACTTGCGTTGCCATGGTGCTGTCTCCGTGAGCAAATCGCCCTATTGAAATGAATTTGAAACCGATTGTGCCACCGGCGGTCGCTCGCGCGGCATCAAGTCTTACCCGCAGCGGCCCGGCGTATTGGATGGCTGTCCCTTGCTTGCGCCGGATTGGACGGCCTTACAATCTCGGTTACCTTTCCGTAAACGTCAAGTGAAGGATAAAAAAAGGCAGCCACGTGGGCTGCCTTTTCTCTGGTACGTGTTGCTTAGCTCTGACCGCGCAGTTTGCGCAGACGCTGGATCGCAGCAAGCTGAGCCGTCGCGTACGCCAGCTCCGCCTGGGCGGTCGCGTATTCGAGGTTCGAGCCCGTGTTCTGCAGCGCTTCTTCCGCACGTTTGCGCGCGTCTTCGGCTTTGGCTTCGTCGAGATCCTTGCCGCGAATTGCCGTGTCAGCGAGAACCGTCACTGCACCCGGCTGGATTTCGAGGATGCCGCCGGCGACGAACACAAACTCTTCTTCGCCGTTCTCAGCTTCGATGCGCACTGCCCCCGGACGGATCCGGGTGATGAGCGGCGTGTGGCCCGGCAGAATGCCGAGTTCACCTGCTTCGCCCGGCAGCGCGACGAACTTCGCCTGGCCCGAGAAGATCTGCTCTTCCGCGCTGACGACGTCTACTTTAATGGTTGCCATAAGTGTCGACTCCTGTGGCGACCAGGGTTAGCGCTTTAGCGCTCGCTCTGGCCCCGTGCAAGGCTGGGTTAAGCGTAGTGAGAGGCACCGGCTTTGCGGATAACCACCGTGTGGAAGTCATCGCGCGCGAGGCCGGCGCCCGCTTCGTTACACCCGACCTTTACTGGATCTTCTTGGCCTTTTCGAAGGCTTCGTCGATCGTGCCGACCATGTAGAAGGCTTGTTCCGGCAGGTGGTCGCATTCGCCTTCAACGATCATCTTGAAGCCGCGGATCGTTTCCTTCAGCGGAACGTACTTGCCCGGCGAACCCGTGAACACTTCAGCAACGTGGAACGGCTGCGACAGGAAACGCTGGATCTTACGAGCGCGCGCCACGGCGAGCTTGTCTTCCGGCGCGAGTTCGTCCATGCCCAGAATCGCGATAATGTCGCGCAGTTCCTTGTAGCGCTGCAGCGTTTGCTGCACGCCGCGCGTGATCGAGTAGTGCTCTTCGCCGATCACGTTCGGGTCGATCTGACGCGAGGTCGAATCGAGCGGGTCCACTGCCGGGTAGATACCCAGCGAAGCGATGTCACGCGACAACACGACGGTAGCGTCCAAGTGGCCGAAAGTCGTAGCCGGCGACGGGTCGGTCAAGTCATCCGCAGGGACGTACACGGCCTGAACCGACGTAATCGAGCCGGTCTTGGTCGACGTAATGCGCTCTTGCAGCTTGCCCATTTCTTCAGCCAGCGTCGGCTGATAGCCCACTGCCGACGGCATACGGCCGAGCAGTGCCGACACTTCAGTACCGGCCAGCGTGAAACGGTAGATGTTGTCAACGAAGAACAGCACGTCGAGGCCTTCGTCACGGAAGTGCTCAGCCATCGTCAGGCCGGTCAGCGCGACGCGCAGACGGTTGCCCGGCGGCTCGTTCATCTGGCCGTACACCAGCGCGACCTTGTCCAGAACGTTCGAGTCCTTCATTTCGTGATAGAAGTCGTTCCCTTCGCGGGTACGCTCGCCAACACCGGCGAACACGGAGTAACCACCGTGTTCCTTAGCGATGTTGTTGATCAGTTCCATCATGTTCACGGTCTTGCCGACGCCGGCGCCACCGAACAGACCCACCTTACCGCCCTTGGCAAACGGGCAGATCAGGTCGATAACCTTGATGCCGGTTTCGAGCAGTTCGGTCGACGGCGACAGTTCGTCGAACGCCGGAGCCTTCTGGTGAATGCCGCGAACCACGTCCGAGTTGATCGGACCGGCTTCGTCGATCGGACGACCGAGAACGTCCATGATACGGCCGAGCGTCGGCTTGCCGACCGGCACGCTGATCGGATTGCCAGTGTTCTTGACGACCGTGCCACGACGCAGACCGTCCGATGCACCCAGACAGATGGTACGGACAACGCCGTCGCCCAGCTGTTGCTGGACTTCGAGGGTCAGTTCCGAACCTTCCAGAATGAGCGCGTCGTAAATCTTCGGCATGTCCGAACGCGGGAATTCCACGTCGATCACCGCGCCGATGCACTGTACGATCTTGCCTTCTACCAAAGCAGTAGTACTCATCGCTTTTCCTTTAGATACTCAATTCTTCACTCGCGCAAAGGCGCTGTTTCGATGGAATCGCCCAGACCGGTTGCCTGGACGGTGCGCCGCACGGGCGCACGCAAGGCGACACGCTGACCATGAAGGTCAGACGGCCGCCGCGCCACCGACGATTTCCGACAGTTCTTTCGTGATCGCGGCCTGACGGCTCTTGTTATACACAAGCTGCAGTTCGTTGATGACCGTCTTCGCATTGTCCGAAGCGGCCTTCATTGCGACCATACGGGCCGACTGCTCCGACGCCATGTTTTCCGCGACGGCCTGATAGACCAGCGCCTCGACATAACGCACCAGCAGTTCGTCCACCACTGCCTGTGCATCCGGCTCGTAGATGTAGTCCCACTGGGTGGTCGGCGTGGCGCTCTGCTCGTCCTTGCGCTCGAACTGATCTGCCGCCAGCGGCAACAGTTGCTCGATCACCGGCTCCTGCTTCATCGTGTTGACGAAGCGCGTGTATGCGAGATACACCGCCGAAACCTTGCCTTCCGAGTACAGGTCGAGCTGGACTTTCACCGCGCCGATCAGCTTTTCCAGATGCGGCGTATCGCCCAGATGCACGACATTCGACACCACCTTGGCGCGCAAGCGGTTCAGGAAGCCCAAGCCCTTGGTGCCGATCGCAGTTGCTTCGATCGTCTTGCCCTGGCCTTCCAGTTCCTTGAACTTCTGCAGCGCTGCACGCAGCACGTTGGTATTCATGCCCCCGCACAGACCTTTGTCGGTCGTGACGAGGATGATGCCCGCCGTCTTCGCGCCTTCGTTCGACACCATGAACGGGTGACGATACTCGGGGTTCGCACGGCTCATGTGCGCAGCGATATCGCGGACCTTGTCGGCATACGGGCGAGCAGCGCGCATGCGCTCCTGAGCGCGGCGCATCTTCGATGCGGCCACCATCTCCATCGCTTTCGTGATCTTGCGCGTGTTTTGCACGCTCTTGATCTTGCCGCGAATTTCCTTCATTCCAGCCATTGCTTGCTCCTTGTCGGCCCGAGTGAGTGCTTCAACGCTTACCCGGGTCCCATGCAAAGCGATCGAAACAGCGCGGGAGCATTCGCATGCGGCCCGCGCCGCTTCAAGGTCCGTTTATGCCTTGCGGATCACTCGCAGATCAATAAGCGCCGGACTTCTTGAAGTCTTTGACGGCCGTGTGCAGCAGGCCTTCGTCGTCCTTCGAGAGTTCCTTGTTGTCTTCGACGCGCTTGACCAGGTCAGCGTGGCTCGACTTCAGATATTCGCGCAGGCCCTTTTCGAACGGCAGAACTTGCGACACTTCCAGATCGTCGAGGTAGCCGTTGTTCGCGGCGAACAGCGAGATAGCGAGTTCCCACACTTGCAGCGGCTGGTATTGCGGCTGCTTCAGCAGTTCCGTCACGCGGCGGCCGCGCTCCAGCTGCTTGCGGGTTGCTTCGTCGAGGTCCGATGCGAACTGCGCGAACGCTGCCAGTTCACGATACTGCGCGAGGTCGGTACGAATACCGCCCGACAGCTTCTTCACCACCTTGGTTTGAGCCGCACCGCCGACGCGCGACACCGACACACCAGCGTTAATTGCCGGGCGGATACCTGCGTTGAAGAGGTCGGTTTCAAGGAAGATCTGACCGTCGGTAATCGAGATCACGTTCGTCGGAACGAATGCGGTCACGTCGCCTGCTTGCGTTTCAATGACCGGCAATGCCGTCAGCGAACCGCTCTTGCCCTTGACTTCGCCATTGGTGAACTTCTCGACGTACTCTTCCGAGACACGAGCAGCACGTTCCAACAGACGCGAGTGCAGATAGAACACGTCGCCCGGATATGCTTCACGGCCCGGCGGACGGCGCAGCAGCAGCGAAATCTGACGGTATGCCCAAGCCTGCTTGGTCAAGTCGTCATAAACGATCAGCGCGTCTTGACCGCGGTCACGGAAATATTCGCCCATCGTGCAGCCGGCGTACGGTGCCAGGTACTGCATGGCAGCCGATTCCGACGCCGAAGCGGCGACGACGATCGTGTATTCGAGCGCGCCGGTTTCTTCCAGCTTGCGGACCACGTTCATGATCGACGAAGCCTTCTGGCCGATCGCGACGTAGATACAGAACAGGTTCTTGCCCTTCTGGTTGATGATCGCGTCGACTGCGACTGCGGTCTTGCCGCACTGGCGGTCGCCAATGATCAGCTCGCGCTGGCCGCGGCCAACCGGCACCATTGCGTCGATCGACTTCAGACCGGTTTGAACCGGTTCCGAAACCGACTTACGCCAGATCACGCCCGGAGCGATCTTTTCGATCGCGTCGGTTTTCTTCGCGTTGATCGGGCCCTTGCCGTCGATCGGGTTACCCAGCGCGTCGACCACCCGGCCGAGCAGTTCCGGGCCGACCGGCACTTCCAGAATGCGGCCCGTCGTCTTGACGATGTCGCCTTCCGAAATGTGCTCGTACTCACCCAGAATCACGGCGCCGACCGAGTCGCGCTCGAGGTTCAGCGCGAGACCGAAGGTGTTGCCCGGGAATTCGAGCATTTCGCCCTGCATCACTTCCGACAGGCCGTGAATACGCACGATACCGTCGGTCACGGAGATCACGGTGCCCTGGTTGCGAACGTCTGCGCTCGCTTCAAGGCCCTGGATCCGGCTCTTGATCAGCTCGCTGATCTCAGAGGGATTGAGTTGCATTATTCGCTCCTGATAGTCAATTCTGTTGCGTGCCAGCCGCTTCAGCGCGAGGCGCTTCAGGCCGTCAGAGCCGTTTGCATGCTGGCAAGCCGCGCGCGGACCGAGGTATCGAGCACTTCGTCGCCGACCGTCACGCGTACGCCGCCGATCAACGACGAGTCGATCTCGACCGTCGGCTTCAGCTTGCGTTTGAACTTGCGTTCGAGACTTGCGACGAGGTCGTTCAACTGCGCGCCCTCAAGCGGGAATGCACTGACGATCAGCACATCGGCCGCCCCTTCGCGGGCGTTCTTCAACTCTTCGAACTGCACGGCGATTTCCGGCATCAATTGCAGGCGATGGTTGTCCACCAGCATTTGCACCAGATTCTTCGCTTGCGCGTTGTCCTTGAGCGGCGACTTGACCGCAGCCAGCAGCAGTTCGCTGACCTGGGCGCGGCTTACTTTCGGGCTCGAGGCGATCGACAGCACTTCGGGCAGACGCGCAACCTGTGCCAGCTCCTGCACGAGCGTGGACCAGGCGGCGATGTCACCAGCTTCGGCCACGCCAAACAGCGCTTCTGCGTACGGACGGGCGATGGTTGCAAGTTCGGCCATGATCAGAGCTCGGCTTTCAGTTGATTCAGCAGGTCAGCATGCGCTGCCTGGTCGACTTCGCGCTTCAGGATCTGTTCAGCGCCCTTCACGGCGAGCGCGGCGACTTCACCACGCAGCGTTTCGCGCGCCTTCACGACTTGCTGCTCAGCGTCGGCCTTCGCTTGCGCGATGATGCGAGCGGCTTCAGCCTGTGCTTGAGCCTTGATTTCGTCAGCGACTGCCACAGCGCGTTTTTCGGCGTCAGCGATACGCTGCTGACCGTCGTTGCGTGCCTGAGCAAGTTCCTGGTCGACGCGCTTGTGAGCGGCTGCCAGTTCTGCCTTGCCCTTTTCTGCAGCCGACAAACCGTCGGCGATCTTCTTCGAGCGCTCGTCGAGGGCGTTGATCAGCGGCGGCCACACGAACTTCATCGTGAACCACGCGAGGATCAGGAACACGACCATTTGCGCAAACAGGGTTGCGTTGAGATTCACGGTGTTTCCTTAAACGTTGCTAGTTCGGAAAAGTGAAACGGCAAGGCGCTCATCGATTCTGTATTCGATCAGCGCCTAAGTGCCCGTTCCGCCCTGCGCCTTTACCAGTTATAGCTCAGGCGCAAACTTCCGAGGAACCTCAGCCTGCCAGCTTCGACAGCAGCGGGTTCGCGAACGCAAACAGCATTGCCACACCAACGCCAATCAGGAACGCCGCATCGATCAGACCAGCCAGCAGGAACATCTTCGTTTGCAGCGGGTTCATCAGTTCCGGCTGACGAGCACATGCTTCGATGTACTTGCCACCCATCAGGCCGATACCGATACAGGCGCCGATTGCACCCAGGCCGATGATGATGCCGATACCGATGGCGGTCAGACCCTGGATGTTGGCGATGAAAGCTTGCATGATCACTCCTTTGTGAAAAGTCTTTTAGAACTGGTTGGAACTGGGATTTGAAAAACTACGATTCTTTAACGACTGCGCGGTTTAGTGCGTGTCGTGTGCCTGGCCGATGTACACCAGCGTCAGCATCATGAAAATGAACGCCTGCAGCAGAACGATCAGGATGTGGAAGATTGCCCACACGCTGCCGGCGATCACGTGGCCGATGAAGCCAAGCACCGTCGTGTCCGCGCCGAAGCTCCAGATGCTGCCGAGCAGGGCAATCAGCAGGAACAACAGTTCGCCCGCGTACATGTTGCCGAACAGCCGCATGCCGAGCGAGACCGTCTTCGCGACGAACTCGATGATGTTCAGTGCAAGGTTCGGGATCCACAGCAGCGGATGCGCGCCGAACGGAGCGGACAGCAGTTCGTGCACGAAGCCGCCGGCGCCCTTGATCTTGAAGTTGTAGTAAATCATCAGCACGAACACACCGAGGGCGATGCCGATCGTGCCGTTCAGGTCGGCGGTCGGAACGATGCGGTGGTGCGGGATGACTTCGGACAGACCAAGCCAGCCGATCACGTGGCCCGGCAGGTCGACAGGAATAAAGTCGAGCGCGTTCATCAGCGCAACCCAGACGAACACCGTCAGTGCCAGCGGCGCGATGAAAGTACGCGTGCCGTGGATCATCGACTTCGATTGATCCTCGACCATCTCGACCAGCATTTCGATCGCACATTGGAAACGGCCGGGTACACCGGACGTTGCCTTGCGTGCAGCCATGTGCAGGATGAAGATGGTGGCCAGACCGCAAACGATCGACCAGAAAAGGGTGTCCAGATTCCACACGTGGATGTCGAAAATCGACGTCTGGTGTCCGGTGGAAAAGTTCTGCAAGTGGTGCGCGATGTACTCGGACGGATCCATTGCGCGCGTGCCTTCGCTAGCTGCCATATCGTTAAAGCCACCCAAATTGTCGAAAATCGTCTGAGGCCGCCCCGCCGCAATGCTGTATTGCGGGAACGCGCCGGGTGCGGACCCTGTCTTATCCGCACGCTGTCGCCGGCGCCTCGCGCCGGCTTTTGAATCTTGCTGTTACCTGTTGCCTCTTCAGCGCCACGCCAAAGCGATCCAATACGTCTTGAGCGCGATGAGATAAGTCACGAGCAGCGGAACCCAGCGTACGTCGTGATACCAGAAGGCGATGGCTACAAACATCGCGATCGTTGTCCCCATCTTGAGCGCTTCGCCGATCATCCAGCTCATTGCTGTTTCGGCGCCGCTCAGCGTTCTCAGCCGCGCCGCGAACAATGCGGCCGGCACCCAGCATATCGCCCCTCCCAGGAACGCGGACAGCGCAGCAGCGCCCGGCGGCTCATAGAACAGCCACCATACCAGCGTTGCGCCTAGGGACAAGACCATTTGCGCTGCCACGACCCTTAAAGGAGTGACGCGCGATGGACGGTTCACACTGGGACCAAACAGCTTTTCAGCCTCAGCCCGCGTGAGCGGAACGATATTTTCCTGCTCGGTGTCCCACGGTTCGTCATGCGCGACTTGCTGAGCGGTAGACGCCTCTGAAACGCTGCGTTTTTCGCGGTGCCCGTCTCGCCCATTTTTCGGCGCTTGATTCGACGTTTTGACCGCCATCGCAGTGTTCCGAAGTCTCGTTCCGGTCAGCCAGCTTTCGCTGCGCTTACGGGGTTGCCGTGCAATTAAATCCGGGCGATTGTAAGCGATAGTTGCAGGCAATTCAAGACTTTAGGCCGTTCAATAAACAGTGCGAAACGACTCCTCGCAATGCGGAAAAGGCTTCCGACGAATGGTCAGCCTGTCAACTGTAAGGCGGTCTTGCAAATGTAAAATGTGCGCGTTCGTTGGACTGCTTTTCGTGTCGTCAAGCTGACGCGCAACGGTCGGAGCAGTCGTGTCGAAAACGCAACAGCGCATCATGAGCCGGCCAGCCAACGCGACGAGTCGCCTCCCCTTGCAGACTGCTCGTTACGCCCACGCTGCAGCTTGCGCGCGTAGAGCGCGTGCTGTGCCATGGCCGACCAAGTGCCTATTGAAGAAACGAAATTAGTTAGGATTCCCTAGATATGAGGTCTGCACTCCGCTGCCCCAAATCGGCGTCCGGCCGAGACCCCGGGTTCAACGCCCAGAAGTGCAATCGAGCGGCGCTCGACCATCTTTTCCGTGCCGCTCACCCGATGGATATCCGACCGTCAGAAGCTCAAGCCGTGGCGTTGCCGCGCAGCCGCACAAGAATACCCTCGAGCGCGTCCAGATCGCCGAAATCGACCAGTACCTGACCGCGGCCGCGTCGGCCGAGCTTGATTTTGACGGTTGCTGCCAGCAGATCGGACAGTTCTTCTTCAAGCCGTCTCGTGTCGCGGCCGCCGTCCGGATTGGCGCGCGCCTTGACCGCGGGAGCCGCCTTCGTGGTCGCCGTCACCAATTTCTCGGTTTCGCGCACGGACATCCGCTTGTTGACGACTTGATTCGCCAGCGTGATCTGCGTCGCTGCGTCGACCGCCAGCAGCGCGCGCGCATGCCCCATGTCGAGGTCGCCGGCGAGTAACATGGTTTGAACCGGTGTCGCGAGGTTGAGCAGACGCAGCAGGTTCGACACGGCACTGCGCGAGCGACCGACCGACTCGGCGGCCTGCTCGTGCGTGAAGTTGAATTCGTCGAGCAAACGCTGAATGCCTTGCGCCTCTTCCAGCGGATTCAGATCCTCGCGCTGGATATTCTCGATCAGCGCCATCGCGGCGGCGGCCTGGTCGGGCACGTCCTTCACGAGTACCGGGACTTCTTCCAGACCGGCAAGTCGAGCCGCGCGGAAACGCCGCTCGCCCGCGATGATCTCGTATTTGTCCGCCGACACCGGCCGCACAAGGATCGGTTGCATCAAGCCTTGTGCACGTATGCTGGCGGCCAACTCCTGCAGCGCGCCTTCGTCCATGCGCGTGCGCGGCTGATATTTGCCCGCCTGCATTTTGCTGAGCGGCAACACATTCGGCGCGCCTTCAATCACCACCGCCTCGGTGATGTCGGCGCTGCCGCCGAGCAACGCTTCCAGGCCGCGGCCCAATCCCTTCTTTCTTGCTACTGCGTTCATCGTGCTTCCTCGATCCACTTAGGATGCTTGGGGCGCGTCATTCAGTGCGCGCACCCGCTCAATCATTTCCGCGCCGAACTGCACGTAGGCTTGCGCGCCACGCGACGCCCTGTCGAACACCACGCCCGGCAGCCCATAGCTGGGCGCCTCGGCGAGGCGCACGTTGCGCGGAATCACCGCGTCGAACACCTTGTCGCCAAAGTGCTCCTTCAATTGATCGGAGACCTGCTGCTGCAGCGTGATCCGCGGGTCGAACATGACGCGCAACAAGCCGATCACTTTGAGGTCGCGATTCAGATTCGCATGCACCTGTTTGATGGTGTTGACCAGGTCGGACAGTCCTTCGAGCGCAAAGTACTCGCACTGCATGGGAATCACGACGCCATGGGCCGCGCAGAGGCCATTGAGCGTCAGCAGCGACAGCGCGGGTGGACAGTCGATCAACACGAAGTCGTATTCGCTTTCAACTGTCGCAAGCGCGACCTTCAACTGTCGCTCGCGGTTCTGCACGCTGACCAACTCGACTTCCGCTCCGGCAAGTTCGCGGTTGGCCGGCAGTACGTCGTAGCCGACGGCTTCGGGACGCATCCTGGCATCAGCCACCGAGACCCCGTCAACCAGCACTTCATAGACGGTGTTGGCGCACGCTGCCTTGTCGATGCCGCTGCCCATTGTGGCGTTGCCCTGCGGGTCCAGGTCGATAAGAAGGACTCGCTGTCCCTGCGCTGCCAGGCTGGCCGCCAGATTGACTGCCGTCGTCGTCTTACCGACTCCGCCTTTCTGGTTCGCAACGCAGAAAATTTTTGCCATCGTTGGAATGTCCCTTTGCTGCTTGAAGAAGTGATTACGTCGTCTATTTGGAATGGCGTCGTGCGCGAGTGAGAGCGGCTAGCCGCCCTCATCCACGAGAACCGTGACGAGGTGGCGCTCGGCGTCGAGGAACGGCACGTCGAGGCGGACGATCTCCTTCACGTGGGCACCCGCGGGCAACCGCCCGATTTCGTCATCGGGCCGCACGCCCTTCATCGCGAGAATGGCGCCCTGCTCTGCCACCAGATGACGGGCCAGTGTAACGAAATCGGCGAGCTCTGCGAATGCTCTGGACACGATTACGTCGAACTTTGCCGACACTTCGGCGCCCGGCCGCAGCGTTTCCACACGCCCGGTCACGACCGAGAGGTTCGTCAGACCAAGTTCAGCCTTCGCCTGAGCCTGGAAGGCCGTTTTCTTGTGGACGATGTCATTGACGGTTACGCCCCAGTCTGGGCGGACGATCGCCAACACAATGCCAGGCAAACCGCCGCCCGAGCCGACGTCCAGCACCGTGCCCGGGTTGCGCTGCGCGAGGTGCGGCACGATCGAAAGGGAGTCGAGTATGTGTTGAATCAACATCTGGCGCGGATCGCGAATGGCCGTCAAGTTGTAGACAGCATTCCACTTCGCGAGCAGCGCCACATAGTCGAGCAGTTTGCCCAGTTGCGTATCGCTTAACTCGAGTCCGAGTTCGCCTACGCCATCGGTGAGAAGTTGGTACAGCGCCTCCCGGTCAGCCCCGCCCCTCTTGACTGTCATTGCACCACCGGCTTGTTATCCGGGTCCGGTGCGGCCGTCTTTGCAGGACGACGACCCAAGCCACGCTTGAGATGAACCATCAGCAGAGAGATGGCCGCCGGAGTGATCCCCGATATGCGCGACGCCTGACCGATGGTTTCAGGACGAAATTGCATCAATTTCTGCCGGGCCTCGAACGACAGACCTCGCACTTCGGCGTAGTCCAGACCTTCCGGGAGACGCGTGCTTTCGTGCGCTTCATTCCGCTCTATTTCGTCCGCCTGCCGGTCAATGTAGCCCTGATACTTGATACCGATCTCGATCTGCTCCTTGATCTGAGCCAGCAGTACGGGATCGTCGGCTAATGTTTCCGGTGCAGCGCACGCGCCGCTTCGCAATGCTGAGACTCCGTCGTAAGTTACGCCGGGTCTGCGCAGCAAGTCGGCGAGGCTGTATTCGTGGTCGATTGGCTTGCCCAGCAACGCCGTCGCTTCATCCGCCGACAGAGTTTTCGGGTTCACCCAAGTCGTGCGGAGCCGCTCTGTTTCACGTGAAACAGCATCGCGCTTGCGGCTGAATGCATCCCAACGCACATCGTCAACGACGCCAAGCTCGCGGCCAATCTCCGTCAGCCGCATATCGGCGTTATCTTCACGGAGACTCAGTCTGTACTCCGCCCGGCTCGTGAACATGCGGTAAGGCTCTGAGACGCCGCGAGTCACGAGATCGTCAACCAGCACGCCCAAGTAGGCTTGGTCCCGACGCGGGCACCACGCTTCCTTGCCCTGAACGAACAGGCCAGCGTTGATACCGGCCAACAGGCCTTGTGCCGCCGCCTCTTCATAGCCGGTGGTGCCGTTGATCTGCCCCGCGAAGAACAAGCCGTTGATCACTTTGGTTTCCAGCGACGCCTTGAGCCCACGCGGATCAAAGTAATCATATTCAATCGCGTAGCCGGGACGCAGGATATGCGCGTGCTCCAAGCCGCGCATGGACCGCACGAGTTCAAGCTGTACATCGAACGGCAGGCTCGTTGAGATCCCGTTCGGATAGAACTCGTTCGTGGTCAGCCCTTCCGGTTCCAGAAAGATCTGGTGCGATTCCTTCGACGCGAAGCGGTGAATCTTGTCCTCGATGGAAGGGCAATAGCGTGGCCCCACCCCTTCGATCACGCCCGTGTACATTGGCGAGCGATCCAGCCCGCCCCGGATAATGTCGTGCGTGCGCTCGTTGGTATGCGTGACCCAGCACGGGACTTGGCGCGGATGCTGTTCAGCGTGGCCGAGAAACGAAAAGACCGGCACTGGGTCGAGATCGCCAGGCTGTTCCTCGAGTTGCGAAAAGTCGATGGTCCGACCGTCAATTCGCGGCGGCGTACCGGTCTTCAGGCGCCCTTGCGGCAGTTTCAATTCCTTCAGACGCGCCGACAACGACACAGCCGCAGGATCACCAGCACGACCGCCGGTGTAGTTGTTCAGTCCTACGTGGATCTTTCCGTCGAGGAAGGTGCCCGCCGTCAGCACCACGGCCCGCGAGCGAAATCGGATTCCCACTTGCGTAACCGCGCCGACCACGCGGTCGCCCTCAACCATCAGATCGTCCACGGCTTGCTGAAAGAGCCACAAATTCGGCTGGTTTTCGAGCCGGTGACGGATCGCTTGCTTGTAGAGCAGCCGGTCAGCTTGCGCGCGAGTCGCGCGCACAGCCGGGCCCTTCGAGGAATTAAGGATACGGAACTGGATTCCGCCCTCGTCCGTCGCTGCGGCCATAGCACCGCCGAGCGCATCGACTTCCTTGACCAGATGACCCTTGCCAATGCCGCCAATGGACGGATTGCAGCTCATCTGACCGAGCGTTTCGATGTTGTGAGTCAGCAGGAGCGTCTTATTGCCCATGCGCGCTGAGGCCAAAGCGGCCTCGGTGCCGGCGTGGCCGCCGCCGACGACGATTACGTCAAATTCTGTGGGAAAAAGCATCGCGGATCTCACGCCAGATCGTCGCGTGAGCCTTCAAAGGAAAAAGTATGGGCGAATTATAACGGGTTCGGTTTCGGCCCGAATTAGGCCGAATCGCCAAGCAATAAAAAAGCGGCGTGTTTCACGTGAAACACGCCGCTGAAAACTGCCGGTGAGTTTGGCTAGGCCGCCTTTTTGGCTAGCCCAAGATAGGTTTCGATAACTCGAGGATTTTGTGCCAAATCCGACGCCGCGCCCTCCAGCGCCAGTTCACCCGTCTCAAGAACGTAACCGTAGTCCGAAATCTGCAGAGCCGCGCGAGCGTTCTGCTCGATTAGAAGCGTCGCCACCCCGGTCTGACGCAAAGCGCTGATGATGTGAAAAATTTCTTTCACGATCAGAGGCGCGAGCCCCAAGCTAGGCTCGTCCAGCATGAGCAAATCCGGCTTGCCCATCAAAGCACGCCCGACCGCGAGCATCTGCCGTTCGCCACCGGACAACGTCCCGGCTGCCTGCTTGCGGCGTTCCTTCAGACGCGGAAACAGCTGGAACACCGGCTCGATCTGGTCAAGAAAGTTACGCTCGCCCGCTCGCTTGCGCCGATAGGCGCCGAGAACCAGGTTGTCCTCCACACTCATGGACGCGAAAAGCTCACGCTTCTCAGGCACCAGGCACATGCCGCGAGCGACGCGCTTCTCCACCGGCACAGCACTGACGTCCTCGCCCTGATACATAACCGCGCCCTTGGCATGACCAGTGGTCGGCAAAGCGCCCATGATGGCGTTGAGCAGCGTGGACTTGCCCGCACCATTCGGGCCGATTACCGAGACAATTTGCCCGGCTCGCACCTTGATGGCAGCGCCGTGGAGCGCCTCGACCTTGCCGTATCGGACAGACAACCCGTTCACGTCGAGAATGGGTGCAGCTGCATTCATGAGGTTCTCCATTACTCCACTCCGCCAAGGTACGCTTCGAGCACCGCCGGGTCCTGCTGCACTTCCTGCGGCAAGCCTTCGGCGATACGCGTGCCGAACTCCATCACAACCAGCCGATCAGTCAGATTCATCACGAAATCCATATCGTGCTCGACGAGCAGCACGCTCATGCCTTCCGCCTTCAAGCGACGCAGCAAGTCGGCCAGTTGGAGTTTTTCCTGATACCGCAGGCCGGCTGCCGGTTCGTCCAGCAGCAGCAAGGTAGGATCGCAGCACAGCGCACGAGCGATTTCCAAGATCCGCTGCTGACCCAACGCCAGGCTTCCGGCTTCGTCGTACATGTGCTGTTCAAGGCCGACGCGGCGAATCTGGCGGGCGGCCTCCGCCATCAAACGCGCTTCTTCCACGCTGTTCAAACGCACGATGCTTCGCCAGACGCCCGCATGCCCACGCAAGTGCGCGCCAATCGCGACGTTCTCCAATACCGTCATGCTGGGCAGCAGCTTGACATGCTGGAAGGTGCGGCCAATTCCCCGTTTGACGATTTCACGTGAACTAAGCGCGTCGATGCGCTCGCCGCGGAACGTGATCTCGCCGCTCGTCGCCTGAAGCACACCGGTCACCAGATTGAACGTGGTCGATTTGCCGGCGCCGTTTGGCCCGATCAGGCCAATGATCTGCCCCGCTTTGACTTCGAAGCTCACGTCGTTCACTGCGACCAAGCCGCCGAATTGCTTGCGTGCCTTGTTGACCGTCAGCAGGTTTTCACCGCCCGTCGGCTTGCTGCGCTGCGGCAAAGCTTCCGCATGATCCGGCAAATGTGCACGCGGGCCGCGCGGAAAAAAGCGCGCGACGAACGGCCACACGCCTTGCCGAGCGTATTGCAGTAACAGCACCATCAAGATGCCGAACACGATCACTTCGAAGTTGCCGTTCTCGCCCAACAGCTTGGGCAGCAGCGTCTGCAGATAGTCCTGTAACACGGTGAGGATTGCCGCCCCGAGCACCGCGCCCCAGACGTGCGATACACCGCCCACCACGGCCATGAACAGGAATTCGATGCCGTGATTCAGACCGAAAGGCGTCGGGTTCACCGCGCGCTGCAGGTGCGCATACAGAAAGCCGGAAACCGACGCCAGCACTGCGGCGTAGACGAAAATGACGACGCGCATCCACGCCGTATTCACACCCATCGCTTCCGCCATCATGCCGCCGCCGCGTAAAGCGCGAATGGCCCGCCCCGGACGGCTATTCAGCAGATTCTGCACAGACACGACCGCGCCGAGCACGACCAGCCAGATCAGGTAATAGATATGACGGCCGGACTCGAGATCGATACCGAAAACATTCAGCACTGGAATTCCGTTGATGCCGTCGTACTTGCCGAGCATCTCCAGGTTACCGAACAGATAGAACAGCGACAGCCCCCAGGCGATCGTGCCAAGCGGCAAAAAGTGGCCGGAGAGGCGCATGGTCACGAGGCCGAGAATCAGCGCGATCAGCGCCGTCACCAGCACTCCGGCGATCAGCGCAAGCCAGGGCGATACACCGAAGCGCGTCGTCAGATATGCAGTTGCATACGCGCCGATGCCGACAAACGCGGCTTGCCCGAAACTCGTCATCCCGCCGATGCCGGTAAGCAGCACCAGCCCGATTGCCACGATCGAATAGAGGCCAATGTAGTTCAGCAGCGTGACCCAGTACTCGGGCACGTGAATCGGCTGCGGCAACACCGGCAAGGCGAACAGAACGACGAGGAATAGCCAGAAGAACTTGTTTTTCATGATCCGTTTCATCGCTTCACTCCTCGTCCTCTTCCGCGTGCGGGCTGGCAAGACTGCGCCATAGCAACACCGGGATAATCAGCGTGAACACGATCACTTCCTTATAGGCGCTCGCCCAGAACGACGAATACGACTCCAGCAGGCCGACGAGGATCGAGCCCGCCGCCGCCAGCGGATAGCTGACGAGCCCGCCGATGATCGCCCCCACGAAGCCCTTCAAACCGATCAGGAAGCCCGAGTCGTAGTAGATGGTAGTCAACGGTGCCACGAGGATTCCGCACAGCGCGCCGAGGCCCGCTGCGAGCGTAAACGCGAGGCGCCCCGCTTGCGTCGTGCCGATGCCGACGAGGCGCGCACCGAGCCGGTTCACCGAGGTGGCACGCAACGCCTTGCCTGAAATCGAGCGGTCGAAGTACAGATACAGCGCGCCGATCAGTACAACCGCCGTCCCAACGACCCACAGGCTTTGCCCCGAAATCGACAGGCTGCCGACGTTGAACGTCGCGTCCGAAAACGCCGTGGTGCGCGAGCCTTCCGCGCCGAACATCACGAGGCCAAGACCGACCATCGCAAAGTGCACCGCCACCGCGACGATCAGAAGCAACAACGTGGTCGCTTCGGCGATCGGTTCATACGCGAGCCGGTAAACGAACGGGCCCATCGGAATCACGATCAGCAGCGTCAACGCGATCTGCGCGATCATCGGCAGTGGATGCAGGAAGACGCCTTGGGTAAGCGCGTACACCGCAACCGGGAACAGCAGATACTTGCCGACCAGCAAAGCCAGCGTGCGAGCCGCATGGCGGCGCCGCTCGGCGTGCCGTACGAGCCCCGCCACTTCGACCACGAAGCACGCAGCTCCCATTGCCATCAACAGCCAGCAGGTGGCCGGAAATTTCTGTGTTTGCAACGCGGCGAGCGTAAGCGCGCCATACGAAACAAACTCGCCCTGCGGGATAAAGATCACCCGCGTCACGGAGAACACCAGCACCAGCGCGAGCGCAAGCAACGCGTAGATAGCGCCCGTGGTGATGCCGTCCTGCGCGAGGATCGCCGCAATTGATAGATCCATACTTCCTCGTCCTGAAGCGTCGAAATCGAAACTGGAAACAGTCGTGGCGGCGCAACCCGCAGCCGTCCATCGAACCGCAATGCCTGAAAGACGACCGCCGCGCTGGAGCACGGCGCGGCGGTCGGTGCCATTGTCGTCGAACACAATGGCAATGCGGCGTCATATGCCGCACTTTGCGAGAGGCGCGTACCGCTTTTGTATTAGTCGTTCTGCAGCTTCCACTTGCCGTCGACGATCTGCACGATCACGCGTGCGCGCTTGTCGAGGCCGTTGTGGTCGGTTGTCGTCGTGTTCATGATGCCGTGCGAGACCGGCAGTTCCTTGATGCTTTCGAGCGCGCCGCGCAGTGCCACACGAAATGCCTCGGTGCCCGGCTGTGCGGTCTTCAGCGCTTCGGGAATGGCACGCTGCAGCATCTGGCCGGCGTCCCATGCGTGACCGCCGAACGTCGCGACCGAACCTGCGCCATACGCTTTCTCGTACGCAGCCTTATAAGCGAGCGAGGACTTCTTCACCGGATTCGATTCGGGCAATTGATCGGCGACGAGGATCGGACCAGCCGGCAGAATCTCGCCTTCGCAGTCCTTGCCGCAAACGCGCAAGAAGTCGTTGTTGGCCACGCCGTGCGTCTGATAAACCTTGCCCTTGTAGCCGCGTTCCTTGAGCGTCTTCGCCGGCAGCGCCGACGGTGTACCCGAGCCCGCAATCAACACTGCGTCGGGATTGGCGCCCATTGTCTTCAGCACCTGGCCGGTCACCGACGCGTCCGTGCGATTGAATCGCTCGTTGGAAACGATCTTCAGATTGTGTGCGTTTGCCGCAGCCGTAAATACGTTGTTCCAGCTGTCGCCGTATGCATCCGCGAAGCCGATGAAGCCCACCGTCTTCACGCCGTGATGCTCCATGTAATCAGCAATCGCGTCGGCCATCAGACTGTCGTTCTGCGGCGGTTTGAAGGCCCACGCACGCTTCGCGTCCATTGGCGAAATGATCGCGGCAGACGCGGCGAGAGAGATCACCGGCGTCTTGCCCTCGGAAGCAGGATCGAGCATGGCCAGAGAATTCGGTGTGACTGTCGAGCCGATAATCGCGTCGACGTGGTCTTCGTCGATCAGCTTGCGCGTGTTCTGCACGGCCTTGCCGGTGTCCGATGCATCGTCGAGGATGATGTACTGCACCGTTTTGCCGCCGATCTCCTTCGGCAGCAACGCGATCGTATTCTTTTCAGGAATCCCGAGCGATGCAGCCGGCCCCGTGGTGGATAGCGTTACGCCGATCTTCACCTGAGCGATGGCGGCGCCCGCGCCGCACATCAACGCCATCGCGATGCCGGTGCGTACCCATTGTTTTGTCTTTGTCATTGCAAGTCTCCAAACGCTGCGAAGCGCGTATCTGTTATCCGACTCGTGGGCCGGGTGTCTGAATCTAGTTATCGGATCCGGGCGTGCCAAGCATGGTTTTCCCTGCCGAACACGCATGCCTTCTCCGTCTTTTATGTCACTCCCTGCTGCCTGCCGTCACTGCCTGCTGCTGTCTGCTGCTGCGATTCCTGAGTGCCACGCCGAACCGGCGGACACGAAACACTAACATGTTAGTAGTATTGCGTTGTGCATCGTTGACGGTCAATAGACTGCAACGCAAATGCGGGTTTGTCCTGAAGCCGCATAGCCACATGTCTCGCGCGACGCGGGCAATAAAAAAGACGCGTCGGACTGCACGCGTCTTTTGTTATGAGGTCCCCTATCGCTTTGCCTTCGCTCAGTCGCCGGACAACTTCCACTTGCCGCCGACAATCTCCACCATGACGCGCGCCCGCTGATCGAGACCGGCATGGTCGTTCGCGCTCATGTTGAAGATACCGTGCGACGCCGGCAGCTCTTTGGTTCCTTCGAGCGCTGCGCGCAGCGCCTCGCGGAACGCCGGCGTACCGGGCTGGCCTTTCTTCAGGGCGAGCGGAATAGCGCGTTGCAGCAGCAGGCCAGCGTCCCATGCGTGACCGCCGAAGGTGGAGACGGAGCCGGCGCCATAGGCGGCTTCATACGCCCGCTTATAGGCGAGCGCGCTCTTCTTCACCGGATTCGAATCGGGCAGTTGCTCAGCAACGAGCAGCGGGCCGGCGGGCAGATAGGTGCCCTCGCAATCCCTGCCGCACACGCGCAGAAAATCGTTATTCGCGACGCCGTGCGTCTGATAGTACTTGCCCTTGTAGCCGCGTTCGCGGAGCGTTTTCTGCGGCAACGCGGCAGGCGTACCCGCGCCGGCGATCAACACCGCGTCCGGGTTCTGCGACACGATCTTCAACACCTGACCCGTGACGGAAGCGTCGTTACGTGCAAAGCGCTCGTTCGCGACAACCTTGATCTTTGCCAGATCCGCGGCCTTGCTGAACTCCTTGAACCAGCTTTCACCGTAACCGTCGGAGAAGCCGATGAACGCCACCGTCTTCACGCCATGGTTGGACATGTGCTGTGCGATGGCGGTAGCCATGAGAATGTCGTTTTGCGGCGTCTTGAACACCCACGCGCGCTTGGCATCCATCGGCTCGACAATGCTGGCCGCAGCCGCGAGCGAGATTACGGGCGTCGTGCTCTCAGCGGCGACGTCTATCATGGCAAGCGAATTCGGCACAACGGTTGAGCCGATCAGCGCGTCGACATGGTCTTCGCTCGTGAGCTTGCGGGCGTTTTTGACGGCCTGAGTCGAATCAGTCGCGTCGTCCAGCACGATGTATTCGATTTTTTGACCGGCCACTTCCTTTGGAAGCAGCGCGACGGTGTTCTTCTCCGGAATGCCTAGCGATGCGGCCGGGCCCGTTGCCGACACGGTGACGCCGATTTTCACATCTGCAAATGCATGGCTGCTCCATGCAGCCGAAATGCCCGTGGCGACCAATGCCGCACTGATCCAACGCAATGCCGACTTCATCCCGCTCCTCTATGCCCCGTTAAAACAATTCAGATTAAATTCGCGATTTAAATCCCGACCCAGCGGTCGGTGAATAAGGAGTGTAGCGGACCCGAGCCGCACGCGGCAAGCACTTTGCAGAGTGGCCGCGTGGGAATTGAGCAGTTATCGGAGACATAAAATTCGTCACCGATTTAGCGAAGGAATTGAACGAGGCAATTCAGAAAATCAAAATAAAAAGCGCTGTTGGATATCAATCCAACAGCGCTTTCGTGTGGGCACTTAGTGCCTCATGTCTCCTCGTTCTCCACCTGCAAATTCGTGGTGCATCAGAACTGCATGAAGGTTAAACGAGCACCCCATGTGCCACAACTAGCAATTACCCTAGTGGTGCACTGCGGCACTGAATTGGGGCAAGTTTAACCGGTGATGCGGCGCGATACGTAAAAATAAGGGCTCAAGCGGTCTGCGGACGTCATACTGCATAGCAGCGAAATTAGATCGGACGCCGAAGCAGTTATTCGTGTGACCGCTTTCTCACGCGCGCAGTGGCCGCACACGCGCGATGATTTCGCCGACAATCCCGCGCCTGAATGCGAGCACGCACGCAATAAAGATCACGCCCGTCACGATCGTTACAGACTCACCCAGCGAACGGAACCACTCGATGCCTGTTGTCGAAGCTAGCGCGCCCCCAATATCGCCGAGCCGATCCTCGAGTGCGACGATCAGTGCCGCGCCGAGCAGCGGTCCGAACAACGTGCCCATTCCGCCGACAAGCGTCATCAGCACCACGAGGCCGGACATGGTCCAGTAAGCGTCGCTCAAAGTCTCGAAGCCTTGCACCACCACCTTCAGCGAGCCCGCGAGTCCCGCGAGTCCGGCCGACAGAATGAACGCCAGCAACTTGAAGCGATCCGTATCGTAGCCAAGCGACACCGCGCGCGGCTCGTTCTCCTTGATTGCGACCAGCACCTGACCGAACGGCGAATGCACGATCCGCACGATCAGCAGGAAGGCGAGCACCATCACCGCCAGCACCACGAAGTACAACGCCACATCCGACGAAAGATCCAGCACGCCAAAGAGCTTGCCGCGCGGCACGCCTTGCAGGCCGTCTTCGCCATGTGTGAACGGCGCTTGCAGGAACACGAAGTAGACCATCTGCGCGAGTGCGAGCGTCACCATCGCGAAATAGATGCCTTGACGCCGGATCGCGAAGATGCCGACGATGAAGCCGAGCAGTGTCGCCGACGCCGTGCCGGCAAGCACACCGAGCTCGGGCGAGAAGCCGAGCGTCTGCATCGCATAGCCCGTGATGTAGCCGGCCGAGGCTAGAAACATGGCGTGCCCGAACGAGAGCAAGCCGGTGTAGCCAATCAACAGATTGAACGCGGCCGCGAAAAGCGCAAAGCACATCACCTTCATTACAAAAAGCGGATAGATGCCGAGCACGGGCACCGCGAGCAGCACCAGCAGCAGCAAACCGTAGAGTACTTTTCTCTGCATCATTTTTCCTTGCCGAAGAGACCCGCCGGACGCACGAGCAACACGAGCGCCATGATGACGAACACGACGGTCGCCGACGCTTCCGGATAGAACACGCGAGTCAGCCCTTCGATTACGCCGAGCATCAGTCCGGTGAGAATCGAACCCATGATCGAACCCATTCCGCCGATCACCACTACCGCGAACACGGTAATGATCATCGGTTGGCCCATCAGCGGCGAAACCTGGATAACCGGCGCGGCCAGTACGCCGGCGAACGCGGCGAGCGCCACGCCGAAGCCGTAAGTGAGCGTGATCATCAGCGGGACGTTGATGCCGAACGCCTCGACCAGCTTGGGGTTTTCAGTCCCGGCGCGCAGATAGGCGCCCAGTCGCGTCTTCTCGATCACGAACCACGTCGCGAAGCAAACAATCAGCGAGGCCACCACCACCCACGCGCGATAGTTCGGCAGGAACATGAAGCCGAGATTGGTCGCGCCCGAAAGCGCGGACGGCACGTCGTAGGGCTGGCCCGACGAACCATAGATAGAACGGAACACGCCCTCGACGACGAGCGTGAGCCCGAACGTAAGCAACAGTCCATACAGATGATCGAGCTTGTAAAGCCAACGCAGCATCGAGCGTTCGATTGCGACGCCGAACAGGCCGACGATCAGCGGTGCGAGCACGAGCATCGCCCAATACGGCACGCCGAAGTATGAGAAGCCCATCCACGCGAGCATCGCGCCGAGCATGAACAACGCGCCGTGCGCGAAGTTGATCACGTTCAGCAAGCCGAAGATCACCGCAAGACCAAGACTCAGAATCGCGTAGAACGAGCCGTTCACGAGCCCGAGCAGCAACTGGCTCAACATCGCGGGAAGCGGAATGCCAAAGATGTCCATTGAAGCCTTAACCCATCGTCAGGGTGAGATCGGTTGTGCACGATCCGGCCGGCACGCGACAAGCGCTCATGACGCCCGCCGCGCACGGCATATGAAAAGAACCGGAACGGACGGCTGCCCGCCCGCGCGCGGACAGCCAGCCGTCAGTCAGCTCTTCAACCCGCGTTTATTTCCACAGTGCGCAGCGGGTTTCCGACTTCGTCGTGAACGCCTGCTCGCCGGGAATCGTCGCGGTGATCTTGTAGTAGTCCCACGGCTCTTTCGACTCTGCCGGCGTCTTCACCTGCATCAGGTACATGTCGTGGATCATGCTGCCGTCCTGACGGATGTAGCCCTTCGCGTA
This sequence comes from Paraburkholderia sp. 22098, assembly GCF_052045935.1. Lineage (NCBI taxonomy): Bacteria > Pseudomonadati > Pseudomonadota > Betaproteobacteria > Burkholderiales > Burkholderiaceae > Paraburkholderia > Paraburkholderia sp. 22098. The sequence continues at coordinate 547,239 of NZ_JBQEPV010000001.1, read as the reverse complement.
GAAGTCGTCGATCTTGGTCTTTTTCAGCTGTGCCATGACCTTGTCGGCGTCCGTCGAACCGACTGCCTGCACGGCCTTCAGATAATTCATCGTCGCCGAGTAGTCGGCGGCTTGCAGACTGGACGGCATCTTGCGCATTTTGTCGAAGTAGCGCTGTGCCCACTTGCGCGTGTTCGCGTCCTTGTTCCAGTACCAGCTATCCGTCAGCACAAGGCCTTGCGTGGTTTCGAGACCAAGGCTATGCACGTCGTTGATGAACATCAGCAACGCAGCGAGCTTCATGCTCTTCGTAATGCCGAATTCTTTCGCGGCCTTGATCGAGTTGATCGTGTCGCCGCCCGCATTGGCGAGACCGAGAACCTGCGCCTTCGACGACTGCGCCTGCAGCAGGAACGACGAGAAGTCCGACGCCGACAATGGATGACGCACCGTGCCCAGCACCTGCCCGCCGCTCGCCTTCACGACGTCCGACGTGTTCTTTTCGAGCGCCTTGCCGAATGCGTAGTCGGCGGTCAGGAAGTACCACGTCTTGCCGCCCTGCTTCACTACTGCGGAGCCCGTGCCCTTCGCGAGCGCTGTGGTGTCGTACGCATAGTGAATCGTGTACGGCGTGCATTGCTCGTTGGTCAGCGTGTCGGCGCCCGCCCCGATGCTGATGTAGACCTTGTGCTTCTCGCCGGCGACGGTGTTCATCGAAAGACCCGTTGCCGAGTTCGTGCCGCCGACCAGCAGATCGAGACCTTCGCGATCGAACCATTCGCGTGCACGCGAAGCGGCGATATCGGCCTTGTTCTGGTGATCCGCGTACAGCACCGTGATCGGCTTGCCGTTCACCTTGCCGCCGAAGTCCGCGACGGCCATGCGAATGGCTTCAAGGCCACCCTGACCGTCGATATCCGCATACAACCCCGACATATCCGTGATGAAGCCGATCTTTACCGCATCGTCAGCCGCTTGCGCGCTGCTCATCGTGATGGCGGCGCCGGCGGCGACCGCGAAACAAACTGAAGCAAGCCGCGCGAGTGGGTTCTTTTTCATTCCTGTCTCCTGGTTCATCGCTTGTGGTTATCAGAGGCAATCGGGCGCGCGCTGTCTATACGCCCAGTAGATCGTGCAGTGTCGGCATCTTGCTTTCGAGTTCGCTTGCCCCGAAGTGCTCGACGATCGCACCGTGCTCCATCACATAGAAGCGGTCGGCAAGCGGCGCGGCAAAGCGGAAATTCTGTTCGACCATGACGATCGTGTAGCCGCGCGCCTTGAGGGTCACGATCATGCGCGCGAGCGCCTGCACGATGACAGGCGCCAGTCCTTCCGAGATTTCGTCGAGCAGAAGCAGACTCGCGCCGGTGCGCAAGATACGCGCGACAGCGAGCATCTGCTGTTCGCCGCCGGAGAGCCGCGTGCCCTGGCTCATCCGGCGCTCCTGCAAGTTCGGGAACATCGAATAGATTTCTTCGAGCGACATCATGTGCGCCTTGTCGCCAACGGGCGGCGGCAGCAGCAGATTTTCTTCGCACGAGAGGCTCGAAAAAATCCCGCGCTCTTCGGGGCAATAGCCAATGCCGCAATGCGCGATGCGATGCGTGGGCAGGTTGATCGTTTCACGTCCGCCGATGCGTATCGAACCCGTGCGCCGTCCGGTCAGGCCCATGATCGCGCGCAATGTCGTGGTGCGCCCCGCGCCGTTGCGGCCAAGCAGCGTGACAACCTCGCCGCGGTCCACCGTCAGATCGACGCCGTGCAGAATATGGGACTCTCCGTACCACGCCTGCAGACCCGCGATCTCCAGCGCGGGCGCACCCGCTGCGGTGCCGCTCACTTCGAGGCTTTCGCGCTCGGCAATTGTATTCATGCGTGGGCTCCGGCGAGCGCCGCGTCGGCACTGCCCATATAGGCTTGCATCACGAGCGGATTCTTCGACACTTCTGCATAACTGCCTTCGGCGAGCACTTCACCGCGTTGCAGAACAGTGATGGTGTCGGAGATGCCTGCGATCACATTCATGTTGTGCTCGACCATCAGAATCGTGCGGCCGCTCGATACTTTTTTGATCAGCGCCGTGACGCGATCGACGTCTTCATGACCCATGCCTTGCGTCGGCTCGTCGAGCAGCATCAGCTCAGGCTCCATCGCGAGCGTGGTGGCAATTTCCAGCGCGCGCTTACGGCCGTATGAGAGTTCGACGGTCAACACGTCGGCGAAATCAGTCAGGCCGACCTGCGTAAGCAGGTCCATTGCGCGGTCGTCGAGCTGGCGCAGCGTGCGCTCGCTCTTCCAGAAATGGAACGCGGTGCCGAGCGAACGCTGCAACCCGATGCGCACATTCTGCAATGCCGTCAGATGCGGGAACACAGCGGAAATCTGAAAGGAGCGGATGATGCCGCGCCGCGCGATCTGCGCCGGCCGCTCATTCGTGATGTCCTCGCCGTTGAAGACAATCTGGCCCGCTGTCGGCTCCAGGAACTTGGTGAGCAGATTGAAGCAGGTGGTCTTGCCTGCTCCATTGGGGCCGATCAGCGCATGGATCGAGCCACGGCGCACGCGCAGGTTCACGCCGTTCACGGCAATGAAGCCTTTGAACTCACGAGTGAGGCCGCGCGTTTCGAGAATCGTATCGCCGAGAATCATGTTCCCTTCCATACGGAGTAAGGCGAAGCACTACGATCTTACGCGCGAAGCTCTGCGCGACTTTTTGGACGGCGGCACCCCGTGCTCGCTCGTTGGCGTGGTGCACCAATCCGGACGGTAATCCTTGGGGCAACACGCAGCATGGCTGCCATTGTCGCGCCAATGATGCAGCGCATTCATTGGGATTTGCACTTAGTGGATGACGCGTGTGAGCGATTGCGCACCGTCGTCTCCAACTGGAGACAGGCGCGCGCAGATAAACCTGCGACACAAGCACGGCAACGCGAGACCCGCAAAGCGTACCGCGCTCGTCACCACACGTGTTACACAGCGGACATCGACACGGCCTGACCCGCATGCGCGGCAAGCCTGCCCGCCACGCGCGCACGGCGATCCTCGCGGATCATGTCGCTCGCGCGCTCGGCGATCATCAAGGTTGGCGAGTTGGTATTGCCCGATGTGATGGTAGGCATGACCGATGCGTCGACCACGCGCAATCCGTCGACACCGATAACTCGTAGCCTGTTGTCGACGACCGCGCCGGGATCGTCGGTCGTGCCCATTCTGCATGTGCCGACCGGATGGAAGATCGTCGTGCCGACAAGTCCTGCCGCACGCTGCAGTTCTTCCTCGGTTTGATATTCGATGCCCGGCAATATTTCCCGCGGCTGATAACGGGCCAATGCCGGTGCCGCGGCAATGCGACGCGTGAGCCGCAACGCGTTTGACGCGACATGACGATCGTAATCGGTGGATAGATAGTTCGGCGCGATCAACGGCGGCGCAGCGGCGTCTGTCGATTCAATATGAATGCTTCCGCGCGAAGTGGGCCGCAACTGGCACACCGACGCCGTAAATGCATTGAACCGATGCAGCGGTTCGCCGAAGCGATCCAGCGAAAGAGGCTGTACATGATATTCAAGGTCCGGGCGCGTGAGCGAGCGATCGTCTGGGTCCGACTTCGCGAATGCACCGAGTTGCGACGGTGACATCGACATCGGGCCGCTTTGAAAAAGAGCGTACTGCACGCCGATCATGAGCTTGCCCCACCAATGCGCGGATGCGGTATTGAGTGTGCGAACACCGTCGACCTGATACGCCATGCGCAATTGCAAATGGTCCTGAAGATTTTCGCCGACACCGCGCAGATCGTTGACTACCTCGATACCAAGGTTCTGCAACCGCGCACCGTTACCAATGCCGGAGAGCTCCAGCAATTGCGGCGAGTTGACTGCGCCTGAGCTCAATATCACTTCGCAACGGGCTTTGGCAAAGTACTCCGTTTCGTTACCGCGGTATTCGACGCCCGTGCAGCGGCGTCCGTCGAATACCACGCGCTGTGTGTGAGCGCCGGTGATGATGGTGAGGTTTTGGCGTTTCATCGCGGGGCGCAAAAATGCTTTGGAAGCATTCCAGCGAATACCCCGCTTCTGATTGACGTCGAAGTAACCAACGCCCGTGTTGTCGCCGCGATTGAAGTCGTCGGTGGCAGGAATGCCGGTCTCTTGCGCGGCCTTCGAAAACTCTTCGAGAATCTTCCATTTGAGGCGCTGCTTCTCCACGCGCCACGGTCCGCCGGCACCATGCGATTCGCTCTCGCCCGAGTAGTGATCTTCGCTGCGTTTGAAAACCGGCAGCACGGAATTCCACGACCATGACGCGTCGTTCGTGACCCGCGCCCACTCGTCATAATCTTCACGCTGGCCGCGCATATAGATCATTCCGTTGATCGACGAACTCCCACCGAGAACGCGGCCGCGCGGATACGAAAGCGCGCGGCCGTTCAGGCCCGGTTCCGCCTGCGTTTTATAGAGCCAGTCAGTACGCGGATTGCCGATGCAGTACAGATACCCGACCGGCACATGAATCCAGTGATAGTCGTCTTTGCCACCCGCTTCGAGCAGCAACACTTGCACATCCGGATCTTCGGTCAGGCGATTGGCGAGCACGCAGCCCGCTGTCCCAGCGCCGACGATGATGTAGTCGAATTCGCCTTCGAGACGCCGCCCGGAAGACGCGGCTTGCGCGTTGCTCATTGTTCCGTCTCCTAATCATTTTTCCCGGCCTATGTGGGACCGGTTTTTATCGATGCCTTCGGCGCGACAGCATCGCCGCTGCCGAAGGCCAACGTCTCTCATTACTTTGCAACCGGCATGGTGAATTCAGCACCCTTCGCGATACTGTCAGGCCAGCGCTGCATGATGCTCTTGTAGCGTGTGTAGAACCGCACGCCTTCCTCGCCGTAAGCGTGGTGATCGCCGAATAATGACTTCTTCCATCCGCCGAACGAATGCCACGCCATCGGCACGGGAATCGGCACGTTGATGCCGACCATGCCGATCTGAATCTGCCGCGAGAAGGCGCGCGCAATGCCGCCATCCGACGTAAAGAGCGACACGCCGTTGGCAAACTCGTTGGCGTTGATCAATTCCACCGCGGACGCAAAGTCCGGCACGCGTACCACGCATAGCACAGGTCCAAAAATCTCCTCGCGATAAATCTTCATATCGGTCGATACATCGTCGAACAACGTACCGCCGAGAAAGAACCCTTTGTCGTGACCGTCCACTCGATGACCGCGGCCGTCGACCACGAGCTTCGCGCCCGCCTCGATGCCCGCTTCGATATAGCCGATCACTTTCTCACGATGCACGGCGGTCACCAACGGTCCCATTTCGGCGGCCGATTCCATGCCGTTCATAATCTTCAGGCTCTTCACGCGAGGCGTGAGCCGCTCGATCAGTTCGTCAGCGATATGACCCACCGCAACGGCGACGGAAATCGCCATGCAGCGCTCGCCAGCCGATCCGTATGCGGCACCGATCAAGGCGTCGACGGCCTGGTCGAGATCGGCATCCGGCATGACGACCAGGTGATTCTTGGCGCCGCCCAATGCCTGCACGCGCTTGCCGTGCTTCGTGCCTTCCGTGTGAATGTACTCGGCGATCGGCGTGGAGCCGACAAACGAAACAGCACTTACGTCGGGATGCACGAGCAGCGCATCGACCGCGACCTTGTCGCCGTGCACGACGTTAAAGACGCCGTCCGGCAAGCCGGCTTCCTTCAGTAGTTCCGCGAGACGGTTCGACGCCGACGGATCGCGCTCCGAAGGCTTGAGCACGAACGTGTTGCCGCAAGCTATCGCGACCGGGAACATCCAGCACGGCACCATCATCGGGAAATTGAATGGCGTAATGCCGGCGACCACACCGAGCGGTTGACGCAGGTTCCAGTTGTCGATGCCACCGCCGATCTGGTCCGTGAAGTCCGTCTTCAACAGATTCGGAATGCCGCACGCGAACTCGACCACTTCAATGCCGCGCATCACCTCGCCCTTCGCGTCGGAGAACACCTTGCCGTGTTCGCGCGTGATCAGTTCCGCGAGCTCGTCGTGATGGCGGTCGAGCAATTCCTTGAACTTGAATAGCACCCGCGCCCGCTTGATCGGCGCGGTCTCGCTCCAGGCAGGAAACGCGGCGTAAGCGGCGGCGACCGCGGCATCCACTTCGGCGACGCTTGCCAGCGGCACACGTGCCGCAACGTCACCCAGCGCGGGATTGAAAACGTCGCCGAAACGGCCGCTCGTTCCATCAACCGCCTTGCCGTTGATGAAATGGGTCAGCGCGCGTGTGCCGGCGTCCGCGCGGACACCTTCTTCCTGATATGTCTCGCTCATGTTCTGTCCTCTCGGTGGTGGGCCATTCACAGATGGCTGCTGAGACTCTTCCGCCAACACACTGGCGTGCTCAAACGCCAGCGTAAGGCGCTTCGCCCCGCGAAATCCAATGAGTAATGCTCAACCGGACCATAAGCGGCGTTAATATCAGTGGATGGATCTCACTCTGCTACGCGCATTCGTCACGGTTGCACGCGAGGGCAACCTCACGCGTGCTGCGGTGCAACTGCATCTGACCCAGCCGGCCGTTAGTCTGCAAATCAAGCATTTGCAGGAGGCGCTAGGCGTGATGCTGTTCACGCGGACCTCGCACGGACTCTCGCTGACCCGCGACGGCCAGGCGCTTCTGCCACACGCCGAACGTGCGCTGGCCGCGGCGGGCGACGTGCAACGAGCGGCACAATCGCTGCGCCAGGAAGTGCGCGGACGCTTGCGCATCGGCACGATTCTCGACCCCGAATTTCTGCGCCTCGGGGGTTTCCTCAAGCAACTGGTGGAGACGTGGCCGCACATCGAAACTGCTTTGCGGCACGGCATGTCGGGCTGGGTGCTCGATCAGGTCCGCGCAGGCGAACTGGACGTCGGCTACTACATTGGCGTGCCCTCCGAAGACGACGCGCGCGATGGGCCCGCCTTCCACACACTGACGCTTACGCAGTTCCAGTACCGCGTGCTCGCGCCCGCCGGCTGGAGAGACCGCGTGAAAGGCGCGCGCGACTGGCGCTCGCTCGCCGCCTTTCCGTGGATCTGGACGCCGCCCGCTTCCGCCCATAACCGCTTGCTGTCTCGCGCTTTCGGGGAGGCAGGCGTGAAACCGGTGAAGGTCGCGGAGGTGGATCAGGAGCCGTCAATGCTGGATCTCGTCAAATCCGGCGTGGGCCTGACGCTCGCGCGCGACGCAATTGCGATCGCCGAAGCTCACGCGCACGCGTTGACCATCGTCGAAGGCATTACCGTGTCCACGCAACTGAGCTTCATCACGCTCGACGAACGCAAGGACGAGCCGGCGATAGCCGCCGCGCTCAAGCTCATCGAACAGCAATGGACCGGCTGAACGCTTTGCAGCTGCGATATGAGCGGTCCTCATGACAGCATGAGCGCGAATTCCGCCGGAGCATGACGGGCTTAAACCGCGGCGTCACGCAGTTTTTGTTAGATTGACGGTTCTCTCACGCGCGCACGCCGTTGGCAGCCGCCCTCACCGCTTTCGTTCCAACCGACTCTGTCCTTCCCGGCAGCTTGACGCCGCTCGCAGCACAAGCCGCCGACCACTCAATTCTTCGACAGGAGCCTGACATGGCACGCAACATCGAAATAAAAGCCCGCGCGCAACATTTCGAGCAACTGCGCGAACGCGCGGCGCAACTCGCGCCGGACACGCCTTTAATCTTCCGCCAACAGGATTTTTTCTACGACGTACCGCGCGGGCGCCTCAAGCTGCGCCAGTTCGACGACGGCACGCCCGCCGAATTGATCTTCTATCAGCGTGACGACCGCGATGGGCCCAAGGCGTCGTACTACACGCGTAGTCCTGTGACGAATCCCGAAGCCATGCACGCGCTGCTTGCCACTGCGTTGACGACGCGCGGCATCGTGACCAAGGAGCGGCACGTGTATCTGGCAGGGCGCACGCGCATTCATCTGGATCGCGTCGACGGTCTTGGCGATTTCGTGGAACTCGAAGTAGTGCTCGCGCAAGACGACAATGAGGAAGACGGTCAGGCCGAAGCGCACGCGATGTTCGCGAGCCTCGGCGTTCCGGAATCGGACCTGGTTGCGGTCGCGTACGTCGACTTGTTGAGCCCGGACAGCGCGGGGAAGCAAGTCGCGTAAACCGCGCGCGCGGCCACCGTGTGTGCGTCAGGCGGCGGCCGTTCCCGGCGAAAGGTGGCCAAGCGGCAATGGCCCGTTGCGCTTGAACGTGGTGAGTACGATGTTCGAGCGCACGCTGTCGACGCCCGGCACGCGCATCAGCTTCTTCATCACGAAGGTGGACAGATAGTTCAGATCGGGCGCGACGATGCGCAGCAGATAGTCGGCGTCGCCTACCACCGCATGGCATTCGAGCACTTCGGGCAAGGTGTCGATCTGCTGCTGGAATTGCTCGATGATCGAATCGCCATGATGCTTCAGCTTCAGGCTCGTAAAAGCCGTCACGCCAAGGCCCAGTTTCTCCGGCCGCAACACCACCCGATAACCGTCCACCACGCCGATCTGTTCCAGCCGCTGCAATCGCCGTCCGATTTGCGACGGCGACAACGGCACCTGTTCCGCCAGTTGCTGATGCGTTGCGCGCCCGAAGCGCTGCAGTACGTCAAGGAGTGCAAGATCGAAGTGATCGAGTTCTAGCATGTAGGGAATTTCATCGACTGTATTACCGCGTATTAAAGAATTCGTCGTATTGAAAGGGCTTTGCAGGCGACGCGGGGCTCAAACCTTCAGTTCTACAGGCTATTCTTAAGGCGCACGTAAGAATCCCACGCTTGCTGCGCAAACGCGTCCAAACCATCACGCGTGAGCGTGTTCTGACGCTGTACAATCAGGAGCGCATACGGCTTGGAGAGCGCGCTTGCCTCCTTGCACAGAACGAGTTCGTCTCCGCTCGAAGGTGAGCGGGCGCGCCAGAAGTTGATCGCGGCTTCCAGTTCGTGAATGCTGATCTCGGACATGGCTTCGATTACCGGTGTGCGCCAGCAGGCTGCTCGACAACTGCTTCGTGGCCGGTTACGCCAGTTGGGCACAGCCACACCACGCGCGGTCCGTGTAGCAGATCTGTGCAGCAGGCGCCCCGGCGAACCGCTTGCCAAACGCCTAAACCCATTGTACTTGAGCGAAATCCATGCGACTCCTTCTGATCGAAGATGACCGTCCCATCGCGCGCGGCATCCAAAGCAGTCTCGAACAAGCCGGCTTCACCGTCGACATGGTCCACGACGGCATTTTCGCCGAACAGGCCCTCACGCAAAACCGGCACGAACTGGTGATTCTCGACCTCGGCTTGCCGGGCATCGACGGTATGACGCTGCTATCGCGCTTCCGTCAGAGCAATCGCCACACTCCGGTGATCATTCTCACCGCGCGTGACGAACTGAACGACCGTGTGCAAGGCCTGAATTCCGGCGCCGACGACTACATGCTAAAGCCGTTCGAGCCCACCGAACTCGAAGCGCGTATTCGCGCAGTCATGCGCCGCAGCGGCCCGCACGGCGACATGCCGCGTCCGGAAGTGTCGCTGGGCGGCGTGCGTTTGTCGGGCGTCGATCGCCGCATTTTCAACGACGACAAGCCGCTCGAACTGTCGCCGCGCGAATTCGCCGTGCTCGAAATGCTGCTGCTGCGCCACGGCCGCGTGGTCAGCAAGGCGCAACTGCAAGACCACCTCACGCATTTCGGCGGCGATCTCGGCGACACCGCAATCGAGGTCTATGTGCACCGTGTGCGCAAAAAGCTCGAGAACTGCCGTGTCGAAATCGTCACGGTGCGCGGCTTCGGTTATCTGTTGCAGGAAATCCGCCAGGCCGCATAATCGTCGTGACGGCCGCAATTCGATTGCGGCCCGACGGCGCCGGGCCGGCGCAGCGCACTGCTTGCGCGATTCGCCGGCATCCGGCGAAACTTCACGGCGCGTTGCGCCTGCACTCTTCCCGCGCGTTCGATCATGCCCCAGCCGGCCGCCAATAGTCTGCGCCGCACGCTGCTGCGGCGCCTAGCTGCTCCTCTTTCGCTGCTCGCGCTCATGAGCGGCCTGATCGCCTACTGGCTCGCGTGGCAGTACACGCAGCACGTGGTCGACCGCTCGCTCGCCGACCTCGCGACCGCCATCTCCAAGCAGATCCAGATTGCCGGCCCCGAAGCACGGATCACCGTTCCGCCGCTCGCGCAGGCCATGTTCTCGGATCCGGTCGAGCATCTCGTCTATCGGATCAGCAATGGCGAAACCGAAATAGCGGGCGATAAGAGCCTTCCGCTGCAAGGCACGAGCGTTCGGCGCATGCATTACGCGTATGTGTTCGAAACCCAGCACCAGGGCGTCACCGTGCGCGTTGCGCAAGTGCGGGTTGATCAGCCGGTCGGCAATCCGATCGTCGTCGAAGTCGGGCAGCCGGTGCATCACCGTTTTCGTATTGCGGCCGAATTCCTCGTCGCCATCATGATGCCGCTGCTGTTGCTGCTGCTTGCCGGCTGGGTGATCGTGTGGCGAGTGGTCAATCAGCAGCTCAATCCGCTAACGGATCTCGCAGACTCGCTGAACCGGCAAACTCACACGTCGCTAGAACCCGTGGACGAAACCTATGTGCCCGTCGAAATCCGGCCGCTGACTGGCGCTGTGAACGCGTTGCTTGACCGGCTGAAAACCGCGCTCGACGGCCAACGCAAATTTATCGCCGATGCCGCGCATCAGTTGCGCACGCCGCTCACCGCCGTCAAGCTGCATGCGGAGCAGGCGGCCACCGCCCGCGATCCCCGGCAAACGCTCGCAGCGGTGCGCGAATTGCGTGCTGCTGCCGACCGCGCGGTGCGTCTGTCGAATCAGTTGCTGTCTCTGGCGCGCGCCGAACCGGCCGAGCAGGCTGCACGCTTTGTGAACGTGGATATGGCCGCGCTCGCGTTCGACACCGGCGCGGAATGGGTGCCGCGCGCATTGACCTCGCACATCGACCTCGGTTTTCAGCGGCTCGACGACCCGACCAACGACCATCCGTTGATCGCGCGCGGCAATCCGGTTCTGCTTCACGAAGTGATCGCGAACCTGCTGGATAACGCGCTGAAGTATGTGCCGCCGTCGCGCTTCGATGGCGGGCGCATCACGGTCACGGTCTCGCAAACTGTGATCGACGACGTCCGCATGGCCGAAATCGTCGTCGAAGACAACGGGGCGGGCGTGCCTCACACGCAGCAAGCGGATCTCTTCAAGCGGTTCTTTCGCGGCGACGGCCAGAGCGATAACGGTGTTGACGGCGGCGCCGGTCTCGGCCTCGCGATCGTTCACGACATCATGGCGTTACATCACGGCAGCGTGCATTACGAGGACGCATCGGAAGGCGGAGCGCGTTTTATCGTGCGTATTCCGCTCGTGCATGCCGCCGTTCCGGCCGGCCTGAAAGACGACGTGCAGCGCCACGAAAAAAAACCGGCGCATTCAGCGCCGGTCGATATGTAGCAGTGCGTCTGCTGAACGGGTTGCCTCGCCGTCATTCGAATGACGAACGGGCAACTCGGGCGCTACTTCTTTTTGGCCTTCTTCGCCACTTTCGTTGATTTCGCCGATTTAGCAGACTTGGCTGTTTTGGCCGCGCCTTTCTCTTTCTCGGGCGGTGCGAGCATCGTGCCGCGGCATTTGCGCGAGCCGCAACGGCATTCGTATTCCTTCTTGAGCTTCTTGGTCTGACGCGCGTCGATCACGAGGCCGTAGTCGTAGAAAATCTCCTCACCCTCGGCAATGTCGCGCAGTGCGTGCACATACACGTGACCGTCGATCTCTTCGGCTTCGCAGTTCGGCGCGCACGAGTGGTTGATCCAGCGCGCGCTGTTGCCGTTCACCTTGCCGTCGATCACCTTGCCGCTGTCGAGCGCGAAGTAGAACGTGTGGTTCGGTTCGTCAGGATTATGCGGATGACGGCGCAACGCTTCTTTCCAGGAAATCCGCTCGCCCTTGTATTCGATTAGCCGCTCGCCGGCCGCGATCGGTTCGAGCGCAAACACGCCTTTGCCGTGCACACCTGAACGACGCACGGCGATCCTGCGTGAACTCATTGAATGAATCCTTGTGAAGAACTGGGGATGAAGTCCGGCAGCCGTCGGAAAACGCCCGCGTCTGACGCGCTGATTTTTTCTGGCGCTGATAGCAAACGCGGCGCCCTGCGAGCGCCGCGTCGACTTGCGACGCTCATGCGCCACATCCGGCATCCTACACGCTCAAGACGGCTTCGTTCAACCGTCAAAAACGTATGGCCGCATCGTGCACTTGCGGTGGTCTCGTGATGGCCTCGTAATGCCGGCGTTATGCCCGCGTCATGGCGATGTGCGGCTTCATCTTTGTCCAAACGAAATCTCGCCAAACAGCGCCTTTTGCTCTCGCGGTTGTGAGCGCCAGTACTGCGGAGGCGCTTCAACCGTCGCGCCAAGTTGCGCCGCGGCGTGCCACGGCCAGCGCGGGTTATACAGCAGCGCACGGGCCAGCGCGATCAGATCGGCGTCGCCCTCTTCGATCAGTTGCTCGGCATGAAGCGGATCTGTGATGAGTCCGACGCCGATGGTCGTGAGGCCGGTCGCTTTTTTGACGGCCTTCGCGAACGGAATCTGATAGCCGGGTTCAAGCGGGATCTTCTGCAATGGCGACACGCCTCCGGACGATACGTCGATCCAGTCGCAACCACGCTTTTTCAACTCCTGCGCAAACGCGATCGTGTCTTCGAGCGACCAGCCGCCTTCGACCCAATCCGTCGCGGACACGCGCACGCCAACTGGTTTGTCGGCGGGAAACGATGCGCGCACGATGTCGAAGATTTCCAGCGGAAAGCGCATGCGGTTTTCAAGCGAACCGCCGTAGTCGTCGTCGCGTTGGTTCGCAAGCGGTGACAAAAACTGATGCAACAGGTAGCCGTGAGCGGCATGCACTTCCAATGCGTCGATACCGAGGCGCGCCGCGCGGCGGGCCGATGCGGCAAAGGCTTCACGAATGCGGTTGAGCCCCGGTGTGTCGAGCGCCAGCGGCGGCTCTTCGCCCGCCTTGTGCGGCAATGCCGAAGGCGCGTGCGGCAACCAGCCGCCTTGCGATACGGGAATCAACTGACCGCCTTCCCACGGCGCCTGGCTCGACGCCTTGCGACCCGCATGCGAAAGCTGCATTGTCACGTTGATATGCGAATGCTTGCGAATCGCGGCGAGCACCGGCGTGAGCGCAGCTTCAGTGGCGTCGTCCCATAGACCGAGATCCGCCGGCGTAATGCGGCCGTCCGGCTCCACGGCCGTCGCTTCGATGCACAACATGCCGGCACCGGATAACGCAAGACTGCCAAGGTGGATCATGTGCCACGCGGTAGCCTCGCCGCGTTCGGCCGAATACTGGCACATCGGCGACACTACGATGCGATTCGGAAGCGTCACGCTACGCAGCGTGAGTGGAGAAAATAGCGCGCTCATGGATCACCGCCCAGTTAAAACCCGAGAGCGAACGAGCATAGCACCGCAGGTCGTTTGCTGCAGGCAACGAGGTGTCGATAACGGTCGGCGTTGAGACTGCCGATCGTGTACAGGCGGTCAGACAGACGGGACGCTCGAGCCACCGCTCGGACATGGCAACGCGGCGCCAGCTTCAATCCCGAGATCTGCTCCCGCTCAGGGCTTACGTTCCACCTGATCCAGCCATTCGCCGAACATGCGACAAGCGGCGGCTTCCAGAGCCGGGCCGAATTGCGCAGTCTCCGCGCGCAACTGGCGTGCGTCGATGCCATGGCCGACGAGCTCACCGGCGTTGCCGATCAGCCAGGGCTCGAAACGGTCAGCGCGAATCTCGGGATGACATTGCAACGCGAGCACATGGTCGCCCCATGCGAACGCCTGGTTTTCGCACGCGCTCGTGGATGCAAGACGCGTGGCGTTGGCGGGCAGATCGAAGGTGTCGCCATGCCAATGCAGCATGGATGTCTGAGCGCCATCGAGATGACGCACCGGCGATGCGCGTCCGGCATCGGTCAGCGTGAGCGGCTCCCAGCCAAGCTCGACATGACCCGCGGGATAGACCCGCGCCCCGAGCGCACGCGCGATCAATTGCGCGCCGAGACAGATGCCGAGTGTAGGCAGCCCCGCCTCGATGCGTTTTTCGATCATCGAGAGCAGCGGCACAAGGGTGGGATAAAGCGCGTCGTCGGTGGCGCTGATCGGGCCGCCGAGCACCACCATCAGCGATGGCGAGACGGGATTCGGCGCTTCGATGCGCGCAAAGCCGACGTCGAGATAACGGACGGGACGCCCACGCTCGCCGAGCACCAGTTCGAGACTGCCCAGATCTTCGAAGTACACATGGCGAATGGCCAGAACTTCCTGATTCATCAGCCTCTCACTTCGCGGTTGACTGGAGACCTGCCGCTACGCGGCGCCGAACGGCTGGGCGGGCGGCGAAGGCCGCCTGCCGGAGCCGGCTTTGCAGTGTAGCGGATTGTCAGGAAAGCAGCCGCCTTATTGGGCGAAGATCTTCCAGGTCTTTTTCTGCGTAGCGGCGTCAGCGGTTTCATGCACCGCGCAATCGAGACGCAGGTCCGTGTCCGCCATGTTCAGATCGAGAAGCGCGCAGTGATGCGGCGTCTTTTTCGGATTCTTGCTGGGCTCGAAATGCGTGCAGCTCAGGCACATGCGGTGGGGCGGAATGTGGCCTTGCGCTTCCAGTTGATGGACCGTCTTGAGCAACGTGCGGTAGAACATGGCTTGCTCGTCGTCGCGCAAGGTGCCGACTGCCTTGGCCAGAAAGTCCGGCCACTGCGCAGCGCGCTTGGCGGCTGTGCGGCCACGAGCGGTCAGGCGGACAGCGAGCGCGCGGCCGTCGTCGAGTGCACGGCGCTTTTCGACAAGCCCCTTGGTTTCAAGCGTGCTGACGGCGTCGCTCGTGGTAGCGGCGGTCAACGCCGTTTCACGCGCGATTTCTCCGAGCCGCATCGGGCCCTTTCGCTGCATCAACAGAACCAGGATTTCGCCCTGCGTGGGCGTGAGACCCGCGCCCTCCGCCCACTCCCAAGCCTGGCTTCGCATGGCCGTGCTCAGTCGCAAGAGACTGTGGGTGACTCGCCCGGTTGCCTGTTCTCCGTATACGCCTTCGCTCATAATCTTCGATTCGTTTATTTACAGCTTTTGTGCGGTGCCGGCCTTATTTGCCGGGAACGCCCGTAGCCTGTGTGGGGTAGCCCCGCCCAAAACAGGACGAGACGGATTCGACTATCTCAAAAATTCACCGCCTTGCAAGCCAAAGCAGTTAAGACGACATTCTATGCGAGAGCGGCGAATCGTACAGCTAAGTTATCCCATGCAAGTTGTGGATAACCATGGGACAACATGGGGGAATACATGTGCGCCGATTCTTGATAAGCGTCGGCTGCAAGTTTACCGGTCTTAAGTTGTCCTCGTTTACCGCCGCCCGCGCACTGCTCAACGGCCTACTTATGGTTTACGCAGCGCCTTGACTTTGCAGGGAATTATTCAGTTGTCCACAGCCCGTGGCAATGCTTGTTAACTACTACTACGTATGTATACGTACAAATTCGAAAAACCTTAAGGGCCCCGAACTGGAAAATTTAATTACGAAAAAAAACCCGCCGACGGCGGGTTTCTTACGTTTGAATACGAAGCGCGCCCCGCGCCTCGTTATGCTCGCCACTTCAGACACTGCTGGCGAACCGCCTCATGCAGCGACTTTTCCTCTTCGACCACGCCTCTGAGCCACGTTGCGTCGTTGACCTGGCCGCGCGCAATCGTGCCGATCTCGGCCAGCGCATGGCCCGAAGCCAACGCCTCTCCGTGCGGTGCGATCAGATCGAGCGTTTCCAGAATGTCTTCGGCAATCGTCTTGCGTTCGCCGGTTTGCGGATTGATGCAAGTGCCCGCAAGTCCGAAGCGGCATGCCTCGAAACGGTTGAACGTGTAGACGAGGTAGTCGTCTTCGTGCGGAGTGATCGGCTTGTCGAGCAACAGATGGCGCGCGAGCGTCTGGATGTAGCACGCAATTGCCGCCGCGCGATCCACCGACAGCGGCGTATCCATCACGCGTACTTCGATGGTGCCGAAGCCCGGCTTCGGCCGGATGTCCCAGTAGAAATCTTTCATGCTGTTGACGACGCCGGTATGGACCATCTTCGAGAAGTATTCCTCGAAACTGTCCCACGTCAGCACGAACGGCGCGCGGCCCGAGAGCGGAAAAGCGAACACGGAATTCAGGCGTGCCGAATGAAAACCGGTGTCCACGCCCTGCACGAACGGCGACGATGCCGACAATGCAATGAAGTGCGGGATGAAGCGCGACATGGAATGCAGAAGGAACAGCGCGCTGTCCGGATCGGGGCAGCCAATATGTACGTGCTGGCCGAACACCGTGAACTGCTTGGCCAGATAGCCGTACAGCTCCGAAAGATATTGAAAACGCGGCGTGTCCACGATCTGCCGCTCGCTCCATTGCTGGAAAGCGTGCGTGCCGCCGCCGCATAGGCCGACGTTCAGATGATCGGCTGCCGAAACGAGCGTGTCGCGGATCTTGCGCAGATCGGCGAGCGCCTGTTCGTGCGTCGTGCATATGCCGGTGGACAGCTCGATCATGCTCTCGGTGATTTCCGGCGTAATGTTGCCGGGGATCTTCTGATCCTTGACGAGGCGCAGCAGATCCGAGCCGGCTTTGGTCAGATCATAGTCATGCGTATTGACGATCTGCATCTCGAGTTCGACACCGAAAGTAAACGGCTTCGAATCGATGAAGGGTTCGAGTGACATAGCGTCCCCTGAGTGAGGTCGGCCAGGCAGTTGTCAGGTGCCCAGCCGTTTATTTGAGCGAATATGTGGATTAATGCGCGGCCGAAAGCGCTAAACGCTTATTCTTCGCGCCGTTCGGCGACCAGCGCGAGGCTGCGATACACGAGCCATGGCCCGAGAATTTGCAGCACGACGATCGAACACATGACGATCGCCCGGAGTTGCGGATCGAAGTTCGGGTAGAGGTTGTACGTGTCGTCTACGAGCAAATAGGCCAGTGCCGACATCGGCGACAACGACAGACCGAGCGCCACGCCCTGCTTCCAGTTCAGACCGCTCGGCTTCGCAAAGGCGAGCACGCCTACAAGTTTCGCGACAAGACGCGCAACAATCAGGCCCAGCGCGGCCACACCGCCGAGCGCAATATCTTTCCACTCGAACGACGTCAGCGTCAGCACGAACAGAATCACGGTGAGAAGCCACCCGGCGGTGCCGAAATGCTGAGGCCACAATTGCGGCCGCGCCTCCAGATTTTTCACAATAATGCCCGCGGCGAGCAGCGCGAGAATCGTCGACAGCTTGAAGAGATGCGCGACGGCGATCGCGAGCAGCACGAGGCCAAAGAGCGCGACGAACGAATGCTCGTCCTGCATGTTCATCCGGCGATAAAAGAACGTACAGGTGCGCGCGAGCAGATACGCGAGCACCAGCGAGCCTGCGAGCAGATAAAGCGGCTGAAGAATTGTCGCAAAGACGTTGCCGTAGGCTTCCTGATGCAACCAGCTCGATACCAGTTTTTCGATCACCACCGCATACATGCTGTTCAACGCAGTGAGCGTCAGCAAACGCTGCGTGACCTGACCTTCCGCGCGCAGCTCGGTCTTGAGCTGAATCACCATTGCAGGCGACGTCGCCATGGCGATCGCAGCGAGCACGGTCGCGACCATGAGCGGCACGTTCAGGAAAAGCAGCACCGGCAGAACCAATGCGAACGTCAGCGTCGCTTCGGCGACGCTCGACATGACGAGCCACGGGTTACGGCGGATCCAGCGCAAATCGAGCCGGCTCCCCAGTTCGAACAGCAGCAAGCCGAGCGCGACATCGAGCAACGGCCGCGCGGCCTTGGCCGATTCGGCGTCGATCACACCGGATCCCGCCGCGCCGGCAATCAGACCGATGACCGCATAGCCGGAAATACGCGGCAAGCGCCACGCGCGATAACAGAGTTCGCCGCATAAACCCGCGGCAAGCAATGCGAGCCCCGCCCAGAAAATGGCGTCGGGTGCGAGCGGCCACGCGGGGAAAAATGAAAACGCCGAATTCATCGTTATGGGTTCTCCTTTGCAGCAACGGCAGATGACACGAACCGGCGCAAACCGGCGCGAACGCCGGCAAGCGGGTGCGCGCACAAGGCGCTCACTTTCGCAAACGATTCGCGTGATCCGCGTTGCGAGTTTTTCAACGAGCAGATGATTCGAACGCGCCGCAGTCGCAGGGAGCCGGCGCATTCAGGGGTGCGGCCGTAGCAACCAGCACGGCACGGTGAAAGAACGCCGTCGACGTTGAATCAGAGTCTGATTGAACGGCACCGTTCCGTTGTTGCGGGTACTGCGGAAGCAGGCACCACGCGGAAAAGAACGGCGATTGTGCCATAGCTTTTTCAGCTTCAACCGAAAAGACGCCAACATGCAGGCAAAACGGTAAAAACATACTTTATCTTGCCGACGTGTGGAAAAAGCGACCGTTTTTCCCGCTCACTTTGGACTCATCGCCGACGGCGTTGCGACACATGCCGACGAAGTTTGCGCCGTCGGCATGTGTTTTTCAGGACAGTGATTAGACAGAGTCGCAACCGCCCCGGGATGGTTGGGTGTGGGCGTCAGTGCGTGAATCGGCTCGGGCCTTGCTGTTTACGTGTTTACTGTATGTATACGTAGTAACAGTTAACAAGCGCCGCCCGATTCTGTGGATAACCGACGTTTACCGAAGTAAATCAGCGCCTTGCAAACTTCATAACGGCAAGCACAGCGTGTGCGATGGCAGCGCGTATACGAGGGTAACTTTTCGCGGATTTCGACGGCGGTCGAGTTACCCCGTTTACATCCACAACGGTTCCACACGAGTTGCGCAGGTAAACAATGCGGTTATCCACAATTCCCGGTGGATAACCGGCCGCACTCAGACGACTCACTCAGAGCGGTTAACTGGCGATGCTTCCCTGCCGCAACGCGCGCAACAGAAAGCGCGCGGGGTCGATGTCTTCAGCGAGATCGCGCTCCAGCGGCCAAGGCTCGCCTTCTATCTGCGAGGCGATCAGTTCCGCGCCAAGCGCCGCCCACACGAGACCACGCGAGCCATAGGCGAACGCGCTATACAGGCCTTCCATGCGCGGCAAATCGAGCGGCCATGCGCCGCGCAAGCGCTCGGCGTCGCGCGTGGCGAGCGCTTCATCGGCGACGTTGCCGATCATCGGCATGCGGTCGCTCGTCACGCAGCGAAATGCGACTCGACCGGCGAGCGCTGCGGGATCGGCACTCGCGGCAATATTGGCGAACGCGGGCAGCATCTGCGCAACGCGCTCGATATTTTCCAGATGACCGCCTGGCCGAAGCGACGTGTCGGCGTCGTCGAGTTCATACGTGGCGCCCGTCAGCGTGACACCGTTGGGCAGCGGTATCGCGTAGCCGTCGCCGATAACCGGCAACCCGAGCGAGGGCGCCGAGTCCGCGGGCAGCAAAGTGAGTTGCCCGCGTATGCTGCGAGTGGGCGCATGCTGCAACCCGGCGATACGAGCCGCATCGTGTGCGCCGGCGATGACGACAACCGGCGCGCGCACCAGCTCTTCGCCGCTGGAATCGAAGACGGTCCACTTGCTACCCGAGCGCTCGACGCGTCCTACATCCACGCCAAAGCGCCGTTCGAGCAGATCGCCCGCCGCCGCGCACTGCGCGGCACAAAGCGATGCCGGATCGATCCAGCCGCCGTGCGGAAACAGCCAGCCGCCCCGCGCGAACGGCACGCCGGCGAGTTTTTGCGCATCCGCGGCCGAGACCGGCGTGACGAACTCTGGCGGATAGCGCAACGCCGAGATGGCTTCGCTCATGGAACGCGCTTCGTCGTCGTTTTCGGCGATCTGCAGCAGACCCGGCGCGCCGCGCGACGGCGCGTAACTGAGCCGTTCGAGCGCTGCCCAGCGCCTGAGCGCGTAAAGAAAGCCGGCACGCGTGACGCGCGAAGCGACGCTGTCGTCGCGCGAAATCATTGGATGGAACACGCCGGCCGGATTGCCCGACGCGTCTTGCGCGACCGACGCGTGCCGTTCCAGCGACGTCACGCGCCAGCCGCGAGCGGCGAGCCGCTCGATCACCGAGCATCCCGCCAGACCGGCACCGATCACGACCGCATGCCGCTCGCCGTGCGCGAGTGGTCCGACCGGCGACGGCGGTTCATGACGGCGAACGCGCCACCGCGGCGCGAAGTGGCCGACCAGCATGGCCCGTTTCCAGCCGAAGCCTTCGACCTTGCGATACTCGAAGCCGCACTGGGTTAGCGCGCGCTTGATGTCGCCGGCACTGCTGTACGTCGAGAAAGTCGCCCCCTCGCCCGCAACCCGCGCCAGCGACTTGAAGATAGCGGGCGTCCAAAGTTCGGGGTTTTTCGCTGGCGCGAAGCCGTCCAGGTAGAACGCGTCGGCGCGCAAGCGCAGGGTCTGCAAGCTTTGCAGGGCGTCGCCGAAAGCCAATGTGAGGACCACGCGTCCGTCTTCGAACTCGATCCGATGCGTGCCTGGCACGAGCATCGGCCATTCGTCCGCGAGCGATTGCGCGAGCGCTGCTATCGCCGGATCGCCGATGGTCGCGGCGTAAGCCCGACGCAGATCGGCGAGCGTGAACGGATGTTTTTCGGTGGATACGAAATGGAGTCGCTCGCAACGCGACGGATCTGCGCGCCAGGCAGCCCAGGTCACCAGGAAGTTGATGCCCATGCCAAAGCCCGTTTCCAGCACGGTGAAGATGCGCCGTCCTTGCCAGCGTCCGGGCAGCGCATTTCCGCGCAGAAACACATAGTCGGCCTGTTCCAGGCCGCCGACGGCGCTGTGATAGATATCGTCGTAGAGGGGCGAAAACGGCGTGCCGTTGTCCCGGAACGAGAGGACGGCGGGGATTAGCGGATCGGTCATGCGTGACGCAAAGTGACGCCCGCGGCGAGCGGGTCGAACGTTACCGCCGGCGCGCGGCTCGCCGGGCGGCGAAGAAGACGCGCTGAACGTTGGCAAAAACCAACGTCAAAGCCCCGTCCGTGCTGGGTTTCGGCGCTCGCGGCGCGGCCAGATACGCAAAAAGTACCGTTTCCTTGCTGTATCTGTTCTAAAACCGCGTAATTCTTCGAAACCCTTGTCCTGATTGGGTTTGCGCTGCGCTATCATAGCAAGCGCCGCGAGAGGAGCGGCAGCACGGCCGACGGACACTTGCTGTCCGGCGCTTTCGATCCGGAGGGGCTCCGGAGCCGCAGCTGCTTAACGGCGTGGCGCGCGCACGTATAATCGGCGCGTTCGCGCTGTTCGTGTCAACCTAAACTCAGAAAGGAACCTTAATGAACAAACAGGAACTGATCGACGCCGTCGCAGGACAGACGGGCGCCAGCAAGGCTCAAACCGGTGAAACGCTGGACACGTTGCTTGAAGTGATCAAGAAGTCTGTGTCGAAGGGCGACGCGGTCCAGTTGATCGGCTTCGGCAGCTTTGGTTCGGGCAAGCGCGCAGCGCGTACGGGTCGCAATCCGAAGACGGGCGAAACCATCAAGATTCCGGCCGCAAAGACCGTCAAGTTTACGGCTGGCAAGGCGTTCAAAGACGCAGTCAACAAGCGCTAAGCAGATTACTGCCAGGCAGTTGACACCCGCCAACGGCGGGTTTTTTTTCGTCTGCGCTCCGCCTGTAAGGGTTTCGTGAGACGGGCGCGGTGATGTGCCGCGCCCCGCGTCGCGGCTTTCACGCTAATACGAGAGGCCGCTCAGTCGTGGCGATGCTCGTCGTCGCCGTGACCGTGGTCATGGGCATGGTCATGACCGTGGTGGTCATGGTGATCGTGATCGTGATCGTCTTCGTCGAAATCCCACGCTGGGAACGGGTCCGCGAACTGCTGCCAGCGTTGCGGTTCCAGCGCGTACTCGGCGTCGGTGAGAAGGCACGCGTCGAATTTCGCGGACCACAGCGCCGGGTCGATGCCCACACCGATCATCACCAGTTCCTGGCGACGGTCGCCGATGCTTGTATCGTCCGGCGCGCCGTACCAGTCGGCGGCAATTTCAGCGGCCAGCTCGTCGTCGGCTTCGGGCCATTCACTGCGGTACTGGGCCGCCCACCACATGCCTGCGGGACCGTGCCGGCATGCGCCGCCCGCTTGAGACAGCGAACCGGCGATGTCGTTACGCGTCGCGAGCCAGAAAAACCCTTTGCTGCGCAATACGCCTTTCCACTCCTCGTGCAGCAGGGCCCACAGCCGTTCCGGATGAAACGGACGACGCGCGCGATAGACGAAGTTGCCGATGCCGAACTCGTCCGCTTCACTGTGATGGCTATGCGCGTGCTCATGTTCATGGCCGTTAAGCGCCGCGAGCCAGCCAGGCGTGCTCGATGCCTCGTCGAAATCAAAGCGGCCCGTGTTCAATACCAGATCCAGCGGCACGGCGCCGAAGCGGCTGACCACCTGCACCGCCCGCGGATTGATTCGCGCGAGGATGCGTTGCAGCCGTGTGAGTTCGTCGGCGCTGACGAGATCGGCCTTGTTCACCACGAGCACGTCGCAGAATTCAATCTGCTCGACCAGCAACTCGACGAGCGTGCGGTCGTCCTCGTCCGTGGCGGCAATGCCCCGTTCGGCAAGCGCATCTGCGGAGCCGTAATCGCGCAGGAAGTTAAATGCGTCGACCACCGTCACCATCGTATCGAGCCGCGCCACGTCGGATAGCGACGCGCCGTCGTCGTCGACGAACGTGAATGTTTCGGCGATCGGCATGGGTTCGGCCACGCCGGTCGACTCGATCAGAATCGCGTCGAAGCGTTTTTCCGCGGCGAGGCGTTTGATCTCGACCAGCAGATCGTCGCGCAGCGTGCAGCAGATGCAGCCGTTCGACAATTCGACCAGCTTCTCTTCGCTATGCGAAAGCGCGGCGGCGTCTCGTACTAGCGTCGCGTCGATATTGACGGCGGCCAGATCGTTGACGATCACGGCGACCCGCAAGCCGGCGCGATTCGCGAGAATGTGGTTCAGGAGCGTGGTCTTGCCGGCGCCCAGAAAACCGGAGAGCACGGTGACGGGCAATGGCGGCTGGTTCATCGCAGTACGGAAAAGCTGGAAATTGGAGGGCTTGCCGGGCGCAGCATTGCTGAGTGAGCGTCGAAACGGGGACGACGCTCGAGCGCCGACGGCAGCACGAAGCCGCATTGTGCATCAAATCCGGGAAGGTAAGCGGACGGCGGCCGCGAGGCGGCTATGGACCGGGCCGATCTGCTTGCCGCTGAGAGTGCCGATCAACAAGCCGACCAACGTGTTGCTCAGCGCCCTACTCAACAAGCCACTTAACGCGCAGCCGGCATCAGGTTCCATTTGCGCAGAATCGCGGCGATCTGTTGCGCGTACTTGTCGCGCAACGAGGGCGTCTCCGAGTGATACGCACCGATCGCTTGCCACGTATTGCCGTACTTGTTCATCTGACGGCGCAGATGCCAGGCCGCGATATAGACGTTCTTGCACGGCTCCATCAGCGTGCCTTGCGAGATGCCGTATTGCGCAAGCGTGGGCAAGTGAATCGAGTTGATCTGCATGACGCCGTAATCGGTCGAACCATTCGCATTCTTATGCTGCGCGTCCGGCCGATTGTGCGACTCCTGCCACGCGATCGCGCGCAGGATCAGCGGATTGACCTTCTGATATTTCGCTGCCTCGTCGAAACAATCGGCGCGCGCCGGCCCGGCTAGTGCCAACAAGGTAATTCCTGCCAGGGCGGTAACGAGAGATCGATTCATCGGTCAAGCTGACGTGGCAAAACCGCAAGGGTAAGGCTTCGTAATGCATTGCGTCGGCCATTGTTCAGACGCAGGAAGCCGGAAACCGCACTCTGGTCGGGCGTTGACGCAACGTCCGGGAAAACCCGCGTTGGCAACAGCGAACCGGCGGCTCGAACGGCTCGTATGATACCGGCAGGCCGATACCCGTCAAGTTGGCTAACAGACATAAGAGCGCGGATCATGAAGTCCCGGCGCGGTTTCAGTGCTTATCGGTTGCCTTTCAATGTCCCGACGAAGCGAGCGGATCCTGGAGGAAACTCTCGGCGCCTTTCCATTTGTGACAAATCCGACATGAAAAACTGTTACTGTTCACTTTTTTCGGACATTGGATGGCCAGCATTTTAGGGCGGGATTCCGCCCACCTGGCCCGCCAGCAGACCGACAGACCGGCGCTCTGCTCCCATGTCCGCGCTGCATGACCGCCGGCGGCTCGAGCTGCCGGCATCGACATTACATTCCATGAGAAGAAATCGTATGGCTTTGCGTCGCGTCGCAACGGCGTTGCTGGTGGCTGGACTGATCACTGCGCAGACGGCGGACGCACAGGTGACCCTCAACTTCGTCAACGCCGACATCGACCAGGTGGCCAAGGCGATAGGCGCTGCCACCGGCAAGACGATCATCGTCGACCCGCGCGTCAAAGGTCAGTTGAATCTCGTGTCGGAAAACGCAGTGCCCGAGGACCAGGCGCTGAAGACGCTGCAATCCGCGCTGCGCATGCAGGGCTTCGCGCTGGTACAAGACCACGGCGTATTGAAAGTCGTGCCCGAAGCGGACGCCAAATTGCAGGGCGTGCCGACCTATGTTGGCAACGCGCCGACTGCGCGAGGCGACCAGGTCGTCACGCAGGTATTCGTGCTGAAAAACGAGTCGGCCAACAATCTGTTGCCGGTGCTGCGCCCGCTGATTTCGCCGAACAACACGGTGGCCGCTTACCCCGCCAACAATACGATTGTCGTGACCGACTACGCCGACAACGTGCGGCGCATTGCGCAGATCATTGCCGGGGTCGATACGGCAGCCGGCCAGTCTGTGTCGGTCGTGCAACTGAAAAACGCCAACGCACTCGACATTGCCGCGCAGCTGAACAAGATGCTCGACCCGGGCGCGATCGGCAGCACGGACGCGACGCTCAAAGTGTCGATTACCGCCGACCCGCGCACCAACTCGCTGCTGATCCGCGCGTCGAACGGCGCGCGTCTTGCCGCCGCGAAAACGCTCGCGCGTGAACTCGACGCGCCCACCAGCATGCCCGGCAACATGCACGTCGTGCCGTTGCGCAACGCCGAGGCGACCAAGCTCGCGAAGACGTTGCGCGGCATGCTGGGCAAAGGCGGCGAAAGCGGCTCGTCGGGAGGAACGAACGAGGCGAATGCCTTCAATCAGAACGGCGGCGGTGGGCTGGGTGGCAACAATTCGACGGGCACCTCCGGCACTCCTCCGTTGCCGTCGGGCGGGCTCAACAGCAGTTCCATGTCCTCGCCGATGGGCGGCTCCGGTGCGGGCGGCTATGGCTCGAACAGCGGCAATTCTTCGGGCGGGCTGCTCGGCGGAGACAAGGACAAGAACGACGACAATCAGCCGGGCGGCATGATCCAGGCGGACGCCGCGACCAACTCGCTGATCATCACCGCGTCGGAACCTGTGTACCGCAATCTGCGCACTGTGATCGATCAGCTCGACGCGCGCCGCGCGCAGGTCTATATCGAAGCGCTGATCGTGGAACTGAATTCGAACACGAGCGGCAATCTCGGCATTCAGTGGCAGGTCGCGAACAACTCGCTTTTCGCGGGTACCAACCTCGCAACCGGTTCGAGCAACAGCATCATCAACCTGACGGCGGGCGCCGCGGCGGCCGGAGCCACAGGCGGTCTCGCCACGGCGCTGGCAACGCAAGGCGTGCAACAGGGTTTGAACATCGGCTGGCTTCACAACATTTTTGGCGTGCAGGGTCTGGGCGCATTGCTGCAGGCGCTCTCGCAGACCGCCGACGCAAACGTGCTGTCCACGCCTAACCTGATCACGCTCGACAACGAAGAAGCGAAGATCGTCGTCGGCACGAACATACCTATCCAGACGGGTTCGTATTCGAACTTGACGAGCGGAAATGCAAGCTCGGCTTTCAACACCTACGACCGCGTCGATGTGGGCCTGACGCTGCACGTCAAACCGCAGATCACCGACGGCGGCATCCTCAAGCTGCAGCTCTACACGGAAGACTCGGCGATTGTGAACGGCACGACCAACGCATCGACGAACCCGGCCGGCCCGCAGTTCACCAAGCGTTCGATCCAGTCGACGGTGCTCGCGGACAACGGTGAAATCATTGTGCTGGGCGGTCTCATGCAGGATAACTACCAGGTCAGCAACAGCAAGGTGCCGCTGCTTGGCGACATTCCGTGGATCGGCCAGCTGTTCCGCTCGGAGCAGAAGAACCGCAACAAGACGAACCTGATGGTGTTTCTGCGCCCCGTGATCATTAGCGATCGCGACACCGCGCAGGCTGTGACGTCCAACCGTTACGACTATATTCAAGGTGTGCAGGGCGCCTACCGGCAGGACAACAACCTGATGAAGGACAAGGACGACCCGGTGGTTCCGCCGATGCCCGTCGGCCCGAGCCAGGGCGGATCGCCGTTGAATCTGTTCGATCTCGACCAGATGCGCCGTCAGCAGATGCAGCCGCCTCAGCCACATTCGTCCGCGCCGCAGCCGAATAACGGCACGCCCTACCCGGCGCCCGCCGCCCCTGCGGTGAACGGCGCCGTGCAGAGCAACCCGGTGCCGGTTGCGCCGTCCACCGCATCGCCAGGAGTTCAGCCGTGAATACGCCGTCCATGCCGCCGTCAGCCTCAACGTCGCCGGCATCGTCGCGGGCTGCCGGAGTTGCATCGGCGGCAATGACAGAGCACGCCGATCATGGGGAGCGCGCGGCGCCGTCGGCGATCGCCGCGAGGCTCGTGCCCTATGGCTTCGCACGCAGCGGCCAGATCCTGGTCGCGCATCAGCACGCCGACAGCCTCGAAGTGTGGATCAGCGAGCGTACGAGTGAAGCCGCGCTCGCCGAAGTGGCGCGCAATTTCGGCGCGGTGTCCGTGGTGCGTATTCCCGCCGACGAACTCGCACAGGCGATCAACCAGGCCTATGCGCGCCAGGACGGCAGCGCGGCGCAGGTGGTCGGCGAAGTGGAAGGCGAAGTGGATCTGTCTCGCCTCATGCAGGACATTCCCGAGGTGGAAGACCTGCTGGAATCCGAAGACGATGCACCGATCATCCGCATGATCAACGCGCTGCTCACGCAGGCGGCGCGCGAACAGGCGTCGGACATTCACATCGAGCCGTTCGAAACGTCATCGGTGGTGCGTTTTCGCGTGGACGGTACGTTGCGCGACGTCGTGCGTCCGAAGAAAGCACTGCACGGCGCGCTGATTTCGCGGATCAAGATCATGGCGCAGCTCGATATCGCCGAGAAGCGTCTGCCACAAGACGGCCGTATCACGCTGCGCGTGGGCGGCCGTCCGGTCGACGTGCGCGTGTCGACGCTGCCGACTGGCCACGGCGAACGCGCGGTGCTGCGTCTGCTCGAAAAGGACGCGACGCGCCTGAATCTCGAAGCGCTCGGCATGGGAGCCGACACGCTCGGCAAGTTCGACAAGCTGATCGGCAGGCCGCACGGCATCGTGCTGGTAACGGGCCCGACCGGCTCGGGCAAGACAACCACGCTATACGCGTCGATGTCGCGGCTCGAAACGGCGACCACCAACATCATGACGGTGGAAGACCCAATCGAATACGACCTGGCGGGCATCGGCCAGACCCAGGTGAACGAGCGGATCGGCATGAACTTCGCGCGCGCGCTGCGCTCGATTCTGCGTCAGGATCCGGACATCATCATGATCGGTGAAATCCGCGACCTCGAGACCGCGCAGATCGCGGTGCAGGCTTCGCTCACCGGCCACCTCGTGCTGGCTACGCTGCATACCAACGACGCCGCGTCCGCCGTCACGCGTTTGACCGACATGGGTGTCGAGCCGTATCTGCTCGCGTCGTCGCTGCTAGGTGTGCTGGCGCAGCGGCTCGTGCGGCGTTTGTGCCCGGTTTGCCGCGAAAAGCGCGTCGAAGAAGACGGTCGCGTGCATTGGCATCCCGTCGGCTGCGACAAATGCGGCCAGTCCGGTTATGCAGGCCGCCGTGGCGTATATGAACTGCTGCTGATCGACGACGAAATCCGCACGCTGATTCACCGCAATGCATCCGACGCGGACATCCTCGCGGCAGGCCGCGCGCAAGGCATGCTCACGCTGCGCGAGGACGCGGAGCGCTGGCTCGCTTCGGGGCTGACGTCGCTTGAAGAAGTGATCCGCGTGACGGGCGGAGCATAAGCGCATGCCGGCATTTCGTTTTGAAGCGATCGACGCGGCGGGCAAGGCGCAAAAAGGCGTGCTCGACGCCGACAGCGCGCGCGGTGCCCGCACCAACCTGCGCTCGCAGGGGCTCACGCCGCTTGTAGTCGAACCCGCTGCCACACGCACGCGCGGCGAGCGCAATCAACGTCTGTCATTGGGGCGGCGGTTGTCGCAGCGCGAGCAGGCAATTCTCACGCGTCAGCTGGCCAGTCTGCTGATTGCCGGCCTGCCGCTCGACGAAGCGCTTTCGGTGCTCACCGAACAATCGGAGCGCGACTACATCCGCGAGCTGATGGCTGCGATTCGCGCGGAAGTGCTCGGCGGTCACTCGCTTGCGAATGCGCTGACGCAGCATCCGAAAGACTTTCCCGAGATTTATCGCGCGCTGGTTGCAGCCGGGGAACATACCGGCAAGCTCGGACTCGTTCTGTCGCGGCTGGCCGACTACATCGAGCAACGCAACGCGCTCAAGCAAAAAATCGTGCTCGCGTTCACGTACCCGACCATCGTCACGATCATCGCGTTCGGCATCGTCACGTTTCTGTTGAGTTACGTGGTGCCGCAGGTGGTCAACGTGTTTGCGAGCACCAAGCAGCAACTGCCCTTCCTCACCATCATGATGATGGCGCTGTCCGGTTTCGTGCGGAACTGGTGGTGGGCTGTGCTGATCGCGGTGGCGATTCTCTTTTATGCAGTGCGTTCGACGCTGAGACAAGCCGGCCCGCGCCTCGCGTTCGACCGGTGGCTGCTCACCGCCCCGCTACTCGGCAAACTCGTGCGCGGCTACAACACGGTGCGTTTTGCGAGCACGCTCGGCATTCTGACGGCGGCCGGCGTGCCGATTCTGCGCGCGTTGCAGGCCGCGGCTGAAACGCTCAGCAATACGGCCATGCGCGGCAACATCGACGACGCGATCGTGCGTGTTCGTGAAGGTACATCGCTCTCGCGCGCGCTCGGCAATACGAAGACGTTTCCGCCGGTGCTGGTTCACCTGATCCGTTCGGGCGAAGCAACCGGCGACGTCACGACCATGCTCGACCGCGCGGCCGACGGCGAAGCGCGCGAACTCGAACGCCGCACGATGTTTCTGACGAGTTTGCTGGAGCCGCTGCTTATTCTGGCGATGGGCGGCGTGGTGCTGGTGATCGTGCTGGCGGTGATGCTGCCGATCATCGAGTTGAACAATCTGGTGCAGTAAGGGCGGCGCCTTTGTGCCGGCGGCCGTGCTGCGGGTCGATGCGAAGCGGCGTGCGTGTCGCCCCGCTCTGCTCCGTTTTAGCGAACGTAGATCGTAGGACCTGCCGCGTTGGCTGGCAGGAATACTTCGGAATGCGCGCCATTGCGGTCGATAACGATCGAACGGGCGCGGACTTCGGAGAGTTTGGCGCCTTGCATCAGTGTGCTGCCGAGCGATACCGCATGCGGAGGTTCGCCGCCCACGCTGACGATGGCCGCGGCGCCTTCACGCAAAGCAAGAATGCCGAACAGATGCACGTCCTGGTTGGCGGTGCGCGTGAGCTGGCCGCCGAAGAGCGTGGCGGCCTGGTCGGTCGAGACCTGCGCGTGCGCGGCGGCTGCGGGCAACGGTGCGCCCGACGTCGTGGTGAGCGTGATGATCCAGTAGGTCAGCGTCGCGCAGAACACGGCGAACAGCGCAAGCGACAGAAGGCGGATTTGGATGGCGTTCATGCGCATCATTGTACGGACTATTGTGAAAATTGCGTTGGGTTGAAACCCCGCGATTGCATGACATTAAAATGACCGGCCGGGCGTGTTCAATGGCACCGAAAGTGCTGAACGCGAATCCCGCTCAGTCGAAAATTCACCTGAAAAGAGGTAGCAAGCTATGCAACTGTCGACCACTCGCCGCACAGCAATCGCGGGTCCGCGCAGCCGTCGTCAACGCGGCTTTACGCTGATCGAAATCATGGTCGTGATCGCGATTCTCGGCATCCTGGCCGCGTTGATCGTGCCTAAAATCATGAGCCGTCCGGACGAAGCGCGGCGCGTCGCCGCGAAGCAGGACATCGGCACCGTGATGCAGGCGCTCAAGCTTTATCGTCTGGACAACGGCCGTTATCCGACTCAGGAGCAGGGCCTGCGCGCATTGATCGAAAAGCCGGCCACCGATCCGGTCCCGAACAACTGGAAAGACGGCGGCTACCTTGAACGTCTGCCGAACGATCCGTGGGGCAACGGCTACCAGTATCTGAATCCCGGCGTGCACGGCGAGATCGACGTGTTCAGCTACGGCGCGGACGGGAAGGCGGGCGGCGAAGGCAATGACGCCGATGTGGGCTCGTGGCAATAGACGACAGCAACGCACGCGTGACGATCGAGCCGCCGCTCGTCTCGACCCGCACGGCTACGCACGCGTGTAGCCGCCGCAGTTCGGCTGCATTGAGCGAAAAAAGCGGAAGAAACGCGAGCGCCGGCCGTCGACACGCGGCGGGTTTCACACTGCTGGAAATGATGGTGGTGCTGGTGATTGCAGGCTTGCTGGTGTCCTTGACCGCATTGACGATGACGCGCAATCCGCGCACCGATCTGAACGAAGAAGCGCAACGTCTCGCGTTGCTGTTCGAGTCGGCCGGCGACGAAGCGCAGGTGCGCGCGCGTCCCATCGCATGGCAACCATTGGACGGTGGCTTCCGGTTCGACATGCGTACGGAAGACGGCTGGCGTCCGCTGCGCGACGATCTGCTGAAGCCCCGTCAGTGGGAAGGCGGCGTGACCGGCGTGACGATCGACTATCCGGGTTCGAGTTCGCAAGCGAGCCGTGTTGTATTCGGCACCGAGGCGATCGACGTGCCGGTGCGCATCACGCTTTTCTCCGCTGCGGGGCGCGCGACGATCGTCGGCACCGGCAACGGCCGCTACGAGGTTCACTGACATGCGTCGTTGCAGCAGCACGGCGGCGCGCAAGGCCGCTAACCGCCAGCGCGGTTTCACGATGATCGAGGTGCTGGTCGCGCTCGCGATCATCGCAGTGGCCCTCGCCGCATCGTTGCGCGCGGTGGGCAGTCTCGCGAGCGGCGAAGCCGATCTTCATCGGCGCCTCCTGGCTGGCTGGAGCGCGGACAACACGCTCGCGCAATTGCGTCTTACGCATGCATGGCCGAACGTCGGCTCGACGAGCTTCGATTGTTCGCAAGGCAATCTGCAATTGATCTGTACCGAGCATGTAACGTCGACGCCAAACCCGGTGTTTCGTCGCGTGGAAGTCATGGTGACGATGCCTGGGCGTTCCGGCAACCTCGCCCAGATGGTCACGGTGGTCGCGAATGAAAACAACCGTTCGCTCTGAGCACCGCCGCCGTTCAGGCGCGCACGGCTTCACGCTGATCGAGCTGCTGGTCGCGATCGCGATCATGGCGGTGATCGCGGTGTTGTCGTGGCGTGGACTCGACCAGATCATTCGCGGCCGGCAGACCATTACTAATGCAATGGAAGACGAGCGGGTCTTCGCGCAGTTGTTCGACCAGATGCGTATCGACGCACGTCAGGCCGCCTCGGACGACGAATCCGGCCAACCCGCAGTGTCGCTCGCGGGCGGCGGCTTGCAGATCGTGCGGCAATTGACCTTGCCCGGCGCTGCGCCACGTTTGCAGGTCGTGCGTTACCGCGTCACCGAAGGACGCGTGATCCGCTATGCGTCGCCGCCGCTTGCGAGCGTCGGCGATTTGCGCTCGGCGCTGCGCGGCGGCGAAAGCGAAGGATGGACCGGCTTGCCTTTGATGGGCGGCGTCGGCGCGATTTCGGCGCGCCTCTACGTACCGAGAGTCGGCTGGACGACGCAGATGAAAGACGTGCAGGGCGCGATCACGGAGGCCGACAATAACCTGAAGGTGCCGCAGCTCGGCAATGCGCCGTTGCCGCGCTCGGTGACCGGACTTGAAGTGAGCGTGGGCGCGAAGTCGCTCGCGCGCCCCATCACTCGCGTTTTTCTGATCGGAGAATGACATGAGATTCTCCTGGCTTCATGCGCGACGTTCTGCCCTTTATTCGGCCTCGATCGATGCCTCGCGTGGCCTGACGCAACGTCGGGCAATGCGATGCGGACACGGCCGCCAGGCACAGGGACGACAGCGCGGCGCGGCCATCATCAGCGCGTTGCTCGTGGTGGCGCTGTCGGCCATTCTGGTCTCCGGCATGCTGTGGCGCCAACAGGTGCAGGTTCGCCGAATCGAGAATCAGCGCCTGCTCGCGCAGGCCCAATGGGTCTCGCGCGGTGCGCTCGACTGGACGCGTCTGATTCTTCGCTCTGAAGGCGATACTTCCGCAGGCATCACGTATCTGGGCGGCGTGTGGGGCGTGCCGATCGCCAAGACGAGACTTTCCGATTTCCTCGGCCAGATCGGCGAGGTGCGGGCTCAGCAGGGCGCCGCCACCTATCTGTCGGGATCGATTGAAGACGCGCAGGCCAAGTTCAATCTGCGCAACCTGGTTGCGAGCCCCGCGCCCGGGGTCATGCAACTGGACACGGAACAGATCGGCGCATACCAGCGTCTGCTCGTGTCGCTCGGCTTGAGCGGCCAGCTCGCTAAAAATACCGCCGTGCAAGTGCGTGCGAGCCTCGCACAGTCGGCAACGCGTTTTCAGACTGTCACGTCGACGTCCGGTACGACGGCGACGGCGCCCATTCAAGGCGGCGCAACGAGCGGCGGCTTTACGGACAAGCCCGGTATCGAAGAGGGCGACGACAGCGCGGCGCACGCGCCGTTGCAAATGACCAGCGTCGACTCGCTGCTCGACATTCCCGGCTATACGCCGGAGATGGTCGCCCGCTTACGGCCCTTCGTCACCGTGCTGCCGACGGTGTCCGCGGTCAACATGAACACGGCCTCCGCGGAGGTCATCGCCGCGATTGTGCCGGGTATGAGTCTGTCGTCCGCGCAGGCATTCGTCGCGCGCCGGCAGACGGTGTTTTTTCATAATGCCGGCGACGTGCAGCTTGCTTTGCGCGGCGCGGGTGCGCAGATCGTCTCAGTCGATCCGAATCAGTATGACGTCAATACGAACTACTTCCTGATTCACGGGCGCGTGCAGCACGAGCGCGCCGAGGTGGATCGCACGACGCTCGTCTATCGCGATGCTTTGACTCACACTACACGTATCGTGCGGGTGCAAGACCAACTATGAACAACGCCTTTCCAGAAGAGAGTGGCCTTTGAGCACGCTGATCGTCTTATTGCCGCCGCGTGATCCGGCGGTGCCGTCGCAGGAATGGCAACTGCCGGACTTGCCATTCGTGCTGCTCGACAAGTCGGGACGCACGCAGCGCGCCGGCCGCTCGGCGCTTGCGCTGCTGCCGCGCGCCACGTCGACGGTGCTGATGGTTGCCGCGCGCGACCTGCTGATGATGCCCGCCACGCTGCCGCCGCTGCGCGGCCCGAAGCTGCGCCAGGCATTGCCGAATATCGTCGAAGATCAACTGATTCAGGACCCGCAAACCTGCCATATTGCCGTCGATTCGCAATCGGCCGCGGGCGGTCGTCAAATGCTGGCGATCATCGACCGTGGATGGTTCCGCTTCATCTACGAAGCTTTTTCCGCAGCCGGCCACCGGAGTCTGCGCGCCGTGCCGGTTACGCGTTGTCTGCCGGAAGCAACGTTGTCCGCCGTGCCGGCCGAAGTCGCCGAAACCGTGAGTGCGACCGAGACCGCCATGGCGGGCGCGTCGCTCGCAGACGCTGCGCCGGTGCCGGGTGCGGCCGACGTCGCGCCCGACGCTTCACCCGAAATCGTGCCGATGGTAGCGGCGGTGCTCGGCACGGTGGTTCAGACTGCGCCCGCAATGCTGCTGGAAGGCGCCGTCGAAAGCGGCATGCCGCGCCTGGAGCTGGCAATTGCCCGCGGCGCGCAAGGCGAAGGCCTTGCCGTGCCTGCAAATGCGGTTAACGCGACGCTTGCCGCGCTCGCCGGCGCAACGCCGGTTTCGCTCTATATGCTGACTGAGGTTCCGGGCAACGAGCCGAGTCTTGGTGCGAGCAGTCCGGCACGTCTCGGCGCGCTCGTGCACGGCGCGAGTCCCCTGCCCTTCGAGCAGCTTGCGCGCCGCGCGCTCACATGCCGCTTCGATCTCTGCCAGTTCGAATTTGCGTCGCAGCCGTGGCGGCTCGACCGCGCGACGCTGCGCCGTTTGCGCCTGCCGGTGCTGCTCGCGCTCGGCGCGCTGGTGGTCGCCATCGTCGGTGCAAATGTGCAGTGGTTGATGCTTTCGCGTCAGCGCGACGCGATCAGCACGCAGATGACCGAGCTTCTGCTGACCACCTTTCCGAAGACGACGGTCGTGCTCGATGCGCCCGATCAGATGTCGCGTCAGTTGCAGCAACTGCGCGTGGCCGCCGGTGAGCTTTCGCCGGGCGATTTTCTGTCGCTCGCCGATGGCCTCGCGAGGTCGCTCCCGCCTGTGCCGGTCAACGGCATCGCCGCGCTCGATTATCACGACCGGCGTCTCGACGTTACCTTCAAACCCGAAGTGAAGCTCGACCCGGATTTCGCCAAACGCCTTGCGCGTAATGGACTGAGCGGCGCGATCGACAGCAACACCGGCAAGTGGACCATTAGGAACGGACAATGAAAGCTGAACTTGCGCAAACCTGGGCGGGCTTCTGGTACCAGCGAACCGATCGCGAAAAAGCGTTGCTGACGTGGGGCGGCGGCGTGCTCGCAGTGGTGATCGCGTGGTCGGTGTTGTGGGCGCCGGCGCAGGAGGGCCGCGCGCGTCTGCGTGAATCGCTGCCCACCTTGCAGCGGCAGCTTGCGCAGATGACCGCGCAGGCCAACGAAGCGCGACAGCTTTCGGCGGCGGCACAGGGCGTTGCGCCGACCGGCGGTGCGCTGAAGGACGCGCTCACCGCGTCGCTGGGCGATCATGGGCTTGCGGCCACGCAAGTGCAGGTGATCGGCAACGCAGTGCAGGTGCAGATGAAGAACGCGTCGTTTCCCGCGTGGACGGCGTGGGTCGACGACGTGCGCCGCCAGTTCAAGGTGCAGGTTTCCGAGGCGCACGTGACCGCGCTGAAAGAAGACGGCCAGGTGGATGTCACTGCGTCGTT
This sequence comes from Paraburkholderia sp. 22098, assembly GCF_052045935.1. Lineage (NCBI taxonomy): Bacteria > Pseudomonadati > Pseudomonadota > Betaproteobacteria > Burkholderiales > Burkholderiaceae > Paraburkholderia > Paraburkholderia sp. 22098. Next base: position 511,950 of record NZ_JBQEPV010000001.1, on the reverse strand, counting down.
GCAGCCATCCACGGCGAAATGACCGCGCTGTCACGGGATCTCGCATGACTTACTGGATGCGGCGCCTGCGCGCCGTGCTGCCCTGGGTGCTGGTCGCGGTCTTTTCGAACGCCGCCGTGATGCTCGCGCTATTACCCGCTGCGTGGATCACGCCGCAATTTGCCCGCCAGAGCGGCGGCCATGTGAACCTCGTCGATCCGAGCGGTTCGCTGTGGCACGGCTCGGCTACGTTGATGCTGGCGGCCGGCTCCGACATGAGCGCCGCGACGCTGCTGCCGGGACGGATCGAATGGCGCACGGCGTTCTGGCCGCTTTTCACCGGCCGTGTGCGCATGACCATGCGCCATAGCGAGGCGATGCCCGATCCGATTACCATCGACGCGACGCCGCGCAGCGCGAACGTCACGCCGGGCACGATCGGCGTCCCTGCTTCGCTGCTAAGCGGTCTGGGCGCGCCTTTCAACACGCTGGATCTGCAGGGCGACGTGCGGCTTTCGTGGTCCGACTGGCGCAGCTTCAACCGCGAGGCGTTCGGCCAACTGACAGTCGCGCTGAGCGACGTGAGTTCGCGCGTATCGCCGGTGAAGCCGCTCGGCTCGTACCAGCTCGTGTTCCAGGCGGAGGGCGTCTCGTCGACGATCGAGTTGCGCACAATCAAAGGCCCGCTGATGCTGAACGGCCGAGGTGTCGTGTCGCCGGCTTCCACGTCATTTCACGGAACGGCGACGTCCGCGCCCGAGGCTCGCGACAATCTCGCGGGACTGCTGAATTTGCTGGGACGGCCGAGCGGACCGGACACCGTCACGTTGTCTTTCGCTCATTGAGCGCGGTTTGGCGCGGCAACGGGGAAGCCGCGCTTACGTTCAGCCGTGCGAGTTCTCAGACAGAATGAAAAAGAGGCATGCCCGGCTCCGTTAGCCGCTCATGCCTCTTTCGTATTTCAGCGCCCTGTCGCGCTTGCTCACGCCCGCGAGTGCTATTTGCTTTGCGCTTGTATCTGCGCCTGAGCGGGCATTGACGTCTGCGGGTCATCGCGCCGTGCAACCGGCGTCGCCGGTGACGTGGATGGCGCTGGCAATGGCGCTGGTGCGGCTACATCGCCGGTTTCGCGGTTCATCTGGGTGACGTCCCAGCCGCCGCCCAGCGCCTTGACCAGACCGACCGACGACACCATCCGTTGACCTGCGATGGTCTGCAGCTTCTGTTCGGCCGTGAACGCCGTGGTTTGCGCGGTGAGGACGTTCACGAATCCCACCGTGCCGGCCTTGTATTCGTTCGTCACGATGGCAAGCGCCTGGCGCGCGGATTCCACGGCCTGCTGCTGCACCACGATTTCCTGTTCAAGGATGCGCTGCGACGCGAGGTTGTCCTCGACGTCCTGGAACGCGGTCAGCACCGTTTGGCGATAGGTCGCGACGTTCTGGTCATAGGCCGCCCGGGCGGCTTCGGTTTGCGCGCGGCGCAGGCCGGCGTCGAACAGGGTCGCCGCGAGTTGCGGGCCGACGGTCCAGAAGCGTGACGGCGCGGTCAGCAGTTGCGAGAACAACGAACTCTGGAAGCCGCCGCTCGCCGACAAAGTGAGCGACGGGAAGAAGGCGGCAATTGCAATGCCGATCTGTTCGTTGGCCGCCGCAGCCTTGCGCTCCGCCGACGCGATGTCGGGCCGCCGCTCCAGCAGCGCGGACGGCATTTGCGCGGGCACGGCGGGGGGCGTTGCGGTGAGCGGCATCGGCGGAATTGAAAACGTGGAAGCCGGTTCGCCCACGAGCACCGCGATCGCGTGTTCGTCCTGCGCGCGCTGAACGCCGTTGTCGATCGCGGCGGCCTGCGCCGATTGCAGCTGCGTTTGCGCCTGAATGACATCCGAGCGCGCGGCCACGCCCGCGGCGTACTGGTTCTGCGTGAGTTGCAGCGAGCGTTGATAGGCAGCGACGGTTTCGTCGAGCAGCTTCTGGTTCGAATCGAGCGAGCGCAGCGCGAAATACGTCTGCGCGAGCGTGGCCTGCGCGGATAGACGCGCGTTGGCCAGATCGGCGGCGGCGCTTTGTTGGCCCGCCTTCTGCGCATTCACGGAACGACCCACCGAGCCCCATAGATCGGGTTCCCAGCTGGCGTCGAGTTGCAGGTTGTAGCTGTTGATGACGCCCGAGCGGTTGCTCCCGCTCGCTGCTACCGCATTCGACGAAACACCGCTGCCGGAGCGCGTAGCGCCCGCGGACAAGCCGACCGTAGGGAAATATGCCGCGCGCGCCTCACCGACCAGGGCTCGGGCCTGACGGTACGCAGCCGCAAATTGGGCGACGGTCTGATTCGCGGCGTTCAGCTTCTCTTCGAGCGCATCGAGCTGCGGATCCTGATAGACGGTCCACCATGCGCCGCGATCCTGCTGGTCCGATGGTTGCGCGACTTTCCAGCCGGGTGCGGCTTCCTTGTACGAGGCGGGAATCTCGGCGTCTGGACGCTTGTAATCCGGACCGACCGCGCACGCGGCCACGAGGCCCGCGACGGACACAGCTACCGCGAGGGTCAGGACGCGCGGCGCAAAGGTCCGCGCGGACGAGATTCGGTCAGACTGCATGCATTGATTTCCTTCTGGACGCCGCGATGCCGCCGATGACGGCGCCGGCCGGTATGGTTTGCCGGTATGTTAGCGTAAGAGCCCGCTGGGCGCGGGAAACAGAAAGGTTAATGCGGCGAGCGATGTAGGTGTGTTACTGACGGTGTCGCGAAGGTTACGCGCTGTTACTGGCGAGTGGCTTGGCTTTCGATGAAAGCGGCGAAGCGGCCGCTGTCACGCCCGCGAGTCGACTCGCGATTCCGCCGATGCGGGCTTGCGCGCGAGCTTGCCCGCAGCTGCCCGACATGGAGCGTCGCCGCGAGATTGGCAGGCGCTCGCCGGGTTGTGCGCGGGGGCGGCAGTGCCGACCAGGCGCACCGGCTCCGCTGCGATTTCGACAGATGCGCTGCTCGAACTCTTGCGCCCGCGCCGATGCTCGACCCACGCCAGAATCGCGACCCCTACCGATCCGCCGGGCAGTACAAACAACACTGCAAACAGCGCGAGCTTCCACCAGCGATGCGGGCCCTGGAAGCTATGCAAAGCTGAATCGGTCAATGAGCGGCCTAAACCGCCGAGGGTATTTTTCAGGTACAGCATGGGAGGAACATCCTTGGGTCACGCCGCATCGACGGCGGACAAAAAAGCGGTCAGAACATGGTCTCGGGTGGCGCGGAACGCGTAACTCGTTGCTTCGTATAATATTGACTATGCAAGTAAATTTCAAGATACTGATGCGCGATGTGTGGGTGCGCTGTTGTTTTTTGGCTGTTCCTTTGGGGCGGGCTACGAGAATCGCCATTGATCTTCCTGCTTAGGCAGCTAAACTTCGCCTGCCCAGCGATGTTCCGGATACAAGATGACAGACGGCCCCTACAAAGCAGATGAAATCCAGCTCGAGTCCAGTCTCGGCTACTACCTGTCGAAGGCTCGTAACGTGCTGGTTGAGCGCACCGACCGCGCGGTTAAGCCGCTAGGCCTGACCGCGCAGCAGATCGGCGTCATTCTGATGCTGGCGGCGGGCCGGGCGAACACGCCGTTCGAGTTGTCTCGCGTGATGTCGTATGACAGCGGGTCGATGACGCGTCTTCTGGACCGACTTGAAAACAAGGGCTTCGTGTCGCGCACACGCAGTGACGCTGATCGACGCATGATCAAGCTAGAACTGACGCCGCGCGGTCACGACGCGGCGCGGCAGTTGCCGGATATTGGCGCTGCGGTGCTGAACGAACAGTTGCGCGGCTTCACCGCCGCCGACCTTGCCACGCTGATCGATCTGCTTGGCCGTTTTATTGCCAACGGCGTCGATCCGGATTCGAGCGCTGATTGCGGATTGTGCTCGCCGGATGAATTGGCCGACGAGCCGCTTCACGATTCATCGCCGAAAAACGGCAAGCGGTAGCTGGGGCGCGCACTACAGGGCTGTACTGCGCATATATCTCTGTCTGGGCAGAGTGTGATGGTGCATATATGCGCGACGGCTGAAACGACGCGATAAACGTGGCACAACAATCTTTTCCGCGCTGAGGAGAAAACCTATGGACGCTGCGGCTTCCAACGCTACGGGACCGGCGGCCCAACCCGCCACTCCACCCGCAGCCGAACCTGCGCCGCTAACGGGCGGCGCGCTCGCGCTGCTGACGGTGGGCCTCGCGCTCGGCACCTTCATGGAGGTGCTGGACACGTCGATTGCCAACGTGGCCGTGCCGACCATCTCCGGCAGTCTCGGCGTGGCGACCAGCCAGGGCACGTGGGTGATCTCGTCGTATTCGGTGGCCTCGGCGATTGCTGTGCCGCTCACAGGATGGTTGGCGCGGCGCGTCGGCGAAGTGCGGCTCTTCACGCTGTCCGTGCTGCTCTTCACGATCGCCTCGGCGCTGTGCGGTTTCGCGCAGAATTTCGAGTCGCTGATCATGTTTCGGCTGTTTCAAGGCCTTGTGTCCGGGCCGATGGTGCCGCTTTCGCAGACCATTCTGATGCGCTCGTATCCGCCGGAAAAACGCGGGCTCGCACTCGGGCTTTGGGCGATGACCGTCATCTGCGCGCCGATCTTCGGGCCGGTAATGGGCGGCTATATCACCGACAACTACACGTGGCCGTGGATCTTCTACATCAACGTGCCGATCGGCCTTTTCTCCGCGGGCTGCGCGTTCGTGCTGCTGCGCGGCCGGGAAACGAAGACCACGCAGCAGCGTATCGACGCGGTCGGTCTCACCTTGCTCGTAATCGGCGTGGCGTGCCTGCAGATGGTGCTCGACCTCGGCAAGGACCGCGACTGGTTCAACTCGACGTTTATCGTGACGCTTGCAGTGATCGCGGTCGTGTCGATTGCGTTCATGCTGGTGTGGGAGATGACCGAGAAAGAACCCGTGGTCGACCTTTCGCTGTTCAAGGACCGCAACTTCGCGCTTGGCGTGCTGATCATCTCGTTCGGCTTCATGGCGTTCTTCGGCTCGGTGGTGATATTCCCGCTGTGGCTGCAAACCGTGATGGGCTATACGGCAGGCCTCGCCGGTCTCGCCACCGCGCCGGTCGGCTTACTCGCCCTCGTTCTCTCGCCGATGATCGGCAAGAACATGCATCGGTTGAATTTGCGCGTGGTGGCGAGTTTCGCGTTCATCGTGTTCGCGTTCGTGTCGTTCTGGAACTCGACTTTCACGCTCGACGTGCCGTTTAACCACGTCATCTGGCCGCGTATCGTGCAGGGCATCGGCGTGGCGTGCTTCTTTGTGCCGATGACAACCATCACGCTATCGAGCGTATCCGACGAACGGCTCGCAAGCGCGTCGGGTTTATCGAACTTTTTCCGGACCTTGTCGGGGGCGATCGGAACTGCGATCAGTACGACGTATTGGGAAAACGACACGATCCGCCATCATGCGATGCTGGTCGACAACGTGAACGTCTACACGCCGAATACGAATGCGTACACCGATGCACTCGCCGGCGTCGGCTTTTCCGGTGGCAGCATTACCGCGCAGCTCGAGCAGGTGGTGACTGCGCAGGCTTATATGCTCGCCACGAACGACTTCTTCCGCATATCGTGCGCGGCGTTCCTCGTGCTTGCGGTGCTCGTGTGGATCACCAAACCGCGCAAAGGCGTCGGTCCTTCCATGGGACATTGACCGGCGCGCAACGCTTTGCTCATTGACTTACGGCTTCGCCAGTCGTCGGCGCCACCGACTGCCCTTGCAACGCGTCGGGATGCATGGCGGTGGGTGCGGGCTGCGACGGCTTCACATCGGGTTTCTGTGTACCCGCAGCGGCGCCTCGAACGTATTGCTTGAAGTCGGCGCCCGCTTCCCATGGGTTGGGCGTGCAGCCAAGCGATCCATCGCAATGTGCGGCGAAGCCGATCGTCGCGGTGCCGTCGGGGTTTGCGGTCCGGGTGATCTGATATGCCAGCGCGCGTTTGCCGCCATCGGGGCCGGCCGTCTGAATCAGCGTGTCGGTCGCGGATTCGACTTTATATTTTGAGTTGTTCGTGCCCCACGTCTGCGCGCGCTGCCACCAGAGGTCGCACTGAGCTTTGTTCGAACAGGTCAGGGGCGTGGTTGCTATCTGCATAACGTCGGGATCGACTTGTCCTTGCGTTGAACATGCGGTCGCGGCAACCGCCGTCGCAATGCACAGTGCGGGCAACAGACTTTGCTTCATCACGTTGATCCTCCCTCTCGCTAGCATGTCGTAATAGTTTGGACCGTTACGCGCGGAGGGCGTTTCCTCTACGTCAAAGAAACGTCGAAGTCGTGAACGTTTTGCCGACGCGCCCGCTGTTGTCCGCGTCGATGACGTAGCCGTTACCGCGCATGCACCGCGCAATAAAAAAAGCGGCTACTCGAGCCGCTTTCGCACGTTGCTTCGCGCACGTGAGCCGGTTCGCTCAGACGCTGAAACGATTCAACGTATACGCCCGATAAGCGGCAACAAATGCATCGAACGAGCCTACTTCTTCGCGTTCGAGCTTTGCCTGCTCCTCGAGCGATTGTTTGGCCAGTTCTGCAAACTCCTTGGCCTCGCCCGGCTCCAGCGGACGCGCGCGGAAGTAGGCCCCGTGCGCTTCGCTTTGTTCCAGACCGAATTCGAGGAAGCTCTGCTGCTTGTCGCGCATCGTCTGCAACACCCGCGCCGATGGCGTAAGCGACGGATCGGCAAGCTTCGCCCGCTGAACGGCAACCGAGCGCGCGTGCGCGTCGCCGCCCTGCAGTGCGTCGAGCGTGGCTGCCGCGGCTTCGATCTTGACGAATAGCTCTTCGGCCCACTCGACCATCGCGACCGGATGGCCGTCACGGATCAGTTCGAGGCCGGGCTTGCGCCCTTCGGTCGTTACGCGCGCGAAGTTCTGGTTGGCCTCCGCGTAAGGCTGCGGCGGCAATGGCGCGCTGTCGTCGAGCGCGCACACGAGCAGATAGGCGTCCAGAAAGCGTGACGTCTCCAGAGAAATACCAACCGGCTCGAATGGGTCGATGTCCATGCAGCGCACTTCGACGTATTGCACGCCGCGCGCGGCCAGCGCGTGCAAAGGACGCTCGCCGGGGTACGTCACGCGCTTAGGACGGATCGTCGAGTAAAACTCGTTTTCGATCTGCAGCACGTTCGTGTTGATCTGCACCCACTCGCCGTTTCGCTGCGTACCGATTGCCTCGTATGCCGGATACGGTTGGCTGACGGCCTTCGCAAGCGCGTCGAGATAACCGGGCAGCGTGTCGTAGTCGGCATGCAGCGCCGCTTGCGCGGTGGTGTTCGAGTAGCCGAGATCGCTCATGCGCAGGCTGGTTGCATATGGGCGGTACAACGTGTCTGCGTCGAAGGTTTCCAGCGTATGTTTGCGCCCGCGCAAGAAGCGGCGATCGAGCGCCGGCGACGCGCCGAACAGATACATCAGCAGCCAGTTGGTGCGGCGGAAATTTCGGATCAGCGCGAGATAACGATCCGACTGGAAATCGACGGCGCTCGCGGTGGATTGCTGATCCGCATGCAATAGCCGCCAGACTTCCTCGTTCAGCGAATAGTTGTAGTGGATGCCAGCAATGCACTGCATCGTGCGACCGTAACGCAGCGCAAGGCCGATGCGATACACGTACTTCAGCTTGCCAATATTGGAGGTGCCGTAGTTCGCGATTGGAATGCCGTCGTCGGTATCGGGCAAGAGGCCGGGCATCGAGTTGTTCCACAGAATCTCGTCGCCGAGTTCTGCGTACACAAAGCGATGCAGCCGGTCGAGCTTATCGAGCGTCAGCGCGACGTCCTGCTCGGCCGGCGTAATCAGTTCGAGCAGCGCTTCGGAATAGTCGGTGGTCAGCGAAGGATGCGTGAGCGCCGATCCAAGCGCGCGCGGATGCGGCGTCAACGCGAGTTCGCCATTGTGCTTCACGCGCAGGCTTTCTCTTTCTATGCCGCGCAGGCCATGCAGCAGCGCGTCGCGTTGCGGGCCAGAAGTCAGCACGGACAGGCGGTGCGAGAACGCGTCGGTCGTGCGGGATTGTGTGGTGTTTGGCATTGATGCGAGTCGGGCGTTGTCGGCCGCCATGTGCCGCTTTGCTGCTCGCTGGCAGCAGCGTGCGGTCGACAACGTTCGGCGGAATTTTCAGTAGCGGGCACTTTAACATCTCGCCACGGCGCCTGCTTGAGGCCGCCTCGGCGGGATGTTCCGGCCGGTCTGACCGACTGTTTTCACGCCGGATTCGCGAATCTGGCCACGGGAATTCGGGGTATTTCGGTATTGCGGCGGTAGGGTTTGTAACGGGCGGCGTCGCGTGTCGCACGCGCGGTCGATGCGGCGCGACGGAGCGGCCTGGGCGTGTCGCCAACCTCCGCGAACCAGCAAGTGCAGCTAGCCGCCACGCGCGGCACCGGCGCGGTCCGCTACTTCATTCCACAGATGCATCGCCGCGTAAGCGCGCCACGGTCGCCATGCATCGGTGCGTGCGCGTTGCTGCGTCGCCCGAACGAGCGACGGATCGCGCGCCGAGATCGACTGCATCAACACGAGGTCGAGCGCAGGCCACGCGTCGGCATCGCGCCACGCGCGCATCGCGACGTACTCGACCGTCCACGGGCCGATGCCCGGCAAGGCGAGTAATTCCGTGCGCAGGCTGTGCGCGTCGGCGGTCGCGCTGTCGAGCGGCACGTCGCCGCTCGCGACGGCGCGCGCGAAACCCTGCAGCGCCGCGACGCGTTTGCCCGGCATGCCGATTTGCGCAAGATCGACTGTTGCCAGGGCGTCTGGCGTCGGAAAACGCCACGCGGTGCTTGCGTGCGGATGCCCTTCGATACGCTCGCCCGCTCGCTGTACCAATCGTCCGATGATGGTTGTCGCGGCCTTCACGCTGATCTGCTGGCCGACGATCGCACGTACCACGAGTTCGAAGCCGGACCACGCACCCGGCACGCGCAGACCCGGCGCCGCTTCGATCAGCGGCGCGAGCCAAGGGTCGGCGGCCAGGGCGGCGCCGATTTTCTTCGCCTCGGCGTGCAGATCGAAGATCCTCGCGATGGGTGTTGCAAGCGCATCGGCGTGACGGCTCACCGGTCCCTCGATGCTTGCAACGAGACAGCGCTTGCGTGGATGCTGGCGCACGCTGAGCGTGCCACTGTCGCCGTCCCGTTCGATTGCGCGGCGATAGGCGCCGTCTTCAACTGTCTCGACGCCGGGCGTCGCCCGTCCGCCGAAAAAGCGCAGCAGGCGCGGCCAGTCGAACGGCGATTTGTACGGCAGTTCCAGGGTTGCGACTTCGTCAAGCGTGCTCACGCGGCGTGGTCCAGTTTGGTAGCGACGGTTTCAATAGGACCCGTCTGGGAATGGCTGGGTTCATCTGCGGAAACGTTGCGCGCGTGCTCTGCTTCGTTATCGAGAAGAGCAGCCTTGCGCGGCAGGCCCCAGCGATAGCCCGCAAGCGCCCCGCCCTTTTGCACGACGCGATGACACGGAATGGCGAGCGCGACCGGGTTCGTCGCGCACGCGCTCGCCACGGCGCGCACGGCGCGCGGCGCGCCGACCGCCTCGGCGATCTCGGTGTAGCTGCGCGTCTGGCCATACGGGATGCGCCGCAGCGCGTCCCACACACGCTGCCGGAAGGCGGTCGCTGCAATATCGAGCGGCAGGTCGAAGTCCTGACGCGTACCGCGCAGATACGCGTCGATCTGAGCGATGAACGGTGCGAGCCGCTCGGGATCGTCGAGCAGAGCCGCGTTGGCGAATTCGCCGCGCAATTCATCGACGAGGAAGGCGTCGTCGTCGCCAAAACCGATTTTGCAGATGCCTTTGTCGGTCGCGGCCACCAGCACGAAGCCGAGCGATGTTGGCGCGCTCGCGTACCGGACCGTCAGTCCCGCACCCTTGCGGCGATATTCCGACGGCGCCATGCCCAATTCCGCCGATGCGCTGTCGTACATCCGCGAAGGCGAGTTGAAGCCGGCGTCCAGCGTCGCACGCGTGACGTCCGCGCCACTTTTGAGCGCGTCGCGCAACGCGGCGCCGCGTTGCGCGGCCTGGTACTGCCGCGGCGACACGCCCACCACGCGCTTGAACAGCCGCTGAAGATGAAACGGGCTCACGTGCACGGCGTCGCTCAATTGGGCGAGCGTGAGACGTTGCTGCGGATCGGCGTCGAGCGCGGCGCACGCGCGGTTTACGATCTCCAGTTCGCGCGGCAATCCGCCCGGCTGGCAGCGCTTGCAATCGCGGAAGCCCGCAGCGCGTGCGCCGCCGGCGTCTGCGAAGAAGGCGACATTCTCGCGACGCGGCTGGCGCGAAGCGCAGGACGGACGGCAGAACACACCCGTCGTCTTCACGCCGTAGAAGAAAGCGCCGTCCGCGAGCGGATCGCGGCGAGTGACGGCTTCCCAGCGGTCGTCGTCGGAATTCCAGATGGCGGTGTCGGCAGTGAGGCTAGTGTCAACAGGCTTGTCAGCGCGGTTCATGATGGTCCCGGATAGGTGCTCTCGATGCTCACCAATGTAGGCCGCATGCCGACACACTACGCTCCGGTTCTTGCTGTGTCATTGCGGTTCCTCGATGGCGGGCGGCTGCTGAACCCCCGCCAGGCGCTCGTTTCGCCGCAGAGTGCGACAAATTTGCACGATATCGGGTTTTCCCTTAAAAGTTATTGCGTCGCACCAACCCCGTGTGTATATTAGTACCTGTCTCCTCCATGTCTCCTCCTGATATGGATTCAGCCCGCTCCAAGCAGAGCGGGCTTTTTTTCGTCTGTACGTTCTGCATCTGGCCCTCACCGTAAGGCTTCCAGAGCCGCCGCTTTCTCATAAACTGGTGGTTCATCCGTTCCGTAAGCCGGCCAGAGGAAACGTTCCAAATGAAAATCCATATTCGCGAGATCGACCACGTGGTGATTCGGGCGTCGAATGTCGAGGTCATGGCGCGCTTCTACTGCGAGGTACTCGGTTGCAGCCTCGAGAAGGAGCAGCGCGAGCTGGGTCTCACGCAGTTGCGCGCGGGCCGCTCGCTGATCGACCTGCTGCAGGTGGGCGCGAAGCTTGATCGCCCGGAAAACGGTGCGGCCGGCGCAGGGCGAAACATGGATCACGTGTGTTTGCGCGTGGAACCGTTCGAAGTAGACGCGCTCAAGGCGCATCTCAGCGAACACGGCGCACGGCTTGGCGAGCAGGCGCTGCGCTACGGCGCGGACGGCTATGGCCCGTCGCTGTATCTGTTCGACCCGGAGGGCAACATGGTCGAACTGAAAGGGCCGCCGGAAGCGGCGCGGGTTACGTCGCTTTAAAGGTGAGCCCCAAAGTCAGCCGCGAGTCGCTGACGTTGCAGACGTCTCAGCCGTTGGCGGGCGCCTTCAACACCGTCCACTCGATTTTCACCGCGTCGGCTTCCGCGCTGCCGAGCCACGCTTCGCCGTCCTGTACCGTGCATTGCAGCCGCATCGTGCGTTCCGCAAGCGCGCCCAACTCCGCCGCGACGTTCTCGCCAAGCGACCAGACCGTCACATTGCGCATGCGCTCAACCTTGTTGCGCACGCCCTGCCACCAGATATCCGAAGTACGTCCGCCGTACGCGATCACGATCACGTCGTTCGAACGGCCGCTCGCCTTTGCGATGCGCCGCTCGTCGGGCTGGCCGACTTCGATCCACGTTTCGATCGCGCCGGTCAGATCTTTTTGCCACAGATCGGGTTCGTCGACATCCGACAATCCCTTGCAGAACTCGAGCCGTTCCTGCGCAAAGAGCGCGAACGCGGCGACGCGGACCATCATCCGTTCGTCGGTTTCCGACGGATGACGCGCGATGGTGAGCGAATGGTCGGCGTAATAGTGCCGGTCCATATTGGCGATCTGCAATTCCGCCTTGTAAATCGTCGATTTGAGAGCCATGCCGTTGCTAAACCAGACGCTCGCTCCAGCGGAGCGAACCGAAAATGAGTCGTCGACGGCGCGCTGCCGTCTTCCGTGTTTGTTGTACATTTTGTCTCCCTCCCGTGCCGTCCACCGGCCACCACATAGACGGGAAGAAGCATTTAACGAGCCAAGGCCTGCTCTGCGGGTGCGCCATAAACCTCGCCGGCCGCCTCGCGCAACGCGTCGAGCACCACTGAGGCCGCGGGAGAAAGCAGGTGCGACTGGCGCGTGATGATACCGAATGTGTCCATCCTGCACGGTAAATCAATCGGCAAGCGCTTCAACACACCGTACTGTTGGTACTGACGCGCCACTTCGTCGGGCAAAACCGCCAACATGTCGCTCTGGAGCAGCAAACTGGAAATCGCGAGGAAGTTGTTGGTGTTCACCACGTTCTGCGGCGGATTCAGGCCGATCTGCGAAAACATCAGGTCAAAGCGATGCCGCAAAACACTGCCCGGCGGATGCAATACCCAGCTCGCGTTGACAATGCCGCGCAGCGTCAGGCCCGCTTCGTTTTCCAGAGGATGGCCCGGCCGCGCGACCACGCACAGCGGTTCGTCGGCGAGCGGTTCGTAGCGAACTTCGGTTTTGAACTGGTTCTGGCGCTCGAGCACGCGGCCGATCATGATGTCGAGCTCACCTTCGGCAAGCCGCGGCAGCATCACATCTGACGTTTCGACTTCCGCCCAGATCTGCAACTGCGGATAACGCTCCTTCACACTCGAGATGGCGCGCGGCACCATGGTGGCAGCCGCCGCTGCGATCACGCCGATACGCACCTGCCCGGCGAGTCCCGCGCGCAGCGCCGAGATTTCGTCGTGGGCGTGGCTGAGATTGGACAGCACCATGCGTGCGTGACGGATCATGACCTCGCCGTACAGCGTTGCATGCATGCCGTGCGGCGTTCGGTCGAAGAGGCTCACGCCGAGCATGTCTTCGAGTTCTTTCAGCAGGCGGGAAGCCGCCGGCTGCGTCATGCCCAGCACGTCGGCGGCGCGACGCACGTTGCCCTCTTCTTCCATTGCGGCGAGCAGCAACAACTGCCGCGTCTTGAGTCGCGCACGGACGAACCAGTTCGAGTAGCTACGCGTCATCGCCTGTCTCCGAAACCATATTTTTGGATTGGCTCAATCATGCCATACCGAAATTGTTATCGGGGTAGCTCAAAAAGGGATTGGAAAGTTATTGCCCGCACTCATACCATTCGTGGACTTTAAGCTTCTCATGTGGCGCCTTTCCGTCGATGAACCGCGATCCGCTCGTCCCGCTCGTTGCCAGCCCGCTGCGCCATTACATCAATGGCGGATGGGAGACGGGTGCGACCACAGGTGTCTCGCTCAATCCGTCGGATCTGGACGAACCCGTCGGCGAATATGTCCGCGCCGACGTCCGGCAAACCGATAGCGCGATTGACGCAGCAAGCGCCGCCTTCCGCGAGTGGTCGCTCAGTTCGGCGCAGCGTCGCGCGGACGCGCTGGACGCGATCGGCAGCGAAATGCTGGCGCGCCGCGACGAACTCGGCCGACTGCTTGCGCGCGAAGTCGGCAAGACATTGCCCGAGGCGTTGGCCGAGGCCACGCGCGCAGGTCAGACGTTCAAGCTCCTCGCCGCCGATGCACAGCGCGCGTATGCCGAACCGCTTGCGTCGGCGCGCGCGGGCGTCGAAATCGACATGACGCGCGAACCGCTCGGCGTGGTCGGCATCATCGCGCCGTGGAGCGCGCCGCTCGCGATCGCTGCTGCGAAAATCGGCGCAGCGCTGGCGCACGGCAATTGCGTGGTCTACAAGCCGGCTGAATCCACGCCGGCTTGCGCAGCGGCGCTCGCGTCGATCGTGAGCCGCGCCGGTTTGCCGGCGGGCGTCTTCAATCTCGTGATGGGCAGCGGCCGGCAGGTCGGCGCGCGAATCGTCGCTCATCCGCTCGTTGCGGCGATCAGCTTCAGCGGGTCGGCGGAAACCGGCACGCGCGTGCTGCAAGCCGCCGCCGCGCGCCAGGCGCGCGTGCAACTGGAAATGGGCGGCAAGAATCCCTTTGTCGTGCTGGCCGACGCCGATCTCGACAGCGCGGTCGATGCCGCATTGACCGGCGCATACGGGTCGACCGGTCAGCGCAGCACGGCGGCGGCGCGGTTGATCGTCGAACGCTCGATGTTCGAGCCGTTCGTCGACGCATTGCAGACGAAGCTCGCCAGGCTCACCGTGGACCATGCGCTCAAGCACGGCGCGGACATGGGCCCGGTAGCGAACGCCGCGCAACTCGAACGCGATCTCGACTACGTGGAAATCGGCAAGCAGGAAGGCGCGCAATTGCTGCACGGCGGCCGTCAGCTGGAACGTGCCACGCGCGGCTACTTTTTCGAGCCCGCGCTGTTCGTCGGCGAGCCGGAACATCGCATTGCGCGCGAGGAAATCTTCGGGCCGCTCGCGGTCGTACTTCGCGCCGACGACTACGAACACGCGCTGCATCTCGCGAACGACACCGCTTATGGTCTATGCGCCGGCATCTGCACGCGCTCGCTCAGCCGCGCGCGGCATTTTCGCCGTCACGTGCGTAGCGGTCTCGTCACGATCAATCTGCCGACCACGGCCGTGGAGCACCACGCGCCCGGCGGCGGGCGCAAGGCGTCCGCGTATGGCTCGACCGACGCAGCATTCTGGACGGCCGTGAAAACGGCCTACGTCGCGAGCTGATCGTGAAGACCTTTTTGCACGCGGCCGCCCGCCTCGATCCCGTCGCCAAGTTTTTACGCCCCGGCTAACGCCGCCGCGTATCGCCTCGCTGCACATAAACGAAATCAATGCAGCTTTTCAACCTCAGGAGACAGACATGACCAGCAAGCTTCGCCGTTTGACGCTAACCGCGATCGCCGCCGCCGCAATCGCCGCGCCGTTCGCCGCCCAACTTTCCGCGCACGCGGACCAGCCGCTCAAAGTAGGCTTCCTCGTGAAGATGCCGGAGCAGGCGTGGTTTATCAACGAACAGAAGGCCGCGACTGCGCTCGGTCAGAAGGACGGCTTTTCGGTGGTGAACATCGGCACGCCGGACGGCGAGAAAGTGCTGTCCGCGATCGACAATCTCGGCGCCCAGGGCGCGAAGGGTTTCGTGATCTGCGCGCCTGACGTGCGTCTCGGACCGGCCATTCAGGCGCGCGCCAAGCGCTACAACATGAAGTTCGTCACCGTCGACGATCAACTGGTCGATTCCAGCGGCAAGCCGCTCGCCAATGTGCCGCACCTCGGCATGTCCGCGTTCAAGATCGGCAACCAGGTCGGCCAGGCAATCAGCGACGAAATGAAGCGCCGCGGCTGGAAGCCCGAGGAAGTCGGTGCACTGCGCATCACGAACTACGAACTGCCGACCGCGAAACTGCGCACCGACGGCGCGACGGAAACGCTGCTCGCCGGCGGCTTCAAGAAGGAAAACATTTTCGACGCGCCGCAAAAGACGACCGACGACGAAGGCGGTTTCAACGCGTCGTCGCCGGTGTTGGCCAAGCATCCAAACATCAAGAAGTGGGTGATCTTCGCGCTCAACGAGGAAAGCGTGCTAGGCGGCGTGCGTGCTACCGAGCAGCTGCATATTCCGGCGGCGGACGTGATCGGCGTCGGCATCAACGGTGCAGGCGAGGCATTCGCCGAGTTCCAGAAGAAAGAGCCGACGGGCTTCTACGGCACGATCGCCGTCAGCTCGACGATGCACGGCAAGGAGAGCACCGAGAACCTCGTGGAGTGGATCAAGGACGGCAAGCAGCCGCCCGCCGATACGCAGACCACCGGCAAGTTGATGGTGCGCAGCAACTGGCAGGACGTGCGTAAAGAACTCGGCATCTAAGCCGCGTTCGACTTTGCACGCGGCGGGCCGCGCCTCGCATTTGCCTGACGCGAGAGCGGCCCGCACAGCTTGTCCACCATTGAGGTTTTTTTGATGACGTCCTCACACACTGCGACATCCCCTGGCGGTGCCGACGCGCCGCTACAGACGCCCTCGCCTGTGCCCGCTTCGACTGAGCCGTATCTGCAACTCGACGGCATCACCGTGCGCTTTCCCGGCGTGCTCGCGCTCGACCAGGTGTCGCTCGAAGTGCGTCGCGGCGAAGTGCACGGCCTCATGGGCGAAAACGGCGCCGGCAAATCGACGCTGCTCAAGGTCCTGTCCGGCGTGAACCAGCCGGCGGCGGGCACGTTGTCGCTCGATGGCGTGGAGCAGCAGTTCGCCACGACGAAGGCGGCAATCGCAGCGGGTGTCGCGATCATCTATCAGGAACTGCATCTGGTGCCGGAATTGACGGTGGCCGAAAACCTGATGCTCGGCGCGCTGCCCAACCGCTTCGGTGTGCTGGACGAAAAGGCGCTCGTCGCGCGCGCGGTGCGCGAACTCGAACGCCTCGGCGAAAAAATCGATCCGTCGCAGCAGGTGAAAAATCTGTCGATCGGTCAGCGTCAGATGATTGAAATCGGCAAGGCGCTGATGCGCGATGCGCGCGTGATCGCATTCGACGAACCGACCAGTTCGTTGTCGTCGCGCGAGACTACGCAGCTGTTCCGGATCATTCGCGCGTTGCGTGCCGAAGGCCGCGCGATCATCTACGTCACGCATCGGATGGATGAAGTCTACGAACTGTGCGATCGCGTCACCGTGTTTCGCGACGGCCGCCGCATCGACACGTTCGACGCAGGCGAAGGCCTCGACCGCGACCGTCTGATCAGCTGCATGGTGGGCCGTTCGATCGCCGACGTGTACGGCTATCGCACGCGCGATGTCGGCGACGTGCAACTCGACGTCAAGGGATTGATGGGACCGGGCCTGCGCGAGCCCGCTACATTCTCGGCACGCAAAGGCGAAATCGTCGGCTTTTTCGGGCTTGTCGGCGCCGGGCGCTCGGAACTGATGAAGCTCATCTACGGCGCGGTCAAACCCACGGCCGGCGACATCACGCTCAAAGGCAAGCAGGTGCGCTTCGCCACGCCGCGCGACGCAGTGCGCGCAGGCGTCGCGCTGTGCCCCGAAGATCGCAAACAGGAAGGCATTGTTTCGATCGCTTCGGTTTCGGACAACCTCAACATCAGTTGCCGCCGGCACTTCAGCCGCTTCAACGTGCTGAACGGACGCAAGGAAGCGCAGACCGCGAAAGAGTTCATCGGCAAGCTCGCGATCAAGACGCGCAACGGCGAGACGCCGATCGGCACGCTCTCGGGCGGCAATCAGCAGAAGGTGATTCTGTCGCGCTGGCTCGCCGAAGACATCGACGTGTTCCTGATGGACGAACCCACGCGCGGCATCGACGTCGGCGCGCGCAGCGAAATTTACGGTCTGCTGTATGGGCTCGCGGACGCGGGACGTACGGTGATCGTGGTGTCGAGCGATCTTGCCGAAGTAATCGGCGTGACCGACCGCGTGATCGTAATGAAGGAAGGCCGCCTGGTCGGCGATCTGCCGAAAGCACAGGCGACACCCGATGCGCTCATCAAGCTCGCGCTGCCTCGCTAGAACACATGCTGGCCCCAGGCGCCAGACAAATGAAGGCCCCTGAAGAACGCACCTGAACCGAAAGCAACTGAATCGCGCCGTCGAACCGAACCACGCGGCATTGAAACGGAACACACATCATGCACACACCATCGACCGACCCCTCCACGCCAGCCGTCGCTTCCGCGGGCTTGAGCGCGCGCGCCGCGCGGACCTGGGATCTGATCAACAAGTCCGGCATCGTGATGGTCTTCATCATCCTGTTCGCGGTGCTGTCGTTCACCGTGCCCGACTTCTTGAGTTCACGAAACATTCAGGGCCTGCTGCTTTCCGTCACGCTGATCGGCTCGATCTCCGTGACCATGATGTTCGTGCTTGCGCTCGGCGAGGTCGATCTGTCGGTCGCGTCGATCGTGGCGTTCGCGGGGGTCGTGGCATCCACGTTGATCACCGTGACGCATAGCGTACTGCTCGGCGTTGCCGCAGGCGTGCTGGCAGGCGGCGCGGTAGGCCTCGTGAACGGCGTGCTGGTCGCGCGCTACAAGATCAATTCGCTGATCGTCACGCTCGCGATGATGGAAGTCGTGCGCGGCCTCGCCTTCATCACGTCGAGCGGCGACGCGGTGATGATCTCGGAAGAACGCTTCTTCGACCTGGGCGGCGGCTCATTCCTCGGCATTTCGTATCCGATCTGGAGCAACATCATCGGCTTCGTGGTGTTCGGTTTCCTGCTGAAGAAAACCGTGTTCGGCAAGAACGTACTGGCGGTCGGCGGCAACAGCGAGGCGGCGCTGCTCGCAGGGCTGCCCGTCACGCGCATCAAGATCACCGTGTTCGTGCTGCAAGGGCTCGTCACCGGCTTTGCGGGCGTGATGCTTGCGTCGCGTATGAGTCTCGGCGATCCGAAGACGTCGGTCGGTCTCGAACTCGGCGTGATCTCCGCGTGCGTGCTCGGCGGCGTGTCGCTGACGGGCGGCGTCGCGACGATTTCCGGCGTGCTGGTGGGCGTGCTGATCATGGGTTCCGTGCAGGACGCAATGAGCCTGATGAACGTGCCGACTTTTTATCAATACCTGATTCGCGGCGGGATCCTGCTGCTCGCGGTGCTGTTCGACCAGTTCCGTCGCAGCAAGCGCGTGCACTGAGCGTGCAATGACGCGCGCCCTGCCCTACATGTTTGCCAACAGGAGATTTCATGGCTGATTCCAACCAGACAAAAAAGCGGCTGCGCAGCCAGGCGTGGTTTGGCCTCAAGGACCGCGACGGCTTTCTGCATCGCTCGTGGATGAAAAACCAGGGCATTCCGCACGATGAATTCGACGGACGTCCGGTAATCGGCATCTGCAATACATGGTCGGAACTGACGCCCTGCAACGCGCATTTTCGCGAGCTCGCGGAGTACGTGAAAAAAGGCGTGCATGAAGCGGGCGGTTTGCCGCTGGAGTTTCCGGTGATGTCGCTCGGCGAGACCAATTTGCGACCGACGGCCATGCTGTTTCGCAACCTGGCTTCGATGGACGTCGAGGAATCGATTCGCGGCAATCCGATGGACGGCGTGATTCTGCTCGTCGGCTGCGACAAGACTACGCCTGCGCTGCTGATGGGCGCGGCGTCGTGCAACCTGCCCGCGCTCGCGGTGTCGGGTGGCCCCATGTTGAACGGCCGGTTCCGCGGCAAGCATATCGGCTCGGGCACAGGCGTGTGGCAGATGTCCGAGGAAGTGCGCGCCGGTTCGATGACGCAGGAAGAATTCACCGAGGCGGAGTCGTGCATGAACCGCTCGCGCGGCCACTGCATGACGATGGGCACGGCGTCGACGATGGCTTCGATGGTCGAATCGCTCGGCATGGGCTTGCCGCACAACGCCGCCATTCCCGCGGTCGACGCACGACGCCAGGTGCTCGCGCATCTGGCCGGCCGGCGCATCGTCGACATGGTCCGCGAGGATCTGACAATGGACAAGATTCTCACGCGCCAGGCCTTCGAAAACGCAATCCGCACGAACGCGGCGATTGGCGGCTCGACCAACGCCGTCGTGCATCTGATCGCGCTCGCGAAGCGCATTGGCGTGGAGCTTTCGCTGGAAGACTGGGAGCTTGGCTCCAACGTGCCGTGTCTCGTGAATCTGCAACCGTCAGGCGAATACCTGATGGAAGACTTCTACTACGCGGGCGGTTTGCCGGCGGTGCTCAAGCAACTGGGCGATCAAGGTCTGCTGCATCGCGAGGCGCTGACCGTGAACGGCAAGACGATCTGGGACAACGTGCGCAATGCGCCGAACCACGACGAGAAAGTCATCACCACGTTCGCTGAGCCGTTCAAGCCGAAGGCGGGCATTGCGGTCCTCAAGGGCAACCTGGCGCCAAACGGCGCGGTGATCAAGCCGTCGGCGGCCACTGCGGAACTGCTGAAGCACCGAGGCCGAGCGGTCGTGTTCGAAAACATCGAAGAACTGCACGCGAAGATCGACGACGAGTCGCTCGACATCGACGAAAACTGCATCATGGTGCTCAAAGGCGCGGGGCCGAAAGGTTATCCGGGCTTCGCCGAAGTGGGCAATATGCCGTTGCCGAAAAAAGTGCTGCAAAAGGGCATTACTGACATGGTGCGTATTTCCGACGGACGCATGAGCGGCACAGCGTACGGTGCGGTGGTGTTGCACGTGTCGCCCGAAGCAGCCGCGGGCGGTCCGCTGGCGTTCGTGCAGACCGGCGACATGATCGAGCTGGATGTCGAAGCGCGACGCCTGCATCTGGATGTGAGCGACGACGAACTCGCGCGCCGGCGCGCCGCGTGGCAGGCGCCCGAGTCGCCGAAGCGCGGTTACTACAAGCTCTATGTCGAGCACGTCCTGCAGGCGGATCAGGGCGCGGATCTCGATTTCCTGGTGGGCTCCAGCGGCGCGCCGGTGCCGCGCGACTCGCACTGAGCGGCGCGAGTCGTTCGAAGAGTTAAACGGTTGTTCCTGCGCTTTGCGAGAAGGCGTGCTGCCGATGCGGTTCCACATAACCGCATCGGCTTTTTTACGCGTCGCGCGTGCATGTCGCACAAATAAAAATCGGCCGGACATTTTTCAATGTCCCGCCGATTATTTTTAGCACAAGCTCACAGTCTCCGGCGTTTGAAGCCAGAGCACTCACCTGAACGCACGTCGTTCCGGCAATTCGCCGAAAGTGTTCGCACTCAGTGTTCTATAAGATCATTGCTTGATGAAGCGATCGTTCGCCCATAGGCCTTGCGTGTCGCTATTGCTGGCATTCACGAACTCGAAGTCGTGACCGACGACACGCACGACGCGGAAGCTCGAATTCTCCGGCGTCGAAACGCATTGATACCCGGAGAAGAACTCCTGCATTTTCTGCTGTTCACCGGCTTGCGCGTGCTCATTAACGGCGTCTAGCTTGTCTTTTGACAAACAGCCGTACGAGTTGGCTTTGAACTGAATGGTTTGCTGCGGCTTGATCATGACGTCTTGCGCCTGAACACTTGCGGCAGCCAGACTTGCAACGGCGAAAACAAGGGCGAGTCGAGTTTTCATATGTTCCTCCGGGTGCGGGCCGAATGCTCAGGTTAGCTATGTATTTAACTCCATCGTCTAGCCCGCACCTTGCACTTTAGGAGAACGTGCAAGAACCACAAGCACATCTTGTGTGCGGTCGCAACAGTGGCAGATTGTCGCACCGTGCGCGTCGTATGACGGATGGTTCGGCAACGCATCACAGACGCGGGATTAAACGGGATAACTAAGCGACTTTTCCCACGCACGGCTTTAACCAGTAATGCTTTGCGGGCCGCATTAGCGTTAACGCGATAATCGATTTAAGCGATTTATTAGTAACCTTCGGCGCGCTTGGTGCATTGCACACAAAGTCGTTTCGCCGGCTTGTTAGAGCGGTCGATATAACGGTGTAAATGCAGAAGATAAACGATGCCAGGCACCGCTGAGCTTTATGCGCCGCACCTGGACGACGACTGGCCGGCATTGCAGGTACGTGCGGTGCTCTAGAATAAAACCATGCAACGTGAGAACGGAGGCCGCCGTGCTCGAGAACCTGATATTGGGCGTTTTTCTCGTCCTGCCGCTGCTGATCGTCGCGTTTCTTTTCTCCGACGAATTGTGGCAGGAACACCGGCATCTGCACGACACGCGCCCCATGCAAGCAAGACCGCGTCGCGTCGACTGGCGTCATCCGCTGCGCCGCTCGCGGCATCGGCTGTAATGCGGCGCTCGTGCGCTGCCGTCAGCGCACTCTACGAGCGCGCCGCGTGTCACTGAAGATCGAAAACGGACCGAAAACGGACCGAAGACTCGCGGCTCAGTCCGCTCGCCAATGCGCGCGAATGCGTTTGGCCAGCGCTTCGAGCGTGTCCGCGTCCGCGACGTCGCGCGCATGCATGCGTAACGGCTGACCCTTCCAGCGCGGAATCACGTGAAAGTGCACATGCGGCACCGTCTGCCCGGCAGCCGCTCCATTGAACTGGCCGATGAACACGCCGTCCGGACGCAACGCCGCGCGCACGGCGATGGCAAGCTTTTGCGTCATGCGCATGCATGCGACCGTCGCCGCGTCCGACAGGTCGAAGATCTCCGCAGCCGCTTCCTTCGGCACGACGAGCAAATGGCCGTCGGCTTGCGGCATCAGGTCCATGAAGGCGAGCGCGGCATCGGTTTCCGCGACCTTGATGCATGGTAGCTCGCCGCGCAGAATCTTCGCGAAGGGATTGCTGTCGTCGTAGTTCATCGCTTTTTCTCCTGATTTCTGTTGCACGCTTGCCGCGGGGAAGGTTTGACGATCGCCGTCGTGCCTATTGTCGGCCGCCACTATTACAGCAGCCCACCACTTTGGCCGAAGCGAAACGAAGCAAGGCGCGGTGACGCGTCAGCGCCAGTCGGTCGCCACGTCGTCCGGGTCGGTCAGCGTCAATCCAGACGACGGCAGCGGCAGCGCCGTCTTATACCGCACCTGCTTGAGTGCAAAGCTGGAGCGGATGTTGGAAATGCCGGGAATCTTCGTCAAATGATCGACGATGAAGCGCTCCAGAGTCTGCATATCGGGCATCACCACGCGCAGCAGGTAGTCGGCATCGCCCGTCATCAAATAGCACTCCATCACTTCAGGGCGCTCGGAAATGGCCTGCTCGAAACGCAGCAGCGCGTCCTCCACCTGTTTTTCCAGACTTACCTGAATGAACACGTTGATGCGTAGCCCGAGCGGCTCGGGGTTCAGCAGGGTGACCTGTTGTTTGAAGAGACCGAGCTTTTCGAGCGCGCGCACGCGATTGAAGCACGGCGTGGGCGAGAGATTTACCGAGCGCGCCAGGTCGGCGTTAGTGATGCGCGCGTTTTGCTGCAACTGGCTCAGGATACCGATGTCGATACGATCGAGCCGTCTGGTTGGCGTGGTCATAGATGAAATATTCCGTAAGCGAGGCGAAATCCGGAATAACTAGCCTATCGCAGCGCGCGATTGCAAGCAAATGAGACGCTCATTTTGCGGGCTCGTAAGTACCATTGACTCACTCGATCTTGAACCGACGTGTCGATGCGGGAGTGGCCATGACGGATTTGTCCAGCGGTAGTGAGCAGGTGCGGAGCCTCGGCGTTCAGCGCACGGAGGCGGCGGACGCCGATCCGCAGGAAACAGCGGAGTGGCTGGAGGCGCTCGACGCTGTCGTCGAGCACGTGGGCCGCGAGCGCGCGCAGTTTCTGTTCGACCGGCTGGCCAGTCATGCGGTGTCGCTCGGCGTCGAATCGGCGCGTACCAACGTCACGCCATACCGCAACACGATCGCGCCCGAAGATCAGCCGCGCTATCCGGGCAATCTCGAACTTGAGGAGAGGCTTGCCGCCGCGCTGCGCTGGAACGCGCTCGCAATGGTGGTGCGCGCGAACAAGGCGTACGGCGAACTCGGCGGCCACATAGCGAGCTATGCCTCGGCGGCCGATCTGTTCGAAGTCGGCTTCAACCATTTTTTTCGCGCGTCGATGCCGGGGGCGGGCGAGGGCACGGGCGATCTGGTGTATTTCCAGCCGCATTCGTCGCCGGGTGTGTATGCGCGTGCGTATCTGGAGGGTTTTCTCTCCGAGGACAATCTGCGGCATTACCGTCGTGAGATCGGCGGGCCGGGGCTCTGTTCATATCCGCATCCGTGGCTGATGCCGGACTTCTGGCAGTTTCCCACCGGCTCTATGGGCATTGGCCCGATCAATGCGATTTATCAAGCGCGCTTCATGCGCTATCTCGCGAATCGCGGCCTCGCGCTCACTGAAGGCCGCAAGGTGTGGGGCTTTTTCGGCGACGGCGAAATGGATGAGCCGGAGTCGACCGGCGCGTTGTCGCTGGCCGCGCGCGAAGGGCTCGACAATCTGGTGTTCGTCATCAACTGCAACCTGCAGCGTCTGGATGGTCCGGTGCGCAGCAATGGCCGGATCATCGACGAACTGGAGGCGCATTTCGTCGGCGCCGGCTGGAACGTGATCAAGGTGATCTGGGGCTCGGACTGGGATGCGCTGTTCTCGCGCGACCACAGCGGCGCTTTGCTGCGCGCGTTCGCGAATACGGTCGACGGCCAGTTCCAGACTTTCTCGGCGAACGACGGCGCGTACAACCGCGAGCGCTTCTTCGGCCAAAACCCGGAATTGGCCGCGCTCGCCGCACAACTGAGCGACGAGGATATCGACCGCTTGCGGCGCGGCGGTCACGACGTGCGCAAGCTGCATGCGGCTTACGCAAAAGCGCTCGCGCATCGCGGTCAGCCGACCGTGATCCTCGCAAAGACGATGAAAGGCTTCGGCATGGGCACGGCTGGCCAGGGCCGCATGACCACGCATCAGCAGAAGAAGCTGGATTTCGACGACCTGAAGGCGTTTCGCGACCGGTTCCGTTTGCCGCTCACGGACGCGGACGTCGAACAGGTGAAGTTTTACAAACCCGCGGAAGACAGCCCGGAAATGCAATACCTGCATGCTCGCCGGGCCGCTCTCGGAGGCTATCTGCCCAGAAGGCGGAGAGTTGCATCGGAGGGGCTGATCGTTCCTCCGATGTCCTCCTGGAGCCAGTTCGCGCTCGATTGCAACGGCCGCGAAATGTCTACGACGATGGCGCTCGTTCGCATGCTGACCGCGCTGCTGAAAGACGCGGGTCTCGGCCCACGCGTCGTACCGATTGTCGCCGACGAGGCGCGCACCTTCGGCATGGCGAACATGTTTCGTCAGGTCGGCATCTACTCGCCGTTGGGTCAGCTTTACGAGCCGGAAGACCTCGGCTCGATGCTCTACTACCGCGAGGACACGCAAGGACAGATTCTGGAGGAGGGGATTTCGGAAGCGGGCGCGGTGTCGTCGTGGATCGCGGCCGCGACGTCGTACAGCGTGCACGACCTGCCGATGCTGCCGTTCTACATCTACTACTCGATGTTCGGTTTTCAGCGGATCGGCGATCTCATCTGGGCGGCGGCTGACCAGCGCGCACGCGGTTTCCTGATCGGTGCGACGTCGGGCAAGACGACGCTCGGCGGCGAGGGCTTGCAGCATCAGGACGGCACGAGCCATCTGGCGGCATCGACCATTCCGAACTGCCGCGCGTACGATCCCGCGTTCGCTTACGAAGTCGCGGTAATCGTCGACGAAGGGATGCGGGAGATGGTCGAGCGTCAGCGCGACGTTTTCTATTACGTCACGGTGATGAACGAGAACTACGCGCAGCCGTCTGCACCGGGCGGCGATGTAGCTGCAGTGCGCGAAGGCATTCTGAAGGGCATTTACCCGCTCGCCGCCGGTGCAGAAAAAGGCGTGCGGGCGCAGATTCAATTACTCGGCGCCGGAGCCATTCTTGGCGAGGTCATCGCCGCGCAGCGCATGCTGAAGGACGACTGGCAGATCGACGCCGCGGTGTGGAGCGTGACCAGCTTCAGCGAACTGCAGCGCGACGGCATGGCGGCGGAGCGGCTTGCGCGTTACGGCGATGCATCGTCGCCCGCGCCTTACGTCGCGCGAGTGCTGGGCGAGTCCGAGGGGCCGATCGTCGCGGCAACGGATTACGTTCGCGCCGTGCCCGAGCTGATTCGCGCATACGTGCCGCGCCGCTACGTGACGCTCGGCACGGACGGTTTCGGCCGCAGCGATACACGCGAGGCTTTGCGAGAATTTTTCGAGGTGGATCGCAAGGCGATCGTCATGGCCGCGCTCAAAGCGTTGACAGACGAAGGCGTGCTCGAGGGGCGCGTTCTGAGCGATGCGCGCCGGCAGTATTACGGCGATGCGCCGGTGCAAGCGGCGTCGTGGGAGCGTTGACTCGAGCAGCCGATGGTGGTGGTTACACAGGTAATGTGTCGTTACCACTTGCAGCATCTATTTCTGCGCGCGTAGCCGACAATTCGTTCCATGCCTGAACGGCGGGAGCGAAAAATGAAAAAGTTAGCGGTGGCATTGGTGATGGTGGGCAGCCTGAGTGTCGCGGGGCAAGCGTCGGCTCATGGCCATGGGAATGGCGGCGGCGATGTAGTGGGGGCACTGATCGGCGGCGCGGTGCTGGGCGCGGTCGTGACGTCGATATTGAATCCTGCGCCGGCGGTGGCCTATCAACAACCGGTCTATGCGCAGCCTGTCTATGCACAGCCGGTGTACCAGCCGGCACCGGCCTATGCGGGCCCGCCCCCGGGCTACTGCTACGATCAGTACCAGCGCGGCTATGTGGCGTGCGGAGCGCCGCAACAGCAGTACGAATATGGTGAGCCTGCGCCCAGGTGGTAAGTGGTAGGCGCGCCCCAACTGCACGCCTGCAGACGGAAAGGCCGTCGCTCACTGCGACGGCCTTTTGTTTTGACGCTGCAAGGCGCGGGCTTTAGTGCCTGTGATGCAGCCACTCGGCGTAATGCGTATCGAGCCAGCGCTCGAGCTTTTGCGGTCCCGCCTTGTGGTGATAGCGGGAGGCCGCCCAGATTGCCCCGCCGACCAGCAGCATCACAGTCGGCCCAAGCAGGTAAGCGATCAACGATTCAGACATGGCAGCCTCCACGAAAAGGTTGCATCGTTGCTCCAGTGTAGGCGATCAGTCGCAGGAGAGAAGCGCCGCGTGATGCGAGGGCACGGCTTGGCGCTTTTGCGCTAATGGCGATGTATTAATAACCTCGTGAACTGCGCTCGTTTTCTTTCTAGCGTAGCAGCTTGTAGTAAGGTGCCGTGTCTTTGTGTACCTAAAATTGCAGGCCGCGAGCATTTCACCTTTACGTGCGTCCTGCTCCCTCGATCAGCCCGCGCCCACGGCTCTTTTCCGCGCTGCGCCGAGCTCTGCATCGACGAAATCCGCCCATTGCTGCGCGATTTGGCGCTGCTCGGCCGGATCGGATTCGGGCTTGCTTAGCGACTCGCTTTGTCGCGTTTGCGCTGATGTTTTGTCCTGTTGTGCATGCTCGGTCATCTCGCGCAGATGCGCCCACGCCGTTCGACGGAAGTCGTGAAGAACGAAATGTTCGACTTCCAGGCCAAGCGCCTTCACCGCCTGATTGAGCGTGCTCTTTGCAATCGGCCGGTCGTCGCCCCTCACGCTCGGAAAGACGAAGGTTTTGCTTGCTCGCGTGCAATGCAACTGTTGCAGCATCGCCACCGCTTGCTGAGGCAGGTAGACGAGCCGATCCGCATCTTGAGGAAGACGCGCAGCGGAGATGCGCCACAGCGCGCGGTCGAGATCGAACTCGTCCCACGTCGCCTCCACGAGGTCCGATTTGCGTACCATCGTCAGCACCAGCAGGTGCAGCGCTATCTTGAGCGGCTGTCGGATGCTCGACGTTTCGATCGATTGCAGCATGGTGCCGATTTCCTCGCCGGAAAGCACGCGGGTGCGGCTTTCAAAGGTGGCGATGGAGCGCGCCGGCACGACTTCCGCCGGGTTCGCGGTTGCCAGCTGACGAGCAATCAGATACTCGTAGAGTCGCTTGATGACGTTGCGAGTATGCAGCGCCATCTTCGGCGAGCCGCGGCTTTTGATCGCCTCGCAGATGGCGACGACGTGCTCCGCGGTCACCGCCTTGACACGCATGCCGCCGATCGCGGGCAACACGTCTTTGTCGAGCGCGCGGCGCGTGGTGCGTCGATATTCATCCGACTTCCCGGCCATCTCGGTCGCCATATAAAGCTCGGCTGCTTCACGCAGCACGTCGGCTTTCGCTTCGGCCCCGCGGTCGCGGCGCGCGGTGGCGACGGGCGAAATGCCTTGCGCGACGAGCTCCGCGTACTTCTGCGCCTTCGCTCGGGCAACGCGCAGCGAAATCATCCGGTAGTCGCCGATGGTCGCAAGCGGCTGGCGCTTGCCGTTCAACGAATAGCGGAAGCGCCAGACCTTCGTGCCCGTGGTCATCACTTCGATCACGAGGCCGTTGCCGTCGGCGACGCTGTAGCGGGCGGCGCGCGGTTCGAGTGCGCGTATCTGGGATTCGGTGAGCGGGGCGGCTAGGCGAGGCATGCTGTAGTGGCTGGTATGCGACAGGGCGAGTTTAAACTGTCTGCGTTTGTGTACCAAGCCCGAGCGGTTTTATTGGTCTACAAAGTACGTTGATCCGTTTTGGTCGTGCCGCGTTCAAGGGCTCATGGTCGCGGCTTACAGCGTTCTAAGGCGGCATACTTGCCCGCTTCTATTTGCCGATGCAAAACCTGCTGAAAATCACTCCCAGAAGATCGTCGGAACTGAACTCTCCGGTGATCGAGTTGAGCTGGTCCTGCGCGAGTCTCAGTTCTTCGGCGAAAAGATCCAATGCCTGCGAGTTTTGATCGGCATGCGCGGCGGCCGTCGCAAGGTGATCCTGCGCGGCGCGCAACGCAATCAGATGACGCTCGCGCGCGAGGTAGACGCTCTCCGCGCCTGCCTGCCAACCGGCAATGCGCAGGAGTTCGTCGCGCAACAAGCTCACGCCGTCGCCTTGTTTCGCCGACAGCCGGACTTCGCTCAGGTCGAAATCGGCATCGAGCGCGCGAGCCTCCGGCGGCAAGCCGACAAGGTCCGTCTTGTTCAGCACGCGCACGACCGGAACGCCGCTCGGGAAACGCGTGGCGATGGTTTCGTCTTCGACAGTCATGCCCGTGCGCGCGTCCAGCAGATGCAGCACCACGTCCGCGCGCTCGATCTCGCTCCACGTCCGCGCAATGCCGATTTTCTCGACTTCGTCTTCGGTATCGCGCAGGCCGGCGGTGTCGATCACGTGCAGCGGAATGCCCTCGATCTGAATGGTCTGGGCGACCTTGTCACGAGTCGTGCCCGCAATCGGCGTGACGATGGCGAGTTCAGCGCCGGCAAGTGCGTTGAGCAACGACGATTTGCCGACGTTCGGCTGACCGGCCAGCACCACGGACAATCCCTCGCGCAACAGCGCACCTTGCCGTGCCTCGGCGAGCACGTGCGCGAGGCGCTCCCGAATGCGCGTGAGCTTGCCGCGGGCGTCGGCAGCTTCGAGGAAATCGATCTCTTCTTCGGGGAAGTCGAGCGTTGCCTCGACCAGCATGCGCAGCGTGATTACTTCTTCGACCAAAGCGTGGATGTCGCGCGAAAACGTGCCGTCGAGCGAACGGCCTGCTGAGCGCGCAGCGGCCTCGGTGCTCGCTTCGATCAGATCGGCTACCGCTTCAGCCTGCGCGAGGTCCAGCTTGTCGTTCAGGAATGCACGGCGGGTGAACTCGCCTGGCTCGGCGAGCCGCAGGCCAAATCCGCGCCCTGCATCAATGCAACGTTGCAGCAGCAGTTGCAGCACGACGGGGCCGCCATGACCTTGCAACTCCAGCACGTGTTCGCCGGTGTACGAATGCGGCGCCGGAAAGTAAAGGGCAATGCCGCGATCGAGCGCGTTGCCGCCGTCGTCGAAAAAAGGCACATAGCTCGCGTGACGAGGCGTGAGTGCTTGTCCGGTCAGCACCTGCATCAGTGGCTGCGCCGCGGCCTCGCCCGCGCGTCCGAAAGAAATGCGCACGACGCCGATGCCTCCCCGGCCGGGCGCGGTGGCAATGGCGACGATCGGATCGGAGTCGGTGGTCAGCATGAGTGAGGCGGCGAAATCGGAAGAGTGGGGCAGGGCGGCGCGGACATTTCCGGGGCGCCGGGCATTGTAACGCGGGCCATGCGCCGGCCGGTCTCCCCGTCGCCTGACGACCAGAACGGGCCTTCTAGGTCTTCGTTGAGATTGATCCTAAACAAGCTAGGATTTTTACTTGATGAATAGGACGGATCTGGACTCAGCCAAAACACGGCGCCGTGCAAGCGCACGTCCTGTATGGAAAAGTCGCAAAAATTGACATTGCGCTGGATCGCCGATGCGCCGCGGCGCGCAAGCTAAAATTATCTCAAATACGTTCAACATGAGCCTGATCAGTTGTCAACTGGGAGGACGCTGAATTGCACAATCTGGCCCATGCCAACCCCGAAAGAAAAAGCTGCCTTCTCGAAGAGGCTGAAGGAAACATTGGAGCCGCTGAAGATTCGCGGCGGGACCAAGCTCGCCGAACAGTTCAACCTTCGCTATCGCGGTGACCGTCCAGTGACTCCACAAACCGCGCACAAGTGGCTCACGGGTACGACGATCCCAAAGCCCGACAAGTTGCGCACGCTTGCCGAATGGTTGAATGTGAAGGAGCATTGGCTGCACTACGGGCCTTCGCCCGGTGCGAGCGCCAGACCGATGGCCCGCGGCGAGAAGTATCCGCCTTCGCAGGAAACGATCGAACTGGCTTCGAAGATCGAGTCGTTGACGCCGAAAGACCGTTTTCTCGTCGAAGAAATGATTGGGCGCTTCTACGGTGAGGATACCGAAGAAGAGTAGCGCGTGCGCCGTCTGTCCACGCGGATCACATGAAAAAAGCCGCCCGGTTCGTTTGAACCGGGCGGCTTCGTTTTTGCAGATGAGTCGACTTGCCCTCAGCGTTTCATGCAGGTGTCAGGCCGGCTTCGCCTTCGACTGACCCATCATGCGCGTGATGTAGTACTGCTGCGCGATCGACAGCACGTTGTTCACGACATAGTACAGCACCAGACCGGCCGGGAAGAAGAAGAACATGACCGAGAACGCAATCGGCATGAACATCATCATCTTCGCCTGAACGGGGTCCGGCGGCGTCGGGTTGAGCTTCGTCTGCAGGAACATGGAAACAGCCATCAGTACCGGCAGGATGAAGAACGGATCCTGCTGCGACAGATCGTGAATCCACAGAATCCACGGCGCGCCGCGCATTTCGACCGACGACAGCAACACCCAGTACAGCGAGATGAACACCGGAATCTGCACCACGACCGGCAGACAGCCGCCGAACGGATTCACCTTCTCGGTTTTGTACAACTCCATGAGCGCGGCATTCATCTTCTGCGGATCGCCCTTGAAGCGTTCGCGCAGCGCCTGCATACGCGGCGTGATCGCCTTCATGCGCGCCATGGACTTATAGCTTGCGGCCGACAGCGGGAAGAACACCGCCTTGATCAACAGCGTGAGCAGCACGATCGCCCAGCCCCAGTTGCCGACGTAGCTGTGGATCTTTTCGAGCAGCCAGAAAAGCGGCTTCGCGATGATCGTCACCCAGCCGTAGTCCTTCACCAGTTCGAGACCCGGCGCGATGCCTTCGAGCATGCGCTCTTCTTCCGGACCGGCGAAGAGGCGCGCGGACACGTCGACCGTCTGACCCGGCGCGATGGCTGCGACCGGCTGCTTAACGCCGACACGATAGAGCGTCGGATCGATCTTCTCGACGTAGATGTCGCGCTTTACGCCCTGCTGCGGAATCCATGCCGACGCGAAGTAATGCTGCACCATCGCGATCCAGCCGTTGTCGGCTTGCTTCGTGAAATCTTCCTTGTTCTTGTCGATGTCGCCGAACGTCATCTTCTGGAAGTGGTGCTGGTCGGTGTAGACAGCCGGGCCGATGAACGTGTGCGAGAAGCGCGGCGTTTCCACCGGCTGGTCGTCACGCACCAGTTCCATATAAACCGACGGGCTCACCGGCGTGGTGCCGACGTTCTGAATCTTCGTATCGACGCCGATCACGTAGCTGCCGCGGGTGAACGTGTAGGTCTTGATGACCTTCAGTCCGCCCTTAACCGGCGACTCGAAGCTGAGCTGGAACGATTTGGCGTCGCCCGTCAGGTCGTGCGGCTGGTTGGGCAGCGGCGTGTAGATGTCGTTGTGATTCGGGAAATCGCCGCCGAGCAGACCCGTACGCGCCAGATACGTGTGATTCGCGGTGCGGTCGAATAGCGTGATCACGAGATCCGGCTGCTTGCCGTCGCCTTGCTTGACGAGCGACAGCTTCGACAGGGTGCCGCCGCGGGTGTCGATTTCGCCGTTATAGACGTCGGTGCTGAACTTGACGAGTTGCGATTGGGTCGCCGCCGGCGTGTTGGCCGGCGCTGCCGCGTTGGTGGCCGGCAAATCGGCGGGCTGGGTTCCCGGCGTCGTGGTTCCCGGTGCGGCGCTACCGACCGTCTTGGTCGGCGTGGCGCTCGGGAAGAACATCGACGGGCGTCCGTGGTCGCGTTGCCAGTTGTCGAACAGCATGACCGCTGACATGAAGAAGATGACCCATAGGACGGTGCGTTTGATATCCATGCGTTGTCTCAGTGTCGATGGAACGGCGCGTCAGCGCTTTTCAGAAGTGGGAGGCGGGACGAGATCGATGCCGCCCGCGGAAAACGGGTGGCAACGGCAAACACGCCTGGCGGCGAGATAAGTCCCGCGCGCGGCGCCATGATACTGGATTGCTTCGCGCGCGTAATCAGAGCAGGAAGGGTAAAAACGGCACCGATTGCCGAGCATTGGACTCACGGCAAGCTTGTAAAAACGCAGTAAAGCGATGAGTACCGTTTGCATGGCTCGTGCGGCCGGACAGCGCCGCGCAACGTGAAGTACCGGACGACACCCGCTGTTCAAGGCTGCCGGAGCTTCTGCAGCCTGAGCGAAAAAGCGGGCAGTCACCTGAGCGTCATTCCGTCTTGGGCGCGTCCGCGGGCGGCGCCTGACGACGGGCAATTTCGCGTGCTGCCTTGTCGAGCAACGACTCGATTTCACTGCGGCACAGCGCCTTTAGCGGCGGCGACGCGGCACTCGGCAAAGCCTTTTTGTCGAAGCGCGTGTGCAAACGCAGCAGCACGTCCCAACCGCCGAATTCCGCGCGACGCACCCGAAAGGCTTCGCGCGCGACTCGACGTACCAGATTACGCGTGGCCGCGCGCGGCGCATACTTCTTGCCGATCACGAGGCCGAGGCGAGCCTCGTTGCCGGTAGGCCGGCCGTACACGACGAAGTGCGCAGTGCGGCGCCACGGGCGCAAACGAAAAACGGATGAAAATTCATCCGTTTTCAGTAGCCTTGCGGCTTTGGGGAAGGCGGCTTGCGCTCGCAACGGTACCGAGCCCTGCTGCGGCGCCTCTGCCGGTCCCGCTTCGCCACCGGCCTTGCCCGGTACGGACAGAGCGCGCAATCCGCTCGCCTGCCTTAGATGGCGAGGCGCTTGCGGCCCTTCGCGCGACGTGCGTTGATGACCTTGCGGCCGCCAGCGGTCTTCATGCGAACGCGGAAGCCGTGGGTACGCTTGCGACGGGTAACGGAAGGTTGGTAAGTACGTTTCATGTTGCTCTCACTTGATCGAAAAAAAACCGCGCGATCATCGCTGAAAGCGCAATGGCCGGAGGTTTGCTGAATTGGTTTTCGCGGAACCCGCTATTTAAACCCGTTTTTCGTTGACCGTCAATACTTTAGCCCGTGCCGTCCGGGCGCGCGGTGTGTTTGCGGAGTTGATCCGTCCCTGTGGATAACTCACTTCCGGCTCCCGTTTGGCGTTAGAATCTCGCCTTACTTCCCAAAAATGATGCACGCCGCTCCGGCTCGCTTGCCCGCAAATCCTTTGTGGCACAGGCGCCTGGGGCTGTTACGCCTGGCTGCTTCGGGCCTTGTTGCGTGCGCGCGACGGGGGCAGCGGCGAACCTCGTGCACACCATAACGACAGCAACTCGATGAACGAATTCTGGCAACACTGTTCCGCATTGCTGGAGCGTGAACTCACGCCCCAGCAGTACGTGACGTGGATCAAACCGTTGGCCCCGGTCGCCTTCGACGCCGCTGCGAACACGCTCAGCATTGCCGCGCCAAACCGCTTCAAGCTCGACTGGGTCAAGAGCCAGTTCTCCGGCCGCATCGCGGATATGGCCCGCGATTTCTGGCAAACCCCGGTCGACGTGCAATTCGTACTGGACCCCAAAGCCGGCATGCGCGCCCCTGCGGCAGCCGCGCCGGCTGCGCCGCGTCCGGCATCGGCGCCGCACTCAATGGGCGGCAGCGCGGGCAACGGCGCCGCCGTGGACGCGGCCGTTGGCGCCGTACAAGCGGCGCACGCCGCGCGCGCGAACGGCGCTAACAGCGCCATGGCGAACCTCAACGCGAACGCCCGCGCGGCAACTGAGCACAATGCAAACGCTCGAGCCGCTCCCGAAGATTCCGCCGACCTCGACCTGCCGAGCCTCGACGCAAACGAAGCTGCGGCCGCGCGCCGCACATGGCGTCCGGGCCAGAGCGCGAACTCCAATGGCAACGGTGACAACGACTCGATGTACGAGCGTTCCAAGCTGAACCCGGTCCTGACTTTCGACAACTTCGTGACTGGTAAGGCCAACCAGCTGGCGCGTGCAGCGGCGATTCAGGTCGCGGACAATCCCGGCATCTCGTATAACCCGCTGTTCCTGTACGGCGGGGTGGGCCTCGGCAAGACTCACCTGATCCACGCAATCGGTAATCAGCTTCTGATGGACAAAGCCGGCGCGCGGATCCGCTACATCCACGCGGAACAGTACGTGTCGGACGTCGTGAAGGCGTACCAGCGCAAGGCGTTCGACGACTTCAAGCGCTACTACCACTCGCTGGATCTGCTGCTGATCGACGATATCCAGTTCTTTTCGGGCAAGTCGCGCACGCAGGAGGAATTCTTCTACGCGTTCGAGGCGCTGGTCGCGAACAAGGCGCAGGTGATTATTACCAGCGACACGTATCCGAAGGAAATTTCGGGTATCGACGACCGTCTTATTTCGCGATTCGACTCCGGCTTGACGGTGGCGATCGAGCCGCCCGAACTCGAGATGCGTGTCGCGATTCTGATGCGCAAGGCGCAATCGGAATTCGTGAGCCTCAACGAAGACGTGGCGTTTTTCGTCGCCAAGCATCTGCGCTCCAACGTGCGCGAACTCGAAGGCGCGCTGCGCAAAATTCTGGCGTACTCGAAGTTCCACGGCCGCGAAATCACTATCGAACTGACGAAAGAAGCGCTGAAAGATCTGTTGACGGTGCAGAACCGCCAGATCTCCGTGGAGAACATTCAGAAGACCGTGGCGGACTTTTACAGCATCAAGGTTGCGGACATGTATTCGAAAAAGCGGCCAGCGAACATCGCGCGGCCGCGGCAGATCGCCATGTATCTCGCGAAAGAGCTCACGCAGAAGAGCTTGCCGGAAATCGGCGAGTTGTTCGGCGGACGCGACCACACCACGGTGCTGCACGCGGTGCGAAAAATTGCCGACGAGCGCAGCAAGGACGCTCAACTAAACCACGAGCTGCACGTGTTGGAGCAAACGCTGAAAGGCTGAGCGGCGCCGACGGAAAAATCGACCTGTTTATCTCGTAACTCGCCCCCATTTTAGTGAGGCGGTTCCTTTTTCAGGCACAATACAGGTTTAACCGCCCGGCGGCCGCGGGCGGATTTCACGCCGTGACGGGCGCTGCGTGGCGCCGGCGGGGAGCTGCGGTTGCGTGCCGGAAAAATGCCCAAAAGGGCTGAAAGGCGCGTGGGCCGTTATATCAACGAAGGAACTCTATGCAACTGGTCAAGACCGAACGCGATAACCTCCTCAGGCCGCTGCAAACCGTGAGCGGCATCGTCGAACGCCGCCATACGTTGCCGATCCTCGCCAATTTGCTGATTACCAAGAACGGCCCGGACGTGTCGTTCCTGTCGACCGACCTGGAGTTGCAGATCACCACGCGCGCCGATTTCGGCGTGGGCGGCGATTCGGTGGCGACCACGGTGGCAGCACGAAAGCTCCTCGACATTCTGCGCGCCATGCCCGACGGCCAGGTCACGCTTACGCTGAATGACAAGCGTCTGACGGTGCAATCCGGCAAGAGCCGCTTTGCACTGCAAACGCTGGCTGCAGACGAGTTCCCAACGGTCGCGCAAGCTAAAGACTACGGCGCGAGCCTCGTGGTTCCGCAAAAGACGTTTCGCCAGTTGCTCGGCATGGTCCATTTTTCAATGGCGCAGCAGGACATTCGCTACTACCTGAACGGCATGCTGCTGGTAGTAGACGGTGACCAGTTGATGGCGGTGGCAACCGACGGCCATCGCCTCGCGTTTTCGTCGATGAAGATCGAAGGCGCGTTCGCGCGCCAGGAAGTCATCATTCCGCGCAAGACGATTCTCGAGTTGCAGCGTCTCCTGGAAGACATCGACGACACGCTGAACATCGACATCGCGCAAACGCAGGTGAAGTTCACGTTCGGTCAGGTCGAACTGGTGTCGAAGCTGGTTGAAGGAAAATTCCCCGACTTCCAGCGTGTGATTCCGAAGTCGCATAAGAACCAGTTCGTGATCGGCCGTGAAGAACTGCAGCGTTCGCTGCAACGTGCGGCGATTTTGACGTCGGACAAATTCAAGGGCGTGCGCTGCATTATCGAGCCGGGCCAGTTGAAGATCATGTCGACCAACGCCGATCAGGAAGAGGCGCAAGAAGAACTGGAAATCGCGTACGACGGCGACAGCGTCGATATCGGGTTCAACGTCACGTATCTGCTCGACGTGCTCGCGAACCTGAAGGTCGACATGTTGCAAGTGAGCCTTGGCGATGCCAGCTCCAGCGCGTTGATCACGATCCCCGAGAACGACGAATTCAAATACGTCGTGATGCCAATGCGCATCTAACGCGTCCAAAAACCAGAACACACCAAGGGGCGCAGCGCCCCTTTGGCGTTTTTATGGCATTTTGAAAAGTCCCGAGCAGCAACCCAGCAGTAATGCAGAACCGGAAAAAATCCATGACTGAAACGAACAATACGCAACCCGACAACAGCTACGGCGCCTCGTCCATTCAGATCCTCGAAGGTCTGGAGGCGGTGCGCAAGCGGCCGGGGATGTACATCGGGGATACATCGGATGGCACTGGTTTGCACCACCTCGTGTTCGAAGTGCTCGACAACTCGATCGACGAAGCGTTGGCCGGATACTGCAACGACATTCAGGTGATCATTCACGCTGACAACTCCATCTCGATCACCGACAACGGCCGCGGCGTGCCAACCGGCCTGAAGATGGACGACAAGCACGAGCCGAAGCGCAGCGCCGCCGAAATCGTGATGACCGAACTGCATGCCGGCGGCAAGTTCGACCAGAACAGCTACAAGGTGTCGGGCGGCCTGCACGGCGTGGGCGTGTCGTGCGTGAACGCATTGTCCGCATGGCTGCGTCTCACGGTTCGCCGCGACGGCAAGAAGCACTTCATGGAATTCCACCGTGGTGTGCCGCAGAATCGCGTGATCGAAGAGATCGGCGGCGTCGCGGTGTCGCCTATCCAGGTGGTGGGCGAGACCGAAAATCGCGGCACCGAAGTGCATTTCATGGCCGACGAGACGATCTTCGGCAATGTCGAATATCACTACGACATTCTGGCCAAGCGGATTCGCGAGCTGTCGTTCCTGAATAACGGCGTGCGGATTCGCCTGACCGATCAGCGTTCGGGCAAGGAAGACGATTTCGCGTTTGTCGGCGGCGTGAAGGGTTTTGTCGAGTACATCAACAAAACCAAGAGCGTGCTGCACCCGACCATTTTCCACGTGAGCGGCGAGAAGGACGGCGTGGGCGTGGAAGTGGCAATGCAGTGGAACGACAGCTACAACGAAAACGTGCTCTGCTTCACGAACAACATTCCGCAGCGCGACGGCGGCACGCACTTGACCGGCTTGCGCGCAGCGATGACGCGCGTGCTGAACAAGTACATTGCCGATCACGAAGTCGCGAAGAAAGCGAAGGTCGAGACGTCGGGCGACGACATGCGCGAAGGGCTTTCGTGCGTGCTGTCGGTGAAAGTGCCGGAGCCGAAGTTCAGCGCGCAGACGAAGGACAAGCTGGTGTCGTCCGAAGTGCGCGCGCCGGTGGAAGATGTGGTCGCGAAAGCGCTAGAAGAATTTCTCCTCGAGACGCCGAACGACGCGAAGATTATCTGCAGCAAGATCGTCGACGCAGCGCGTGCTCGCGATGCGGCTCGCAAGGCGCGTGAGATGACGCGTCGCAAGGGCGTGCTCGATGGCGTTGGTTTGCCGGGCAAGCTCGCGGATTGTCAGGAAAAGGACCCGGCGAAGTCGGAGATTTACATCGTCGAGGGTGACTCGGCAGGTGGGTCGGCGAAGCAGGGCCGCGACCGGAAGTTTCAGGCGATTTTGCCGCTGCGCGGCAAGGTGCTCAACGTGGAGAAGGCGCGTTACGACAAGCTGCTCTCTTCGGAGCAGATCGTGACGCTGATTACCGCGTTGGGTTGCGGTATCGGCAAAGAGGATTACAACCTCGACAAGCTGCGTTATCACCGCATCATCATCATGACCGACGCTGACGTGGACGGCGCGCACATCCGGACGCTGCTGCTCACGTTCTTTTATCGGCAAATGCCGGAGATGATCGAGCGCGGGTATATCTATATCGCGCAACCGCCGCTGTACAAGATCAAGGCAGGTAAGGACGAGCGGTATCTGAAGGACGAGAACGAGGTGAATGCGCACATTCTGAAGCTCGCGTTGCAGGGCTCGGAATTGTTGCCGTCTGAGAATGGCACGGCAATTACCGGCGATGCATTGGGCGAATTGGCGCGTGCTTATCTGCTTGCGCAGGCGGTGGTCAACCGGTTGAGCAGGCTGTATGACGCGGGCGCGCTTGAGGCTGTGATGGATGGCGTCGTCATCGATCTGTCTAGCGAAGATGCCGCTGAGGCTTCGGCCAAAGCGCTCGAGGCTAAGTTGCGGGACGACGCGCTGAAGCCCGAAGTCACCGTTACGACGATGTATGACCCGGTCCGCGAATTGCGCTCGCTGCGCGTGGCGAGGACGCATCACGGGAATCAGAAGGTGTCGGTGCTGGACGAAGAGTTTCAGCTGACGGCCGATTATCAGCAACTGGTCAATACCGCTAATACATTCAAGGGATTGATTGGTCCTGGTGCTGTTATCAAGCGCGGTGAGCGGAGTATGGCTGTTAGCGACTTCAAGTCTGCGATGAAGTGGTTGCTGGCCGATGCCGAGCGTAACGTTTCCAAACAGCGTTATAAGGGGCTTGGTGAGATGAATCCTGAGCAGCTTTGGGAGACGACTATGGATCCGGCTGTGCGTCGTCTTCTTCGTGTGCAGATTGAGGATGCTATTGCGGCTGATGGGATCTTTACTACGTTGATGGGGGATGATGTGGAGCCGCGGCGGGCTTTCATTGAGTCGAATGCGCTTAGGGCGGGGAATATTGATGTTTGAGGTTGTTTTTGTCCCGTCGTCGTGTGCCACTAAAAGCTGAAACCTGTGCTACGTAAGTAAAAAATCATTGCCACGGAGGGTGAAAAGCTCCGATGGATGTAGAAAGCAAACGCCCGGCTAGTACGGGCGTTTTGCTTTGGTCTGCCGCCCGACGCATCCCGGCTAGTGGCGCCTGTCCTCGAGCGTCAAAAATACGGTTTTTCCATTCTGTATTTGAGCAGCAGACAGCAGTGCTCTGCCAGAAGGCATGACCCTTAGACAAGCTTTGCATTAACTCGCAAACAGACAGCCGCAACAAAAAGCATTTCCAATCGAAGACGACGCCGTTTGTACCGACATTCAACTCAAACCGATGCGCACCAGGAAATTGCTACCTGGACCGCTCGCGATTTAACATTTGTTTTTTAATAAGTGATTGCGACCAACGTAAGGTTCTATGTATTATCGCGCGATAGCGCGGGGGCGCGAATTGCATAAGAAGAGGCAGTATGGGCGCGCAGGACATAATCGCGGCGATAAAAGGCGGGTTGTTGCAAAGTGACCGTCTTCTCAAACTCGATACGTCACTTGGCGAGAATACGCTTTTGCCGCAAAGGCTGGTTGGCCAGTCCCGAATTGGTCGCGATTATGAATTTACGCTCGACGCGGTATCCACGAGCGACAGCATCGAACTCAAAACGCTGATCGCCCAACCCGTAACGCTCTGGATCCAGCAGACTGACCAGTCCTACGCCCCGCACCACGGTTATGTCCATACGGCCCGCCGTTTAGGTTCCGATAGCGCAATTACCAGCTACCAGATCGGGTTTGTCTCATGGATGCATTTCCTGCGATTCCGGAAAGACGCGCGAATCTGGCAGGATAAAGCGGTCGATGAGATTCTCACCGATGTATTCAATATGCATGCGCAGGCGCAAGGCGCTTTCCGTTTTGCGCTCGCCAAGCCATTGCCACCGCATTCCTTCTGCGTTCAATACGAAGACGACTGGAATTTCTGCCACCGCCTGATGGAAACCGAGGGGCTGTTCGGTTATTTCGAGCAGGCCACCGACGGTAAATCCCACACGCTCGTGATTACCGACGATATTGGTAGCCTTCCCGCATTGTCGGCGCAACCGGTGCAGTTCTACCGCTCGGGCACCAACAGCGAAACGGACGCGTTCGTGCAGTGGAGCGGCACGCGCACGCTTCAGAGCACGACACTCACGACGCGCACGTTCGACTACAAGTCACCGTCTTCATCGGCCAATCCGAAGGGCACCACAGTCCCCACGCTGGGTACGCAGGGAGATCTGCCGCAGCAGGCGGAGGTGTACGAGTACACGGGCGCGTACACGTACGCGCAGCAGGAGCGCGGCGACCAGCTCTCGAAGGTCAGGATGGAGGAGTGGGAGTCGCGCGCGAAGCGCTTTCACGGCGCGGGCGCGGTGCGTCGGGTCGATGCGGGCCGCTGGTTCGAGCTGGATAACCATCCGGCGCACGGCAGCGGCAGTGCAGAGGAGCGGCAGTTTGCGGTGATCGCCGTCGAATGGGTGGTCGAGAACAACCTGCCGGTCTCATCGGGAACAACTGACTTTCCGCACAGCCTCAGGCAGCGGATCGCTGCGGCCCGCGCCGCGCATGGCGCGGACAGCACGCTGATCGTCAACGCAAGCGACGGAAGCGAAGGCTTCTTCCTCGCCACCGTCGAGGCGCAACGTCGAACGGTGCCGTTCCGCAGCCCGCAGGAGCACCTCAAGCCGAAGATGCACATGCAGACAGCGACGGTCGTGGGTCCGACGAACGAGGAAGTCTTCACGGACTCGCTGAACCGCATCAAGGTGCAGACGCACTGGGACCGACTGAATCCGGGCGACGAGAACGCGTCGTGCTGGCTTCGGGTGGCACAGTCGGACACCGGGGGAAACTACGGAGCGGTTCACGTTCCGCGCATCGGCGAAGAAGTGATTGTGTCGTTTCTGGACGGCGACTGCGACCGGCCGATTGTCACGGGCCGGGTCTATAACGGCGCCAGGACACCAAGCTGGCATTCGAACGGAATTCTTTCAGGCTACAAGTCAAAGGAATATCAGGGCAGCGGCTACAACCAGCTAGTGATGGACGACGCGACCGGCCAAAATCGCGTGCACCTTTACAGCACGAGCGCAAACTCGCACCTGCACCTGGGCTATCTGATCGCACACAGCGACAATACGCGCGGCGCCTATCTCGGCAGCGGCTTTGACCTAAAGTCAGACGCGTACGGCGCGGTGCGGGCGGCGCAAGGACTGTACGTATCGACGCATCCGACCAACGGCACAGAAAGCCAGCCGTTAGATGCGCACGGGGCCAACACACAGTTGGTCAACTCGGAAAGCGTGATCGAGGCGCTTAGCCAGGCAAGCGAGACGCATCAGGCGGAAAGCCTCAAGGACGGTCACGACTCGCTCAAAAAATTTACCGATGCGAC
Source organism: Paraburkholderia sp. 22098 (assembly GCF_052045935.1). Taxonomy (NCBI): domain Bacteria; kingdom Pseudomonadati; phylum Pseudomonadota; class Betaproteobacteria; order Burkholderiales; family Burkholderiaceae; genus Paraburkholderia; species Paraburkholderia sp. 22098. The sequence continues at coordinate 470,594 of NZ_JBQEPV010000001.1, read as the reverse complement.
ACAAAGCAGCGTGTCGGGCGCAACGGATAGTGGCGGCAATACCGCAGGCGGCGGCACGGGTGCCGCGAACGCATTCAAAGAGCCGATCATGCTGTTCGCGACGCCAGCGGGCATCGCGATGTCGACACAGAAATCCGCGCATATTGCGGCGAACGAGCATGTCAATCTGGTGAGCGGCCAGAGCACGCACGTCGCGACCGGCAAGTCGCTGCTTGCTAGCGTCAGCGAGAAAATTAGCCTGTTCGTTCAGAACGCCGGGATGAAACTATTTGCCGCGAGGGGCAAGGTCGAAGTCAAAGCGCAGTCCGACAACGTCGAATTGACCGCTCAAAAAACACTCAGGTTGTTGTCCGCAACCGAAAAAATCGAAGCGGCCGCGGATCAGGAGATTTTGTTGACCAGCGGCGGTGCGTACATCCGGATTAAAGGCGGGGACATCGACATCCACGCGCCCGGCATGGTCGATGTCAAGGGCGCGCAGCATAGCTTCAATGGACCGACGAGCCAAGGGTATCCGCTGCCGTCGGCGCGTCCCGACCAACCAGGACAGCTTGAATTGCTCCATCAATACGCGAACGGCGAGCCGGTCAAAGGTGGCCAGTTTTCGGTGCTGGACGCCAACGGCGGACTCCTGCGACAAGGTGCGCTGGATGCGAACGGCCGCATGACTGTCAGCGGTTTGCCGCCGGGCGTCGCACAAGTGCAATTTGGCAATGACCCGCGCGATCCATCCCAGCCGGCCAACTATTTCAAAAGCACCAAGTGGCCGATCGAACCGCTTAGCGCTTCGGGCGACAGCGCTGCCGCTTCTCAAATGGCTTCTTTCCTGCCGGGTGCCGCCGATGCCACGGGCACGGCGGCCGGAATCGCCGGTGCGGCGACCAGCGCAATCGGCACGGCCGCAGGCGGTGCATCGCAACTCGGCAGTCTCGCTAGCATGGCTTCACAAGGGACCACCGGGCTTGCATCAATGGCAAAAGGTCAGGCAGCAGGGCTCGCTCAGAGCGCGCTCACAAAGGCATTGCCATCGGAAGCAAGCGCTGCGCTTTCGCAGGCAAGCCAGGCTGCCAGTGCCGCCAAGCAAGTCAGCAGCATTGCGCAATCGGCGCGTAGCGCGCTGCCGGCAATCAAGGGCGTCGTCTGATTCGATGCCGATCGTTCAACTTTGAATAAATACGCTCCGACTATGAAGAGAGCAGTCTATCTCGCACTTGCGTTGATCATCACTTCGACCGCGTTCGGCGCAACCGAACTCAAAACGTCCGCTGCCGCCATGGCCTCGCAATACGCGAGCGACGCCGACGCTGCATCGAAATACACCGATAAACGGCTCGCACTGACCGGCAAGTTGCTGTCGCTCGATTCCGGTCTGACCGACAACGTAATCGGCAAGCTCGGCGAAGATCCGGACACCGCCGTGCGTGTGACTTTTGCCGATAAGGCAGGCATCGATAAGATCCGCTCCCGCATCGGCAAAACGGTGACGCTGCATTGCGTTGGCGCGTTCTCGACCAGCTATCCGGCGGCGACCGACTGCAAGGTGAAGTAAGTCCGCGATGAAAATCATTCAGGCATTCATGTGTGCGGCGTGCAGCGTCGTGATCGCCGCAAGCGCACACGCCCAGTCGACAACCGATTTACGGACAATCGCCCGTTTCGTCGAGTGCAAGCTCGACGCGCGTGAGATCGATAGTTTCATCGGCCGAGTCGACAACGGCGGGGTGCCCGGTCTGACGAGCCAGCCGCCGGAAGAAAAGGCCGTGGATCTGGCGTGGAAAACGCAGAAGCCGATCCAGGCGTGGGGCACAACGTCGAACCTCGTGTCGATTGTCTCGCCAAGGCAAATGCTGCTCGCCATTCCCGCAACTGAAGGCGAAGAAATCAGCATTGCCAGGCAATGGGCTGCGCATATCGGCGGCATGAGCGAAGGAGCCGGCACTATTTCACTGCGCGAGAACGCTCAATGGCGAGGCGTCGACTACCGCAAGACGGTCGGCAAGAAGGAAGTCAGATTGCTTGTCGATCAGCAGGAAAGCCCGGGATGGATTCTGCTCGGATGCGGATACGACAATCTCTTTATCAATTGCAACTAAACGGACCTGATCCAGCATGAGCGCAGCCGCTGCCGAGACCACCGCCGTTGTCCGAACCGAAGTCGCCATCGCACCGCTCGTCACTATCGCGAAGGAGGACGTCGGTTCCGCGCTCGAGCAATTCGATGCGTGGCTCAAGAGCGTCAGCGACGGCTACATTACGCTCGATCGCGTCGAGCAACTGGCGAACTACATTCCCGTCGTCTCGAACATTCTGTCTGCGATCGACGTCGTGATGGACATCAAGCGGCTGATCGAAGCGGAGTCCAAAGACTTCTTCGACTATCTGAATCTGGGCATCGACCTGATCGGCGTCATTCCGCTGCCGCCGGTGATGGGTGAGTTTCGCATGGGTGCGCGACCGCTGATGAAGCTGGCCCGCGAGGAACTCGCGAAAAGCGCAAAGGCCGTTGCAGAAGGCGGAGCACAGATGATCGCCGATACGGTCATCTCGGTGCTGGTGGCGCACATCAGCGCGAAGTTTGCCGGCGACATCGAAAAATTCATTCAGGAGGTGCAGGCCAAGCTCGCGCAGATGCTCAATGATTGTGCGGATCATGCGAAAAAGCTGCTCGAAGGCCTTGCGCAGATTTTTGAAGGTGCGGCGACAGGCAAGCTGTTCGACACGTCCGGCAACTATCGCGCGGCCGACAGACATCTGGAGCAAGTCGGCGACGGCTTTGCCGCCCATGATGCAAGCAAGGTTGCGGAAAACCTGTGGTCGTATCTGAAAGACGGCACCAAGGTACTCGTCAAGGACGCGGCGAACCTCGCCTCCCGCGCAGCAAATGAGATCTCGCCGTCGACCAATCAGCGGCTCAGGCAGATGGCCGCAGACGCACGCCATGCGATTCCGATGGTGACGGAGAAGATCAAAGGGCTGAACAGTGCGGATGTGGGCGGCCTGATCTGGATGCTCGACGCGCTCATGACAGCCGTGCGTAAATGGAAGGAAAAGCAGAAGCATAAGCAGGTTGTCGGCATCAAGCCGGCGGGCAAGGTTGAAGCCGAACTGAAGAAATCCGAAGGCGAACTGGAGACAATCGGCACGCAGGCGAAGGCGAAGCATCCGGGGCCGAGTGACTGCAAGAGCTGTGGTCTGGGCCGCAGCGGCGGTTCGATCGGCTATGCACTTGGCGACGAGCGCTTCGATCACGAAGACTTCGTGTTGCCCGGCGCCATGCCGGTAGTCTGGCGACGTACTTACCGGTCCTTCCTGTCTGCCTACGACGACAGCAATCTCGGCGCGCGCTGGATCACCTCGTACACTACGCGCTTCGATATTCACCCGGCCAAGCTTGTTTATCACGATCCGAGTGGACGTAGTCTCGACTATCCGCTTCTCAAGGCGGGCGAGACACACGACGATCTCGCCGAAGACCTCACGCTCGCGCAACTGGACGACCGATGGCTTACGCTCACGCGCGGACATGAACTGCTCGAAGCATATGAAAAGCGCGGCGACGCTTTTCGTCTCGCTTTCCTGAAGGACCGCAGCGGCAGTCAGGTCACGTTGGACTACGACGATGCACATCGGCTCACGCGGCTGATTACTGCGCAAAACATCGTCGTGTTTTCACACGATGAAGGCGGCCGTCTTGTCGAGGCGGTGGAGGTTGACCAGGAAGGCGAACGGATCGGCACGCTGGTGCGTTATGCGTACGATCAGCATGGCGACCTGATTGCGGCAACCGACCGCCACGGCAATCGTCGTGAATATGCATACACGCATCACCTCGTGACCCGGTACACGGATCGCACCGGCCGCGGCATGAATCTGGAGTGGGAAGGGTCCGGGCCCAAGGCAAAGTGCGTGCGCGAATACGCGGACGACGGGAGCTACGACACTCGCCTCGCGTGGCATCCAGACATTCGTCTCGTCGATGTGACTGATGCCCTCGGCAATGTGACGCGCTATTACTTCGATATCGACGGTTACACGTATCGAATCATTTATGCGGACGGTCTCAATGAATGGTTCTATCGCGACGCCCAACATAATCTGACGCAGCACATTTACCCGGACGGCAGCGTCGAACGGTTCATCTACGACCAACGCGGCAACCTGATCGAGCAGGTTCGTCCGGACGGCAGCGTGATACGCATGGAGTATGACGCGAAGGATCAGATGACAGTCATCATCGATCCGCACGCGTACCGCTGGACGCGGGAATACGACGACAGCGGCAATGTCGTGGTGCAGGTGGATCCGCTGGGCCACAAGACCCAATACAGTTACAACGCTCAAGGCCAACCAGTCACGATCGTCGACGCGAAAGGCGGGGCAAAAGCACTCGCCTATGACGCTGCTGGGCGCCTCGCCAGCTATACCGATTGCTCGGGAAAGACGACGCAGTGGACCTATGATGGACAAGGCCGGCTGCTCGAGAGCAAGGATGCAGGCGGTCGGAGTGTCGTCTATCGTTATGGCAGCAATGGCCAACTGGCTTCGGTTCAATCCGCTGCGGGAATCGAAAAGCTGGAATACGACGCCGAGGGCCGGCTCCTGGTACATACGGATCCGTTGAACCGCGTTACGCGCTACGGATACGACGCAGCCGGGCGGATCGCGAATCGACGCGATGCATCGGGCGAACTCCTGACCTATCGCTATGACCGGGCCGGACGCCTGAGCGCGCTCACTGATTCGAATCACGCGACTTATCAGTTCCATTACGATCCGGTCGGCCGACTCCTCGAAGAAATTGCCTTCGACGGGATGACGACCCGGTACACCTACGACGCGGCGACTGGCCAGCTTCAAACCGTCGATGAAGCGGGACAAACGACGCAACTCGAATACGACAGCGGTGGACGCCTTGCACGACGCGTCGCGGGTGCAAGCGACGAGCGCTTCATGTATGACGGAAGTGGCCGTCTGATCGATGCGCAGAATGCAATCAGTCGGGTGCAGCACTTCTTCGATCCAGTCGGCAATCTGGTCCGCGAACATCACGCGCAGCAGCTGTTCGATGAGCGCCGCAGCTTCGTTTGGCGGCACGAATACGACGAGATCGGCACGCGTGTCAAAACCGTGCGCCCGGATGGTCACGTCGTCGACTGGCTGGTTTATGGCACGGGCCATGTCCACGGCTTGCAGATCGACGGTCAGGAACTGATTCAGTTCGAGCGTGACGACCTGCATCGAGAAACGCAGCGCACGCTATCGAACCGGATCGCGCAGAACACGCGTTACGACCCGGTCGGAAGGATTGAGTCGCAGGCGCTCAGGCGTACCGGCGCACCCGCTCCGATTGTGGCACGCCGATATCAGTATGATGCCGTGGGTCAGCTCAAGGAGATTGACGACAGCCGGCAGGGGCTGACTCGTTACCAGTACGACCCCGTCGGGAGGCTGATCGAAGCGGTAAGCCCTTTTGCGACCGAGCGCTTTGCTTTCGATCCTGCAAGTAACATCGTCGATCCGGGCAACGCTGCACAGGCGCGCACTGCGGGCGGGCAACAACTAAGCACCCTGCCTGCGCTTACCCCCAAGGTCCTGGGCAATCTGCTCAAGGATTATGCCGGCACTCACTTTACCTATGATGCCCGTGGGAATCTCATTACGAAGCGCTCACCCGGCGCCGAACAACGCTATGAGTGGGACGAGTTCAACCGGATGACAGCCGCGAGCGTCGCGGAGCCGGCACGCCGTCACGAGGCACGCTACTTCTACGACGCATTCGGACGCCGTATCGGTAAAGAGGTCGACGGTACACGCACGATGTTCGGCTGGGACGGCGACACGTTGGCGTACGAAAGCGCCGACGAACGTAGCACGCATTATGTTTATGAGGCCGGGTCGTTTGTGCCTCTGGCGCAGTTCGTCTCCGCCCCAATCAAAGGCATTGCTACCCCCGATTGGAAGCAGACCGATCGCTACGCGCCGGAAGACGATCCGCTCCTGAAACATGTGAGTCCGCCTTCCTCGGCGCACGTTCTCTATTACCACTGTGATCAGCTTGGCACGCCGCAGTTGCTCACCGATGAGTTCGGTGAGGTCGTGTGGGAAGCCCGTTACAAGGCGTGGGGCGAGGCTCGTGATGTAATCGCACGCGTTTCACAGGCGACGGCCAATGCCGCTCGCAATCCGATTCGCTTCCAGGGTCAGCACTACGACGAAGAAACGGGCCTCGCATACAACCGGCACCGATACTACGATTCGAGCACGGGACGATTCACGTCCAAAGATCCCATCGGACTGCTGGGCGGTGGGAATGTCTACCAGTACGCGCCGAATCCCACCGGTTGGATCGATCCGCTGGGGCTCAAGAAGAAAGCGCAAACGCCGAACAAGGATTGTTGCCAGAAAGATCCGTGCGCGGGAAAGGATCCCGCCGCGCAGGCGAAAACGTGGCAGGGTTCGGCGCCGTACTACGGGGTCGACTCCTATCAAAACACGGTACTTAAACGGGGCACGGTGCTTTATACGCTCTACCCATACGCTGCTCCTGAAAAAATCGCGACTGCGTTGCCCGGAAATTATTTTTCAGACGCGCGCACCGTATTGAGCAGCAGCGGCTCAGCGCGGGAGTACAACGATCTGACTCAGGTCGCACACTCTGGAAACTGGCCGAAGGGTCGACCGATGAGATCTCAACTCCGCGCCTTTGTGCTGACCAAAGACATTTGTGTCGCGAAAGGCAAGGCAGCCGCCAATTCGAATCTCGGTAAGGGCGGTGGTACGCAATACTTCGTTGCGGATCAGGATAAGAGTAGCCTTGTCGGCGGCAATGTATTGAAATTTGGGAGTTAATAATGTCGGGCACCTTCAATTTTGCAACTGGCGAGCTGGATGTCGGCACGGGCCTGGTGCTCGCGCCTGGCCGTACAACGGTGGCGGATGTGATCGGGGCCGGCTGGAAAGCGCTGGACGCTCGCAATGGCTGGGAAACGTTCAGCGTCGACGAGATAATTATTTGGGGGCACTCCTTTGCGGTGGGGGCGCGTTTTTATGAAGGAAGATTTGCGGCTATCGATTGGCTTTGGAATGACGGAAGCATTCGTAAGCAGGACTGGTCGGCGACTGATGACGACTTGGTCCGCGAAAAAAAGACCTTGGCAAAACTGATCATGAAGGAGGCGCAAACGACGCGCGTTGCAACTTCACAAGGCGTCGATTCGTTCGTCTTCAACTGGGGGACGATATCGGTTCGCGCCGACCCGCGGTCGATGATGGTCACGCTCACCATTGCATATACCGAGTAACGACAACACCCGAACCATGAAACGATATCTGATCCTGAACGGCGATAAAACGACCGCTAACGGCGTCGTTCAAGCCGTGCCAACCACTATCCAATTGAGCGATAAAGACGTCGCCCATGAAGGGGATCCGGTCGCGTGCCCCGCTTGCAATACAACGGGGAAAATCCAATGCGACGGGCCACGTCAGGTTATGACCGCGCCGGACGGAAGGCATGCCGCTTTAAGTGACGATCTATGCATTTGCGGCTGCCATCCGCCGCCGCGACTGGTGTCCTCGCAGCAGATGATGTCTGTCGATGCCTAACCAAACACTCATTCTTTCGCCGTTGACTTAGTGCGCATCGGGCGAGTCATTCCGCAAAAGCCAAGAAGTATCTCTTCCGCCGCATTTACTGGTGTGCATGTTGTTTTTACCGGTTTCTTACGCACCTCAAATTGAGGAAAGAAGCTTCGATTTAACATTTGTCTTTGATTATTTATTGCGACCAGTGCGTAATCTTTGTACTATCGCGCGATAACGCGGGGCGCAAAATTGCATAGATAAGAGGCGGTATGGGCGCGCAGGACATTATCGCGGCAATCAAAGGCGGTTTGTTGCAAAACGACCGTCTGCTAAGACTGGACACGCCATTGGGCGCAAATGTCCTTTTGCCGCAACGGCTGGTGGGACAATCTCGGCTCGGCCGCGATTTTGAATTCACGCTGGACGCTGTTTGCACAAACGACAATATCGAACTCAAGACGCTGATCGCGCAGCCGGTCACGCTGTGGATCCAGCAAACCGATCAGTCGTATGCTCCGCACCACGGTTATGTCCATACTGCTCGCCGTCTAGGGTCCGATAGCGCGATTACCAGCTATCAAATCGGTTTTGTCTCCTGGATGCATTTTTTGCGCTTCAGAAAAGATGCGCGTATCTGGCAGGGCAAACCGGCCGATGAAATCCTTACCGACGTATTCAATATGCATCCTCAGGCGCAGGGCGCATTCCGTTTCTCATTGCGCAATGCCTTGCCGCAGCGCTCGTTTTGCGTCCAATACGAGGACGACTGGAATTTCTGTCATCGACTGATGGAAACGGAAGGGCTCTTCGGCTATTTCGATCAGGCCGCCGACGGCAAATCACATACGCTCGTCATTACCGACGATATCGGCAGTCTGCAACCGCTGTCGCCACAAACCGTCGACTTCTACCGTTCGGGCACAAACAGCGAAACCGATGCCTTCGTTCAATGGAGCGGCACGCGCACGCTGCAAAGCACGACTCTGACGACCCGCACGTTCGACTATAAGGCGCCGTCATCGTCTGCTAATCCGAAGGGTACGACGATCCCGACGCTGACCACGCAGGGGAATCTGCCGCAGCAGGCCGAGGTGTATGAATACACCGGCGCCTACACGTACGGACAACAGGACCGCGGCGATCAACTGTCGAAGATTCGTATGGAAGAGTGGGAGTCGCGCGCGAAGCGTTTCCACGGCGTAGGCGCGGTGCGTCGCATCGGCACCGGCCGCTGGTTCGAACTGCAAAACCATCCGGAGCATGACAGCGGCACTCAGCAGGACCGGCAGTTCGCGGTGGTCGCGGTGGACTGGATCGTCGAGAACAACCTGCCGGTCTCGAGCAGCGCGACGGATTTCCCGCATAGCCTGAAACAGACAATCGCCGCAGCGCGGGCACAGCACGCAAGCGACTCGTCGCTGCTCATCAAGGCGGCAGACGGCAGCGAAGGCTTCTTCATCGCGACCGTCGAAGCACAGCGCAAGGCCATCCCGTTCCGCAGTCCGTTCGAGCATTTCAAGCCCGAAATGAACATGCAGACTGCGACCGTGGTTGGGCCGCAGAATGAAGAGGTCTTCACGGATTCATTGAACCGGGTCAAAGTTCAGATGCACTGGGACCGTCTGAATCCAGGTGACGAGAACGCGTCGTGCTGGATGCGTGTATCGCAATCGAATGCAGGTAGTGGATACGGCGGCGTGCATGTGCCTCGTATCGGTGAAGAGGTGATCGTTTCTTTCCTCGATGGCGACTGCGACAAACCGATCATCACCGGGCGCGTCTACAACGGTGCGAAGACACCAGACTGGCATTCCAACGGCATCCTGTCGGGCTACAAATCGAAGGAGTACCAGGGCAGCGGCTACAACCAGATGGTGATGGACGACGCCACCGGCCAGAACCGTGTCCAGATGTATAGCAGCAGTGCGAACTCGCAGCTCCACCTGGGCTATCTGATCGCGCAGACCGGCAACTCGCGAGGTGCGTACCTTGGCAGCGGCTTCGATCTGAAATCCGATGCATACGGCGCGATCCGGGCGGCGCAAGGCATGTACGTGTCGACGCATCCGTCCACGGGCGCGTCGAGTCAACCTCTGGACGTGCGCGAAGCAAGCAGTCAGTTGGTCAATTCCGAAAGCGTGATCGAGGCGCTCTCGCAGGCAAGCGAAACCCATCAGGCAGAAAGCCTGAAAGACGGTCACGACTCGCTTAAGTCCTTCACGGACGCAACGCAGAACCGCACCATGGGGACCGCCGGCGATGGCGGCAACACAGCCGGGGGCGGCACTGGCAGCGCAAACGCGTTTAAAGAACCGATCATGCTGTTCGCGGCACCGGCTGGCATTGCAATGTCCACGCAGAAGTCGGTGCAGACCGCAGTGAGCCAGCATGTCAACCTCGTGAGCGGCCAGAGCACGCACATTGCAACCGGCAAATCACTCCTGGCAAGCGTCAGCGAGAAAATCAGTCTGTTCGTTCAGAACGCTGGCATGAAACTGTTTGCCGCGAAGGGCAAAGTAGAAATCCAGGCGCAGTCCGACAACATCGAAGTCACCGCCCAAAAAAGCCTAAAGCTGATATCGGCGACGGAGAGGGTCGAGGTAGTCGCCAAACAGGACATTCTCTTGACGAGCGGCGGCGCCTACATTCGGATCAGAGACGGAAACATTGAAATCCACGCGCCGGGGAAGATCGATATCAAGGGCAGCAGCCACGCTTTCGCCGGCCCTACCAGCCTTTCGAGCAAACCGCCGGCACTTCCATCCGGCGAAGGCCCTTACAACGAGCAGTTCAAGATTCACGACAAACACACTGGCGACCCCGCTCCTTATGTGCGCTACCGCGTCGAGACTGCGGAAGGCAAAGTGTTCGAGGGCATGACTGATGAACAAGGCCTGACCTCCCGCATCATGACAAGCGCGCCAAGCGCGCTGAAAGTTTTCCTCGACAGCTGACTCTGGCCGAAGAGCGCGCGCATTCCGTGAACGCGCTCACTCATTTGCCCATTCAAGCAGACCGACATTCATGAACGCTCCGAGCACAAGCCACACACCCGATGGCAACGGCACCACTAACACGACACCCAACAGTCTCGTGCACGTGCCGCACGATCCGGCGCCCATGCTTTACTTCCGGCCCGAGACCGGCGAATTCATTCTCGTGCCGGCGGAGGATGTCAGCGGTCTGCAAAGCGAATGTAATCTGCTGCACGATCGCGTCGACAAATTCCACAAGGCCAATCAAAAGCTCGATGTGGCACTGAAGGCATACGCCACGGATGTGCAGAACCACATGTCCGATCCACGTGCCGGTGAAGCGTATAAGGCCGCCGTCGACGACGCGCTCAAAGAGCGCGAGGCTGCACACAAGGCGCTCAAAAAGGAGCTGGAACCGCTCAGCAAGCTGGATAGCAAAGACCTTACCATGGTCGAGTTGATCCCGATTCATATCGATGGCGATGGAAAGAAATCCGTCAAATTCGCCAAGTACAAGCTTCACTACGTCCGCTCGAATAAGATTAAGCCGGGCTGGCATAAATTCGGTCCGACCGCCTTCGAAGACATGAAGGGGCGCAAGGAAGAAAAAGAAACCGGTGCGAAAAGCTTCATCAAAAAGAATGCGAATGGCAAGTACAAGATCGATGTCGACAAGCTGCAGGAAGGGGTGTTGATCAGCCGCGAGAGCAGCATCAAGTCGCAGTTGTACGAAAAGACCAAGGTGTCCTCCGAGATCGTCGAGAAGCACGTGACCGGGACGCTGTTCGCGTGGGCGGAAGAGTGGAACAAAGATCTCACCTATAGCGCCGGTGCGGAAGAACCGGCTGAACGTGGCGAAGGCGAGAGGAAAGAAGCTGAGAAACCGAAGCAGACCGCCTTCGGCAACAACGTTAGCATCGAGGCCAAAGCGCAATTGATGCGATATCTGGCGGGCGCGGGATTGGACACCGAGTGGCAACCGCAAAAGGGCCGCGTAGCGATCAAGGCGTCGGCGCAAGCCGAATTCGCCATTGCCGAGGGCAAGGTCTCCGGCGCCTTCTATTACCCGGACATCGCCGGCTGGATGTGGAGCCTGGACGGCGATGACGGTAAGCCCTATCCGCTCGGCGCAGTCCGATTCAAGTGCGAATTGGGTTTGTCAGGGATGGTGGGTGCGAGCATGGTCGCGCAGTTAGGTGTGGTCGTTGACTATCGCGATGAAAAGCGTAGGGACTTAGGCCTGTACGGCGCCGCAGTCGATAACCCCACCACCAGGCAACGCGAGATCAAGGTAGGCGGCAAGCCAGTCGATCCAAGCGCAAATGTCGATCTCGACGTGTTTGCCGGTGCACGTGCGGACTTGTCGCTGGAAGGAGCCCTCGAGTGGATGGAGCCCGCAAAGCAAGGCCCCAGTGGCAAATACAAGCCGTTTGCCAAGGTGGGCGATACGGTCACCGCAATGGCGGGCGCCGGACTCACCTGCATGCTTGACGTCAGCTACGCGGCAGGCCGTTTCAGAATTAAAGCGAAAGCAGGACTGTGCCTCGGCGTGGGAGCGAAAGGCGATATCGAGGTTTCGGTCGACGCGCTGCGTATCGCCGAGTTCTTCAAGTGGTTCTTTTATCAGCTATATCACGCGAATTTCAAGCGGTTGAAGTTTGTCGAAACGACCGCCTTTAACGCCTTCTCGCATATTCAGGTGATGGTCATTCAAGGCATTCAGGATCTGTCCTCGACCGTCGGGCAGGAAGTCGATGAGATAAACAGGCTCTTCACCGATCTCATCGAAGAATACGAGAAAGAGGCAGCACGCGTGGAATTGATGAACCGTGTACTCGCCAATCCTTGGATGTTGCAGTACGCGACGCCTGAAGCGAAAGGCATCATGATCTATCAGTTGACTCGCCATTGGTACGCGACTGATGGCATCGATATGTCCAACCACAAATACGGTCGCTGGTATGGGAATCGAAAGGACGCCGTCAAGCAGGTCCTCAGATGGTCACATACCAAACACGATCTGGACAATGTGGTGCAGCACATCCATCCGCAGGGACGCACCGGCGACATTACAGTGCGGCGGCGACAGCTAAAGGAATTCCTCGAGATGTCGCTGACGAGTGCTCCAGCGGGAGACGCAAAAGAAATTGACGACTACTACGACAGCCTGCAGGCGATGCTGAAAGTCGATCCTACACCGGGCTATGCCGTCGCGCAGGTAGACTCGAGCGATTATCGGTTTCAGACCGCCGTGGGCAGACACCCTTTCTATGACAACATGCCCGAAATGCGGGTGGTGTGACCACGTGGCGCGAAACTCATAAAGGGTTTGTCTTTTGCACCGCGCAACGGAACGTCAAAGTGACAGCCGTGGGTCCTAACGTGCGCCCGTCCTTCGTTTTGACCACGTAACCCGCCGGCGGCGCCTTGTAGCGGTAAACCGTCATGGCGGTTTCCGCGTTGTCGCCTTCCGCGCCGCGAATCACTTTCATGGTCCCGCTCGCAGGTCCTGTGGGATTCCTGGCAGGCGAGTGTTCATAGTAGTCGGGCGCAAACCAGTCGTTGACCCAGTCACGACCGTCGACACCGATATCGTAAAGACCCAAGGCGTTGGGCGGATATTTGCCGATCGGGTAAATATATTGCGAGACGGCCGAGTCAGGCGTGTATTTTTGTTCAACCGTATCGGCGGATGGCACGTTGTGATCCGGTTCATACTTGCCGTTGTTCGTTCCGAAAATCACCGGCTTGCCACCTGAACGGGCGGAGTATTCCCATTGCGCTTCCGTGGGCAGGTCGATAGGTACGCCGCTTTGCTTGCCAAGCCACTCGCAGTAGTCCTTTGCCATTTGCCAAGGTACGCCCGCAGGGTTGCCGGCAACCTTATAGGGTTGGTCGGCTTTGTCTTGCGGCCACGATGGTTTGCCGGTCGCTGTGATATAGACATCAAGATCTGCGTACGTGACTTTGTACTTGCTGATCGAAAAACTATCTAGCGTTACGGGGTGAGCTGGTTTGTTTTCCTGCTGCGACGTATAAGGGAGTTTTTCCGCCGTCACTTGTGGGCCGAAGTCTCCCATCGTGAATGTTCCGCCTTTCACGAAAATCATATCGGCAAGCGATTTTTTGACGAGTGCGCTGACTTGGGGAGATTGGCCTGTCTGGCTGCATGCGGGAAAAGAAAATGCAAATACCGTCAGCGGGAGAGCTGTAAGCTTAAAGAACTTTGGCAATGGCAAATGCATGCGGTCAAACTCCGGGCGAATAGTGAATGGATTATAAGTTCGATCTGGGTCCTTCGACATTTTCAATTGCAACAAGTCGGCAAAAGGGGGCCCCCGGTGTCGAAACAGAGCACTGAAAGACTGGCATCCACGGAGCGCTAATGTTTGATGAGGAGTGTTGGTGTTCAGGAGGCTTACTATCGCAGTAGAAGTGAACGTTATTTGCCTGGCTGACGTTGCTCCGCGCCACTACGACACAGCTAAGCCACCGCCACAGCGTCTTTGTACTCTGCTTGAACGTCGTGCCGATCGTCGTAGAAGGCTCAAGCATTTCAGCGGACTCGACTAGAGCGTACGGACACGAGATCGGCCGCCCGGTAGAAGCACACGCATCTGATCGCGTCCGCCTTGAAATTCCTCGCAGTCTCACGAACTGATGCAATGCGCATCAAAGAAGTTATCCCCACCGCCCTCTGCACAACCTATGTAAAAGCCCGTTCACACGTTGTGGGGCGAACTTTGATAAATAGTCCTCGCGGGGAGCCGCACCAAAACTTATCCCCGACTCGAACCCGCGGCCCACGGTTACCGCCCAAGGTTATCGCCCCTGTAACGTCGTGATTCCCAACGCAGTTTCACACTTATCCACAACCATCAACGCGCCTTGTTAACTATTACTACATATACACATACAAAGATTATAAAAACCAGAGACGGCGCGCACTCATCTCCAGCAACCCCCTCCAACCCACCCCCCAACTTTGCCGAATTTCGATACCACCTCGAATAATGGCTCACTACCATCGGCGAAAGCCTGCCTGCCCACACACCGCAAAGCCTTGCGGCGTCGAGCAGGAGGCAAACTCACGGAGCGCCCGATGAAATCAGAGTCCAGCGGTCAGCACGTCGGTAAAGTCACGCATCACGAGTTGAAGCAGACGCTCGGCACCTGGCAGCTATGGGGCATCGCAGTTGGCCTCGTGATCTCCGGCGAATATTTTGGCTGGAGCTATGGATGGGCGAGCGCGGGTACGCTCGGCTTCGTCGTCACGGCGATCTTTATTGCCGCGATGTACACGACCTTCATTTTCAGTTTCACCGAACTCACTACGTCGATTCCACACGCGGGCGGACCGTTCGCATACGCGCGTCACGCGTTCGGTCCGACCGGCGGTTATCTGGCCGGCGCGGCGACGCTCGTCGAATTTGTGTTCGCCCCGCCGGCCATTGCGCTCGCAATCGGCGCCTATCTGCACGTGCAGTTTCCTGGCCTCGAGCCGAAACACGCGGCAATGGGCGCGTATCTCGTCTTCATGGCGCTGAATATCGTTGGCGTGCAGATCGCGGCGGCTTTCGAGTTGTGCGTGACGTTGCTCGCGATTTTCGAACTGCTCGTCTTCATGGGCGTCGTATCGCCGGGCTTCCAGTGGTCTAACTTCACGAAAGGCGGATGGGCCGGCGCGGATACATTCAGCATGGGCTCGTTCAACGGCATGTTCGCGGCCATCCCGTTCGCGATCTGGTTCTTCCTCGCGATCGAAGGCGTTGCAATGGCCGCGGAAGAAGCGAAAAACCCCAAGCGCTCGATCCCCATTGCCTACGTCGCCGGCATCCTGACGCTCGTCGTGCTGGCCATCGGTGTAATGGTGTTCGCAGGCGCGGCCGGCGACTGGACCAAGCTGTCGAATATCAACGATCCGTTGCCTCAAGCGATGAAGTTCATCGTCGGCGAACACAGCGGCTGGATGCACATGCTCGTGTGGCTCGGCCTGTTCGGTCTGGTCGCGTCGTTTCACGGGATCATCCTCGGCTATTCGCGGCAGATCTTCGCGCTGGCGCGCGCGGGCTATCTGCCTGAGTGGCTCTCCAAGGTACATCCGCGTTTCAAGACGCCGCATCGCGCGATTCTGGCCGGCGGCGTGATCGGCATCGCAGCGATCTACAGTGACGAACTGATCCAGTTCGGCGGCCAGACGCTCACGGCGAACATCGTGACGATGTCCGTGTTTGGCGCTATCGTGATGTATATCATCAGTATGTTGTCGCTTTTCAAGCTGCGTCGCACAGAGCCGAACATGGAGCGTCCGTTCCGCGCGCCACTGTTTCCGCTGTTCCCGGCATTCGCGCTGGTCGCCGCGGTGATCTGTCTGGCGACCATGGTGTACTTCAACTTTCTGGTGGCAGTCGTGTTCGCAATCTTCCTGGCGCTAGGCTACGTCTATTTTCTGTTGACGCGCCATCAACGCGAGGCCGCCCCGGCGGACGCATGGCTCGAAGAATGACGGATGAAGCCGCTGCGCGCGCAGCGGCGCTGGAGTCGTAAAAATGAGCTACACGGAGACAATCGGCAGCCGTACCTATCGCTTCGCCGATCTGAAAACACTCATGGCGAAGGCGAGCCCACAACGCTCCGGCGATCAACTCGCAGGCGTCGCGGCGGCGAGCGAAGAGGAGCGCGTGGCCGCGAAGATGGCACTCGCGGAAGTGCCGCTACGCACGTTCCTCAACGAAGCGCTGATTCCGTATGAAAGCGACGAAGTCACGCGTCTCGTCATCGACGATCATTCGCCGCAGGCGTTCGCCGAGATTTCGCATCTGACGGTAGGCGACTTTCGCAACTGGCTCCTGAGCACAACGACGAATGCCGACGCGCTTACGCGCATCGCCGCCGGCCTCACGCCTGAAATGGTCGCGGCCGTGTCAAAGCTAATGCGCAATCAGGACCTGATCGCAGCGGCGCGCAAGCGTCCGGTGATCACGCGCTTTCGCAACACGGTAGGCTTGCCGGGGCACATGTCGGTGCGTTTGCAACCGAATCATCCGACGGATGACGTGAAGGGCATCGCAGCCTCGATGCTCGACGGCCTCATGTACGGCTGTGGCGACGCGATGATCGGCATCAACCCGGCCAGCGACAATCTTGCGGCGATCACCAGACTGCTGGTGATGGTCGATGAATTCCGGCAGCGCTACCAGGTGCCGACACAATCGTGCGTGCTGACGCACGTCACCAATACGATCGCCGCCATCGAAAAAGGCGCGCCCGTCGACCTCGTGTTTCAATCGATTGCAGGCACCGAAAAAGCGAACGCCGGTTTCGGAATTTCGCTCTCGCTGCTTCAGGAAGCGTATGAAGCGGGGCTGTCGCTCAAGCGCGGTACTGTAGGCAACAACCTGATGTACTTCGAAACAGGGCAGGGCAGTGCATTGTCGGCGGACGCGCATTTCGGCGTCGATCAACAGACTTGTGAAGTGCGCGCCTATGCGGTTGCGCGTAAGTTCAATCCGTTTCTCGTGAATACCGTAGTCGGATTTATCGGCCCGGAATATCTGTACGACGGCAAGCAAATCACGCGCGCGGGTCTCGAAGATCACTTCTGCGGCAAGCTGCTGGGCGTGCCGATGGGTTGCGACATCTGCTACACGAATCATGCGGAAGCCGACCAGGACGACATGGACAATTTGCTCACGTTGCTCGGCGTGGCAGGCATCAACTTCATCATGGGCATTCCGGGCGCAGACGACGTGATGCTCAATTATCAGAGCACCTCTTTCCACGATGCACTCTATGTGCGCGATGTTCTCGGCTTGCGCCGCGCACCGGAGTTTGAAGAATGGCTTGAGTCGATGCAGATCGCCGACGCGCGCGGCGCATTGCTGAGCGCGTCGACACAGCAACCGTTGCTGGAAGGCGTGCGCGACTGGATGGGTATCGAATGAGCGACTCTGTCGACAAGAACCCTTGGAATGCGCTGCGCCAGTTCACCAACGCGCGCATTGCATTGGGTCGAGCAGGCAACAGCCTGCCGACCGCGCCTCTACTCGCGTTCAATCTTTCGCATGCGCAAGCGCGCGACGCCGTGCATCATCCGCTCGATACAGACGCATTGCACGCGCAACTGCGTGCGCAGAACTTCAGAACGCTGGATGTGCACAGCGCTGCGCCCGACCGCGAGCACTACTTGCGGCGTCCCGATCTTGGCCGGCGCTTATCCGAAGAGAGTCGCGCAGCGCTCGCGCAATTACCCGACGAGTCGCCCGATGTAGTGTTCGTGATTGGCGATGGTTTGTCGGCGTTTGCCGCGTCGAAACAAGCCGTTCCGTTGCTGCAAGCCGTCACTCCGCAACTCGTGGATTGGACGATCGGTCCAGTCGTCGTCGCGCGGCAGGCACGCGTTGCACTCGGCGACGAGATCGGCCAGTTGCTGAATGCAAAGATCGTCGTAATGCTGATCGGGGAGCGGCCGGGTCTCAGCTCGCCGGATAGTCTCGGCATCTACATTACACACGCGCCGAAAGTGGGCTGCAGCGACGCACAACGCAATTGCATTTCAAACGTGCGTCCCGAAGGACTCGACTATCCGCTTGCCGCCCACAAACTACATTATCTGCTGACACATGCACGGCGGCTGGGTGTCACCGGCGTGGGCCTGAAAGACGATAGCGACGCATCGCTGCCGGGCGCGGCTGCAGCAACCGCAATCAGCGCTGAGGCCACACCAGGCGCAAACCCGAACCCAAATTCAACTGCGAGCTGACTCACGCATCGACGCGCTGTACAGGATGCGCTTCGAGCCACGCATTCTCGTCGTCGTCGAACAAGCGCGAACGCGTCAGAAATCGCAGACCGCTTGGCCGCTCCAGAGAGAACATGCCACCGTTGCCCGGTACCACGTCGATAATCAACTGCGTATGCTGCCAGTACTCGAACTGTGAATCGCTCATGTAAAACGGCACGCCTGCCAGGGTGCCGAGTTTCACGTCGGACGAACCGACCATGAATTCGCTCTGCGGAAACAGCATAGGTGCGCTGCCGTCGCAGCATCCGCCGGATTGATGAAACAGCACCTCGCCATGTTCCGCGCGCAACGAGTCGATCAACTGGATAGCGGCAGGAGTTGCAATCACGCGCGCTGCTTCTTTTCCGTCGGTCATCGTACCCTCGCTTAAACACAGCGAGCCGCACAATGCGGCCCGCTCTGCAATTGACACTTCACCGCGAACGTCTAAAAGAAACCGAGCGGCTTCTCGCTATAGCTGACGAGGAGGTTCTTGGTTTGCTGGTAGTGGTCGAGCATCATCTTGTGATTTTCCCGGCCGATGCCCGATTGCTTGTAGCCACCAAACGCCGCGTGCGCCGGATACGCGTGATAGCAATTGGTCCACACCCGGCCCGCCTGGATCTGCCGGCCAAAACGATAAGCACGCGTGCCGTCGCGAGTCCAAACGCCGGCGCCCAAACCGTAGAGCGTATCGTTGGCGATCTCGAGTGCTTCCTCTTCGGTCTTGAACGTGGTCACTGAAACAACCGGCCCAAAGATCTCTTCCTGGAAGATGCGCATTTTGTTGTGACCGCGAAACACGGTCGGCTTGACGTAATAGCCTTTGCTCAACTCACCGCTCAACGTGTTGCGCTCGCCGCCAATCAGACACTCGGCGCCTTCCTGCTTGCCGAGATCGACATACGACAGAATCTTCTCCAACTGTTCCTGCGAAGCCTGCGCACCAATCATTGTCCGCGTGTCGAGCGGGTGGCCTTGCGTGATGGCCGCGACGCGCTTCAATGCTCGCTCCATGAAACTGTCGTAGATCTTTTCGTCGATCAGCACACGCGACGGACACGTACATACTTCGCCCTGATTGAGCGCAAACATCGCGAAGCCTTCGAGTGCCTTGTCGAAGTAGCTGTCGTCCTGATTCATCACGTCGGCGAAGAAAATATTGGGGCTCTTGCCGCCGAGTTCGAGCGTGACAGGAATGATGTTCTGACTCGCGTATTGCATGATGAGGCGGCCGGTCGTGGTTTCACCGGTGAAGGCGATCTTCGCGATGCGCTTGCTCGATGCCAGCGGCTTGCCCGCTTCCAGACCAAAGCCGTTCACCACATTCAGCACGCCCGCGGGCAGCAGGTCCTGAATCAGCTCCACCAGTACGAGAATCGAGGCGGGCGTTTGCTCTGCCGGCTTGAGCACGACACAGTTGCCCGCCGCGAGCGCAGGCGCGAGTTTCCACACGGCCATGAGGATCGGGAAATTCCACGGGATGATCTGGCCTACCACGCCGAGCGGTTCGTGAAAATGATATGCAACGGTGTCGTCGTCGATCTCGGAGATCGAGCCTTCCTGAGCACGCACCGCGCCGGCGAAATAGCGGAAATGGTCGATGGCAAGCGGAATATCGGCGGCCATCGTTTCGCGCAGTGGCTTGCCGTTGTCGATCGTTTCAGCAACGGCGAGACGCTGCAAGTTCGCTTCCATTCGGTCTGCAATGCGGTTCAGAATGTTCGCGCGATCGGTTGTCGAGGTTTTGCCCCAGGCCGCTTTAGCGCGGTGCGCTGCGTCGAGCGCAAGTTCGACGTCGGCCTCGCGCGAACGTGGGATCGAGGTGAACGGCTCGCCTGTTATCGGCGATACGTTGTCGAAGTACTCGCCCCCTGCGGGCTTCACCCATTCGCCGCCGATAAAGTTCGCATATTGCTTCTTGAAGGGGAATTCGGTCGTCAGAAACTGCATCTCCGCGTGATTCATCTGTGTGCTCCTCACATGTCTGAATGGGCAATAGCCGGCGCGACGTTGCGCTCGGTTGCAATCCGTTGAAATCGGCCGCGTCACCGTAGAGCCAGATCTATGCCAATGCACCTGGCTGGTGAGCCGTGCACGCGCAGCAGGCGCCGGCGCACCGGGGCGCGTGTTTTGGCCTCTAGTCAACGGAGGGTGGCGCGTCGTTTCTGATCAACGCGGTTGTTGCTGTTCACGAATTGAACAGCGGCGCGGTGCATGCCGAGCCAGTTACTGCAGTAAGCGGGCGTGTGCGATCGGCATGGGACTTGCCTTGTTTTTCACTCTTCGATACTCCATTGCGCGGATTCGCCATGACGATCGGAACCCTCAGCAGCAACCCGGCGAGCGCCGTGTGCGCAAGCGCCACGCTCGTGGCGCAGCCAAGCTTTTGCGTGCAGACCCGTGTCGCCCACGACGCAGACGAACAGGCCCGCAATCTCCACGGCTGGCACCAGACGTACGATCAGTTGACGGCGGGAAGCTTTGTCGGCGGTTTGACGGAGTTGTGCCTCGATCATATGCAGGTGTTTGTTGAAACAACGAGTCACACCTTGAGGCAAACGTGCGAAGTGCAGAAAGACGCGTACTGGTTCGGTATTCCGACGTGCCGCGTGGGCTCCGGTCGCATCGACGCGCAAATCATCGGCGGCGACGCGCTCGCCTTTCGTCCTGGTGGAATCGAGTTCGAACTGCTGACGTCGGCAGGCTACGAGATTTTCGGTGTGGTCGTGAAGGGAGAGATGTTGCGTCGCTACGCGGCGGACGTGGAACGCGTGAGTCTTGTCGAGCCAATGCCGGGTACCGAGGTCGTGACGGTCGGCATGGCCCGCAAGGAGCGTATGTGCGCTTTGCTGCGCGAGCTTCTCGCACCTGGTGCGGCGAGCGCTGCGCCGTTGTCGTCGGCGGCGCGGGAGAACCTGCAGGCGTCGGTGCTGGCGGAACTGTTCGACGCTGGCGCGTTGCCGGCTTCTTGTGAACCGACGGCAATGCCGGCACGTGCGCGCCGTCAGTCGATTGTCTCTGACGCGCGCGACTATGTGCTCGCCAATCGCGATCGCGCGGTCGGCGTGCCGGAGCTTTGCGAACGTCTGCATGTGAGCCGGCGTACGCTGCAATACTGCTTTCAGGATGTGCTCGGTATGGCGCCGGCAACCTATGTACGAGCGATCCGCCTGAACGGCGCGCGCCGCGATCTGTGCAATGCGTCGCGGGACTGCCGCTCGGTGCAGGACGTGGCGGCGGCCTGGGGCTTCTGGCATATGAGCCAGTTTGCAACCGATTACCGCAAGCTCTTCGGCATGCGGCCCTCGGATACGTTGAAGGCTGCGATTGGCACTCAATCCGTCGCGAGCAGCCGTTCGTCTGCGCACTAGTTGCGTCACGGCGTCACGGCGTGACGCGTTGCGCGTTGCTATTTGCGCAGCAAGCGCAACCCGTTGGCCACTACAAGCAGACTCGCGCCAACATCGGCGAAAACAGCCATCCACATGGTGCCGAGACCCATCACGGTCAACACCAGGAATACGCTCTTGATGCCGAGCGCGAGCGCGATGTTCTGCACCAGCACGCCATGCGTCGCTTTGGAGAGGCGGATGAAGAGCGGGATCTTGCGCAGGTCGTCGTCCAGCAACGCGACATCGGCGGTTTCAATGGCCGTACCGGTTCCCATCGCGCCCATCGCAAAGCCAATGTCGGCGCGTGCAAGCGCGGGTGCGTCGTTGATGCCGTCGCCCACCATGCCAATCTTCGCGCCCTCGGCCGACCACTGCGCGATGGCGTCGAGTTTGTCTTGCGGCAACTGATTGCCGCGGGCTTCGTCGATACCGACTTGCTTTGCGATTGCAGCAGCGGTATGCGGATTGTCGCCGGTGAGCATGGCCGTGGCGACGCCAGCGCGGTGCAACTCGGCAATGGCGGCGGAGCTTGTCTCCTTTACCGTATCCGCCACTGCGAACAGCCCGAGGACGCGCCCGGCGTCGCTCAACAACACCACCGTCTTGCCTTGACGTTCGAGCGCGCCGAGCCGCGCTTCAAGTGAAGGCGAGCACTGCCCGAGTTCTTCAGCAAGCCGATGATTGCCCAGCCAGTACGTCACGCCGTTTATCTCGCCGCGCACGCCGCGTCCCGGGAGCGCTTCGAACGAATCGACAGTGAGGTTGCCCACGCCGTCGTTCTTTGCCGCCGCCGCGATTGTCATCGACACAGGATGATCCGAGCGCGCCGCAAGACTCGCGGCAACCGTGCGGCAACGTGCGGCATCGGCGTCGGCATCGCCGAGCATCGCGAAATCGGTTTGCACCGGTTTGCCGTGCGTGATCGTGCCGGTTTTGTCGAACGCCACGCGGGTCAGCTTGCGCCCTTGTTCCAGGAAAGTGCCGCCCTTGACGAGAATGCCCTTGCGCGCGGCGGCGGCAAGACCGCTGACGATCGTTACCGGCGTGGAAATCACGAGCGCGCACGGACACGCGATCACCACCATCACCAGCGCCTTGTAGATCCACGCTTGCCACAATCCGCCGAAAAAAAGCGGCGGCACGAGCGCCACCAATAGAGCAACGGCGAGCACACATGGCGTGTAGACGCGCGCGAACTGATCGACGAAACGTTGTGTGGGCGCTTTGGTGCCTTGCGCCGCTTCAACCGCGTGAATGATGCGCGCAAGCGTCGTGTTGCTGGCCGCCGCGGTCACCCGATAGTCGAACGAGCCGGTCTGGTTGACGGTGCCTGCGAATACGGCATCTCCAATGGTCTTGTCCACCGGCAGACTTTCTCCCGTGATGGGCGCCTGATCCACGCTAGAACGCCCTGCAACGATTTCTCCGTCGAGCGCAATCCGTTCGCCCGGCTTCACGCGAACCAGCGCGTCCGTCGCGATCGCGTTGAGATCGGTGAGGCGCCACGTGCCGTCGGGTTGCAGAACGCTCGCCTTTTCGGGCGTGAGCTGCATCAGCCCCTGGATTGCATTGCGGGCGCGGTCGAGCGACTTTGCTTCGATCAGTTCGGCGACGGTGAAGAGCACCATCACCATCGCCGCTTCAGGCCATTGGCGCAGGATCAATGCGCCGGTCACGGCAATGCTCATCAGCGCGTTGATGTTCAGGTTTCCGTGGCGAATGGCGAGCCAGCCCTTGCGGTACGTTGTCAGGCCGCAGGAAGCGATCGCGATGATCGCAAGACTTGCTGCCATCCAGGCGGGCGCGCCGAGCCAGCCTGCGGCCTCTGAAGCTGCCGCGGCGACGCCCGCGAAAGCAAGCGGCCACCAAGGCTTCGGCTGTCGAGGCGCGACCGGTTGAGTGCGCTGTTCAGCGCCTTGCTGCGAAGACCGTGAATCGGGACCCGCGATCTCCGGCGTGAAGTCGAGCGAACGAAGCGCGGTGAGAATCGAGTCGAGCGCGCCGTGCGCGTGCACGACGGTCAATACGCGCTGCATCAGATTGAACTCCATGCTGCGAACGTCCGGCATGCGACTGAATTTCTTGCGGATCAGCGCTTCTTCGGTCGGGCAATCCATTTGCATGATGCGGATCGCGGTGCGCACGTCGTCGCCGATCGCTTCGGACGGCCGCAACTGTGCCTCCAACTGCGCGGGGGCATGGGCCGAGGCGCCGCAACAGCCTCCATCCGCATGGTCATGTCGATGCTTTTCGTGGTTATGGGCGCAAGCGTCGCGCTGTGTGGCGGTTGCGGCATTTGCCTCGTGAGCGTGCGGCATGGTGGCTTCCTCGTTCGATTTGTGGTCTAGTAAACACCTTGAAGCCACTACAAGGTCAAGGCCGGTCTCGGGAGGGTCCATGAAAATCGGCGAATTGGCGAAAATCGCCCATTGCACGACCGAAACGATCCGTTTCTACGAGAAGGAAGGGCTATTGCCCGAAGCGGAGCGCACGGAGGCCAATTACCGCAGCTATACGGCGAAGCATGTCGAGCGGCTGCGCTTCATTCGCAACTGCCGCGCGCTCGACATGACTCACGACGAAATCCGCGCGCTGCTGCGTCTCACCGACGCGCCGGGTCACGGCTGCCGCGGCATCAATGATCTGATCGACGAGCATATTGCCCACGTCGATACTCGCATCGACGAACTGCATCAACTCAAGGCGCAACTGCGCACGCTGCGTGAGCAATGCCACGGCGAACAGGCCGTCGAAGACTGCGGCATCGTTCAAGGTCTCAGCGACATGGACGTGAGCGCGCCGCGTGCGCGGCACACCCATCTCGGTTGATGCGTCCAGTCGAATCAATAATCGAATCCAGTTGGAGAAGCAACGTGTTCACATGTAGAAATCAGTCCTGCGGCGCACAGTGGGATCAGTCGGACGTCGTCATCAAGAACGAGGGACAGGGTCTGCTATTCCGCTGCCCGATGTGCGGCGCGCGCAATTATGTCGAGCGCTTCGAAGGGGACGACGGCTCGGTGCTGTACGAGCAGATGGAAGGCCGCCCCTTTCCCGGCCCCGTCGCCGAATAGTTCCCAGGCCCCAAGCCGATAACGAGTCACCATCTATGAATAGTCCCACCACCGCCGGCGCTCCGTTTAGTGAGTTACCACTGCCGCCCGCCGCGCTCGCGAATCTCACGCAACTCGGCTACGTCGAGATGACGCCGATCCAGGCCGCGAGCTTGCCGATCGCGCTCGCCGGCCACGATCTGATCGCGCAGGCGAAAACCGGCAGCGGCAAGACCGCGGCGTTTTCACTGGCACTGCTCGCGCGTCTGGACGCACGCAACTTCGCCGTGCAGGCCATGGTGCTATGTCCGACGCGCGAACTCGCCGATCAGGTCACGCAGGAGATTCGCCGTCTCGCGCGCGCGGAAGAAAACATCAAGGTGCTGACCTTGTGCGGCGGCACGCCAATGCGTCCGCAAACCGCAAGCCTCGAACACGGCGCGCATATCGTCGTCGGCACGCCGGGCCGCATCATGGATCACCTTGAGCGCGGCAGTCTGCCTTTGCAGTCGCTGAACACACTCGTGCTGGACGAAGCGGACCGCATGCTCGACATGGGTTTCTTCGACGACATCGCAACAGTCGTCAAACAATGCCCTAAAGAGCGGCAGACGCTGCTGTTCTCGGCGACCTACCCTGAGGGCATCGTCAAGCTCAGTCAGCAATTCCTGCGAAATCCGAAGGAAGTGAAGCTCGCCGAGCGGCACGACAATACGAAGATCCGTCAACGCTTCTATGAAGTGACCGAAGACGAACGTTTGCATGCCGTCGGCCTGCTGCTGAACCACTATCGTCCGGTGAGCACGCTGGCGTTCTGCAACACCAAGCAGCAATGCCGCGATCTTCTGGACGTTTTGCGCGCCCAGGGTTTTCATGCGCTCGCGCTGCATGGCGAACTCGATCAGCGCGAACGCAATCAGGTGCTGATCCAGTTCGCGAACCGCAGCTGCTCGGTGCTGGTCGCGACCGACGTCGCCGCGCGCGGCCTCGACATCGCGCAACTGGAGGCGGTAATCAACGTAGACGTCACGCCCGATCCGGAAGTGCATGTGCATCGGATTGGCCGCACGGGGCGCGCCGATCAGGAGGGCTGGGCATTGAGCCTCGCGAGCATGAACGAGATGGGGCGTGTCGGCAGTCTCGAGCAGGCGCAAAAGCGCGAAGTCGAATGGCATAAGCTGTCTGAACTGACCGCGGCCAGCAACGAGCCGCTATTGCCGCCGATGGAAACGCTGCAGATTCTCGGCGGCCGCAAGGAAAAAATCCGCCCCGGCGACGTTCTCGGCGCGCTGACCGGCGAGGCGGGTTTCGCCGGCTCCCAGATCGGCAAGATCAATGTGACCGAGATGTCGACGTATGTAGCGGTCGAACGCAGCGTTGCGCGAGACGCCGTGCGCAAGCTGAGCGCGGGCAAGGTGAAGGGCAAGAAGGTCAAGGTCCGCTTGATGGACGACGCCTGATCCGGCGGCGAGGTGGCGAGGGCGGCGCGTCGGCATAGCGATGCTGACCGCTCCCGCCGTGACCATTGCTGCGGCGCATTCGCTCGAACCAGTTGTCGCGCTGGCCGCTTTCTACGCTGCGCCCGCGACTGCTAGTGCATCACCTCCGGTCATACCTACAGGACGTTCGTCTTCGGCCGCAGGTGGGTCCTTCTCCCGTCGAACATCCTGTGCGGCCGTTTCCGAGGGCTCGCGCGCCTTCGGGCATGCCATGACATAAACGCATGCCGCGCATGACAAAGTTTCGATTGTGACGGTTCTTTGGCTGATGCCTAATCACTCAACCGGCACTCGACTGGATTGTTCGGCCGCGCGATCCGCGCCCGCCAGTCCGCCGCCGGATGGAGACAGGGAGAAGCCTTATGCAGAGCGCTACGCAAGCCCGCTCGAAATTGCCTGACGTTGGCACGACAATCTTCACAGTAATCGGTCAACTGGCCGCACAACACGATGCGCTGAACCTGTCGCAGGGCGCGCCGAACTTCGCGCCGGACGCGAAGCTGGTAGACGGCGTCGCGCAGGCGATGCGCGACGGCCATAACCAATACGCGCCGATGGCCGGCATCGCGGCGTTACGCGAAGCGCTCGCCGACAAAGTGCAAACGCTCTACGGCGTGCGCTACGACCCAGCGAGCGAGGTCACGGTGATCGCGAGCGCGAGCGAAGGCCTTTATTCGACAATCAGTGCGCTGGTGCACCCAGGCGACGAGGTGATTTACTTCGAGCCTTCGTTCGACAGCTATGGGCCGATCGTCCGGTTGCAAGGCGCGACGCCCGTGCCGATCAAACTGTCGCTGAGCGATTTTCGTGTGAACTGGGACGAGGTCGCCGCCGCGATCACGCCGAAGACTCGCATGATCATCATCAACACGCCGCACAATCCAACCGCGACCGTGTTCAGCGAAGCCGACGTCGCGCGATTGAAGGCGATCACGCGCAACACGGACATTGTGATTCTCGCCGACGAGGTCTACGAACACGTAGTGTTCGACGGCGCTAAACATCAGAGCATGGCGTGCCATAGTGAATTGGCGGAACGTAGCGTCATCGTGTCGTCGTTTGGCAAGTCGTATCACGTCACCGGCTGGCGCGTAGGCTATTGCCTCGCCCCCGCCGAACTGATGAACGAGATTCGCAAAGTGCATCAGTTCATGGTGTTTTCCGCCGATACACCAATGCAGTACGCTTTCGTCGACGCCCTGTCCAATCGCGAGAGTTACCTCGGCTTGTCCGCGTTCTATCAGCAAAAGCGCGATCTACTCGCGCACGCGCTTTCCGGATCGCGCTTCGAGTTGTTGCCGAGCGAAGGCAGCTTCTTTATGCTCGCGCGCTTTCGCGGATTCTCCGATGAGAGCGACAGCGATTTCGTGTTGCGCCTGATTCGCGATGCGCGCGTCGCGACGATTCCGCTGTCCGCGTTTTACAGCGACGGCACTGATTCGGGCCTGATTCGCCTGAGCTTTTCGAAAGACGACGCTACGCTGATCGAAGGCGCGCGCCGTTTGTGCGAGATCTGAAACTGCCTGCACATCGGCCGCGCTGGCGGTGTATTTTGAACGCAGTATGATCGTCGCGCCGTATTACATCCACACGAAGCGTGCTTGCACTACAACGAAACTAAAGAGAAGGGACCTGCTATGAAACTGCTCAAGCCTCTTTTGGCGCTGGCCTGCGCATTCGCATCGGTGGCGGCCTCGTCTGCTGCCGTTGCCGCCGATACATCGACGCTGCGTTTCGGGCTCGAAGCGCAGTATCCGCCGTTCGAATCCAAAGGTCCTAACGGCGAATTGCAAGGTCTCGATATCGACGTCGGCAATGCTGTGTGCGTCGCTGCGCATATGACGTGCAAGTGGGTCGAGACGTCGTTCGACGGTTTGATTCCGGCGCTGCAAGGCCGCAAATTCGACGCGATCAATTCGGCGATGAACGCAACGGACCAGCGCCGTCAGACGATCGATTTCACCACGGTTGTCTATCGCGTGCCGACGCAACTGATCGCAAAGCGCGACAGCGGTTTGCTGCCCACGCCCGAAGCGTTGAAAGGCAAACGCGTGGGCGTGTTGCAGGCGTCGATTCAGGAGACGTTCGCGAAGGCGCATTGGGAACCGGCTGGCGTCACCGTCGTCCCGTATCAGGATCAGAACCAGGTGTACACGGACCTCGTCGCGTGACGTCTCGACGCAACGCTCGTGCTGGCGCCCGCGGGCCAAACCGGTTTTCTGTCGAAGCCCAACGGCAAGGACTACGCGTTCGTCGGTCAGCCGGTGCGTGACGACAAGATTCTGGGCAGCGGTATCGCATACGGCATCCGAAAAGGCGATACGGCGCTGCGCGAGCGGCTGAACGCGGCGATTGCAAAGGTGCAGGCCGACGGCACCGTCAAAACACTCGCGGCGAAATACCTGGGCGATATCGACATTTCGGCGAAGTAACCGCTGCGGGTCTTGGCTCGCGTACTGCGACGTAGCGCGTGCGCGAGTCGCAACGCCGGAACGTATAGAAGAAAATTGCTGCGCGAGCTACATCCCGGCGTTTTCAACGACGCGGCCTTCCGCGCGCCAACGCAGCATGCCGCCCGCGAGATTCGCGACGTCGTTGAATCCTGCTTGCCGCAGTATTACCGTGGCTTGCGCAGAACGGCCGCCCGCACGGCACACCGCAACGATCGGACGCTCTTGCTTAAGCTCACTCGCACGCGCGGCGAGATCGCCAAGGGAAATGAGCTGGGCCGCGGGAATGCGGCCGAGTGGTCCGTTGAATTCATCGGGCTCGCGAACGTCGACGATCTGCACAGAGCGGAGATTGTCCTCGAGCCATTGCGGACTGATTTCCCAGATGCCCGCAAAGGTGTAGGCGAGCGGCGCCCACTCCGGTTCGGCGGTCTGTGTCGGGTCGCTCGTGGCGACGCCGCACTTGAGGTTCGCCGGCACCGCAATGTCGATCTGCTTCGGATGCGGCAGACGCAGGTTCGTTACGTACCCCACAAAATCGTCTTCGCATAGCTCACCGCCGAGGCGCGGATTGAAACGCCGCTCTTCGCCGACACTCGTGACCGTTAGGCCGCGATAGTCGTGGGCAGGGTAAAGCAGGCACGTGTCCGGCTGAATGAATATCTGGTTCTGGACGGAGCGGAACATCGCGTGCGCGTCGCCGTGCTGAAAATCGGTGCGGCCCGTGCCTCTTATCAACAGGCAATCGCCGGTGAACATCATGCTGCCGTCGTCGAGCGCGAGGCTGATGCAGCCATTTGTGTGACCAGGCGTCGCGCGAACTTCCAGATGGCGCGAGCCGAACACGCATTGCTCGCCATGGTTCAGATACCGGTCGGCGCCTTGCGCGCCGCTCGCAGCCGATATCGCAATCTGGCTACCTGTGCGCCGTTTGAGTAGCCACGCGCCCGTCACGTGATCGGCGTGCACGTGCGTGTCGATCGTGTACAGCAGATGCAGCCCGAGTTCCTCGATAAGCGCGGTATCGCGGCGCACCTGCTCGAAAACCGGATCGATAAGGATGGCCTCGCGCGTAGCGCCGTCGGCAAGAAGATAGGTGTATGTCGACGATTGCTGGTCGAATAGCTGCCGGAAGATCAACACGATTTTGCTCCGTGGCCCGCGTCGTCGAAAAAGACCAGGCGCATGCAATGCGCCTGGTTCATTGCACTGCAAAACTACTGCGGCTGTGTGACGAATCGCAGATACGGCTTCACGGTCTTGAATCCTTCGGGGTACTTCTTCATTGCGTCATCGTTCGAGACGGATGTCGGAATGATCACATCGTCTCCGGGCTTCCAGTTCACGGGCGTCGCCACCGTATGTTTTGCGTTCAGCTGCAGCGAATCGAGCAGACGCAGTACTTCGTCGAAGTTGCGCCCTGCGCTCATTGGATACACCAGCATCGCCTTGACCTTCTTGTCCGGTCCGATGATGAACACCGAGCGTACCGTTGCGTTGTCGGCTGCGGTGCGCGTGCCGCCGCTCGCGTTCGGGTGAATCATGTCGTAGAGCTTCGCGACATTCAGGTCCGCATCGCCGATGAGCGGGTAGTTGACCGCGTGGCCCTGCGTCTCTTCGATATCCTTCACCCAGTTCTTGTGATCGCTGACGGGGTCGACGCTCAGACCGATGATCTTCGTATTGCGCTTGTCGAATTCGGGTTTGAGGCCGGCCATATAGCCAAGCTCAGTGGTGCATACCGGCGTGAAATCCTTTGGATGCGAAAACAGAATCACCCAATGGTCGCCGATCCATTCGTGGAAATGAATCGTGCCTTCGGTGGTTTCGGCAGTGAAATCGGGGGCTTCTTCTCCAAGTCGAATCGACATCGTCTTCCTCCATGAGGGTGCGCCGGGCACCGATGCCGCTCGTCGAGGAGGCGGTCCCCGGGCTGCCTGAGCGTTCCATCAGGCAATTGCTTGTCTCACATCTGCCTCCTGCCAGTTGGACTGTATTTGCGCGGGAGGACCATGCGAACGCAGCGAATGCAGAGTGTTTCGCTGGATGCTGCGATGCCGAAATACCGATGCGCTACGCGTCGCGCTTAAAGCGTAGGACAAAAATGCGCGCCGCTCTAGCCAGCTTGCAGGACAAATCCGCCGTTTAGTACGACTTTACGTATCGCTCCACATGCGCAGCAGGTTGTGATAACAGCCGACGAGCGTGCGACGCGCGGCATCGTCCGCGTTCGACGCGTTCAGACGCTGGATCGCGCCGTCCATGTCGAACAGCATCGCGCGCCGCGTATCGTCGCGCACGAGGCTTTGCGCCCAGAAGAAGCTCGACACGCGCGCGCCGCGCGTGACGGGCCGCACCTGGTGGAGACTGGTGCCGGGATAGACGATTGCATGACCGGCGGGCAACTTCACTTCCTGTACGCCGAAGGTGTCTTCGATCAGCAGTTCGCCGCCGTCGTACTCGTCGGGCGGCGTGAGGAAGAGCGTGACCGAGACGTCTGTGCGTACGCGCGCGCCGCTGCCGGGCACGAGACGAATGGCGCCGTCCACATGACTGCCGAAATGCATACCGCCTTCATAGCGGTTGAACAGCGGCGGATAGACCTTGTTCGGCAGCACCGCGCTGATAAAGAGCGGGTGCCGCTCGAGCGCCGCGATGATCCGGTCGCCCATTTCCAGCGCAATCGGCGAGCCTTCCGCGATCTGCTGATTACGCTTGACTGGCGCGCCCTGATAGCCGGCCGTCGCGCGGCCGTCCACCCACGCGTCTGTCGACGCTTCGAGATGCGCGCGCATGGCGGCGGCGTCGGCGGGGCTGAATACGTCAGGTATCGAGACAATCATGGTTGGACTTTCCTGCGAAACCGCGCGCTTTCCCGCTGCCTGACGGAGCGGCAAAGCGCGCGGCGTGAGTGACGTTGGTCGCTCGTTCCGGCGATCAGAAGAACCGGTAGTTTAACGTCGCGAGGAACGTGCGGCCGTTGCCTGGCACCGCGCGTCCGCCGTCGGACGGAATCAGCGCGTCGTAGTAGTTTTTGTCCGTGAGATTCAGCACGTTAAACTGGACGTCGTACTTTTTCGCGTGATAAGCGGCCATTGCATCCCAACGCGTGTAGCCGCCGACCTTCACGAAATTGTTGTTCGCGGCATAACGCGACGATGTGTAGATCGGGCCGCCGCCGATTTCCCAATGCGGCGTGAACGCATACGTCGTCCACAACGTCAGCATGTTGCGCGGCGTGTTCGCTGGCGTCTTGCCGGTCGTGCCGTCTAGCGCCTTCAGGATCGTCGCGTCCATGTACGTGTAACCGCCGAACACTTGCCATTTGTCGGTGATGTGGCCCGCAAGGCCAAGCTGATAGCCACGTACGCGGACGTCGCCGTCGAGCGTGTAACTGCCGTCCGCATTGAGCGTGCGCGCGTTCGTCTTCTCGATGTTGAAGAGCGACTGGGTGACGGACAGGCCGCCGCCCAGCAGATCCCACTTGGCGCCGACCTCATACGACTTGTTGTGCTCGGGCGGCAGGCTCTGCGTGTTGTTCGTGAGCGTGAGCGCTTCGAGCGAAGGATTAAACGACGTACCGTACGACACGTAGTAGGACTGCCAGTCGGCCGGCTGCCAGATCACGCCGCCGCGGACGCTCGTGAAGTAGTTCGTTTGGGTGGCGTATGAAGGCGCATTGATCGAGTTATGAATCGACGCTTCGTAACGGTCCCAGCGAAGGCCGCCCACGATCTTCCAATGTTCGCCGATGGACACCGTGTCGTTCGCGTAGATGCCGACGCCGTTCGCGCTCGACTCCGCAAGGTTCGTCGCGACGGTTTTCGCGTTCGACGGGCGCGTCGTATAAGTCGGGTCGACGAGCGGCACGATAGCGATCGTGTTCGCCGGCAGGCCCGGCGTGGTGGTGGCGAAACTCTGATTGCTGTACGTCTCGTGGCTCAGATCGACGCCCGCGACGACATCGTGCTTGATGAAGCCGGTGTTGAACTTGGCCTCGACGTCTGTCGAGTTGTAGACCGAGTGGTCGTTGATGTTGCGGTCCTTGCCCTGCAGCTTCACGAACAGTCGCGATGGATCGATCGTCGTGTAGTTGCCGTTGGTCAACGCCGTCGAGGTGGGCAGCGGACCTGTGAGCACCGACGCCGCGTTCGTCGCGCGTGCTTCCGTGCTGTAGTGGCTGAACTGGGTCTGGTTGCGCAGCTTGAGGTTGTCGTTGAAGCGGTGTTCGATGCGGGCGTTCAGTGTCTGCACGTCCTGGATGGTGCGGTCGTCGGTGAAGCCGTAGAACGTGCCGCGATTCACCGGCGCGGGATGACCGTTGAGCGCTGGAATGCCGTAGTCGGGCTGATCGCGGTTGTGCTGGATCAGCGCGGACAGCGTGATTTCCGTGGGCGTGCCGATGCCGAATTTCACTTCGGGTGCGACGCCGTAGTCCTTGCTCTTCATCACGTCGCGCGACGAGCCCAAGCTTTGGCCGAACGCGTTGATCCGGAATGCGGACGTCGATGTGATCGGCGTGTCCAGGTCGACCGTCGTGCGGTAGCGGTCGTGCGTGCCGCCCTGCAGGGAGACATCGGCGCGTGGTTTGAGCGTCGGTTGCTTGCTGACCTGATTGATGACGCCGCCCGTGGAGCCGCGCCCGAAGTACAGGGACGACGGGCCATACAGCACGTCGATCGATTCGAGGTTGAACGTGTCGCGATAGTACTGGCCACGATCGCGGAAGCCGTCGAGGTAGATGTCGGTGCGCGCCGAAAAGCCGCGCAGGTTGATGTTGTTGCCGATCTGCCCGCCTTCAGCGGCACCGATCGTGATGCCGGGCACGTTGCGTAGCGCGTCGGTGAACGAACTTGCGGCCTGCGATTGCAGCACGGCCTTCGGCACCACGACCGCCGCTTGCGGAATGTCGCGCAGCGCGGTCGGCACTTTTGCGCCGACGCTGGAGACGTCAGGCGCGAAGTCCGCGGACCGACTGTTTTGGCCCGTCACCTTGACGGTGGGCAATGTGGCGCTTTCCGCGCTTACGCTCGACGCGGAGGCGGGAGACCCCGGTTGGGCGCCGGTCGCGGGCGTTGCGGTCGATTGAGCGTAGAGCGGCGTCGCGAACGCGACCAGAACGGCCGCCGCGAGAGGCGTGTTTCGGAACATCGATAACCCTGTCGTTGTCGCTATTTTTCTGATTCGACGGATGCCAGCGCCCGTGCGGCACCGACAGGCGGTCTGCCTGCCCGAGGAGGTGATGGACCCATCGTCTTGTTCTCAAATGAGAATCAGTATCATTACACGGATGATAATAGTTCGCAATAATTCGTTACGCATGGGAAATTTTTTTGCGGGCGGATTTGGGTGCGGCGTTGGGCGCGGCGAGGCGGTGGGCGGGCCGGCCGGTCGGGGAAGTCCTGCTTTCCGGTGTTTTCGACAGAGAGGTGCGAGGCGCTACCGCGGTCTATCCGCGCGCGCCTCAGCAAACGAAAAAGGCCGGTTAGCTTTCGCTAACCGGCCTTTGAAATTCTTTGGTGGGGCGTGAGTGACTCGAACACTCGACCTACGGATTAAGAGTCCGCTGCTCTACCAACTGAGCTAACGCCCCAACAGAAGCGAAATTATGCAGCATGTTCCATCCATTGCCAAGCCCCTTTAGCAGATTTCTTAAAAATACCGCTTCGATCCAATAGAGTCCTCGCTCGCCAAAACGGGCGCCCGCGAGAACGCGCCGCCTTCGGCGTCCCGGTATCATGTCGCGGACACTCGCCGCTTCTGCGCAGCGCGGCTTTCAACGGGGAATTGCCATGGATGACAAAGAGATCACCGAATTGCTCGACCGCGTCCTCGCGCCCTGGGTCCGTTCGCTGACGCTGACCCCCGTCAAAGTCGACGCGGACAGCGCCACGCTTCGCCTGCCTTTTTCGGGCGAACTGCGTCATTCAGGCGGCGTCATCTGCGGGCAGGTGTTCATGGCGGCGGCCGACACGGCGATGATCGTCGCCATTTCGGCCGCGCTCGGCGGCTTTAAGCCGATGACAACCGTGTCGCTCAACATCAGCTTCATGCGTGCTGTGCGCAACGGCGATGTGCTGATCACCGCCCGCGTGCTGCGTCTCGGCCGCAATCTCGTGTTCGGCGAAGTCGAGCTGCTGGACGAGACCGGCAATATGGCCGTTCACGCAACCACGACCTACGCGTTGCTCGCATAAAACGCGCGCCAGACAGCACTAGAGGGTATCGAGATGTTCGATCAGGTTGTGTTCGCGGGCGGCGGCAATCGTTGCTGGTGGCAGGCGGGTTTCTGGGACGTCGTGCAGCCGGAGTTGCGCATTCGTCCACGCGTGATCGCCGGCATTTCCGCTGGCGCCGCGACCGCGTGCATGCTCTACACGCGCGACTCACAGTGGGTCATGCGCTACTACGAAGACGCGCTACGTCACAATTCGCGCAACGCCTATTGGGGCAACCTGCTGCGCGGCGAATCGGTGTTTCCGCATTACCGCATCTACCGTCAGGCGTTGCTCGACATTTACGGTGAGAAGTTTTCATCACTCGCGCAAGCGCCGGAAATTCGCATCGGCGTTTCGCATCTGCCGCGCTGGCTGGGTGCGCGCAGCGCGGTGGTGGCCGGCCTGATCGCGTACAACATCGAAAAATACGTGCGTAAGACGCTGCACCCTACGCTGGGCCAGACGCTTGGTTTTCATCCGGAATTCGTGCGCGCGCAAGATTGCGCGACCGTCGAAGATCTTGCGGACTTGATCCTCCAGTCGTCGAGCACGCCACCCTTCACGCCGGTCTTGCGGCGCAATGGCCGGCCGGTGCTCGACGGCGGATTGGTCGACAACGTGCCCGTCGGCGCGCTCGACGCCGACGCGCCCGGCAACGTACTCGTGATGGTCACGCGTCTCTATCCGCGGCCGCAAATGTTCGTCGTGCCTCACGGCGCGCAACAAAGGCTATACGTGCAGCCATCGCGCAAGGTGCCCATTTCGAGCTGGGACTACACAAGTCCTTCGCAGATGGTGCATGCATACAACCTCGGCCGTGCTGACGGCGAGACGTTTCTCCAACGCATCCCCGATCTGCTGGAAATCGCCGCTTAACGCCGGCGTCCGCCCTGCAATGCTTCGGGATTTGCCACGCTGGCGGTATCGCCGGCGTCGAAAGCCAGGATGTTCTTGAACGCCGCGCTGAAATAAAGCTCGTAGCTTTCGCGCTCGACATAGCCGATGTGCGGCGTGCAGATCACGTTCTCCATGCGCAGCAGGCTGTAGCCCTGCAGAATCGGCTCGCTTTCATACACGTCGATTGCGACCATGCCCGGACGGTTATGCGAAAGCGCATTGACCAGCGCGTTCTCGTCGAGCAGTTCGGCGCGGCTCGTGTTCACGAGCAACGCGGTCGGCTTCATGCGCATCAGGTCTTCCTGCTTGACGATGCCGCGTGTGTCGTCATGCAAACGAAGATGCAGCGACAGCACGTCGCTCTGCTCGAACAGCGCTTCGCGGCTCTCGGCCACGCCATAACCATCCTCGCGAGCGGCTTCGCGCGAATGCTCGCGGCCCCAGATCAATACGTTCATGCCGAACGCCTTGCCGTAGCCGGCGACGAGCCGCCCGATCTTGCCATAGCCCCAGATGCCCAGCGTCTGACCGCGCAACACCTGACCCAGCCCAAAATTCGGCGGCAGTGCCGAGGTCTTCAGCCCCGACTGCTGCCAGGCTCCTTGCTTAAGGTTCGCCACGTATTGCGGAATGCGCCGCTGCGCCGCCATGATGAGAGCCCACGTGAGTTCCGCGGGCGCGATCGGTGAGCCGCTGCCTTCCAGCACGGCAATACCGCGTTCCGTACAAGCGCCGAGATCGATGTGATTGGATACCTTGCCCGTCTGGCTGATCATGCGCAAACGAGGCAGTTTATCGAGGAGTTGTGAGCTAATGCGAGTGCGTTCCCGAATCAGAACAAGCGCGTCGACCTCCGAGAGACGGCTCGCCAGTTGGCCGAGTCCGCGGACGGTGTTATTGAAAACTTTGACCTCATGGTCGGCCAGTAATTGAAAGCAGTCGAGCTTGCGAACGGCGTCCTGATAATCGTCGAGGATGGCAATCTTCATGGTATGTGTCTTGCATGGCACCAGGTTGGTGCGGAACGGAATGTTATGCTGACTGTCCCATCATGTGACCCAGGTCACATGGCGGTCTGGCTGATTGCCTTACCGTAGAAGCTGCCGCATAGAACGACAGCGTGACGGCAAGGCCGATTGACATCGTTTTTAACAGTTTGTTGCGTGTTGAGGCAAGCCGCTTTACAGACGGTTGCAACGCCTGTCCAGCGCGTATCGGC
Source organism: Paraburkholderia sp. 22098 (assembly GCF_052045935.1). Classification (NCBI taxonomy): domain Bacteria; kingdom Pseudomonadati; phylum Pseudomonadota; class Betaproteobacteria; order Burkholderiales; family Burkholderiaceae; genus Paraburkholderia; species Paraburkholderia sp. 22098. Next base: position 433,521 of record NZ_JBQEPV010000001.1, on the reverse strand, counting down.
CCAACAGACTGTGTTGAAGCCCGTGATGACCTGCGCAATTGCGCGTCGGTTCGTAGAACTGGCGCAACCAATTAAATGCCTCTCGCATGCAGCATCGCCGGGCTTGTACCGTTTTCCTATTCACTACAAACGGAGACAAGTCGATGAATCATCCATCATTCGAAGGACAACCCACAGTCAAAGCGTCAGTAGAAGCGCCCGCGTGGGTCAAACATCGAAAACTGATCGACTGGGTCCAGCGCGTTGCCGCTATGACCAAGCCGGATAAGATCGTCTGGTGCGACGGATCGCAGGAAGAGTATGACCGTCTGTGCGCACAGATGGTCGAAGCCGGCACGCTCAGAAAGCTCAATCCCGCCAAACGTCCCAACTCATATCTCGCGTGGTCCGATCCTTCCGATGTCGCGCGTGTCGAAGATCGCACGTTCATTTGTGCGCAACGTCCGGAAGACGCAGGACCGACTAACAACTGGGTCGCGCCGCAAGAAATGCGCGAAACGCTCGATGGCCTGTTCGACGGCGCGATGCGTGGCCGCACCATGTATGTGGTTCCGTTCTCCATGGGCCCGCTGGGTTCGCCGATCGCGCATATCGGCGTCGAATTGAGCGACAGTCCGTATGTGGTCACCAACATGCGCATCATGACGCGCATGGGCCGCAAGGTGTACGACGTGCTCGGCGAAGACGGCGAGTTCGTGCCGTGCGTGCATTCGGTCGGCGCGCCGCTCGAGGCAGGTGCGAAAGACGTGCCTTGGCCGTGCAACCCAACCAAGTACATCGTCCATTTTCCCGAGTCACGCGAAATCTGGAGCTATGGCTCCGGTTATGGCGGCAACGCGTTGCTGGGCAAGAAGTGCTTTGCGCTGCGCATTGCATCGACAATGGGCCGCGACGAAGGCTGGCTTGCCGAGCATATGCTGATTCTCGGCGTGACTTCACCTGAGGGACGCAAACATCACGTGGCGGCGGCGTTCCCGTCGGCGTGCGGCAAGACCAACTTCGCGATGCTGATTCCGCCAGAAGGGCTGAACGGCTGGAAGATTTCCACCATCGGCGACGATATCGCGTGGATAAAACCAGGCAAGGACGGCCGTCTGTACGCGATCAATCCGGAGGCAGGCTACTTCGGCGTGGCCCCCGGCACGAGTGAGAAGACCAACTTCAACGCAATGGCCACGTTGAAGGAAAACGTGATTTTCACCAACGTGGCGCTCACCGACGACGGCGACGTCTGGTGGGAAGGCATGACCGACGAACCGCCCGCGCACCTGATCGACTGGCAAGGTAAAGACTGGACGCCGGCGAGCGCGAAAGAGAGCGGGCGCAAGGCCGCCCATCCGAATGCGCGCTTCACGGCGCCGGCGTCGCAATGTCCGTCTATCGACGCGGACTGGGAAAACCCGGCGGGCGTGCCGATCGACGCGTTCATCTTCGGCGGTCGCCGGTCGACCACGGTGCCGCTCGTCACAGAGGCGCGCAACTGGGTCGAGGGCGTCTACATGGCGGCGACCATGGGCTCCGAGACCACCGCCGCGGCCGCCGGGCAACAGGGCGTCGTGCGGCGCGATCCGTTCGCGATGCTGCCGTTCTGCGGCTACAACATGAGCGAGTACTTCGGCCATTGGCTGAAGACGGGCGAGCGCTTGCAGCAGATGAACGCGAAGCTGCCGAAAATCTTTTGCGTCAACTGGTTCCGCAAGGGTGCCGACGGCAAGTTCGTCTGGCCGGGCTTCGGCGAAAACATGCGCGTGCTTGGCTGGATGGTCGGCCGCATCGAGGGCACCGCGCAGGGCGAAGAGCATGCGTTTGGCACGTCGCCGCGGTACGAGGACGTCGACTGGAGCGGTTTGGACTTTAGCCGCGAGCAGTTCGAACAAGTCATCTCCGTCGACGACGCAGCCTGGCGCGCTGAACTCGCGCTTCATGCAGAACTCTTCGACACGTTGCAGCAAGGCTTGCCGCCGGCATTGACGCAAGCCAAGACTCAATTGGAGAGCAAGTTGGCCGCCTAGCCATGTGAGTGGTCACTATCAATTGGAGGCCGCCTTCGGGCGGCTTTTTTGCTTTTTGTCCGTGTCGGCTGCGAAACACGGTGCGCGAACCGGCGCCGCGCGCGAGCCGTGTCTATTCGCACAACCGCCTGTCCCAAGCTGCGCCGCAGCACGTTTGTTTCCGTTTGCGGAACAATCGACATTCGCGCCCCACATTAGGGCGCACAGTCGCACGAAAATTGACGAAATTTCCGCTTTTGCGGGCAACTTCTGCACGATTGCGCGAGTCGTAGGAGAATCCCTAGTTCGCTTCCACTGGTTATCACCAATTGTCAGGAAGCCGTAACACGGCAGGAGTTGTCATATGGACCATTTGCAGTCGATGCGAGTTTTCGTCAAGGTGGCGGATCTCGGCAGTTTTGCCCGCGCCGCGAGCGCGATGGATATTTCCAACGCAGTTGCCACCCGTCACGTTGCCGACCTGGAGGGGCGTCTAGGCACGCGGCTGCTCAACAGAACAACTCGCAGCTTGTCCCTGACCGAGTCGGGTCAGGTTTATCTCGAGCGGGCGCGCCAGATTCTCGACGAACTTGAAGACGTCGAGCAGATGGTGGTCGCGCGAAATCACGAGCCCGTCGGCACCTTGAGGATCGTCGCGCCGGTGGTGTTCGGCCTGCACAATCTGGCTCCGGTGCTGCAGACGTACGCGGAACGGTATCCAAAAGTCATTCCGGACGTGACGCTGGTCGACCGTCAGGTCGATCTGGTGGAAGAAGGCTTCGACGTGGGTGTCGTCATTGCCCGGCAAATGCGCAGCGCGAGCATTGTCACGCGGCGTCTGACCACGGGCTGCATGACCGTGTGCGCAACGCCTGCGTATCTGGAAAAGCACGGCACGCCTACGCGTCCCGAGCATTTGCTGGAGCATCCGTGCCTGAGCCTGCCGTCGGAATATTGGGGCGACGAGCGCGTATTTACTGGCCCGGAAGGCGAAGTGCGGGTGCGTCCGTCGAACGTGATCGTGGCAAACAATACGGAGATGCTGCGTCAGTTTGCGCTGCTCGGCATGGGCATTGCGATTCTGCCGAGTTACCTGATCGGCCGCGACATGACGCGCGGCAGGCTGGTGCGCTTGCTCGGCGACTACCGTTTGCCGCAAGTCGAGATCAATATCGCGTATCCGAGCCGCCGTCACTTGCCCGCGAAGGTGCGCACGTTCATCGATCACCTGGTCGAGCATTTCAGCCAGACGCCGAACAGCTTGCTCGGCGAACAGTGGATCAAAGACGGGGTCGGGCGGCCGGCATCGCAGACGTCATTCGAAGCGGCGGATTCGTCCATGCCGCCCGAAGCCTTCGATGGCGCCGAACCGCTGTCGCGACTGCTGGACAGCGAGCTGTCACCGGTGCCCAAGACGTTGGCGAAGACTTCGAACCGCACGCGGCTCTCGGCGTTGACCCCACTGTAAAGGCGCCGTTCGAGAGTCCAGGCCGCGCAAATACAAGCGCGTTCGGCAAGGCGTGAAAAAAGCGCGGTCACCGTTGGTGATCGCGCTTTTTTATCGTCAACTCGAATCGGGCGGGCAGCGGCGCAGAGACCGTGCACGCCCGCTTCGTCGCCCAATCAGGAGCCCGTCTTTCGAGCCGCCGTCTTTTTGGCTGGCGCCTTCTTTGCCGCAGCGGTTTTGGTTGCCGGCGCTTTCTTCGCCGCGGCCTTTTTCGCCGCCGGCGCTGCCTTTACCGCGACCGTCGCGTCGCCTTCGTCCGATTCGATCTCTGTTCCAGCCTTTGCGGCTGACTTTGCCGCGGCGGTCTTTGCCGCCGTCTTGGCCGAAGGCTCTTTCTTCTCGAATTCGAAGCCGATTTTGCCGTCGTTCTGCTTGACGAGGAACGCCTTGAAGTTACGGCCGGTGCGCGACGACTTGAAGTTGGTCAGCAAGTCGGTGCGGCCTTCTTCGAGCAGCTTCGCCATCTGCTCGCGGGCGATCTCCTGCTGCAGGATCACCTTGCCCGAGCGGAAGTCGCAAGTTTTCGGGCTCGCGACCGAGTTCTCGCAGACGTAGCTCATGCCGTGCTCGAACACGCGGCCCTTGCACTTAGGACATGCGCCTACCGATTCCTGGTCGGAGAAGTCAGGCGGTTCGCCGTCTTCGCCGCCCGCGTCCTGACCAAAGTCGAACTCGAGCTTGTAGTTCTTGATCTCGTCGTCAAGTGAAAGCTTGAGAATCGCCGAGAACGGACGGCCCATCTTGCTGCGGAAACCCGACAGCGGACCGATCGTCTTGTTCTTCAGCAGTTCCTCGACTTCCTCGATCTCGAACTGGCGGCCGCCGGGGATTTTCGAAATCGAGAATTCGCACTTCGAGCACGCGAAGCGACGGTAATTCTCCTTCACCTGGCCGCCGCAGTGCGGACACGGCGTTTGCAATGTCGCGTAATCGCCGGGGATTGTGTCGGAATCGTATTCTTTTGCTCGCTTGACGATGGTCTGCGTCATGCGGGCAATTTCCTGCATGAATGCGTCGCGCGGCAGGTTGCCGCGTTCCATTTGCGACAGCTTGTATTCCCACTCGCCCGTGAGCTCCGGCGCGGTCAATTCCTTCACACCGAGCCCGCGCAGCAGCGTCATCAACTGGAATGCCTTCGCAGTTGGAATCAGATCGCGGCCTTCGCGGATCAGATACTTCTCACCAAGCAGACCTTCAATGATGGCGGCGCGCGTGGCAGGCGTACCGAGCCCCTTTGCGGCCATTGCCTCGCGCAACTCGTCGTCTTCCACGAGCTTGCCCGCGCCCTCCATTGCGGACAGCAACGTGGCTTCGTTGTAGCGTGCAGGCGGTTTCGTCACGAGTTGCTGGGCGGCGATCTTGTCGGTCTTGACCTTCTCGTCCTTCTGCACCGGCACGAGGTTGGCATCTTCACCGCTGATTTCGCGACCGTACACCTGCAACCAGCCCGGCTCGACCAGCACCTTGCCTTCGGTCTTGAAGTGATGACCGACCACTTCGGTAATGCGGGTGGTCACTTTGAATTCCGCTGCCGGGAAAAACACCGACAGGAAGCGCTTCACCACCAGATCGTAGAGCTTCTGTTCCGGCTCTGACAGATTCTTCGGCGCCTGCAGCGTGGGGATGATTGCAAAGTGGTCGCTGATCTTCGAGTTATCGAAGATGCGCTTGTTCGGCTTCACCCAGCCCTTGTCGAGCACCTGCTTGGCGAACGGGAGATAGTTGTTGCTCTCCTTGAGCATGCCGAGCGTCTGCTTGACCGTATCCATATAGTCTTCGGGCAACGCGCGCGCGTCGGTCCGCGGATAGGTCAGCACCTTGTGCTTTTCGTACAGCGCCTGCGCGAGGCCCAGCGTGTTCTTGGCCGAGAAGCCAAAGCGGCCGTTCGCTTCGCGCTGCAAGCTCGTGAGGTCGAAGAGCGCCGGCGACAACTGCGTGGACGGCTTCGATTCCTCGCTCACCGTACCGATCTGGCCGCGACATGCGGCCACGATCGTCTCGGCCGCGGGCAGCGCCCACAGACGCGAGTCGCGCTTTTCCGGGTCGAACTCGTCGCGCTTGAACTTCGGGTCGAACCAGCGGCCCTCGTAGAAACCGGCCGCGCAGACGAACTCCGCTTTCACTTCCCAGTAGTCTCGCGGCACGAAGCGGCGAATTTTCTCTTCGCGTTCGACGACGATAGACAACGTTGGCGTTTGTACCCGACCGACCGTGGTCAGGAAGAAGCCGCCGCCCTTGCTGTTGAACGCGGTCATCGCACGGGTGCCGTTGATGCCGACGAGCCAGTCGGCTTCCGAGCGGCAGCGTGCGGCGTCGGCGAGCGGCTGCATTTCTTCGTCGCTGCGCAGACGCGCGAAGCCGTCACGGATGGCGGCCGGCGTCATGGATTGCAGCCACAGACGCTGAACCGGCTGTTTCGCTTTCGCGTGTTGCGCGATGAGACGGAAAATCAGTTCGCCCTCGCGCCCCGCGTCGCATGCGTTGATGAGGCGGTCGATGTCCTTGCGCTTGAGCAGCTTGGTCAGCACCTTCAGGCGCGACTCGCTCTTGGCGATCGGATTCAGATCGAAATGCGGCGGAATGACGGGCAGGTTGGCGAAGCTCCACTTGCCGCGTTTGACTTCGTACTCGTCGGGCGCGGCGATTTCCAGCAGGTGACCCACTGCCGAAGAGAGCACGTACTCGTCGCTCTCGTAGTATTCGTCATGCTTGGTAAAACCGCCCAAAGCGCGCGCGATGTCGTTCGCGACGGAAGGCTTTTCGGCGATGATCAGTGCTTTGGACATGACTCGATGTGAGGTTGGTATATCCGGGTTGGTGGCCTTGAGCGCGCCCTTCTGGCGCGACCCTCGTTTGCGACCTTGCGACCCATTAACGACCGCTTTATAGCACACGGCGCGAACGCGGCGTGTCAACTGCCATAAAAGCGCGCCATCAAAATTGCGCGCCCGGCAACTGACCGGGCCGCGTCAAACATGCACCGCGCCGGCCGCAATGCCTGCGCCGTAACGGCGCGTACAGGCGGCCGTTCGCTCTTACGCGACGGTCAGCGCGGGCCGCAATTTCGGCGCGCCGCTCACGCCTGGCAAGGCGGTCAAATCCGACAACATCCGCTCCACGATCGCTGCCTGCGGCAAAACGGTGCCGAAGAATCGCGTCGTTACTGAGTCTTCGATCAGGATGGTGGGAAAATTCTCGACATCGAGATCGTCGAAGCGATCAGCATGCGTTTCGATGTCGATCCATGCGAAACAGATTTCCGGATGCCGCTCGGCCAGCTTGTCGAACGCCTCCTGATACTCGCGACAGGTCCCGCACCATTGCGCACACAGGCAGGCAACGAACAGCGTGTCGGGCTCGTTGACGCGCTCGGCGATCCGGTCTTGGTCGGTGTCGAGATTCAGCGCGGGCATGGTGGTTCCTCAGGTGCTTTGTCGGATGCTTTGGCGCGAATGTAGCATGGCCAATCCGGGAAAGTGGTCAAGCTGGGTCAAAGCAGCTCGCGGCGGCCCGGCCTCGGCTCGCACGGGTGTAACGCCCGCCGGGCAGCGCGCTGACCTCGCCGGCCAGTTCCAGCTGCAGCAACGTGGTTTGTAGAACGGCGTAGTCCATCTCGGTGCGCGTGGCCAATATTTCAAGGGGCGTTGGGGCGTAACCGAGGGCGGCGAGCAGCCGCTGGGCGTCCGGGTCCCGGCAGCCGGTCATGTCAGGTGCCCGCGCTGGTGCCGGTGCCTGCGTCGACTCTTCACTCTGCGCACGAGCGGTTGCCGCACTGGCGGATGCAGCGGAGCAGGCTGCCTGCGTTGCCGCCCCATCCCGCCGGGTGCCTGGCCGAACGGGCGCGGTTTTCACGAAGCCCAATTCCTCCAGAACCTCGTCTGGCGTCTCCACGAGCTTCGCCCCCTGCTTGATCATGCGATGACAGCCGCGCGACAGCGGCGCGTGGATCGAGCCCGGCAACGCGAAGATATCGCGGCCCATCTCGTTCGCGAGGCGCGCCGTGATCAGCGAGCCGGAACGCATGGCCGCCTCCACGATCAGCACACCGCTCACGAGCCCGGCGATCAGCCGGTTGCGCTGCGGAAAGTTGGCGGCGCGTGCGGGGGTGCCGAGCGGCCATTCCGACAGAATGGCGCCTTGCATCGCGATTTGCCGGGCGAGAGCGTGGTGCGCAGCCGGGTAGACGAGATCGGCGCCGGTGCCGATTACGGCGACCGTGCTGCCGATGCCCTCGAGCGCGCCCCGGTGAGCTGCTCCGTCAATGCCTTGCGCGAGCCCCGACACGACCGTGACGCCCGCCGCCGCAAACGTCCGCGCGAACCGTTCGGCGTCTTCCATGCCTTGCGGCGTGGCGCTGCGGCTGCCCACCAGCGCGACGGCTCGTGTATGCAACAGTTCCAGCCGGCCCTTTATATATAGCAACGGAGGTGGATCGGGCATGGTGAGGAGGGCCGGCGGATAGGCCGGGTCGTCGAGCGTAACCAGATGGTTGCCCGGAAGCTCGCGCCATGCGATTACCGCGTCGAGCTGAGCGTCGAATTCAGGGCCGGTGGGAGCAAGGGCGGCCCGTGCCGCAGCCTCGCCGGCGATCGCGGCGAGCGTTTCATGGTCCTGCTGGAGAATTGCTTCGGGCAACCCGAAGGCGGTCAGCAGCAGGCGCAGCGCCGCGGGTTTCAGCCCCGCGGCGAGAGAAAGCCGCAGCCACGCGGCGAGTTCGATATGGGTTGCAGGCAAGGTGTGCATTGCGGGGCGATCCTCGTGCAGGGCCAGCGGGCAGGCGGGCGCCATGCTAAAATTTTCATCATCCGAAATAACTGCGGCGCCGCGCCCACCCGCGCGGGCTCGTCGTCTGGCGCATCTGGCGCGTTGAATCGAACCGGTTCGACACCATCTATCGTGTGCGTATTGCGACGGGCCGACAACCTGGCCGAATGGCCAACGTGAGCCCTCACACGGCTAGCGGCGTCGAAAAAATCACACTCGAAATCATGGCTTTACTGAACATTCTCAATTACCCGGACAAGCGCCTGCACAAGGTCGCGAAGCCGGTCGAACAGGTCAACGACCGCATCCGCCGTCTCGTCGCGGACATGGCCGAGACCATGTATGCGGCGCCCGGCGTTGGCCTTGCGGCCACCCAGGTGGACGTGCACGAGCGCGTGATCGTGATCGACGTGTCAGACGCGCATGATCAACTCCTTGCTTTCATCAATCCGGAAATCGTCTGGTCCAGCAGCGAGAAAAAGCTGTCGGAAGAAGGTTGTTTGTCGGTGCCGGGCATTTACGACAACGTCGAGCGCGCCGAGAAAGTGCGCGTGCGTGCCCTGAACGAAAAGGGCGAAACCTTCGAAATGGACTGTGAGGGTTTGCTCGCCGTGTGCATCCAGCACGAAATGGATCACCTGATGGGCCGCGTGTTCGTCGAGTATTTGTCGCCGCTGAAGCAGACGCGCATCAAGAGCAAGATGAAAAAGCTCGCCCACGCAATGTAATGCGCGTTCATTCCGCTTCCTGCTTTCGCCCCCGTTCATGAGCCATTCGTTGCGTGTTGTCTTTGCCGGTACGCCGGAATTTGCGTCGGCCGCGCTGGCCGCAATTCACGACGCCGGTTTTCCGGTGCCGCTCGTGCTGACGCAGCCCGATCGCCCGGCCGGGCGCGGCATGAAACTGCAGGCGAGCCCGGTCAAGCGCTACGCCGAGGAACATGGGCTGGCCATCGCGCAGCCTCCGTCGCTGCGCCGGGAAGGGAAATATCCGGCCGAGGCCGAAGCCGCCATCAACCTCCTGCGCGCCACGCCGCACGACGTGATGGTGGTTGCAGCCTACGGCCTGATCCTGCCGCAGGAAGTGCTCGATATCGCGCCGCTTGGCTGCATCAACATCCACGCGTCGCTGTTGCCGCGTTGGCGCGGCGCGGCGCCGATCCATCGCGCGATCGAAGCAGGCGACGCTGAAACCGGCATCACGTTGATGCAAATGGATGCCGGTCTCGACACCGGCGCCATGATCTCCGAGGTGCGCACGCCGATTTCCGCGAACGAGACCACCGCCACGTTGCACGACCGCCTCGCCGAACACGGCGCGAAGCTGATAGTCGCGGCGCTCGTCGAACTGGAGCGCAATGGCAAGCTGACCTCGACGCCGCAACCCGCTGAGGGCGTGACTTACGCCGAAAAGATCGGCAAGCACGAGGCCGCGCTCGACTGGCGCCGCCCGGCTTCGGTGCTCGCCCGCCAGGTGCGTGCGTTCGATCCCTTTCCAGGCAGCGTGGCCACGCTCGAAGACGGCACGTCGATCAAGATCTGGGCGGCGGCGCCCGAGCCTGCACAAGACGGGAATGCGCCCGGCACGATCACCAGCGTTTCCGCCGAAGGGGTCGTCGTGACCTGCGGCGACGGCGCGCTGCGTCTCACACAATTGCAGAAGCCCGGCGGCAAACGTCTGCCGGTACGCGAATTCCTCGCGGGCTTCGCGCTGGCTGCGGGGCAGCGCTTCCAGCTTCCCGAAGCAAAGTAACACCAGTCGGCGGCCCCTGAACATCGTCCGTTTGGCCGATGCTCAACGGCCCCGCCCGACAGTCGCCGCGCGTTAAAATCCTCCATGCAAACGCTCATGTTCCGAGGATCCTCATGTTCGGCATCACCCATTTCGAATTTTTCGTCGTCGCGGTCTTTCTGCTGAATGTGACGCCCGGGCCTGACACGGCTTATATCGTCGGGCGTAGCGTCGCGCAGGGCCGCGGCGCGGGGCTTATGTCCGCGCTGGGAATATCGGCCGGGTGCTGCATCCATTCGCTAGCGTGTGCGTTCGGCTTGACCGCGCTGCTCGCCGCGTCGGCCACGGCGTTCACTGTCATCAAGTTTGTCGGTGCGATCTATCTGATTTATCTCGGCGTGCGCCTCATCTTCGCGAAACCTGCCGAAGACCAGGCCCGCGGCGAAGCGCGCGGGGCGGGTGCTCCCAAGTCGCTGCGCCAGCTGTTCCTGCAAGGCTTCTGGACAAACGTACTGAACCCCAAGGTCGTGCTTTTCTTCGTCTCTTTCTTTCCGCAGTTCGTTACCGCCGGCACGGATCACAAGGCGCTCGCTTTTCTCACGCTGGGCGCCGTATTCGTCGTGATGAGCATGCTGTGGAACAGCTTTGTCGCCTGGATCGCCGGTAGTGTCACCCGGCGTTTCTCCGGCAAGCCGTCGGTGAAGAAGTGGCTGGACCGCGGCGTCGGCAGCGCCTTTGTCGGCCTGGGAATCAAGCTCGCCACCGCATCGAGGTGATTGAATTTTCCGCGCGCGCCCATATCTAACATTTAGCTTACAATCAGGCGCCGCGGCGATGCGGCATGGAAATGAACCCCGCATTAGGGCAAGGAGTTGCAGACATGTTCAATTGGGTCAAAACCGCGATGTTGATGGCCGCGATCACGGCCCTTTTCATCGTGATCGGCGGAGTGATAGGCGGCACGCGCGGCATGACGATCGCGCTCGTCATTGCTCTCGGCATGAATTTCTTTTCGTATTGGTTCTCGGACAAGATGGTGCTGCGCATGTACAACGCGCAGGAAGTCGACGAAACCAGCGCGCCGCAGTTCTACCGCATGGTGCGCGAGCTTTCCACACGCGCCGGCTTGCCGATGCCGCGCGTGTATCTGATCGACGAAGACGCGCCCAATGCGTTCGCCACCGGCCGCAATCCGGAACATGCAGCGGTTGCCGCGACCACCGGGATTCTGCGGGTGCTGTCCGAGCGCGAAATGCGCGGCGTGATGGCACACGAACTGGCGCACGTGAAGCACCGCGACATTCTGATTTCGACAATTTCGGCCACTATGGCCGGCGCGATTTCCGCGCTCGCGAACTTTGCCATGTTCTTCGGCGGCCGCGACGAAAACGGGCGTCCCACGAACCCGATCGCCGGCATTGCGGTCGCGCTGCTCGCGCCTATTGCCGGTGCGCTGATCCAGATGGCGATCTCGCGTGCGCGCGAATTCGGAGCGGATCGTGGCGGCGCGCAGATTTCCGGCGACCCGCAAGCGCTGGCTTCGGCGCTCGACAAGATTCATCGTTATGCGAGCGGCATCCCGTTTCCTACAGCCGAGCAGCATCCGGCCACCGCGCAGATGATGATCATGAATCCGCTCGCGGGCGGCGGTATCGCGAATCTGTTTTCAACGCACCCGGCCACGGAAGAGCGCATCGCGCGCCTGATGGAAATGGCCCGAACCGGGCGCTTCGAATAACGCGTATGCGCATTGCATGACCAAAAAAGGCGAGTCTCCCGACTCGCCTTTTTTATTTCGCGTCAGCGCGCGCTTCCGCTCCCGCCGTGGTGCAGGGGCCGGTGCCGGGTCCGTTAGCCGCGCCACGCTACAATGTGTGTTCATTGTGTCGCGCGTACCGCACGGCCTGCCTTTGCCTTCCCATGAATCTAAAGCCTTCTTCGCGTTCTGCTTCTTCGTCGGCGCGTCCGCGCGAATCCCGTTTGTCCGTGCTGCATCTCGCGCCGGAATCGCTTGGCTTTGCGCTCGACTGCGCAGCGCAAGCGGTTGGCGCCGTCCGCCTCGGGGCAGCTTTGCCCGCCGCGTTGCAATCTGTTTTCGTGTCTGCGCCCGAGGGTAGTGCGGCCGCTGCGCGCGGCGCGGTGCAGGACATCGCCTATCGCACGATGCGCCGTCTCGGGACTGCCGAATGGTTGATCGCAAAGCTCGTCAAAAAGGCGCCGCCGCCGCACGTCGGTCATGTGCTTGCCTGCGCGATCGCGCTTCTGATCGACGACGAAGCCAGTGCAGCCTACACGCCGTTCACGGTGGTCGACCAGGCCGTGAGCGCGATCTCGGCGCGTCGCGAATTCTCGTTCGCCAAGGGGCTTGTCAACGCCGTTCTGCGCAACTTCCTGCGCGAACGCGAGGCGCTGCTCGAAGCGGCGCAGAACGATGAAGTCGCGCGCTGGAACTACCCGTCATGGTGGATCGACTCGGTCAGACGCGCATGGCCGGACGCATGGCAGGACGTGCTCGCAGCCGGTAACACGCAAGGTCCCTTGACGCTGCGTGTGAACGCCCGTCATTCAACGGTTGATGCGTACCTGCAGGTTCTCGAGCAGCATCATATTGCCGCGAGCAAGGCCGGCGAATACGCGGTGAAGCTCGCCACGCCCATGCCCGTCGACCGCATTCCCGGTTTTAGCGAGGGCGTGGTTTCGGTGCAGGACGCAGGCGCTCAACTCGCCGCGCAACTGCTCGGCGTGCGTGACGGCATGCGCGTGCTCGACGCCTGCGCGGCGCCCGGCGGCAAGACCGGGCATCTGCTGGAACTGGCGAATCTGCAACTGGTCGCGCTCGAAAGCGATGCGACGCGCGCGCGGCGCATCGGCGAAAATTTGCAGCGCCTGAAGCTCCAGGCGGAAGTGCGCATTGGCGACGCGGGCACGCCGTCGAAATGGCATGACGACATCGATCAGCCGTTCGACCGCATTCTCGCCGACGTGCCGTGCTCGGCGTCGGGCATCGTGCGGCGTCATCCGGATATTCGCTGGTTGCGCCGCGCCTCCGATATTCCCGCGCTCGTCGACGAACAGCGGCGCATTCTCGACGCGCTGTGGCCGCTCGTGAAGCCAGGCGGTGAAATGCTCTACGTTACGTGCTCGATCTTTCCCGAAGAAGGCGAGTTGCAGGCGCAGTGGTTTGGAAACAAGCACCAGGATGCGGTACGATTGGACGCGCCGGGGCAACTTTTACCTACGGTCGCCCGCGCGCCCGCCGACACATCGGCCGGTTCCCATGCCGGAGAATTCGCTGACATCAGCACCGGCGCGAACTCAGACCACGACGGATTTTTCTACGCGCGCTTTCAGAAACGGTGACCATCAAACGCTTCTTCCCGCTTCGGCTCGCTGCCGTGCTTTGGGTCGCGCTGGCCGTCTGGCTTGTCGCGCCCGGCGCGGCGTACGCCGACTCGATTGCCGTGCAGCGCGCTTCCCTGCAAGCCGACAACACGGGTTGGAGCCTGGACGCGCGTTTCGACTTCGAGTTGAACAGCAATCTCGAAGACGCCGTGAATAAAGGCATCCCGCTGTACTTCACTACCGACTTCGAGTTGAGCCGGCCGCGCTGGTACTGGTTCGACGAGCAGCCGGTGAACGTGTCGCAAAGCCTTCGCCTGTCGTTTCAGCCGCTCACGCGCGAATATCGCGTGTCGAGCGTGTCGTCTGGCGGTTTGCAACTCGGCTTCACGACGCTTAAAGATGCGCTCGCGGTCATCAAGCACGTGACGTCATGGCACGTGATCGACCGCAACGAAGTGCATGCCGGCGAGACGTACAACGCGTCCGTGCGCATGCAACTCGACATCGCATTGATGCCCAAGCCGTTCCAGATCGACGCGGTCAACAACCGCGACTGGAATCTCGCTTCCGAATGGAAGCGCTTTACTTTTACGGTGACCGAACGTGCTAAATAAAGTGCGCTCCGCCACCAGTGTCAGCAGCATCGTCGTGCGCGTGCTGGTTTCCACCGTCGCCGTGACGGCTGTGTTGCTGCTCGTGCTGCTCGCCGCGGCAAGCGCGAACACCGAATTTTTCGACCGCTATTACCAGTGGCTTTATGCCGCGAATCTCGTGGTCGCGATGATCTTTCTGCTGGTGGTGGCGACGCTCGTCATCATCATCATTGCGCGATTACGAAAGGGTAAGTTCGGCACGCGGCTTCTCGCAAAACTCGCGTTCTTCATGGCGTTAGTCGGCGTGGTGCCGGGCGGCATCATTTATGTCGTCTCGTATCAGTTCGTGTCGCGCAGTATCGAGTCGTGGTTCGACGTGAACGTCGAAACCGCGCTCACGTCCGGTCTGAACCTCGGGCGCGGCATGCTCGACGCGTCGCTGTCCGATCTGCAAACCAAGGGCCGGCTGATGTCCGAGCAGCTCGCGAGCGCCGACGCCGCGGGTACGACGCTCACGCTGCTGCGTCTGCGCGACCAGTTCGGCGTGCAGGACGCGACGATCGTCGAGCCCACGCGCAGCATGTCCGGCGCAACGCCCGACATGCATGTGGTCGCGCAGGCATCCAGCAATTACGCGTCGCTCGTACCGAACGATTTGCCTACGCCGCTCATGCTCGACCAGGCGCGCGGACGCGGCTACGCGGCAATAGAAGGCGAAGTCGACGGCGATCCTCGCGCTCACGGCAGCAAGGGCGCCCTGCGACTACGTGTCGTGCAGCGTATTCCCGACTCGAACGCGTCGCTGTTGCAGCCCACTGAACGCTTCCTGCAACTCACACAGCCAGTGTCGCAATCGCTCGCCCGCAATGCCGATGCTGTGCAGCGCGCGTATCGCGAGTATCAGGAGAAAGCGCTCGGACGAACCGGCTTGCGCAAGATGTATATCGGCACGCTGACGCTCGCGCTCTTTCTAGCCACGTTCATTGCGATGATGCTCGCGCTCGCGCTCGGCAACCAGCTCGCGCGGCCGCTGTTCCTGCTCGCGCAGGGCACGAAGGAAATCACTGAAGGCGACTACACGCCGAAGCGCGAAATCAAATCGCGCGACGAACTCGGCTTTCTCACGCAGTCGTTCAACGCAATGACGCGGCAATTGTCCGAGGCTCGCGCGGCGGTCGAAAACAATCGCATCGCACTCGAGCATTCGAAGGCGTATCTGGAAAGTATTCTCGCGAACCTCACTGCGGGCGTGTTCGTGTTCGACCGCCAGTTCCGGCTCACCACCGCGAATCGTGGCGCCGAGCGCATCTTCCGTCAGCAGTTCCAGGAGGTGCTGGGCTCGGCGCTCGAACAGATCGGCGTGCTGAGCGAATTCGGCGGCATGGTGCGCAAGGCGTTTGCCGATCGCGAAGCGGCAAGCGGCGACGGTCACGACGACGGCGGCCACTGGCAGCAGCAGTTCTCGGTGCAGGTGGCCGGCGAAAGCGAGCCTCTCACATTGCTCGTGCGCGGCGCGCGCCTCGTGTCCGCGACCGATCGCGACGCCCAGGACATGCAAACGTCGGGCTATGTCGTGGTATTCGACGACATCTCGGACGTCATTTCCGCCCAGCGTTCCATTGCATGGGGCGAGGTCGCGCGGCGGCTCGCGCATGAGATCAAGAATCCGCTTACGCCGATCCAACTCTCGGCCGAACGTCTGCAGATGAAGCTCGCCGACAAGCTGTCGCCGTCGGACGCAGATGTACTCAAGCGCGGCGCGACCACAATCGTGAACCAGGTCGCGGCGATGAAGCAGATGGTCGACAATTTCCGGGACTACGCACGCACGCCTCCTGCCGTGCTGGCGCATCTGCAATTAAACGATCTCGTGACCGAAGTGCTGACGCTGTATGGCATAGAGGAAGGCAAGGGTGCGATTCATGTCGAACTCTCCGCGTTGCCCGCGATTCGCGGCGACGCAACGCAATTGCGCCAGGTGATTCACAACCTGCTGCAGAATGCGCAGGACGCGGTGGCGGAGATCGAGCGCCCGCGTGTGGTGCTCGAGACGAGGACAGTAGAATACGGAGACCCCGACGCGGAAGGCAAGGCACGCGTCGCGGTACGTCTGACAGTGTCGGATAACGGACCGGGCTTCCCAACGCGTATCCTCACCCGTGCATTCGAGCCTTACGTCACGACCAAGGCGAAAGGCACGGGCCTGGGTCTTGCGATGGTCAAGAAGATCGTCGACGAACATGGCGCGCGCATCGACATTCGAAACCGCCTGAAAGCGGGCGATGTCATCGAAGGCGCGCAAATTTCGATTCTCTTCCTTCAACTGGCAGACGACGCCGCGGCTCCCGAAGCGGGACCGCGTCCTGCGCACGGCAGTACGTCGCAGGGAAAGACAAAAGCAACAGTGCAGACAAAGGCAGCGTAAATGGCAACCATCCTGGTGGTAGATGATGAAATGGGCATCCGGGAATTGCTCTCGGAGATCCTGAGCGACGAGGGGCATGTCGTGGAGGCAGCGGAAAACGCGCAGCAGGCGCGCGAATTCCGTTTGCGTCAGGCGCCGGACCTGGTGCTGCTCGACATCTGGATGCCCGATACCGACGGCGTGACGCTGCTCAAGGAATGGGCTGCGCAAGGGCAGCTCACGATGCCGGTAATCATGATGTCAGGCCACGCGACGATCGACACCGCAGTCGAAGCGACGAAGATCGGCGCGCTGAATTTTCTCGAGAAGCCGATTGCGTTACAGAAGTTGCTGAAGGCTGTCGAGCAAGGCCTTGCTCGTGGCACTGCGGCAGTTGCGCCGGGCGGCACCGCCGCCAAATTGACGTCGCCGATGAATTCTTCGGCGGTGGCCTCGGCGGCGGCATTGCCAATGCTCTCCTCAGCCGACGGCTCGGGCAGCGGTGTGCTCGCGGCGCAAACGGCATCCATCTCGTTCGACATCCCGCTGCGAGATGCGCGCGATGCGTTCGAGCGCGCGTATTTCGAGTATCACCTCGCGCGCGAAAACGGCAGCATGACGCGCGTCGCGGAAAAGACCGGCTTGGAGCGTACGCACTTGTATCGCAAGCTCAAACAGCTCGGCGTCGATCTCGGGAAGAACAAAGGCGAGTGAGCACCGCGTTACGCGCGCGGATTTCACCTCCCGACATTTTTTCGGGAAGGGGCTTGCCCAGCGAATGACCCTTTGATATCATTTCGTTCTTCGTTGGCCCGGTAGCTCAGTTGGTAGAGCAGCGGATTGAAAATCCGCGTGTCGATGGTTCGATTCCGTCCCAGGCCACCAGGATTCAGCCCCAGGAAATCGCAAGATTCCTGGGGCTTTTCCTTTTGCGGTGAGCTTTCTTTGCGTCAGTGCTCGCCGGTAGTACGTCGGGGCGCGCCGGGCGAGGTTCGGCATCGCGTGATAAAATCGCGCAAGTTCAAGCACTTGCATGCGAGTGCGTCGCCCGCCGAATTCGTTCAAGGGCCCGCGGCCGAGCCGCGATCCGCACCGAACCCCTCGCCCGACGATCAACGGTATAAGCGCCCAGCGACTTTGCAGGCCGAAGGCGCGGCCTATACTGCTTTGGGCCGGCAGCAGTGCCGGCTCGCGTCGCGCCGCGTTGCTTGCATGGCGCACCTCGCGCAGCGCGACGCGGCACTCATCATTCACGGAGTTTCACGGTGATCCGCAAAGACGCTAAACGTAGCGCTCTGGTGCTGTTTTCCGGCGGCCAGGATTCCGCCACGTGCCTCGCATGGGCACTTGAACGTTATGAAACGGTTGAGACGCTCGGCTTCGACTACGGTCAGCGGCACCGCGTCGAACTCGAATGCCGCGAAGGCTTCCGCAATGCAGTAGTGCGTACGTTCCCGGCCTGGAGCGAGCGCCTCGGCGACGATCACATGATCGATCTGTCCGTGCTCGGCGCAATCAGCGACACGGCCATGACGCGCGAGATCGAGATCGAGGCCACGGCCAACGGTTTGCCGAATACGTTCGTGCCCGGCCGCAATCTGATGTTCATGACGATCGCGGCGGCCATCGCTTATCGGCGTGGTTTGCAGGTCTTGGTCGGCGGAATGTGCGAGACGGATTTCTCGGGCTATCCCGATTGCCGGGACGACACCATGAAGGCTTTGCAGGTCGCGCTGAATCTCGGCATGGACACGCGCCTCCTGCTCGAGACTCCGCTGATGTGGCTCGACAAGGCGGACACGTGGCGCCTCGCGCATGAGCTAGGCGGCGAGGAACTGGTGGAACTGGTGCGCATAGAGACGCATACCTGTTATGTCGGCGAACGCGCGGAATTGCACGCATGGGGATTCGGCTGCGGCGAATGCCCGGCCTGCCGCTTGCGCAAGCGTGGCTACGAAGCCTATCTCGCCGGTGAAAAGGTAACCGAGCCGGTTTGAGAAAGTCGCGGCGCGGCGGGCTTCGATAGTAATTTTTAGGTACACAAGTATAAATCTAGGCAGAAGGCAGCATGACGTACGCGGTCAAGGAAATCTTCTATACGTTGCAAGGCGAGGGCGCGAATGCCGGGCGTCCGGCTGTGTTTTGCCGCTTCGCCGGCTGCAATCTGTGGTCGGGCCGCGAGGAAGACCGCGCCGAAGCCGTCTGCCGGTTCTGCGACACGGACTTCGTAGGCACGGACGGTGAAAATGGCGGCAAGTACCGCACGGCCGAAGACCTCGTGCAAATGATCGCGTCGCAATGGCCCGAAGGCGAGGGTCAACGCTTTGTCGTGTGTACGGGCGGCGAGCCGATGTTGCAGATCGACCAGCCGCTGGTAGACGCGCTGCATGCGGCCGGTTTTGAAATTGCGATTGAAACGAACGGCTCGTTGCCGGTGCTCGAAACGATCGACTGGATCTGCGTGAGCCCGAAGGCCGACGCGCCTCTCGTCGTCACGAAGGGGAACGAACTGAAGGTCGTGATCCCGCAGGACAACCAGCGCTTGTCCGACTATGCGAAGCTCGACTTCGAGTATTTCCTCGTCCAGCCAATGGACGGCCCGTCGCGCGACATCAACACCAAGCTCGCGATCGACTGGTGCAAACGCCATCCGCAATGGCGCCTGTCGATGCAGACCCACAAGTATCTGAATATTCCCTGATTTGCCGTGCTGACGATTACACGAAAACTCGAATTCGACGCGGGTCACCGCATTCCCGATCACCGCAGCCAGTGCCGTAATCTGCACGGCCATCGCTATGTGATCGAAATCACGCTGCAAGGCGATCTGGTCGACACGGAGGGCGCGCCCGACCGCGGCATGGTAATGGACTTCGCCGACGTCAAGTCGCTCGCCGTCGAACATCTCGTCGACAAGTGGGATCACGCGTTTCTCGTCTATGAAGGCGACACGCAGGTGCGCGGCTTCCTCGAGACAATGGCGGGCCACAAGACCGTGGTGCTCGACCGCATTCCGACTGTGGAAAACCTCGCGGCTGTAGCGTTCGACATTCTCGCGAACGTTTATGACGCGCACTATGGCGTGAATCTGCGCCTCCACAAGCTGCGTCTGTACGAAACGCCGAATTGTTGGGCCGACGTGGTTCGCGACTAACCCTCACACGCGTTACGCGGGCCAACCGCCGCGTTATTGTCACGGTATGATCGCTCCGATAACCACACGGAGCGAGACATGCCGGTCACCGCAGTGCGTTGCAGCAGCCAAACGAGCCGTCGGCGTTCGAGCCTGGCTCGCCTGACGAGCACGCTTCCCCTTGTGTCAGGCAATCAAGTCGGTCATCGTCACGGAGCGTGGCGATGAGCACCTTCACCAATCCCCTCAAGCAACGTCTTAAAGAAGCCGATCCGCTGTTCGGACTATGGCTGTCGCTCGGCAGCGATTCCGCCGCTGAGGCACTCGCTCACGCCGGCTTTGACTGGCTGCTGATCGATATGGAGCACGCGCCCAACGACAGCGGCGACGTGACTTCGCAATTGCGTGCGATTGCCGCCGCGCATCTGCCGAGCGAACCGGTGGTACGCGTACCGGCGAGCGAGGGCTGGCTCGTCAAGCGCGTAATGGACGCTGGCGCACGCACGCTCATGTTCCCCAATATCGAGTCCGCCGAAGAAGCTGCGCATGCGGTGCGCCTCACGCAATATCCGAGCGCCGAGGCGCTCGATGGTCTGCGCGGCGTCGCTGGTGTCGTGCGGGCCGCCGCCTACGGCATGCGGCGCGATTACGTGCAAACGGCCAACGCGCAAATCGCGACCATCGTGCAGATCGAGTCGGCGCGCGCCCTCGACGAGGTCGACGAGATTGCAGCGACGCCGGGCGTCGACTGCCTGTTTGTCGGACCCGCCGATCTCGCCGCGAGCCTCGGTCATCTCGGCGATTCGAAGCACGCCGATGTACAAGCGGCCATGGCGCGCATCGTCAGCGCCGCGGACAAGGCGGGCATTGCCGCCGGCATTTTTTCAATGGACGTCGCGAGCGCAAGGCAGCATCGCGATGCCGGTTTTCGTTTTGTCGCTCTGGCCGCCGACGTCATGTGGATGTTGCGCGCAACCCGCCAGGCGCTGCAGGAGGTGAGGTCATGAAGTGGATGGTGCAAGGCGTTGTCGCTCGCATGTTGATTACAGCGGCGTTGACCACGGGCGTCGCAGCGCATGCTCAGGATCGTCTCGCGAAGCCGAACGATCCCGAGACGCAAACTGCTGTCGCCGACTACAACGCAGGCAATTTCGGTGCGGCGCTTGCAGAGTTCCGCAAGGCCGCCGAGCGCGGCAGCCGGCTTGCGCAGTTCAATTACGCGATGATGTTGCTCAACGGTGAAGGCACCGCGGTCAACGTCGACGAAGGCAAGAAGTGGTTGCGCAAGGCCGCCGACGCGAACATGTCGCACGCGCAATATGTGTACGGCAAGATGTATGACGATGGCGAGTTCGTCGGCCGCGATCCGGTCGAGGCGCACCGCTGGTTTCTGAAAGCCGCGCAGCAAGGGCACGTGCAGGCCGAGCTTGCGCTCGCTAATCAGTTCCTCGATGGGCGGGGCACCGATCGGGACAACCAGCAGGCGTTCGTCTGGTACAAGAAGGCTGCCGAGGGCGGCGATATGACCGCGCAGTACGTGACAGGCTCTTTCTACGAACGCGGCGGCGACGGCGTCGACAAAAACCTCAACGTGGCGCGGGCTTATTACGCGGCTGCAGCCGCGCAAGGCGATCCGGCGGCGCGCTTGAAGTATCAGCAACTGAGCGCGCAGCTGCGGGACCACAAGGAAGTGAAACCGCAATAACGAGAAAGGGCGCATCTGATGATGCGCCCTTTCTGCATTTCAACTTGCGGTGCGGCTTGCTTGCAGTCCGCTTTGCAGTTTGTCTCGCAGCTAATCGAAGCCGCTTCTTTCCATCAGCTCACCGGCTAGCTCTGCATCAACCGCTTCTGTCGCGCAACGCTCATGATCAGGCCGATGGCGACGCCAAGCGTCGTCAGCGCGGTGCCTCCGTAACTCATGAATGGCAGCGGCACACCGACCACCGGCAAGATGCCACTCACCATACCGATATTGACGAACGCGTAGGTGAAGAACGCCATTGTCAGAGATCCTGCAAGCAGGCGTCCGAATAGCGTCGCGCCGTTGGCGGCGATATACAACCCGCGCGCGATCAGCAACATGTACAGCGTGAGCAGCACGACGCCGCCCGCGAGCCCGAATTCCTCGGAGAACACAGCGAAGATAAAGTCAGTGTGTTTCTCGGGGATGAACTCCAGATGCGCCTGTGTGCCCTTCAGCCAGCCCTTGCCGAGCGGGCCGCCGGAGCCGATCGCGATCACCGCCTGGATGGTGTGGAAGCCCTTGCCGAGCGGGTCGGAAGTCGGGTCGAGCAGCGTGCAGATGCGGTGCTTCTGATAGTCGTGCATGAGCGGCCACTGCACTTCCGGCTGGCAGATCTTGTCCTGAAACGCCGCAATCGAGCCGACCGCGATCACGCCGGCAATCAGCACCGGCACGATTAGTTTGAAGCTCAAACCCGCAAAGTAAATCACGAAGAAGCCGGCTGCGAAAACGAGCACGGCGGTGCCCAGGTCGGGCTGTTTAGCGATCAACCCCACAGGCACGGCAAGAATCACCAGCCCGACCAGAAAGTCGTACCAGCGCATCACGCCTTCGCGCCGCTGATAGTACCAGGCGAGCATCAGCGGCGTCGCGATCTTCATGATCTCCGACGGCTGAATCACCACGCCGACATTGATCCAGCGCTTCGCGCCTTTGCGCGTGAGACCGAAGAGCGCCACGGCAACCAGCAGCGCGATCCCGAATGTATAAAGCGGGACTGCGAAGCGCATCAGCGTGGTTGGCGGAACGTTGGCGAGCGCCCACATCAGCACGAACGTCAGCATGATGTTGCGCAACTGGTCTTCCACGCGGCCCGGTACATCGAGACTCGCGCTGTACAAGGTGACGATGCCCACGCACAGCAGCAGAAACACCACCAGTGCGAGCGGGCGGTCGAAGCCTGCGAACATCCGCTTGATGCGGTCGATCCAGGCGCGCTTGTCGAATTGCATGCCTTTCTCCTTACTCGTCGATGCCGCCGGTAACCGGCTGGCGTGGCGAGGTGGCTTGAGCGCCGTTATCGCGCGATGGATCGCGCAGCGTGCTGGTTCCGGAGCGGGCAGCGACTGGTGCCGGCTCGCTCGCCGGTCGCGGTTGACGTGGGGCCCCCGATTTGCGGGGCGCGGAGCTCTTTGCTGCCGAGGCGGGGGTGCCCGCAGTGGCCGAGGCCGGTAGCTTTGGCGTGGTCGCGGTCGCCGCCGTTGATGCGGACGACTTCGATGTCGACGTGACGGCAGACGCCGCAGCCGCTCCAGACGCAGCACCTGCGCCCGATGCCCGGTTCGCCGCCGCGGCCGCGGTCGACGCAGCAGCTGCGGCTGACGCCGCTCCGGGCATCGGCAGCGCTGTGAAGCCCGCAGCGATCCTGACCGGCTGCCCGGCTTCCTGCGGCGCCGGCGCACCGCCGACTTCCGGCGCGGACGCGTCCTCGGTCGCCGACGCCGCCGCTGCAACTGCCGCAGCCTCCGCGCCCGGCTTGTTCTTGCCGACCAGGTAGTAGTCCAGCACCTTACGCGCGATCGGGCCGGCCGCCTCGGCGCCCCAGCCGCCGTTCTCCACGATCAGGGCGAGCGCGATTTTCGGTTGCTCCGCCGGTGCGAAAGCGATGAAAAGCGCGTGGTCGCGCAAGTGCTCCGCAATCGCATGGCCCTTGTAGTTCGCGCCTTGCAACGAATACACCTGCGCCGTGCCGGTCTTGCCCGCGGCGACATACGGCGCGCCGATGAACAGCTTGGACGCCGTGCCGTTCGTGATGACGCCTTCCATCGCGCGTTTGATGATGTCGATGTCGGACTGCTTCACCGCGATTTTGTCGCTCGGATCGCGCACGACGGGGCGCGTGCCCTTGGTGATCGGATTTTCGATGTCGCGCACGAGGTGCGGCTTCATCACGATGCCGTTGTTGGCGAGCGTGGCCGTGGCGTGCGCGAGTTGCAGGATCGTGAACGAGTTGTAGCCCTGGCCGATGCCGAGGCTGATCGTTTCGCCTTCGTACCAGCGTTGCTGCTCGGGCTTGCGGTAGGCCTTGCGCTTCCATTCCGTCGAAGGCAGGATGCCGCGCGCCTCGCCCGAAATGTCGATACCCGTGATCTGGCCGAAACCCCACGGTTTCATGAAACCGGCAATGGCGTTTACGCCCAGATCGTGAGCGAGCATGTAGAAGTATGTGTCGTTCGACACGACGATCGCGCGGTTCATGTCGACCCAACCCTGACCCGAACGCACGTCGTTGCGGAATGTGTGACCGCCGAAAGTGTAGGAGCCGGGGTCCTGGAAACCCCAACCCGGCGTGCGTTTGTGCAGCGATAGCGCGGCCAGCGCCATGAACGGCTTATACGTCGAGCCTGGCGGATAAGTGCCGTGCAGCGGCCGGTTCAGCAGCGGATGGTCGGGCGAGTTGTTGAGTTCGTCCCAGGTCTGCTGGTCGATGCCGTCGACGAACGAATTCGGGTCGAAGCTTGGCGCGGAGACGAACGCCAGCACGTCTCCGGTGGCCGGCTCGATAGCGACGAGCGCGCCGCGGCGGCCCGCGAAGGCCTGCTCGGCAACCTGCTGCAAACCAATGTCGAGCGACAGCACGAGGTTGTTGCCCGGCGTTGCCTGCGTGCGCGACATTGTCCGCACGGGCCGCCCGCCGGCGGTGACTTCGACTTCCTCGAAACCCGTCTGGCCGTGCAACTCGGTCTCGTAACTTTGCTCGACACCGATCTTGCCGATGTAGTCGGTGCCCTTGTAGTTGTTTGCGTCCAGACGCGGATCGTAGTGTTCGGGATCGCTGTCGTTCTGATCGCTCGCGTCGTCGATACGATCCTGGTCGCGCTGCGAGATGCGGCCAATGTAGCCGATCACGTGCGCCGCTGTCGGCCCGAGCGGATATTGGCGGAACAGGCGGGCGCGCACCTCCACGCCCGGAAAACGGAAGCGCTGCGCGGTGAAGCGCGCGACTTCGTCGTCGGTCAGGCGGGTGCGGATAGGCAGACTCTCGAAGTTTTTCGAGTCTTCCTGCAGCTTCTTGAAGCGGCGCCGGTCACGTGCGTCGATCGACACGACCGAGGCCAGATCGTCGATCACTGTTTCAAGCGGCGCGCCCAGCTTGGACGGCGTGATTTCGAGCGTGTAGGCCGAGTAGTTCTTGGCCAGCACCACGCCGTTACGGTCAGTGATGATGCCGCGGTTCGGTACGATCGGCGCGACTGAAATGCGGTTTTCGTCGGCTTGCAGCGAGTATTTGCTGTAGTGCCACACCTGCAGGAACAGAAAGCGAAAGCCGATCAGCCCGAAGCAGACGAACACGAACAAGCCCGCCGCCGCGACCCGCAGGCGGAACTTCGAGAGCTGTTGCTGAGTGTCCTTGAATTCGGTCATGCGATTCTGCAAAAGGCCGGGCGACGGCCATCATGAGTGTGCGCCTGATCCGGCCTGAACCGGAAGGCATGAAGAGCGATGGGCGTCGAACGGGCAGAAAAGATGAGTTCCATGAGGACCGCCTGCGCGCTCGACGCCTCGTTAAATTGGCCGCGTGTCGTCGGGGTCGGCTGGCCGGCGTTGCGGCATCAACAGCAGCAGGCTCGCGACGGGCCACAGCGCGGCTTCGACGAACCCGTCGATCAGATAACCCCAGCCGGGAAATGCCGCGCCCGTCAGCAGACGGATGACGAACGGCACCAGTTGGGCGATCACCAGCAGCGGCATGACGGCGAAAGTCTGCACACCGAGCGACATCCACAGGACGCGGCGATGGATCGTGATCGCGCCATACGACAGCAGCGTGTACGCGAGCGCATGCTCGCCCAGCAGGCTGGCGTTGTGCACGTCCATTAGCAGACCCAGGAAAAACGCGATGCCCATGCCGACCTTGCGCGGCTGATGCACGTTCCAGAACAGCAGCACGAGCGCGACGAAGTCGGGCACGCCGATCAGGCGCCCCCACGGCATCAGATTCAGCAGAAAGGCCGCAGCGAGGCTGAACGCGATGAAGTATGGATTGACCGGCTGCAGAATATATTGCGGACGGTTCATGGCTTCACCCCCGGCGCGGCTTGGGGTCTGGCTTTTTCGACGGCGGCGGGTTTCTTTGACGCAGCGGGCTTCTGGTCGGCGGGCGCCGCTTTACCTGCCTGGCCAGGCGCGCTCGCCGCGGGCTTAGTGGCGTTCTTGTCAGCGGCCGGCTTTTCCGCTGGTTTGGCGGATTTGTCGGCGGCGGCCTTGCTGTCTGCCGCTTTCGCGCTCTTCTTTGCCTTCGCGTCTTTAGCGGACAACTCCGGCTCTTCGGCTGGACGCGGCGGCACGTCGGCCACGTAGTGCAGCACCAGCAACTGACGCGCGCCGCGTACCGGCGCGATAGGCAGGCAGATGACGCGCGCAAATGCAGTGTCCGCCTGTTTATCGACGCGGACCACCTTGGCAACCGGCAGCCCCGGCGGATACACGCCGTCGAGCCCGCTCGTGACGAGTTCGTCGCCCGTCTGGACGTCGGCGCTGATCGGCACGAAGCGCAGATCGAGCGTGTCGCCCTTCGGCGTGCCGTAGATCACGCTTCGCAAGCCCGTGCGAACGATCTGTACTGGCACAGCCTGGTCTTTGTCGGTGAGCAGCGTCACTTCGGCCTGTAGCGGGAACACGCGGGTAACCTGGCCGATCACGCCGTCTTCGTTGACGACGGGCGAACCGTTCTGAATGCCTTGCTGCGCGCCGCGGTTGATGACGACCTTCTGCGTGAACGGATCGCGTGTGTCGTACTGGATTTCCGCAGGCAACGATTGCGTGGTCGCACGTTGCGAAAGCTGCAGCAACGCGCGCAAATGGGCGTTTTCAGCGGACAGCTCAGCGGCCGTGTTCGCCTGCTGTGCGAGCTGAAGGTTCCTGGTGTGCAATTTTTCGTTGTCGCTGCGCAGCGTGGCGCTGGTCACGGCCAGATCGGCGGCGCCCATGAAGACGTCGCGCGGCACGAGCGCCGCGCGTTGCAACGGATAAAGACCCGCGCCGAGCACGCCCCGAACGATTTCGAGCGTTTTGAAGCGTGCGTCGGAGATCAGCAGAGCCAGCGCGAGCACGACGAAAAACAGCAGTCGGGCGAGAGCAGATGGGCCTTGCTTGAACAGGGGCGGCGGACTGTATTCCATGGTCGGCGCCGGGGGCGTAAGCGGTTGGGTGAGGCGGCGGCGCGCTGGAAACGCGGGTTCAGCGCACGGAGGCTGGTTGGCCCAGCCAACGGCAAATCGGCCCACCAGGGGCCGTTTGCCAGATCCGCGCTACTGACATCGATCTCGCTCGCTTACTCGTACGAGAAGATGCTGCCGAGCTTGTCCATGCGCTCGAGCGCCATGCCCGAGCCGCGCACGACGCACGTTAACGGGTCTTCAGCGACGAGCACCGGCAGACCGGTTTCTTCGGCGAGCAGGCGGTCCAGATCGCGCAGCAGCGCGCCACCGCCCGTCAGCATCATGCCGCGCTCGGCGATGTCCGCGCCCAGTTCCGGCGGCGTTTGTTCGAGCGCAATCTTGACCGACGAGACGATCTGGTTGAGCGGATCGGTCAGTGCTTCGAGAATTTCGTTGCTGGAGATGGTGAAGCTGCGCGGGATGCCTTCCGACAGATTGCGGCCCTTCACTTCCATTTCCTTCACTTCGGAACCCGGGAAGGCCGAGCCGATTTCCTTCTTGATGGCTTCGGCTGTTTGCTCGCCGATCAGCATGCCGTAGTTGCGGCGGATGTAGTTGACGATAGCCTCGTCGAACTTGTCGCCACCCACGCGCACGGAGCCCTTGTACACGATGCCGCCGAGCGAGATCACGCCGACTTCGGTCGTGCCGCCGCCGATGTCGACGACCATGGAGCCGGTCGCTTCCGACACCGGCAAGCCGGCGCCGATTGCGGCGGCCATGGGTTCTTCAATGAGATACACCTGCGAAGCGCCTGCGCCGTGAGCCGCTTCCTTGATGGCGCGGCGCTCGACCTGGGTCGAACCGCACGGCACGCAAATGATGATGCGCGGCGACGGCGAGAACATGCGCGACTCGTGAGCAGTTTTGATGAACTGCTTGATCATCTGCTCGGTCACCGTGAAGTCGGCGATCACGCCGTCCTTCATGGGGCGGATCGCCTCGATATTGCCCGGCACCTTGCCAAGCATCTGCTTGGCTTCCTTGCCGACTGCCTGAATGGTTTTCTTGCCGTTGGGACCGCCTTCCTGGCGGATCGAAACCACCGACGGTTCATCGAGAACGATGCCTTTGCCACGCATGTAGATGAGCGTGTTGGCGGTGCCTAGATCAATCGCCAGATCGTTGGAGAAGTAGCTGCGCAAAAAACCGAACATTCAAAATCCTGTCTCGCTTGGGGCCGGCCCTCGCAACGATGCGCAGGGCGGCAGCGGAAAAAAATAACAGCTTCAACCGGGCGAAGCGGCGCCACCGGAACTTGAAGCTGCGAGGGAGTCTACCGGAGGCCGAAGCAAGGCCGAGTCAGAAATATCCGAACTATCTTTACGAATTGTCCAGAAAGGCCTTGGTAAGTCGGTCCGGGTTTGGGTCGAACGCGTAATGATACCTTATAATTTTGGATGTTTTGAAGGAAACGGACGGCACTTTTTGCCGCCGCTGGCCCCTTTTTCGAGGTCATCCTCCCGCGTCGTAACCCACTGTCGCAGCGCTCTTTTCGCGCTGCGGCGGTCTGCCACTTTTTCCGGTGACTGCATGGCTTTGACCCTGACCGATGTTAAGCGCATCGCGCATCTCGCGCGGCTCGAACTGGCCGACGCCGACGCCGAACACACGCTTGCCCAGCTCAACGACTTTTTTGGCCTCGTCGAGCAGATGCAGGCGGTCGATACCACAGGCATCGCACCGCTTGCCCATCCGATCGAACAGATCGAAGACGTCGCGCTGCGTCTGCGCGACGACGCGGTGACCGAAACGATCGAACGCGAAGCCTTTCAGCGTCCCGCGCCGGCCGTGCAGGACGGTCTGTATCTCGTGCCGAAGGTGATCGAGTAAGACCCGCATGGCGAGCCCCCGCGCAGCCCGCGGGCAGAGCGCCGGGAAACAGCATGCCGTTTCCCGGGCGGCCCTCGCGGTCGCTGCTGGGAGCCCACCCCGGCCGGGCTCGCCGGCGCGCAATCGAACGCCCTTACGGCAGCGTGAACCGCGCTGCCGCGCTTTCCAGGACAAAACGCAATGCATGAAAAAAGTCTGACCGAACTGCGCGCCGCACTGGCGGCGAAGGAATGCTCCGCCGTCGAACTGGCGCAGCTTTATCTGAAGCGCATCGACGCGGCCAATAGCCTGAACGCTTTCATTCAGGTCGACGCGGACCTGACGCTCGCGCAGGCAAAGGCCGCGGACGCGCTGCTTCACGCGGGGCACGGCGGTCCGCTGACCGGCCTGCCCATCGCGCACAAAGACGTGTTCGTCACCAAGGGCTGGCGCTCCACCGCCGGCTCGAAGATGTTGGCGAACTACGAAAGCCCGTTCGACGCAACGGTGGTCGAGCGTCTGCAGAAGGCGGGCATGGTTTGCGTGGGCAAGACCAACATGGACGAATTCGCGATGGGCTCGTCCAACGAAAATTCGTACTTTGGTCCCGTACAGAACCCGTGGGATCGTCAGGCCGTGCCGGGCGGCTCGTCGGGTGGTTCCGCGGCGGCGGTCGCCGCGCGCCTCGCGCCCGCCGCGACCGGCACCGACACCGGCGGCTCGATCCGTCAGCCGGCGTCGTTCTCGGGCATCACCGGCATCAAGCCTACGTACGGCCGCGTGTCGCGCTACGGCATGATCGCGTTTGCATCGTCGCTGGATCAGGGCGGCCCGATGGCGCAGAGCGCCGCCGATTGCGCCACGCTGCTCAACGCTATGGCCGGCTTCGACGAGCGCGATTCGACGAGCCTCGTGCGGGACGACGAAGACTACACGCGCTATCTCGGCCAACCCTGGAAACAGGACGGCGCCGGCAAGCCGCTCGCCGGGCTGCGCATCGGCCTGCCGAAAGAGTATTTCGGCGCGGGTCTCGCCGACGACGTGCGTGCTTCCATCGACGCCGCGTTGAAGGAATACGAAGCTCTCGGCGCAACGCTCGTCGAAGTGTCGTTGCCGAAAACCGAACTGTCGATCCCGGTCTATTACGTGATCGCGCCGGCGGAGGCGTCGTCGAACCTGTCGCGTTTCGACGGCGTGCGCTTTGGCCATCGCGCCGCGGAATATCGCGATCTGCTCGACATGTACAAGAAGTCGCGGGCCGAAGGTTTCGGTCCGGAAGTGAAGCGTCGCATCATGGTCGGCGCTTACGTGTTGTCGCACGGGTATTACGACGCGTACTACCTGCAGGCGCAGAAAATCCGCCGCATCATCGCGCAGGACTTCCAGGAAGCGTTCAAGCAGTGCGACGTGATCATGGGACCGGTCGCGCCTTCGGTGGCGTGGGATTTGGGCGCGAAGGGCGACGACCCGGTGCAGATGTATCTCGCCGACGTCTACACGCTGTCGGTGAGCCTCGCCGGTTTGCCCGGCATGAGCGTGCCGTGCGGCTTCGGCGCGGGCGCGAACGCGCAGCGCCCCGTGGGATTGCAGATCATCGGCAACTATTTCAATGAAGCCCGGATGCTGCAGGTGGCCGACGCGTTCCAGCGCGCGACCGACTGGCACCGTAAAGCACCGGCAGGAGTGTGAGCACCATGACCAAGCAATGGGAAGTCGTGATCGGTCTGGAGACCCACGCGCAGCTGTCCACGCAATCGAAGATTTTCTCGGGCTCTCCGACGCAATTCGGCGCCGCGCCCAACACGCAGGCGAGCCCCGTCGATCTCGCCTTGCCGGGCACGTTGCCGGTGATGAACCGCGGCGCTGTAGAGCGCGCAATCCAGTTCGGCCTCGCAATCGGTGCAACGGTCGCGCCGCGCAGCATCTTCGCGCGCAAGAATTATTTTTATCCCGATCTGCCGAAGGGCTATCAGATCAGCCAGTACGAAATTCCTGTCGTGCAGGGCGGCCAGGTGACGATTCAGGTGCCGGCCAACGAGAAAGCGGGTAAGGAAGCGTATTCGAAGGTCGTCAATCTCACCCGTGCGCATCTGGAAGAAGACGCAGGCAAGTCGCTGCACGAAGACTTCGCGGGCATGACGGGCATCGACCTGAATCGCGCGGGCACGCCGCTGCTCGAAATCGTCACCGAGCCTGAAATGCGAAGCGCGGCAGAAGCCGTCGCATACGCAAAAACGCTGCATACGCTCGTGACCTGGCTCGGCATCTGCGACGGAAACATGCAGGAAGGATCGTTCCGTTGCGACGCGAACGTGTCGGTGCGTCCGGTCGGTCAGGCGGAGTTCGGCACACGCGCCGAGATCAAGAACCTCAACTCGTTCCGCTTCCTGGAAGAAGCGATCCAGTACGAGGTGCGCCGTCAGATCGAACTGATCGAAGACGGCGGGACCGTGGTCCAGGAAACGCGTCTATACGATCCGGACAAGCGTGAAACGCGTTCCATGCGCAGCAAGGAAGACGCGCACGATTACCGTTACTTCCCCGATCCCGATCTCATGCCGCTCGTAGTCGACGCGGCGTGGGTCGCGCGCGTGAAGAGCGAAATGCCGGAGTTGCCCGAAGCGATCCAGCGGCGCTTCGTGTCGCAGTACGGCCTGACGCCGTACGACGCGAACGTGCTCACGTCGAGCAAGGCAATGGCCGCGTACTACGAAGCGGTAGTCGTCAAGCTCGGCGCAGGCAACGCCAAGGTCGCGGCGAACTGGCTGATGGGCGAGGTGTCGTCGCAGCTGAATCGGGAAGGCCTCGATATGGCGGACTGCCCTGTGTCGTCCGCGCAGCTGGCGTTGCTGCTGCAGCGCATTGCAGACGGCACGATCTCCAACAAGATCGCAAAGGAAATTTTCCTCGCGATCTGGGAAGAGACGGCTACAGACGAAGCCGCCGCCGACCGCATCATCGAAGCGAAGGGTTTGAAGCAGATCTCCGACACGGGCGCGCTCGAAGCGATCATCGACGAAGTGCTCGCTGCCAACCAGAAGTCGGTTGAAGAGTTCCGCGCGGGCAAGGAGAAGGCATTTAACGCGCTGATCGGTCAGGCAATGAAAGCGACGAAGGGCAAGGCCAATCCGGCGCAGGTCAACGAGCTGCTGAAGAAAAAGCTGTCGTGAGCCGGAGCGTGGCTGAAGCTGAAGTGAAGTGCAGTTGAAGAGAAAATACGGCTGAAGCGCTCGCGCTTTGGCGACAGCGGGCTGTTGCCGGAAACGAAAGTTGGAGGCAACGGCCCGTTTCATTTCGCGGCCGCGCTTTTGCAAGCCGCTGAACGCAGATCACGGAGTGTGTTGATGGCGAAGCAACCCGAACTCGACGATTTCCGCGTACCTTATTTCGAGACCAAGAAAAACGACAAGTTTTCGCTCGACGATTTCGATCCCGCTGCAAAACCTTTTTCGACGGGATCGAAAGACACCGACCGCGAGCGTCTGTCGGAAATCGGCGCGAAGCTGGACAGCTTGCAGGAATGCCTGCACGCGCAGCAGAAGCGACGCGTGTTGCTCGTCCTTCAAGGCATGGACACGAGCGGCAAGGACGGCACGATTCGCGCGGTGTTTCACGAAGTCGATCCGCTCGGTTTGCGGATTGTGCCGTTCAAGGCGCCGACGCC
This sequence comes from Paraburkholderia sp. 22098, assembly GCF_052045935.1. Lineage (NCBI taxonomy): Bacteria > Pseudomonadati > Pseudomonadota > Betaproteobacteria > Burkholderiales > Burkholderiaceae > Paraburkholderia > Paraburkholderia sp. 22098. The sequence goes on along the minus strand of NZ_JBQEPV010000001.1, from coordinate 401,392 downwards.
CGTGGAACTCGCGCATGATTTTCTCTGGCGCGTTCATTCGCAGGCGCCTGCTGCCGGCGAGCTAACTATCTTCAACCGCAGTCACTACGAAGATCTGCTGGTGCCGACCGTCCTCGGCTCGCTCGACGAGGACGCGTTCAACGTACGTTGCCGACACATCCGGCAGTTCGAGGAGCTGCTCGCCGACAGTTGCACGACAATCGTCAAGTGCATGCTGCATATTTCGAAAGACGAACAGCGCGCGCGCCTGCAAGCGCGGATCGACGACCCCACCAAGCACTGGAAATTCGACGTCTCCGATCTCGACGCGCGCAAACAATGGGACAAGTATCAGGCCGTGTATCGCGACGCCCTCGCCGCGACTTCCACCGAATACGCGCCGTGGTACGTGATTCCCGCCGACTCGAAAACGCATCGCAATCTGATGGTCGCCGAACTGCTGTTGCGTACGTTCGAAGGGCTAAAGCTCGAATATCCGCCTGCGAAAGAATCGCTGAAGGGCGTCGAGGTCGAGTGACTTTCGCCGTTCACCCCGAACGAATCTCATAAACGAATTGAAGACAAAGGAACGACATGTTGCGTGTGATTACCGCCAACCTGAACGGCATCCGCTCAGCGGCGAAGAAGGGTTTTTTCGACTGGTTTGGCGAGCAGAATGCCGACGTGCTCTGCGTGCAGGAAATCAAATGTTCGCAAGACGACATGACGCCGGAATTCCTCGCGCCGCACGATTTCACCGGCTATTTCCAGCACGCCGTGAAGAAGGGTTATAGCGGCGCGGGCGTCTATACGCGTCACGAGCCGGACGAAGTCGTGATTGGCTTCGGCAGCGAGGAGTTCGATCCGGAAGGACGCTACGTCGAACTGCGTTTCGGCAAGCTGTCGATCGTGTCGGTGTATGTGCCGTCAGGGTCGAGCGGTGAGGAGCGCCAGCAGGCCAAATACCGTTTCATGGACGAGTTCATGCCGCATCTCGCGGAGCTTGCCCGCGAGCGCGAAGTGATCGTGTGCGGCGACGTGAACATCGTCCACAAGGAAATCGACATCAAGAACTGGAAGAGCAACCAGAAGAATTCGGGTTGCCTGCCGGAAGAGCGCGCATGGCTCACCAAGCTGTTCGACGAAGTCGGTTACGTGGACGTATTCCGCACGCTCGATCAGCGTCCGGAGCAATACACGTGGTGGAGCAATCGCGGACAGGCGTATGCGAAGAACGTGGGGTGGCGGATCGACTACCAGATCGCGACGCCGGGCATTGCGAGCAAGGCGAAACGCACAGACGTGTTTCGCGACATCAAGTTCAGCGACCACGCGCCGCTGACGGTCGACTACGACCACGACGTGAAGAAGTGAATTTCGTGTTCGCCGTCGGGCGGCTGGAACATGCGTGGCTCGATCGTGAGCAACGTCTGACGCGACGCGTGCGGAATTGCTCGAGCCGTCTTAATCGCGTGCGAGCTTGCGGCGCGGGCGGCCCATGCCGGCGTAGTCCGGGAGCGCATCCACGGTCTTGCCAATGGCTTTCGCATAGAGCGGCAGCATATCGGGCAAGCGCTTGATGATGTCCTCGCGGCGGGCCGGCGTGTACGGGTGCACGTAGATGAAGCCCTGCTCGCGATTGCTGCGCGTGGCCTGAGCGAGTTTGTCCCAAAGCGTGACTGCCGCACGCGGATCGAAGCCCGCGCGAGAGGCAATGTCGCTGCCGATCACGTCGGCTTCGGTCTCGTCAGTGTTTTCGTACTTCATTTCGAGCAGGCGCGAGCCGATGCCGAGCGGCGCCATGCCGAGATCCGCAAGACCGAATAATTGTGGAATCGTGCCCGACGAATTGAGCTGGCTCGCCTGCAATTGACCGAGGCGCTCCCGTGCATGTTCACGCAGCGCATGCGCGATCTCGTGGCCAATGAGCATGCCGAGTTCGTTGTCGTTCAGATGCGCGCGGTCGAGCAGCCCACCGTACACGACAATCTTGCCGCCTGGCAGGCAGTACATACGAACGTCGGTTGAGCGCACCACGGCGACGTCCCACTTCCAGCCCTTGGCCCGCTCGTTCCATTTGAGCGAGTACGGCACCATCTTGTCCACAATCGAGCGCACACGTGTCACATGCGCGTCAGTGTCGCCGTACAGGCGGTTTGCATGCTCCGCGCCGTACGCGATCTGGCTGAACTCTTCTGCGGCTTGTGCCTCGAGCACCGGCGACGGCACCAGGTTACGGAACACAAGATAGCCGCCGAAGCGCAATTGATTGTTCGGGCTGTACGGCGCCGACGCGCCCGCTGCGGGTTTCGTCGCGCTAGTGGGCGAAGACGTTGCGGTCGGGGTTCGGGCGATAGCGGGCGGTTGCGCCGATGCGCCGGGCGACGTGCCTGCGGCCTGCCCGCCCCCGGAGGCTGTTGCGTTGGCCGCGCTGCTTGCGGCCGGTGTCGCGGAGGTGGCGCTTTCCGCACCGGCGGACGGTGCTGCGGATTTTGTGACCGGCGCCGGCGATGCCGCCGTTGTTGCATTAGCGGACGTGCCGGCGATGGCACTGCTACCAGTAGCCGGGGCCGCTGCCGCGGGGGACGCTGCCGCGGCAGCATAGGCGCTGGAGGGCGCGGCGGCACTCACCAGGCCCACAAAGCCAAGGCTCAACGCCGCACGCAACGCGCCGCGGCGGGCCTTGCACCACGCAGCGCGCGAGTCCGGCGACGGCAACCGCTTCGGGAGACACGCCTTCACGACCTGTCTCTCCACGGCGCAATGCGCAACAGGAGCAGCATGCCCGGCAGGGCCAGCGCCGTGCAGACAATGAAGTAGTCGAACCAGCCGATCTTTGCCACCACGTAGCCGCTCGCCGCCGAAGCCAGCGTGCGCGGCACCGAAGCGAGACTCGTGAAGAGCGCGAACTGTGTGGCCGTGTAGCGCGGATCCGTGGTGCTGGCGATGTACGCGGTAAAAGCCGCCATCGTGAGACCGGTAGAGAAGGTTTCGAAACCGTAGACCAGCGCGAGCGCGACCGAGCGCGGCTCGAGTTGCACTGACCAGTCGACGCCGATGAAGGCGAGCAGCCGCGTCGTGCCTTCGCTGATCCACACTGCGATGTCATAAACAGCCGTCAAACCGGGCGAGGCGGGTCCGAGATGCGCGAGCCATGCGAAGCCGAGCGTGGACACCATCTGAAGGATGCCGAAGATCCACAAGCCTCGCCCAATGCCTATTTTCATCAGCCAGATGCCGCCGACGATTCCGCCCGCGAGACTCGCGCCGAACGCCGTGGTTTTCGCGATCACGCCGATCTGCGTGCGCGAGAAGCCGGTGTCGAGGAAGAACGACGTGGACAACGTCGTTGCCATCGTGTCGCCGAGCTTGTAGAGGAAGATGAAGCCGAGCACGAACAGCGCGCCGCGCCAGCCGTCACGTTCGAGGAATTCGCGAAACGGCTGCACGATCGCTTCGCGCAGATTTTTGGGCGGCGTGCCGTGCACTTCGGGTTCGCGCACAACGAGCGTCATCACCATACCGGGCACCATGAACGCGGCGGTCACCATGAACACGGTAGTCCACGGCAAATGGTCCGACAGAATGAGCGCGAGCGACCCTGGTACTAGCGCTGCGATCTTGTAGGCATTTACGTGCACCGCGTTGCCAAGGCCTTGCTGCGTGTCGCTTAGCAACTCACGCCGGTATGCGTCGATCGAAATATCCTGACTTGCGCCGAAGAATGCGACCAGCGCCGTCAATGCCGCGACGGTCCAGATCGAGTCGCGCGGCGAAACAAAGCCCAAGGTTGCGATGGCGCCCGCGACCAGAATTTGCGTGACGAGCATCCAGCCGCGCCGTCTGCCCGGGCGCCAGCCCGGAAAGCGCGGGACGTAGCGGTCCATCAACGGGGCCCAGATGAATTTCCAGGTGTACGGGAACTGGATCAGCGCAAAGAGGCCGATTTCCTTCAGATTGACGCCTTCGGAGCGTAGCCACGCCTGCACCAGGTAGACGAGCGTGAACAGCGGCAGTCCCGACGTAAAGCCGAGAAAGACGCAGATCAGCATGCGCGTATTAAAAAACGCGCGCCAGCCGGGATGTTCTTCGTGAGCGGTAAGTGCAGGCGCCTCGTGCGGCGGGTTCGACATGTGGATAACTTGCGTTAGCTTTTCTTGACGCGATAGACCGCAAGACTACCACGCCAGTTCACCCCCCATCGCACCGTCTGACCGTCGTGCAGCACCACGCGGTCCAGAATTTCGATGCCGACTTCGGGCGCGAGCGCCTCGAAGTCCTTGATGGTCAGCACCCGCACGTTCGGCGTGTTGTGCCATTGATAAGGCAGTGACTTCGACACCGGCATGCGTCCCTGCAGCACGGAAAGACGGTGCGCCCAGTAGCCGAAGTTCGGGAACGACACGATACATTCCCGGCCGACCCGCACGGTCTCGCGCAAAATCGCGGCGGTCTGGTGAATGGTTTGCAGTGTCTGCGAAAGAACCGCGAAGTCGAAGCTGCCGTCTTCGAAGAGGCGCAGGCCGTCTTCCAGATTCTGCTGGATCACGTTGACACCGTTTTGCGTCGCGGCCAGCACGCCCGCGTCGTTGATCTCGATGCCGTAGCCTTGTACGTCCAGTTCCTCGGTGAGCAGCGACAACAGCGAGCCGTCGCCGCAGCCGAGATCCAGCACCGTGGCGCGCGGTTCGACCCAGCGGGCGATCGCGCGAAAGTCCGGGCGCAGCGCCAGATAGTCCAGAGCTCGCTGGTTCATGCGTTCACCTCGTTCGCAATGCGTTCGTAGTAGGCGCGCATCAGGTTGTGATAGCGCGCGTCGTCGAGCAGGAAGGCGTCGTGACCATGCGGCGCGTCGATTTCCGCGTAGGTGACGGTTCGCTTGTGATCGAGCAGCGCCTTCACGAGTTCGCGCGAACGGGCCGGCGCGAAACGCCAGTCGGTTGTGAAGCTCGCGATCAGATATTTCGCCGTTGTATGGGCAACGGCCGCTGTCAGATCTCCTTCGAAGGCTTTGGCCGGATCGAAGTAATCGAGCGCGCGCGTGATCAGTAGATAGGTGTTGGCGTCGAAGTAGTCGGCGAACTTGTCGCCCTGATAGCGCAGATACGACTCCACCTCGAACTCAACGTCGAAATTGAAGTTGTATGCGTCGAGCGCGCCCTCGGCGCGGCGCAGCGACCGGCCGAATTTCTCGGCCATGTCGTCGTCCGACAGATACGTGATGTGGCCGATCATCCGTGCGACACGCAAGCCGCGCTTCGGCTTCACGTTATGCGCATAGTAGTTGCCGCCGTGGAAGTCGGGGTCCGACAGGATCGCCGAGCGCGCCACCTCGTTGAACGCAATGTTTTGCGCCGACAACTTGGGCGTCGATGCCACCACGATGCAATGCCCGACCCGCTCCGGATACATCATGCTCCACGCGAGTGCCTGCATGCCGCCCAGGCTGCCGCCCATCACAGCGGCAAAGCGTGTAATGCCGAACTGATCCGCGACGCGCGCCTGCGCGTTCACCCAGTCTTCCACCGTGACCACGGGGAACGTCGCGCCGTATGGATTGCCGGTGGCAGGATCGATGCTCATGGGACCCGTCGAGCCGAAGCACGAGCCGAGGTTGTTCACGCCGATCACGAAGAACCGGTTGGTGTCGAGCGGCTTGCCGGGGCCGACCATGTTGTCCCACCAGCCTATGTCTTTCGGATTGTCCGCATAGACGCCCGCGACGTGATGCGACGCGTTCAGCGCATGACACACGAGTACCGCATTGCTGCGCGCGGCGTTGAGCGTGCCATAGGTCTCGACCATCAGGTCGTAGCTGGCGAGCGAGCTGCCGTTTTGCAGACGCAGCGGCTCGGTGAAATGCATTTTTTGTGGAGCGACGATACCGATCGATTCCATTCATTCCGCCATTTGACAAAGACAGGGCGGCTAGACGGCGTCGGCAAAGCACGGAGGAAGAGACTTGTGCGCGGCTGACGACCTCTTTAGCCGCATTTATAGTGAACCGCGGAAATCTTCCACTGGTTCGCGCGCCCGCAATCGAGTCAGCAAATCGGCGCGTACTAGGCTTTCACAACAGGAATTCACACACGTATTCAGACGTGTTCCGAAGCGCGGCATGAGAAGCTGGGAAGCGATTTCCGGAGACAATCAGGGCCGCGATCAGGCGCAAAGTATAGCGGAAATTCTCACGCGGCAGCGTCTGACTCCCCGTGGCGCGCCTTCTTCAGCGGACTACTGAAGGATCACTCGCAATTGGGAATCCGCGTCGGCGGCCGGCATGCGCACGAAGCCGCTGCGAACGAACCGATGCCAGCGGCCGATGATATAGCTGAGCAGCAGGCTTGCCCTCACGGCCGGATCGTAGTCGGCCGGAAGGGGCACCGGCGGCGCGTCTTGAGCGGACGCATCGGCGTTCGTTGCGGCTAAGCGCAGACATTGCTTTAACGAAGCTTCCACGCGCTCGAGCATCTGATTGACGCGCAGGGTCAGCCGTTCATGTTCGCCGACCAGCGCCTCGCATGTGAGTACCCGGGTCATGCCAGGATTTTTCGCGGAGAAATTCAGCAGCATCAATGCGATTGCGCGCGCCTGCAGCACACCGCTCTCTTCCCTGTCGACAATCTGATTGATCAATCCGAAGATGGTCTGCTCGATGAACTCGATTAGCCCTTCGAACATTTGCGCCTTGCTGGCAAAGTGCCGATAAAGCGCGGCTTCGGACACGCCGAGCCGTGCCGCAAGCGCAGCCGTGGTGATTTTTTCGCTCTTCGGCGCCTCAAGCATGGAGGCGAGCGTCTGGAGAATGTGCACGCGGCGCTCGCCCGGTTTCAGGCGCTGCCCGCGCAGCGCAGCGGGTTCGTGTTCGGCTAGGGCTTCGTCAGGCTTGTCGATCGGCTGCATGGCTGTCGTCCCGTCTGCTGGCGCTTCACTCGAACCGAGCGGGTGCTCAGTCGTAGCGATTTTAACGAACGAATGCTGCGATCAACATAATGCGGCCGGCCTGTACCCGGCAGCCGGGTGGGCACGCCGTCCGCGTGAGGCTTACGCGGCAGATGGCCGGTAATCCACACGGTGCGGATGCCGAGGCGCCGGTAGTTCTTCAGGTGCGAACGCGTGTCTTCGACGAGGATCACGTCTTTCAGCGACACATGAGCGTCGCGCATGGCCTTGCGCAACATCGCGTGGTCGGGTTTTGCGCGCCAGCGGCGCCGGTCGCGCATGTGCTCGATGGCGATCACCTCCTCGAACAGACGCTCGATGCGAAGTTGCGCCAGCACCGCGCGCGCGTACGCTTCGGGCGCATTGGTCAGCACGATCTTGCGGCCGGGCAGCGCCGCAACGAGACGCGCGACGCCGCGCTCGTGACGGACCATAGAGCCGAGGTCGGGGAACGTGTGCACGACCTTCAGGAAGTCGGTTGCGTCGAGTGGATGATGGCGCGTGAGACCCAGGAGCGCAGCGCCGTAGCGCTCGGTGTAGCCGGTGCGCAGACGGTTGGCTTCGTCGAGCTCGACCTGGAGCGCGTCGATGATGTACTGCGTCATCGCCTGATTGATTGCAGGGAAGATGGCGTGCGACGCGTGGTGCAGCGTGTTGTCGAGATCGAACAGCCAGACCGGACGGCCGCCTGCGATGTGCGGACGGCGGCGTCGGGAAGTTGGAGTGCGCATGGTCAGTAGGGCCGTTCAGGCCGCAGCAATCGTCGCGCGGCGGCCGTACGTTGCCGGATTGTTGCCGCAGCGCACATAAGGCGCGCCGGTTTGGCGTGCCTTATGTGCCGGGCGGGGGACCGCAATCAATGCGAGCGGATCATCGTGCCGAACGGCTGCTCGGTGAGAATTTCCAGCAGCACCGAATGCTCGATACGCCCGTCGATAATATGCACCGAGCGCACGCCGCTCTTGGCCGCGTCCAGCGCCGACGAGATTTTCGGCAGCATGCCGCCGGAGATCGTGCCGTCGGCAAACAGGCCGTCGATTTCGCGCGCTGACAGGTCGGTGAGCAGATTACCTTCTTTGTCCATCACGCCGGGGATGTTCGTCATCATCACGAGCTTTTCGGCGTTCAGAACGACCGCCAGTTTGCCCGCGACGAGGTCGGCGTTGATGTTGTACGACAGGCCGTCTTCGCCGAAACCGATTGGCGAGATCACCGGAATGAATGCGTCGTCCTGCAGCGCCTTCACAACCGCGGGGTTGATGGCTTCGACTTCGCCCACCTGGCCGATGTCGACGTACTGACCGGGATTGTCGCGGTCGGGCATCAGCATCTTGCGCGCGTGGATCAGGCCACCGTCTTTGCCGGTCAGACCGACCGCGTGGCCGCCGAAGTGGTTGATCAGCGTAACGATGTCCTGCTGCACTTCGCCGCCGAGCACCCATTCGACGACTTCCATCGTCTCTTCGTCGGTGACGCGCATGCCTTGAATGAACGTGCCCTGCTTGCCGACTTTCTTCAGCGCCTGGTCGATTTGCGGACCGCCGCCGTGAACGATGACCGGATTGATGCCGACCAGCTTCAGCAAAATGACGTCGCGTGCGAATCCCTGCTTCAGCCGCTCCTCCGTCATGGCGTTGCCGCCGTATTTGATGACCACGGTCTTACCGTGATACTGGCGAATGTAAGGCAGCGCCTCGGCTAGGATTTCAGCCTTCAGGGTGGGCGCAATCTGCGAAAGGTCGGGAAGCTCGGACATGGCGGCAGGCTCGGGCACGGAACAGTTAAAACACGGCGAATTGTACAGGACTGGCGCGCTGCAACAGGGTTTTCGACACGCGCGCTCGGGGCACGCAGCCGGTGTCTGCGCACGGCGCGAGTGCTGTTTGCAGCGCCAGCCGACGACCGAGCGTACCGCGCCTCGCGCGCACCTGTGAACTAGCCGAATGGACGACTCACGGCCGGACGCCGGCCGTGGCATTATTGGCTCGTCGATGCTTCGCGAGGCCATCTGCCTGCCATGAAACCATCTGCTTCCCGCCCGCAAGGCAGCGCGCGTTGCCCGCGCTGCGGTAACGCGTTCGACTGCGCGATGCATGCAGAGCCTTTCGACTGCTGGTGCCGCGAAATGCCCGCACTGCCGCGCGACCGGCTGGACCCGGCCGGCCGTTGCCTTTGCCCGGAATGTCTCGTAGCGGAGATTGCGAAAGCGGCCCAAGCCGAGCCTGGTGCCAATCCGCCGTGAGGCTGCCGTGACAGCGCCGCGACCGTCGCCGGGCTGCGGGCGGAGCCGCGGCTGGCTTCAGTGGCCCGTCAGGCCGCGCGGCGCCGGGTAGCGAGCGCATTGAGGTCGCGGGCCACCGCCTGGAGCACCGGATCCCAGTTGCCGAATTCTTCCTGCCGGTACAGCGTCGCGCCGGGATACCACGGACTGTCGCGGCGACCGGTCAGCCAGACCCAGTGGGGATTGACGTCTAGCAGCACCCACGTCCGCTGTCCGAGCGCGCCGCTCAGATGCGCAGCCGACGTGCAAACGCTGATAACAAGATCGAGCCCGCCGACAAAGGCGGCTGTGTCGTCGAAGGTCGAAAATTCGGCGGTGTAGTCGGCGAACGGAAGGCCTGCGGCGTTGGCCGCGCCGACATCCGCAACTGCACCGGGTTGCAGCGAATAGAACGCTACGTTCTGAATGCCGCCGAAGTGTTTCGCATAGCGTTCCCAGCCCACCCGCCGGAACGGATTGCGCTGATGACCCTGGCTGCCGGTCCACGTGAGTCCTACCCTGAGCCTCGACTCGCCGGCAAGCCGTTGCTGCCAGCGCTGCACAGCAGCGGGGTCCGCATACAGGTAAGGCGTGGTGGCGGGAATGGTCGCCTCGCGCGTGCCGAAGATCAACGGCAGGCTCATCAATGGAATCTCGAAGTCGAAAGGCGGCAGCGATTCGACGCCGCCGCCCGCCGAGTAGTGGTCGACATGCCCGCCGAGACTGCGGGCGAGCAAGGCGCCCATTTGCGGAAACGAATTCCATGCGAGGCGGCCGCCTTCGCGATGCACATGCTCGCCCAGCATCGGAATGTAACGGCTGAACTGCAACACATCGCCCATGCCTTGCTCGCCCCACACTAGCAGCGTTTTGCCCGCAAGCGGCTCGCCGCGCCAGGTGGGCGCGGGCAGCGCAGGACGATTGCCGCGCAGTTCGGACGAACCGCTCCAGCGCGCTTCATGCGACTGCCAGCCGTTCGCATAATCGCCGCTCATGAGTTGCAGCATCGCGAGGTTCGAACGCATGCTGGCGTCAGTGGGCGCGAGCGCGCAAGCGGTTTTCGAGGCTTGTGCCGCCTCGGCCCAGCGTTGCGCTTCACGTAGTGCCAGCGCATAGTTGTTGTGGGCGAGGGGACTAAGCGGTGCGCACTGGACGGCTCGCGCGCCCGCTTCAAGCGCGCGAGATGCATCCATATTGTTGCGATAAGCGTTCGACAGGTTGGTCCAGCTGTTGCCGTCGTCAGGTTGATCCTGGAGCGTATCTTCGAGCAACTGAATCTGTTCGCTCAGCTCGCCGTGCGTGACCGCAAGTGCGCCGGCGAGATTGCAGCGGAGCGACGGCAATGAGGGGTTCAGTGCGAGCGCGCGGCGATATGGAGCGATCGCTTCGTCGTGACGGTTCGCCATTTGCAATGCGTAGCCGAGACGAAAATGCGCGTCGGCGTTGCTTGCTTCGAGTTGCGCAATAATGGCGGCCAGTTCGATTGCATCGCCGTGGCGTTGCTGCTCGATCAAAGCGTGGATGTGCGAGGCGAGCGACGCGTTGTCGAGAGAGTGGAGTTGCGCCGCGGCGTCGAGCCATGGCGTTTCGAATTCCGCAGCGCCGTGCTTTCGGGCTGCGGCGGCTTGCCGCATGAAGTTAAGGAAAGCTGACGACATGTCAGAGGTGACCATGGATAATTGGCTGCCGAACGACCGGCTCCGTGCACTAACAAGGAAAGCTATGGTATCGCCGTGCAGCAGCGAGATGATTCGGAAGCGTCCGAACGGGTAAACTGAAGTCATGCATCGTATAACCAACACGGGCCGGGTCAATCTGGGCCATTTGTTCTGGCTGCGCAGCCTCGCGATCATCGGTCAGTTACTGACAATCGCGTTCGTGCAGATATTTATCGGCGTGCATTTGCCGTTGCCGGCCATGCTGCTGGTCATCTCACTCGAAGTGCTCTTCAACGGACTCACGTGGTGGCGCGTCGCGCAGCAGCGCCCTGAGTCGAACATGGAGCTGTTCGGTCAGATCTGGGTCGATCTCGGCGCGTTGTCCGCGTTGCTGTTTTTGTCTGGCGGCACGACCAATCCGTTTGTTTCGCTGTACCTGCCGTCGCTCGCCATTGCTGCGGCTGTTTTGCCGTGGCAACTGATGGCGTGGCTCGCCGCATTCGCCGTGGCCTGTTACGCGGTGCTCGGCTTCGACTCAGTGCCGTTGAATCTCGACAACCCCGCGAACCTGTTCGACTACTATCGCGCCGGCATGTGGGTCAACTTCATGGTGAGCGTCGGTCTGATTGCATGGTTCGTCGCGCGCATGTCGCGAGCCCTGCGGCTACGTGACGCAGCGCTCGGAGAAGCGCAGCAGCGCTTGCTTCACGACGAACGCGCGGTCGCGCTTGGCGTGCAGGCCGCTACCGTCGCTCACGAAATCGGCACGCCTCTGTCTACAATTGCGATGCTGTCCGAAGAACTGCGCGACGCGGCACGAACCGATAAAGGGCTCGCGCCGTACAAGGCCGATCTCGAATTGCTCGAACAGCAAATGGGTTTGTGCACGTCGGCGCTTGCCAGGTTGCGCAGCCGCGCAACGACCGCGACGAACCGTCAGCCTGTCGACGAATGGCTCGAGTCGTTTGCCGAGCAGTGGCGCTTGCGTCATCCGCATGTGAAGTTCGAGCGGATCGGCACGCCGCCCGCCGATGTCAGTCTCGACGACACGGTTGCCGTCAGCCAGATTCTGACGATTTTGCTCGACAACGCCGCGCGTGCGAGCCGCGATCACGTCACGTTGTCGTGCGCGTTGACGGTGCGCGGCGATCAGGTCGAATTCGAAGTATGCGACGCCGGCCCCGGCATTCCGGCCGCGCTGCGCGGCTCGCTCGGCGCGGTGCCGGTCGAGAGCACGCAAGGCGGCCACGGCGTCGGCTTGTATCTGGCTTTTTCGGCGGCGGCGCGCCTCAAAGGCTCGATCGAATTGACCGACGTCAGTTCGATCAAGCCGCGTGGCACGCGTGCGGTTTTGCGGTTGCCGCTCACCGAGCGAAAAATATCCGGCACGGGCCGTCAAGGCGCCGCACCATCCAACACGGAGAAACAGGCATGAGCGAAATGAATTTTCTGGTGATCGACGACGACGAGGTGTTCTCCGGCATCCTCGCACGTGGCCTGACGCGCCGCGGGTACACCGTGAGCGAAGCGCACAACGCGGACGAAGCGATCAAGCTGGCAAACCAGCAAAAATTCAGTCAGATCACGGTGGACCTGCACCTCGGCAACGACTCCGGCCTCACGCTCGTCGCACCGCTACGCGATTTGCAGCCCGACGCTCGCATGCTGGTGCTGACGGGCTATGCGAGCATCGCCACCGCGGTGCAAGCGGTGAAAGACGGTGCGGATAACTATCTGGCAAAGCCTGCCAACGTCGAAACGATTCTGTCGGCGCTGCAAAGCGAGGCGAGCGCGTTGCAGGCGGAAGAGGCGATCGAGCACCCCACGCCGTTGTCTGTCGCGCGGCTCGAGTGGGAGCATATTCAACGCGTGCTCGCCGAGCATGGCGGCAATATCTCGGCCACCGCGCGCGCTTTGAACATGCATCGGCGGACGTTGCAGCGCAAACTCGCGAAGCGGCCAGTCAAGCAGTAAGCGCGGCTTTATCGCTGATATTGTGTAAAAGAAAACGGGCTGCCTTTTTACAGGCAGCCCGTTTTTGCGTTCGTTCAACGCTTCATGTGACTACGTCACTACGTCACAGCACGTAACGCGACAGGTCTTCGTCTTCGGCAACTTCGTTCAGCGCGCGATCCACATAGGCCGCGTCGATTTGCACCGTGTGGCCGGAGTGATTGCCGGCGGAGAACGACACTTCTTCGAGCAGCTTTTCGATAACCGTATATAGACGGCGTGCGCCGATATTCTCGGTCTTTTCGTTCACCGAATAAGCGATTTCGGCGAGGCGGCGAATGCCGTCGTCGGCGAATTCGAGGTGCACGTCTTCTGTGGCGAGCAGTGCCTGATATTGCTTGACGAGGCTCGCGTCCGTCGACACCAGGATCGACTCGAAGTCCTTCACAGACAACGAATCCAGTTCCACGCGAATCGGAAAGCGCCCTTGCAGTTCGGGAATCAGATCGCTCGGCTTCGCCAGATGGAACGCGCCGCTCGCGATGAACAGAATGTGATCCGTCTTCACCATGCCGTACTTGGTGTTGATGGTGGTGCCTTCCACGAGCGGCAGCAAATCGCGCTGCACGCCTTGACGGGACACTTCGCCGCCGCCTGCCTCATTGCGCGACGCGATCTTGTCGATTTCGTCGAGAAACACGATGCCGTTCTGCTCGACGTTCTGAACCGCCTTGGTTTTCACCTCTTCGTCGTTCAGCATCTTGCCGGCTTCTTCGTCGGTGAGGACCTTCAGCGCTTCCTTCACCTTCATCTTGCGGCGCGTTTTTTTGCCTCCGCCGATGTTGGCGAACATCGAACGGATCTGCTCGGTCATGTCTTCCATTCCCGGCGGCCCCATGATGTCCATGCCGACTTGCGGCTGTTCGACGTCGAGTTCGATCTCCTTGTCGTCGAGCAGTCCTTCGCGCAGGCGCTTGCGGAACGTCTGACGAGTGGTGCCGCCTTCGTCGGCGGTATCAGTGGCACTCGAACTGGAGCCGAAGCCAACCGGACGCGCGCTCGGCAGAAGGATGTCGAGAATGCGGTCTTCGGCCTGGTCTTCAGCCTTGGTTCGCACCTTGCGCATTTCCGATTCGCGAGTCTGCTTGACCGATATCTCGATCAGATCGCGCACGATGCTGTCGACGTCGCGGCCCACGTAGCCCACTTCGGTGAATTTGGTGGCTTCGATCTTGATGAACGGCGCGTCCGCGAGCTTGGCCAGCCGCCGCGCAATCTCGGTCTTGCCGACGCCGGTCGGTCCAATCATCAGAATGTTTTTCGGCGTGATTTCCTGACGCAGCGGGTCTTCTACCTGCTGACGGCGCCACCGGTTGCGCAGCGCTACGGCCACCGCTTTTTTCGCGCGGCCTTGGCCGATGATATGTTTGTCGAGTTCCGAGACGATCTCGGCAGGGGTCATGGTGCTCATCGTGGGTCCTTACTCGATCGTCTCGATGACGCGGTTATGGTTCGTGTAGATGCACATGTCGCCGGCTATCTCCAGCGACTTTTCCACGATCTCGCGAGGCGACAACTCGGTGTTGTCGGCGAGGGCTTTGGCGGCGGCTTGCGCATATGCGCCGCCCGAACCGATCGCGCAGATGCCGCCTTCGGGATCCAGCACGTCGCCGTTACCGGTGATGACGAGCGTGGTGGTCGCGTCCGCCGTAATCAGCATGGCTTCGAGACGACGCAGCATGCGGTCGGTGCGCCAGTCTTTTGCGAGCTCCACCGCGGCTCGCGTGAGGTTGCCCTGATGCTTTTCGAGTTTCGCTTCGAAGCGGTCGAGCAGCGAAAATGCGTCGGCCGTGCCGCCTGCGAAGCCGACCAGCACCTTGCCGTTATAAATGCGCCGGACCTTCTTCGCACCGCCCTTCATGACGATGTTGCCAAGCGTCACCTGGCCGTCGCCGCCGAGCGCGACCTTGTCGCCGCGGCGCACGGAGACGATCGTCGTGCCGTGAAATTGCTCCATATGCGTTCCTCTTTGCAAAGCGGGTAGGACGCGGCGGCGGGATGCGCCACCGCATGAATCCTGGAAGCGGACGGCGCGCGACGCCTGTAGTGCTGGCGGTCGGCGCGCTCGTACAGCGCATGTCCGGTTTATTTTAGGGCTTGCGCTGTCATATCAAGAGCCGGCAAACGGCATAAGACAAAAAACGTGACTTCGCAGGATAACGTGCCCGCGTGATGTGCGAGATTCGCGCGCAAAAGAAAAAAGGCGCACGGATCACCGTGCGCCTCTCGACGAAGCAGCGTTTGTTGGCGCGGCGCCGAAGCCGCGCCGCCGGCGTTCAGTCGCCGAACAGCTTCTGGCGCAGTTCGCGGCGCTCCTGCGCCTCGAGCGACAGCGTAGCCGTGGGCCGCGCGAGCAGACGCGGAATGCCGATCGGCTCACCGGTTTCTTCGCACCAGCCGTAGTCGCCAGAGTCGATGCGCGCGATCGACTGCTGCACCTTCTTCAGCAGCTTGCGCTCGCGGTCGCGCGTGCGCAGTTCGAGAGCGTGCTCTTCCTCGATCGTTGCGCGGTCGGCCGGGTCCGGCACGATCACGGTCTCGCGCAAGTTCTCGGTCGTCTGGCCGGCATTGCGGAGAATGTCCGCCTGCAGCTGTTCGAGCTTGTTCTTGAAGAAAGCGAGCTGATCCTCATTCATGTAATCCTTGTCGCTCATCTTCAGGATTTCGGCTTCGGTCAAGAGTCGTTTCGTCGTCATCTGGCTTACTTCTTCAATGTGAGGCAAAACTCTGCATAGTGCCCGCACTTTCGTATTGCCCGCAAGGCGCCTGGGACGCGGAGCGCAGGGCGGACACGGACGATGGGCTGTCGTGACGCCGGAGCGTCTCTCGCCCAACTCGGGCGTCGTAACGCCAATGCGGGGCCGAACTCCTCTGGAAACCGATTCTCAAATGCTCCTGAGGTATTGCTCCCGGGCACCAACCTTGTCAGGCGGCGGCGGGCACTGTCGGCGTGTTCCCCGGATTAGATTTTCCGGCGCCGCTTCAGGCCCGGCGCGCACTATTCACTGACCGCGCACTGACCGGGCAAATCGTTCTCATTCTCCAGTGGGCACGTATTGTAACTGAATCACAATCCGGCACCGCAACTGGTGGAAATCCCTCTGCGGCGCACCGGTATCCCGAAAATATAACGCGCGAACGGTCAAAAAGCGATGGTCGTGCACGCATTAATACAGCAGGGTTTTCACGCGCTTTTCACACGTGTGCGCCAGCGCACATTTCACGGCGGCAATTGCGCCGCCGCGTCATGCTTTTTCTGCTGACTATTGCCTGAATGCCGACAACGTCGTTCAGGCGAGACAGGCGTCCAAACCGTCTGTAATCAGGTCTTGCGGCAATTCGATACCGATAAACACCATCTTGTTGGTTTTCTTCTCGACCGGCTGCCATTTCGCCGCGAGATCGCTGCCCATCATCTGATGCACGCCCTGGAAGACGACTTTGCGATCGACGCCCTTCATGTACAGCACGCCCTTGTAGCGCAGCAGCCGTTCGCCGTAAATCTGCAGAATGCCGCCGAGGAAGTCTTCCAGCTTGTTCGGATCGAACGGACGGTCGTTGCGGTACACGAACGACTTGATTTTGTCGTCGTGATGCGCGTGATGATGGTGCGCGTGATCATGGCCTTCGTGATCGCAATGGCCATGGTCGTGATCGCAGTTCGCATGATCGTCGCCATGAGCGTGCGTATGGCCGTGCTCGTCGTGCGCGTGCGCATGGCTATGCGCGTGTTCGTCTTCAACGAGGAAGTCCGGATCGATCTCGAGCTTCGAATTCAGGTTGAAACCGCGCAGGTCGAAGATCTCCTTGATGTCCGCTTCGCCGAAATTGACGACCTTGATCGCGGCCTTCGGATTCATGTGCAGCAGACGGTGGCGCAGATCGGCAAGGTGCTGCTCGTCGACGAGATCGGCCTTGGTGATGAACAGGCGGTCGGCGAAACCGACCTGGCGTTGCACGACTTCATGCTCGTCCAGCTGATGGTTCGCGTGCTTGGCGTCGACCAGCGTGATGATCGCGTCGAGCAGGAATTCGCTGGCGATCTGATCGTCCATGAAAAAGGTCTGCGCAACGGGGCCCGGATTTGCGAGGCCGGTCGTTTCGATGACCACGCGGTCGAAATCCAGCTTACCCGACTGCTTTTGCGCGGCCAGGTCGCTGAGCACCCGAGACAGGTCGCCGCGGATCGTGCAGCAGATGCAGCCGTTGCTCATCTGGATGATCTGCTCGCTCGTGTCCTGCACGAGAATTTCGTTGTCGATGTTTTCTTCGCCGAACTCGTTCTCGATCACGGCGATCTTCATGCCGTGCTTTTCATTCAGGATGCGCTTGAGCAGGGTGGTTTTGCCGCTGCCGAGAAAGCCGGTCAGGATAGTGACTGGGATCATGTTGTTCGCCTATATGGTCGTGAAACGATGCGTATGCATAAGCGGGCGCGGCAGCCTCGCGGCGCGCGGCCCGTCTAGCCGGTTATTGAAACATATCTGTCAAGCCGGCGCTGGCAGGCGGGATTGAAAGCCCTCGCCGCGCACGCCTCGGCGCGAAATAACCCTGAATCTATAGGCGATCAGGCGATTTGCAACAGCAGGCCTTTCAGGTATTCACCTTCCGGGAATGCTGTGAGCAACGGATGATCCACCCCGGCGCCGAGGCGCTTGAGGATGCGCGCGTCGACGCGTGCATCGGCGGCGGCGCTCGACACGATCTTCTGGAACAACTCGGAATCGATCGCGCCGGAGCACGAATAGGTGAACAGCAGGCCGCCCGGGCGCAGCAATTTGAGGCCGGTCAGGTTGATGTCCTTGTAAGCGCGCGACGCGCGGTCCACGTGTTCACGCGAAGGCGCGAATTTCGGCGGATCGAGCACGATCAGGTCGAAGCGCTCGCCCTCGTCGTGGAGGCGGCGCAGCGTTTTGAACGCGTCGGCGTCGAGCCAGGTCGCGCGTTCGGCGTCGAAACCGTTTGCCGCCACGTTCTGCTGGGCGAGCGCCAACGCTTCGCCGGACGAATCGATCGAGACCACGCGCTTCGCGCCGCCTTTCAGCGCCGCCAGCGAAAAACCGCCGGTGTAGCAGAAGCAGTTCAAGACGTCGCGATCCTGCGCGAGCTGCTGCACGAGCAGGCGGTTGTCGCGCTGATCGACGTAAAAGCCGGTTTTATGGCCATTACGCACGTCGACGTGATAGCGCACGCCGTTCTCGCTCGCGATCAGCGTGTCCGAGGGCGGCTCGCCCGCCAGCACGCCGGTCGTCTGTTCGAGCCCTTCCTTCTGACGAATCGACACGTCCGAACGCTCGTAGACGTTCGGACAGCCGGTCGCGTCGACCAGCGCCGCAACGATCGCCTCCTTCCACGCCTCCACGCCGGCCGCCATGAATTGGCACACGAGCTGGCTGCGCTGGCCTTCGTCTTCGGCGACATAGTGATCGACGATCAGCCCCGGCAGGCCGTCCGCTTCGCCGAAAATGAGCCGCACTGCGCCGGTGTCGTGAACCATGGTTCGACGGTGCGCCAGCGCACGCTGCACGCGGCGCTTGAAAAACGCATGATCGATCGGTTCGCTTTCGTCGAAGCTCCACACGCGGGCGCGGATCTGCGAGTGTGGGCTGTACGCGGCGCGCGCGAGAAACCGGCCGTCATGGGCGCGCACCAGCACAGTCGCGCCGGGCGCGGGATTGCCGTCGACCCGGTCGATCGCGTTCGCATAGACCCACGGGTGGCGGCGCAGCAGCGATTTATCTTTCGACGGTTTGAGCGTAACGATATTCATCAGGATGTCAGCGAGAGCAAAAGGCCGCGCGGCTTGCTGCGCACGCGCGACGGATGAGGCGAAGGCGGAGACCGAAAGCCGCAAAGCGGCGTCAGTCGCGTTTTTTGGCGCGCGGATGCGCCTGATCGTAGACGTGCGCGAGATGCTGGAAGTCGAGCCCGGTGTAGACCTGCGTCGCCGTGATGCTCGCGTGCCCGAGCAATTCCTGCACGGCGCGCAGGTCGCCGCTCGACTGCAGCACGTGCGTGGCGAACGAATGCCGCAGCACGTGCGGATGCACATTAGCGGGAATGCCGGCCACAAGGGCCGCGCGCTTCACGCGCTCGCGCACCGCGTTCGGCGACAGCCGGTTGCCGCGCGCCGACAGAAAAAGCGGATGCGGGTCGTGCTTTACCATCTGGTCGCGCACTGCCAGCCACGCGTTGAGCGCGTCGAGCGCCTTGCTGCCGACCGGCACGATACGGCGCCGGTTGCCCTTGCCGAGCACTTCGACTTCGGCGGAATCGAGCTTGAGCCAGCCCGCCGAGCGATAACCGTCGCCGTCGGCGAAACGGGCGTCCAGACCGACGAGTTCCGCGAGACGCAGCCCCGACGAGTAGAACAGTTCAAGCATGGCGTGATCGCGCAAACCTTCCGCCGATGCGGCGGGCGGGCTTTCCATCAGGCGATTGGCGTCGTCGACGGACAGTGCCTTGGGCAGCGTCTTGGCCTGCTTCGGCGCGCGCACGGTGGCGACCGGATTGGCGGGCAGATCGACGCGGCCGGCGAGCCAGCGGTAAAACGCGCGCCATGCCGACAAGCGGTGACTGATCGAGCGGGCCGTCAGTCCGCCGGCATGCGCGCGCGAAACGGCGCCGCGAATGTCGACGGCGGTAAGGCTTTCCAGCGGCCGGCCCTTGGCCAGCAGCCGGAGTTCTTCGAGTTCGTGCGTGTAGCCGCGCAAGGTATGGGCCGACAGCCGCCGCTCATGTTCGAGATTCGACAGATAGGCGGCGATGGGATCGGCTTCGGTCACGGTTGGCTTTTTAACCGGCGGTTGACGCGTGGCGCTCGCTGAATCAGCGCGGCAGCAGACGGCTGAGCGCCGCGCTCGCGAGCCCGCCGATCTGCGTGAGGAAGTCGGTCGCCATGCCTTCGTGGAAGCGCCGCGCATCCGCCGAGCCCATTACCAGCAGGCCGAAAGCCGGCGCTTCTTCCTTGCCCTCCGGATCGCGCAGCGCGAGAAGTGCAATCGACTCCGTCACATGCGCCGACTCGGGCGCGGCGCCGCCCGACGTGTGTTCGTCGGCCGCGCCGGTTGCGCCGGTCGCAGGCACCAGCCATTGCGCCGCTTCGAAACCCGTGTTCGCGCCGCAATAGGGGGCGGTCAGGCTGTTTGCAAAAATGCGTACTTCCTCGCCGACGTGGCGCGCGAAGTCCGCCTGGGCGTACGGCTCGGCGACGTCCCAAACGCGCAACGCGGCCTGCGGCACGTCGAAGATGTCGCGCAAGCCGTTGGCGATCGTGCGCGGCAGCGCGTACGAGTCGCGCTCGGACATGACGCGGATCGTCCAGCGATTGAAGCGCGAGGCGATGCTGTCGTTTTCGTGGCCGTAGCGCAGCAGTTCGGCAAGCCGGCGCTCGAGATGCTTGTTCTTGTCTCGCAACATTTCCATTTGCCGCTCCTGCAGCGACACCGCGGCTTTGCCGTGCGGGTTCGCGAGGCGAATGGTCGCGAGGATTTCCGCGTGTTCGGCGAAGAATTCGGGGTTGGCGAGCAGGTATTCGGCGACTTCGCGATCGTTCATGGTTTCGGCTGTAGGACTACGGGACGACGCCTTCATGCGACGCGTCGGTCAAAAGAGGTTGTGCACCAGTCATGCGCGATGGAACTGGAGGCGTTCAATCGGCCAGTTCGATCTCGCCCTGAAAAACGGTTGTGGCGGGGCCCGCCATCAGCAAAGGCTCGTTTTGCTGCTTGCTGTCCCATGAGATGGTGAGCTTGCCGCCATGCGTATGGACGAGCACGGGCGCGTCGAGCAGTCCGCGGCGAATGCCCGCTGCGACCGCCGCACAGGCGCCCGTGCCGCATGCCAGCGTTTCACCGGCACCGCGCTCATACACGCGCAGTTTGATTTCGCTGCGACCGACGATTTGCATGAAGCCAGCGTTGACCCGCTGCGGAAAGCGCGCGTGCCGCTCGATCACAGGACCTTCGACGAGCACAGGGAATTGCTCCACGTCGTCGACCACTTGCACGGCGTGCGGATTGCCCATCGACACGACCGAAATCCAGCGCGTGGTGCCGTTGATGTCGAGCGGCCATAGCGTGTCCGCGCCTTCCCGGCGCCCTTCGAGACCTTTGGTAGCGAAAGGCACGCGTTCCGGGTCGAACACCGGCGCGCCCATATCGACCAGCACTTCGCCGTTTTCCTGCATGGTCAGCGTGATCGTGCCGTTCTGCACCTGCACGCGCACGCTGCGCTGATCGGTGAGGCCCGTGTCGCGGACGAACTTCACGAAGCAGCGGGCGCCGTTGCCGCAATGTTCGACTTCGCCGCCGTCGCAATTGAAGATGCGATATCTGAAATCGACGCCTTCTACCGTCGGCTTCTCGACTAGCAGAAGCTGGTCGGCGCCGACGCCAAAATGCCGGTCCGCAAGCGCGCGCACCTGCGCCGGCGTGAGGTTGACCGGTTGGGTGTAGCCGTCGAGCACGACGAAGTCGTTGCCCGCGCCGTGCATTTTGGTGAATTTCAGTTTCATCACGCTATTGTAAGTGACGCGCCCAGAAGTAAGCCAAACCGGTGAGCCAAGTCGGTGAGCCGAACGGGTGAGCCGAACGGGTGAGCCGAACTGCGCGTTGCTTCCGCGCTCACTAGCCGGCAACCGATTTCAATACACGCTCGGCACGCCGGGCGGCCGCGTCTTGAAACGCTTGTGGACCCAGTAGTACTGCTCGGGCATCAACGGAATCTGTTCTTCGAGGAAAGCGTTCATGCGCCGCGCATCCGCTTCGTCGTCGCCGGTCGGATAGTTGTCCCACGGCTTGAACACCTTCAGGCGATAACCCTTGTAATTAGGCAGCACTTCGCCGATGAACGGCACGACTTGCGCATGACCGACTTTCGAAAGACGCCCGACGGCGGTCAGCGTGCAGGTCGGCACGCCGAAAAACGGCACGAACGTTGAATTGCGCGCGCCGTAGTCCATATCGGCGCCGAGCATGACCGGTTTGCGTTCGCGCAACCAGCGCAGCACGATGCGCGCGCTGTCGGCGCGGCTTGCCATGTCCGCGCCGAAACGCGCGCGGGCCGCCTTGGCGACTTCTTCCAGCTCCGGATTCGACATCGGCTGATAAAGCGAGCCGCAACGGCGCTTGAGCGAGTAATTGAGGAAGATCGAGCCAGCCTCGATGCCGACGAAGTGAAAGCCGAGAAAAAGCGTGGGCGGCAGATTCGGGTCGGTCAAATCGATCGCGCTGTCGAGCTGAATGAGCTTTTCGAGTTTCCTGGCGGAGCCGAACCATTGCACGCTGCGTTCGAGGTAACTGCGGATCGCGTGACGGAAATGCTTCTGCGCGACTTCTTCGCGCCGCTCGTCGCTCCATTGGGGGAAGCACAAGCTCAGGTTGATATGGACGATGCGCTTGCGCCGGCTGGGAATCTGATACAGCAGCCAGCCGAGTCCGTCGCCGAGACGGGCGATGAGACCATACGGCAGCAGCGCGAAAAGTTTGAGCAGGCCGATCGCGAGCCGGGCTCCAAGGCGGCTCAGCATGTGGCCTCCGTGGAGGCGCTTTGCGGGACGGGATTCAGGAAAGCGAAGAGGTGGACGTGATACCGCACTCGTGGGCACTCTGTGACAATCAATGGAAGTCGCTATAATAAGGGCTTCGCCGAGTTAATAGACAACTTGCGGGGCGAAGCCGGGCGGTGCGATCCACGTGATATGCGCCTGCCGGTAAGGTAATCCGCTAAAGCGTCGCCGCTTCAGACTCCCGAAGCTGGCTACGTGAAACTCAACCGTAACCACAAAACAGGAGTCTGCAACGTGGCAAACGACTATTTCTTCACCTCCGAATCCGTTTCCGAAGGCCATCCCGACAAAGTCGCTGACCAGATTTCGGACGCGATTCTCGACGCCATCCTGACGCAGGACAAATACTCGCGCGTTGCCGCGGAAACGCTGTGCAACACGGGTCTCGTGGTGCTCGCGGGCGAAATCACCACGACCGCCAACGTCGACTACATCCAGATCGCGCGCAACACGATCAAGCGCATCGGCTACGACAACACCGACTACGGCATCGACTACCGCGGTTGCGCGGTGCTCGTCGCGTACGACAAGCAGTCGCCGGACATCGCTCAGGGCGTGGACCGTGCACACGACAACAACCTCGATCAGGGCGCGGGCGACCAGGGTCTGATGTTCGGTTACGCGTGCGAAGAAACACCTGAATTGATGCCGTTGCCGATCCACCTGTCGCATCGTCTGGTCGAGCGTCAGGCGAACCTGCGCCGTGACGGCCGTCTGCCCTGGCTGCGTCCGGACGCGAAATCGCAAGTCACCGTGCGCTATGTCGACGGCAAGCCGCACTCCATCGACACCGTGGTGCTGTCCACGCAGCATTCGCCGGACATCGACCTCGATACGCTGCGCGAAGCCGTGATCGAAGAAGTCATCAAGCCGACGCTGCCGGCTGAACTCATCAAGGGCGACATCAAGTTTCTCGTGAACCCGACCGGCCGTTTCGTGATCGGCGGTCCGCAAGGCGACTGCGGTTTGACGGGACGCAAGATCATCGTCGATACGTACGGCGGCGCGGCGCCCCACGGCGGCGGCGCGTTCTCGGGCAAGGATCCGTCGAAGGTCGACCGTTCGGCTGCTTACGCTGGCCGTTATGTCGCGAAGAACATCGTGGCGGCCGGTCTTGCATCGCGCTGCCTGATTCAGGTGTCGTACGCAATTGGTGTGGCGCAACCGACTTCGGTCATGGTCAACACGTTCGGCACGGGCCGCGTTTCGGATTCAACGATCACGCGCCTCGTGCAGGAGCATTTCGATCTGCGTCCGAAGGGCATCATCCAGATGCTCGACCTGCTGCGCCCGATCTACGAGAAGAGCGCGGCTTATGGTCACTTCGGCCGCGAAGAGCCGGAATTCACGTGGGAAGCCACCGACAAGGCTCTTGCGCTCGCGGAAGCTGCCGGTACGGAACCGGTCGCCGCGCTGGCCGATTAACGCTAGCTGCACGCGTCTTTAATACGAAAAACCCCGCCGGCTTGCGCCGCGCGGGGTTTTTTATTGGCCGTCGATTGTTCGGCGGTTCGGCGCGGACAAAGGGCGATGCGTCGGCATCGCGCGTGGCTTGAGCGCTGGTGTGCTCTAAACCGTCCGACGCCGCCGCGTTGCAGCTAGCGACGCGTGATGTTTAGCGGCTCGCTAGCGGCGCTTTAGCGGCTCGCAAACGCGAACGCAAACCAGCCCGTGCTGCCGTTCGTCGACATCCGGCGGGGACGGCGGCTCGCGCTTTGCGCCGGCACGGCGACTGGCGCGCGCTGCTTCGAGCTCAGACGCAGCGGTGTCGGTTTGCGCAGGAGAGTGCGCAGTGAGAAGCGGCGCGAACCGCCGCGTGTGCGCAGCGCCGAGAAGAACGTATTGAACCAGGTGCGAATGCCGTCGACCGCTCGGGCATCGCGCCATTGTTCGCCTAAAGCGCGCGTGCGCGTGGCGTGGTGACGCAGAGCGCGCACTACGTGGCGGCGCGCGGGGCGGGCCGCTTTGAGTGCGGCTCGGGTAAAACGGGTGCTCAGAAGAGTATGCATGGCTTCACAGGTAGGCAACGTGTCGCGCGGTCAGATGTGCGCCGATAGCAGCACCAAGCATGCCAATGGCGGCATCGCGATCGACTGCGCGGGAGCCCGGGATTCGATGGAAAACTGCGCGGCGGACAGCCGGGCGGGCCTTGATGGCCGGTGCAGCGCGCAAACAGGCGGGAATAGCGATCAACATGCGAGCAGGCTACACGTGATTCGTGACGTCTGAAAGTCGGTTTTTACCCTGCGGATACGGGTTTTCACGAGGGTGCATGAAGCTTTGAGACGGACATTGCTCCCACCCTTCGCGGACGATTAGCGTGCGCCGCTGCCCGGGAAATGTGCGGCGCCATCGCGAGCCGCATGCAAACAGTGCGCAAATGGCCGGGTTGCATCAAGTTCATCGCAACGTGCGACGTCAAACACCGGGCGATATGATCGCGCCCGTTTTACAATCGAACATCGGTTTGTCGACGGTCACGGAACACCATGTCATTTCATTCGAAGAAAGAGCAGATTCAAGCATTGCGGGAGCAGGGCTTCGTCGTCGTGCCTGGCCTCGTGCCGGTCGAGCGATGCGAGGAGATGAAGCGGGTCGCGCAACGTCAGTTGAACGAAGCCGCGGCGCCGGTCGAGTTCGAAGCGGATTTGCAGTACCCCGGAGCGCCGTCTTCCCGGCATGCGCCCGGCGGCAAGAGCGTGCGGCGATTGCTCGACGCGTATGCCCGCGATCGCAGTTTCGCCGAATGGGCAACTGCGCCGGAAATTCGCGGGTGGATGGAACTGTATTTCGGTGAGGAGCCGCGCCTGTCGCGCGCCCATCACAATTGCATGATGACGAAGCATCCGGCGTACGGCAGCTTGACTGGCTGGCATCGTGATGTGCGCTACTGGTCGTTCGAGCGCGACGATCTCGTTTCGGTATGGCTCGCGCTAGGCAACGAAACCGTCGACAACGGCGCGCTATGGTTCGTACCTGGATCGCACACGGCTGCATTCACGGGTGAACGCTTCGACGACGCGAAGTTCTTCCGCTCCGATCTCGAGGAAAACCAGGCATGGATTCGCGCCGCCGTGTCACCGGAACTGAAAGCCGGGGACGTGGTGTTCTTTCATTGCAATACGCTGCATTCGGCCGGCAAGAACATCAGCGATCAGGTGAAGTTCTCGCTCGTGTACACATATCACGGCGCGAGCAATGTGCCATTGCCGGGCAGCCGGTCAGCGGCGAAGCCTGAAATCGCGTTCTGACTTTTCGGCGCTTTTCAGCGCCTTTTTGTCGTCTTTTGGTCGTTTTTTGTTGCCACCCAGGCCTGCGCCGCTGTTCGCCTAGCGCTTGCGGCCAGACAGGGCGATGCCCGTTATTCCCGCGAGCGTCGCCACCACGCCGCCTACGATCAGCATGATCGCCTTGTTCGACGGTGAACCTGTAAAGACGCGGGACACGTCGCTGCTGACCGAATTAAACGCCTGCCCGCCGAAATACAGCAACAGAATGCCGCCGACAATCAACGCGATTGAAATCGCTTTCGTCATTTAACGCTCCATAAGCTCGAACGGCGAAAGTGTAGGGGACCCGCAAGCAGTCGTCCATCCTGCATATTGGGCGTCTGCACGCATCCCGTCGATTGGCTACCATATCGGTCTGACCGCACATAAAAACAAACCCACAGCAGCACGCCTCCCGCAGCATGCGATTGCCCATGCCCGCAGATTACCGGGCGACATCACCATCAAGGACACCAGCAATGGCTTACGAAGCAGCTTCAGAACGCTATTCGGACATGCAATACCGCGTGTGCGGCAAATCAGGTCTCAAACTTCCCGCGCTGTCGCTCGGCTTGTGGCACAACTTCGGCGATACGACGCCGCTCTCGACTCAACGCGAAATTCTGCGCGCCGCGTTTGATGTTGGCATCACGCATTTCGATCTCGCGAACAACTACGGGCCGCCGTATGGCAGCGCCGAAACCAACTTCGGCCGCCATTTCAAGGACGACTTCAGACCGTATCGCGACGAGCTGCTGATTTCGTCGAAGGCCGGTTGGGACATGTGGCCCGGTCCGTATGGACAAGGCGGCGGTTCGCGCAAATATGTGCTCGCGAGTCTCGACCAAAGTCTGAAGCGTATGGGCCTCGACTACGTGGACATTTTCTATTCGCATCGTTTCGATGCGCGCACGCCGCTCGAGGAAACCGCCGGCGCACTGGCGAGCGCGGTGCAGCAGGGCAAGGCGCTTTACATCGGCATTTCGTCGTACTCGGCGAGCAAGACGCTCGAAATGGCGAAGCTGCTCGCCGAATACAAAGTGCCGTTGCTAATTCATCAGCCCGCGTACAACATGCTCAATCGCTGGATCGAACAGGATCTGCTCGACACGCTCGAACAGGTCGGTGCGGGCACCATTGCGTTCACGCCGCTCGCACAGGGTCTGCTCACCGGCAAGTATCTGAACGGCGTGCCGCAAGACGCGCGGGTCAACAAGCCGGGCGGCGGTTCGCTGAAAGAGGAGCATTTGAGCGCGCAGAACATCGAGCATGTACGCAAGCTGAACGATATCGCTCAGCGTCGCGGACAAAGCCTCGCGCAAATGGCGCTTGCGTGGGCGTTGCGCGATCCGCGCGTGACCTCGGTGCTGATCGGCGCGAGCCGTGCCGAACAGGTGCGCGAGAACGTCGGCGCGCTGAAGAACCTCGCGTTCTCGAAAGAGGAACTCGCGGAGATCGACCGCTATGCGACGGAGGGCGGCGTCAACTTGTGGGAAAAGCCGTCGACGGATCAGGCGGTCTGATTCCGGCGGGGCTGCCGCCATCCAACTGAAAAACGAAAGCCGCCGATCAGGCGGCTTTTTACTATACGAGCGCGGGCAAGCCTTCGACCAGCACGACTGCGAACATTACGCCGAGCAGGGCGCCCAGCACGCGCAGCGCGTTGTGCCGCAATTCCGTCTTGCAAGGAAGCGCGCCTACGAACAATGCCCCGGCGAGCGCCATCGGAATGACCAGAATGAAATCGCCGATCGTGAAATAGGTCGTCATACTCGTCTCCTTTTCTATTGGCGGCGTAATGAGCGGGTCTCGTTCAGAGTCGCACGCTGCAACGCTCGATTTGAGTATAGGTGACGGTGGAGGCGGCGTAGGCGCGTCCGGTACATCCAGGAGGTTTATTCGCAATCCGTAGAACCCAGTCGCCGCAAGGATTCGCGCGATTGTCGCGACGCAGCAAACCCCGTCAGAAACTGTGAAGCGTTTGCTTACGCGCGGCTTACTTTTTCCGGAATTCCAATGCAATGCGAATCACCGGCCGAACTGTGCGATGGAGGCAGTCGCACATTCGCGGAGCAAGCTCAGGCCTGGTCGAGCCGCCGTAACCTCAGCGTCGCCAGCACGCCGATCGCGAGCAGTGCGAAGACCAGTCCAGCAACGCCGTTCCATCCATAACCGGCCCACATGTGGCCGCCGTACGAGCCGACCAGGCTCGAGCCGATGTAGTACGCAAGCAGATACAGCGCGGCCGCCTGGCCTTTCGCCTCTTTGGCAAGTCGCCCGACCCAGCCGCTCGCGACGGCGTGCCCGGCGAAGAAGCCGAACGTCACGCATGCGATCCCGCCGACAATCGCCGAAAGTGGACTCAACATGGTGAGTGCGAGTCCCAGGGCCATCAAAAGCAGGCTTGCCGTCAGCACACGAGCGCGGCCGAACGTGTCAGCCATGCGCCCCGACCACGGCGAGGCGATCACGCCCGTCAGATACACCACGAAGATCGCGCCGATCTCGGTTTGACTCAACCGGTACGGTGGCGCGAGCAACCGGTAGCCAATGTAGTTGTACAGCGTGACGAAGCTGCCCATCAGCACGAAGCCAAGCAGGAACAACATGGGCAGACCCGGCCGCCTGAATTGCCTGACGAGCGCGCTGCGATGATGCGTGAAGCCCAGCCCGCGCCGCGGCACGAAATGGCGCGACGGCGGTAGCAGTGAGCGAAACGCGAGCATCGACAGAATGCCGAGCACGCCAATGGTTCCGATTGCAACGCGCCATGAAAACAGATCGGCGACGATGCCCGTAATCACGCGCCCCGCCATCCCGCCGATTGCCGTGCCGCCGACGTAGAGGCCCATTGCAAGACCGAGGCCGTCCGGGTGCACTTCTTCCGCGAGATAAGCCATCGCGACGGCCGGCACACCGCCGAGCGCGAGACCTTCGAGCGCGCGCAGCACGAGCAATTGGTGCCATTGCGGCGCGATCGACACGCCGATGGTGAGGAGCGCGGAGACGGTGAGCGACATCGTCATCAGCTTGTGACGGCTCCAACCTTCGGAGACGAAGCCGGCCATGAAGATGGCGACTGCTAGCGCTGCTGTCGTGAACGAGACAGTAAGACTGCTTTGCGCGGGCGTCACGTTGAATGCCGCTGAAAACGACGGCAGCAGCGGCTGCACGCAATAGAGCAACGAAAACGTGGCGTAGCCCGCGAACAGCAACGCAATGCTGGCGCGCCAGTAAGCACGGGTGCCGCGTTCGAGATAAGGCGTGTCGGAGGTATTGGGCACGGCAGAAAGCAAAGAGCAGAAGGCGGAACGAAGCAGATGAACAACCGGCAGCGATGTATCAGGCGCGGCGCGATGGCGGCCGTCACGCGCGAGACGACGCTCGTGCAAAACAGTTAAGGATACGCTGAAAATGGCGCCTGCGTGCGCCGCAACGCACGCGTCGCGCAGACGCCGCACGTTTTTGATATCTCTGCCCACGAGGGTTTATGATGGTCTCGTCGCGATGCCGCGCGTCTCGACGAATCAAGCGAAACGACGGGTGAAGCGCCCTCAGTTCCCGCTTTCCAAGGCCCCGCAAAACGGGAACAATGACTCGAAGCTCTCACGCGTATTCACGCGCAGCTGTTTGGGTGCGTACGCAACGTTACCGGCGAAGCGGCGCTTTTATCATCACCTTGACCGGCGCGAACTTATAAAGCCGGCTATGGGAGAACGGGGAAACATCATGCAAATCGGTTCCATTGTCCGATCAGTGCATATCGCCGTGCCGCAGGGCGCGCGCGGAATCGTCATGCGCATTCTCGGCGACATGGCCATGGTGGCGTGGTATGCCGGCGAGCCCGGCGCTTCGCCGCAACTGAACACTGAACCCTTTTTCCTCGAAGACCTTATCGACACCGGCGAACTCGTGCGTCCGTCAAGCGCGCAGATGCATTGAAGCGATTACCGTTTGGCGCGTCTGTCGCGTGACGGCAGACGCGTGCCCCATGTTCACTCGCACTCGTCTTTGACGGCGGCGCGGCGCACAATGCGGGCATGAACGACATTCTCGATACACAGGACGGCGCAGACCGCGCCGTGCCTTTCGCCCGGCTCCAGCCGGAAATCGTGCTCGACGCGCTCGACAGCGTGCTCGCCACAGTCGGCGTACGTACCGACGGCCGTATGTTGCCGCTCAACAGCTACGAGAACCGCGTGTATCAGGTGGGCGTCGAAGACGGCCCGCCCGTCGTTGCGAAGTTCTATCGTCCTGAGCGCTGGAGCGACGCCGCCATTCTCGAAGAACACGCGTTCGTTGCCGAACTGGCCGCGCGGGAGATTCCCGCTGTGCCGGCGCGTGCGTACGAGGGCCGCACGCTGCATACCTTCGATGGTTTCCGTTTCTCGATCTTCGAGCGCCGCGGCGGACGCGCGCCCGATCTCGACCGGCGAGCTACGCTTGAATGGCTTGGGCGTTTCATCGGCCGCATTCACGCGGTTGGGCAGACGCAAGACTACACGGAGCGTCCCACGCTCGACAGTCAAACGTTCGGCTATGAACCGCGCGATTTCCTGCTCGCGCACCGCTTCATACCCGACGACGTGCGCGCTGCCTGGGAAACTGTCGTCAATCTGGCGCTGGAAGGCGTGGAGCGTGCATTTGAGCGGGCCGGCGAGATCCGCATGCTCCGCATGCACGGCGACTGTCATCCGAGCAACGTGTTGTGGACCGACTCGGGCCCGCATTTCGTCGACTTCGACGACAGCCGCATGGGTCCGGCCGTGCAGGACCTGTGGCTGCTGCTGCCCGGCGAGCGCGCTGAGGCATCGCGCGCGCTGGCGGATCTGCTCTCCGGTTACGAAGACTTCTGCGACTTCGAGCCGCGTGAACTGCATCTGGTCGAAGCGCTGCGCACACTGCGGCTGATTCATTACCAGGCGTGGCTCGCGCGCCGTTGGGACGATCCGGCGTTTCCGGCAGCGTTTCCGTGGTTCAACACGCAACGTTATTGGGAAGATCGCATCCTCGAAATGCGCGAGCAACTCGGCGCGATGCAGGAAGGGCCTTTGTGGCCGGTGTGAGCTTTTTGCCGCGATTGAGCAAAAGCGCCAGTTGTGTAATGATAGCCATTCTCAATTGAAGGGCATCGCCAGCTTCCTGTCACATTTCTCCTCCTCTGTGACTGCCAGCCAGCCTTTCAACAGGACGGCTCTGGACCGCAAGCCGGAGCTGTCCGCTCTCTCCCTCAGAAATTCCGTCGCCGCCCGTCTCTGAGCGCGCTCCTGTCTGCGCGCGGTCGGCGGCTCAACCTGCCGTGCCTGGAGCATGATGTGAACGCGCCTGATTCGATCGATATGAAACCTGCTGCCAATGGCGCTTCGCGATATGTCGCCCATGAACAGCGGCCCGGCCATCATCTGATGGACGACGCAGAGCAGGCGGCACGGCGTCAGCGTTCGCGGCGCGCGAACTTCATTAAGTGGCTGCGCAAGGTGCATGGCTGGGTTGGCTTGTGGGGCGCGGTGCTCGGACTCCTGTTCGGCGCAACCGGCTTCCTGCTGAACCATCGCGCGGGGCCGATGAAGGTATCGACCGGACAACCGCAGGTCGAAGAATTGCAAATGGCCGTGCCCGAAAAGCCGTTTCATTCGCCGATGGACATGGCGAAGTGGCTCAAGGGCGAACTGAAGATCGACGGTAAGCCTGGCAGGATGAAGCGCGAGCCGGCGCATCCCGTGGCTTGGGGCGATCGCAGCACGATTCAGCCCGAGTTCTGGCAGATTGCGTTCGCCGCGCCCACGCAGAACGTGCAGGCCGAGTACTGGGTCGGCAACGGCTTCGTCGCGGTCAAACGCACGCAGAATTCCTTCCTCGCGACGATGACCAATCTGCACAAGGGCGTGGGTTTGAGCATCGGATGGATGCTGCTGGTCGATACGATTGCCGGCTCGCTGATCCTGCTTTCGCTGACCGGCGTGCTGTTGTGGACCGAACTGAACAAGCGCCGTGTGGTGGGCGTGGTGCTGATCGGCGGATCGGTGATTGCCGCCGTGGTTTGCGGAATGATGTAAGCCGCCGGGCGTCGCGCCAGCCATGTGGCTGAACGCCCGGGGTGTTCAGACGACTACGCGCTGCAGGCTTCCCCGCCGGACGCCGCAATCTCGCGCGCTGCCTTCGCACCCTCGACCTGAAGCAGTGTGGGCAACGAAACGCCGTTTTTCGCCGCCGTCACTTCGGCGAGAATCGACACAGCAATTTCAGGCGGGGTGCGGCTGCCGATATAAATGCCGACCGGCCCATGCAATCGCGCCAGTTCCGTGTCGCTCAGGTCGAACTCTTTGAGCCGCTCGCGACGCGCCTGATTATTGCGCCTCGAACCCAGCGCGCCGACGTAGAACGCCGGCGTCTTGAGCGCTTCCATCAATGCCAGATCGTCGAGCTTCGGGTCGTGTGTGAGCGCAATGACCGCGCAGCGCTCATCGAGCTTCATGTCGAGCACGGTGTCGTCCGGCATGGTCCGCACGATCTTCGTGCCGGGGATGTTCCACTCTTCGGTGTACTCCTCGCGCGGGTCGCAGACCGTTACCTGATAGTCGAGACCCACTGCAATATTGCACAGATAGCGCGACAACTGTCCCGCGCCGATCACGAGCATGCGGTAACGCGGACCGTGAATCGTCAATAGACGCTCGCCGTCGAAAAGCACGCCGTCTGTCGCGAGCGCTTTGCCGAGCCGCGCCTCACCCGAATTCATGTTCAGTTCGCGCGCCACGAGGCGGCCTTCTTCCACGGCATTGCAGAGTTCGGCGATACCGCTTTGCGGCGTCAACGGTTCGAGCACCAGTTGGATCGTGCCGCCACAAGGCAGTCCGAAGCGATGCGCCTCTTCTGCCGAGATGCCGTATTTCACGGCCTCGGGATGCGCCTGCTCGATGCCCCGCTGCCGCACGCGATCGATCAGGTCGTCTTCGATGCAGCCGCCCGACACCGAGCCGACTACGAGTCCGTCGTCGCGCACCGCGAGCATCGCGCCCTCGGGGCGCGGCGACGAGCCCCACGTTTTCACCACCGTCACCAGTAGCGCGCGATGTCCCTCTTCCAGCCAACGTGCACTGGATTTCAGGACTTCGAGATCCACGCTGTCCATGATTTCTTCCTCTTCGTTGCATCGCCGCCGGACTCGCCGTCCGCGGCCTCGGTCGATGCCGTATTGTGCCCCTCCGCGTCGGCGGCTGCAGCGCCGCCGGCATCTTCAGGGTTTTCATCGCTGACGGCACCGGCGCCTTCGCCATCGAATCGTGCGCCGAAGCGCTTGAAAAACTCGCCGGCGATCTTGCGCGCCGCGCCATCGACGAGCCGCGAGCCGATCTGCGCGAGCTTCCCGCCGACCTGCGCGTTCGCGGTGTAGCTGAGCTTCGTCGCTGCTTCGCCGTCGGCTTCGAGCGTGACTCGCGCGTTGCCCTTCGCGAAGCCAGCCGCGCCGCCCTGGCCTTCGAACACGATGTTGTACGCGTTGGGCGCGTCGATATCGGTCAGTTGCATGCGGCCTTTGAAGCGCGCCTTGACCGGGCCGACCGCGGCGCTCAACGCCACCAGGTACGCATTCTCGCCGTCCGGGTCGATGCTTTCGCAGCCCGGAATGCAGGCGCGCAAAACCTCGGTGTCGTTCAGTGCATCCCACGTACGCTGCTGCGAAACCGGCAGCGTATGAGTTTCGGTCAGTTCCATGGACTTGCTCCTGCGGTTGACGTGGCAGCAACTTCCCGACGCGGCGCGCGCGTGAGTTGCGCGAGGTCGCGGCCGAATGCGGCCAGGCTGTCTAGATTATGAACCGGACGATGCGCGTCGACGTAGGGCAGGATCGCCTGAACGCCGCGCGCCTTCGGAGAAAAGCCGCTGAAACGCAGCAGCGGATTAAGCCATACGATACGGTGCGCGAAGCGACGCAGGCGGGCCATTTCCATCTGGAGGACGTCGATCGCTTCGTGATCGAGGCCGTCGGTCACGAGCAGCACCGTTGCGCGACCAGTCAGCACGCGCCGCGCCCAGCGCCGGTTGAATTCAGCGAGCGCCGCACCGATTCTCGTGCCGCCCGACCAGTCGACGACCTGTTCGGTGAGCGCGGCAATCGCCACATCCGGATCGCGCTCGCGCAATGCGCGGGTCGCGTTGGTAAGGCGTGTGCCGAACAGAAAAACCTGCAGGCGTTCACGCGACTGCACGAGCGCGTGGCAGAAATACAGCACCGCGCGCGAATAACTGCTCATCGAACCGGATATGTCGAGCATCAGAACCAGCGGCGGCTTGCGCTCGACCACCGCGCGATATTTCCACACGGTCCAGTCGCCGCCCGCGCGCACCGCCTGCCGCGCACTCGCGCGCAGGTCCGCATGCGTACCATGCGACGCGGCCTTGAGGCGGCGTGTCGGCTCCTTCGCAAGCGGCAGACGCTGAGCGCGGATCAGATGGCGCAGCGTGCGCCATTCATCGGCGGAGAGGGTGTCGAAATCGCGATGACGCAGCCGCTCTTCCGCGCTGAAGGTGACGTGCGCGCGCAATTCCTGCCGCTCGGTTTCCTGCGGGCTGTGCGTGTGCGGCGAGGGCGGCGCGCGGACCGCCAGCGCGTCGGCGAGACGGTTATTGCGTCTTGGCGGCGGAAGGCCGTCGCGGACCTTCGGCAGAAGCAGCGCACGCAGCTTCCCTTCCCAATCCGGATCCCGCCAGAACAGATCGAATGCGGCATTGAAAAGCTCGCGCTCGTCGGGCGCGGAGACGAGCGACGCGGCTAGCGCTGCGCGCACGTCGTCGCGGCGGCTCAAGTCGATCCAGTGCAGCGCGGCGAGCGCATCGACGGCGTGTGCGGGCGACATCGGTAGGCCCGCGCCGCGCAGCACGCGCACGAAATGCACCACGTTGCGAGCGAGCGTTGCCGGTCCGGCAGGAAGCGGCGCTGTCTCGTCTGCGGAGGGTGGCGTCGTCATGCCCGCTACCCCGGCGCGGCGAGACACTGCGCGATCTGGTCCGCGTCGACACGCGCCAGATCGTCCTGATACTTGAGCAGTACACCTAGCGTGTTCTGCACCGATTGCGGATCGAGTTCCGTGACCGACAGTGCTTCGAGCGCGCGGCACCAGTCGATTGTTTCGGCGATACCCGGCGCCTTGAACAGGTCCATGCCGCGCAGACGGTGCACGAAATCGACCGCGCGCCGCTGCAACTCCGCCGATGTCTTCGGCGCACGCGCCGCGACAATTTCAAGTTCGCGATCGCGCTCCGGATAGCCGATCCACTGATAGAGACAACGGCGTTTCAACGCGTCGTGCACTTCGCGCGTGCGGTTCGACGTCATCACGACGAGCGGCGGTTGCGTTGCGCGCACGGTGCCGTACTCGGGAATCGACACCTGGAAGTCGGAGAGCAGTTCGAGCAGGAACGCTTCGAACGGTTCATCTGCGCGGTCGATTTCGTCGATCAGCAGCACGCGCCGCGCGCCCGGATGATTTTCGTCGGGCATCAGCGCTTGCAACAACGGACGCTTGAGCAGGAATTCGCCGCGATACAGGGTGTCGTTATCGGGCCGTTGACCGGCGGCTTCCGCGAGACGCAACGCCATGATCTGACGCGGATAGTCCCATTCGTATAGCGCGCTGGCCGTGTCGAGCCCTTCATAACATTGCAGCCGCAGCATCGACGTATCGAGCATGCCGGCGGCGGCCTTCGCAAGTTCCGTCTTGCCGACGCCCGGCTCGCCTTCGACGAACAACGGCCGGTCCATACACAGCGCGAGATACAACGCAGTCGCAAGCTCGCGGCTCGCGAAGTAGTTCTGAGCGGCGAGTTGCGCGAGGGTGTCGTCGATTGAAACGGGGTGCATGGCGTTCCTGAATCTGCGCGCTGTCTGCTCGTCAAATGCAGCGTCAATGAAACGTGAAGCGCGTTCGTTGCGCGATATAGCATGCGCTGGCGAATGCGAGCGACTGACGTGTGCGAGCGACTGACGTGCGCGAGCTACACGCTCGACACGTCAGCAGCCAATAGCAAGCAAGACTAAGCGTTTGCCTTCGCTACCGCTCGCGCCGCCAGAACGGGGATCAGATGCGCGCGATACTCGGCGCTCGCGTGCATGTCGTCGTTCAGATTCGCCGACGGCACACTGACCGCTCGCGCCGACTCCGGCGTGAAGTTCGCCGACAACGCGCTTTCCAGTTCGGGCACGCGAAAGACAGACGCCGCCGCGCCCGTCACCGCAACACGCACGCCGCTAGCGAACTTCGCGACGAACACGCCGACGAGCGCGAAATGCGACGCCGGATTGCGGAATTTCTCGTAGGCGGCGCGCTCGGGAACGGGAAATTCAACGGAGACGATCAACTCGTCCGGCTCCAGTGCCGTCTCGTACATGCCGACGAAAAAGTCGCTCGATGCAATGCGCCGACGCTGCGTGACGATGGTTGCGTCCAATCCCATTGCAGCAGCTGGATAGCACGCGGCGGGATCGTTGTTGGCAAGCGAGCCCCCCAGCGTGCCGAGCGCGCGCACCTGACGGTCGCCGATGTGCGCGGCGAGATCCGCGAGCGCCGGCGACACGCGCCGCAACTCGGCGTGATCGGCTACATCGGCATGGCAGACGGCCGCGCCGATCGTGACCAGATTTGCGTCGACGTCGATCGACTTGAGCGCGGGAATGCGCGTCACGTCGATCAGTTGCGAGGGCTGCGCGAGACGCAGCCGCATGGTGGGCAACAGGCTCTGACCGCCGGCGAGAAACTTGGCGTCGCTGTCGGCAGAAATGGCTGCGGCGGCCGCTTGCGGATCCGTCGCGCGTTGATACTCGAATGAATACATGTCGAATGCTCCGCTCAGGGTCTCAATGGGCTGCCTGCTTGGCGGCGTGAATCGCCGACCATACGCGATGTGGCGTTGCCGGCATTTGCAGATCGGTCACGCCCAAGGGCGCGAGCGCGTCGATGATCGCGTTGATCACCGCCGGCGGCGAACCGATCGCGCCCGCTTCGCCACAGCCTTTGACGCCGAGCGGATTGTGTGTGCACGGCGTGCCCTTCGCGGTTTCCACGGTGAAGTCGGGAAGGTCCGACGCATGCGGCATTGCGTAGTCCATATACGAGCCCGACATCAGTTGACCGCTCTCGTTGTCGTACACGCAGCGTTCGAGCATGGCTTGCCCGATGCCTTGACCGAGTCCGCCATGAACCTGGCCTTCCACGATCATCGGATTGATCACGTTGCCGAAATCGTCCACCGCGGTGAACTGCTGGATCCGGCACACGCCGGTATCCGGATCGACTTCCACTTCGCAGATGTACGCGCCCGATGGATAAGTGAAATTGCTCGGATCGTAGAACGCGCTTTCTTCGAGGCCGGGTTCGAGCACGTCGAGCGGATAGTTGTGCGGCACGTAAGCAGCGAGCGAAATTTCGGCGAAGGCCTTGGTGCGATCCGTGCCCGCGACCCGGAACACGCCGTCTTTGAATTCGATGTCTTCCGCCGCGGCTTCGAGCAGATGCGCGGCAATTTTCTTCGCCTTGGTTTCGATCTTGTCGAGCGCCTTCATGATCGCCGAGCCGCCCACCGCGATCGAGCGTGAGCCATACGTGCCCATGCCGAACGGAATGCGGCCGGTGTCGCCGTGCACGATCTCGACGCTTTCGAGCGGAAGACCGAGCCGGTCCGCGACCACTTGCGCGAAGGTCGTTTCGTGACCCTGGCCGTGACTATGCGAGCCGGTGAACACGGTGACCGAACCGGTCGGATGCACGCGAATCTGCCCGACTTCGAAGAGGCCCGCGCGAGCGCCCAACGCGCTGGCAATATTCGACGGTGCGAGTCCGCATGCTTCGATGTAGCACGAGTAACCCAGGCCGCGCCGCTTGCCGTTCCGTTCGGATTCCTGCCTGCGCGCTTCGAAGCCTTTCACATCGGCGAGTTCGAGCGAGCGCGCGAGGATCGTCTCGTAGTCGCCGGTGTCGTAGGTGAGGCCGACCGGCGTCGCATAAGGAAATTCGCGGATGAAATTGCGGCGGCGAATTTCTGCCGGATCGAGCTTCATCTCGCGCGCGGCGGTCTCGACCAGACGCTCGACAACATAGGTCGCTTCCGGACGGCCCGCACCGCGATACGCATCGACGGGAACGGTGTTGGTGAAAACGGCTTTCACTTCCGCGTAGATCGCGGGTGTCGCGTACTGACCCGCGAGCAGCGTCGCGTAGAGGATGGTCGGCACGCTCGAAGCGAACGTAGACAAATACGCACCCATGTTCGCGATCGTGTGAATGCGCATGGCGAGGAACTTGCCGTCGGCATCCATTGCCAGCTCGGCTTTCGTCACGTGGTCGCGGCCATGCGCATCCGACAGGAAAGCTTCCGAGCGTTCGGCGGTCCATTTCACGGGGCGGCGAATTTTCTTCGACGCCCATGTCAGCGCGACGTCTTCCGCATACAGGAAAATTTTCGAACCGAAGCCGCCGCCGACGTCCGGCGCGATCACGCGCAGTTTCGACTCGGGCAACGACAACACGAAAGCGGCCATGAGTAGACGCTCGACGTGCGGATTCTGATTGGCGACGTAAAGCGTGTAGCTGTCGTCCTGCGACGAATAGCTGGCATTCACGGCGCGCGGCTCGATCGCGTTCGGCACGAGGCGGTTGTTCACGATGTCGAGCGTCGTGACGTGCGCTGCTTTGGCGAAGGCGGCGTCGGTCGCGGCTTTGTCGCCGTGGCCCCAGTTGTAGCAGACGTTGTCCGGCACTTCGTCGTGAACGGCCGGCTGGCCTGCATCGGCTGCATGCGCGGTATCGACCACAGCGGGCAGAACGTCGTAATCGACTTCGATCAGTTCGGCGGCATCTTTCGCGGCCTTGATCGAATCGGCGATCACGAGTGCGACCTGATCGCCGACGTGTCGCACTTTCGTATGCGCGATGATCGGATGCGGCGGCTCGTTCATCGGCTTG
Source organism: Paraburkholderia sp. 22098 (assembly GCF_052045935.1). Lineage (NCBI taxonomy): Bacteria > Pseudomonadati > Pseudomonadota > Betaproteobacteria > Burkholderiales > Burkholderiaceae > Paraburkholderia > Paraburkholderia sp. 22098. Next base: position 362,747 of record NZ_JBQEPV010000001.1, on the reverse strand, counting down.
CCGTCGGTGCTGTGGATCAACCAGCCGCACGGCAGGCCGCCGACGTTTTCCGCGGCCATATCCGCGCCGGTAAAGATCGCGACCACACCCGGCGACTGTTTCGCCGCGGTCGTGTCGATGCTGTTGATCTTTGCGTGCGCGTGCGGCGAGCGCAGGAACACTGCGTAGGTTTGCTGAGGTAGCAGGATGTCGTCGGTGTACTGGCCGTTGCCGGTCAGAAACCGGTAGTCTTCCTTACGTTCGACGGAAGCGCCGATCAGGCTGTGAGTTTCGGGTGCGTTCATCGTCGGCTCCTCAGGCGGTGGCCGCTGCGTTGGCGTTTGTCGATGCATTCGCATCGGCATTTGCGGTGGCGTTGGCTGTGCCGGAGGACTTCATCCCTTCGGCGCCCTCGAGCACTGCCTTGACGATGTTGTGGTAGCCAGTGCAGCGGCAGAGATTGCCGTCGAGTTGCGTGCGGACGTCTTCGCCGGTGAGATCTGGCTGACGCTGCACGAGCGAGATCGCGCTCATCACCATGCCGGGTGTACAGAAGCCGCACTGCAGGCCGTGACAGTGTTTGAAGGCGGCTTGCATTGGATGCAGCGCGCCGTCTTTGGCGAGGCCTTCAATGGTGGTGATCTGCGCGCCGTCCGTCTGGGCCGCGAGGATATTGCAGGATTTGATTGCGCGGCCGTCGAGGTGGACGGTGCATGCGCCGCATTGGGCCGTATCGCAGCCGACGTGCGTGCCGGTGAGCCGGAGTTGATCGCGAAGGAACTGCACAAGCAGGGTGCCGGGCTCGACTGAAGCGCTGATGGGCGCGCCGTTCACCGTCAGACTGATGCTGATCGCCATGAAGTCGTCTCCTTATGGGGTGAAACCGGACCGTTTTGTTTTCGCCTTCAGCCTGCCTTCATGGGCCCGATTAGGGTGCTGCGGTTTTTATGAGTCTGCCGAAAAGTAAAGCACAAATCGGGCGGGCGCGCTATGAGGGGTTTTTTGCCCGCCCTCAGCAACCACCCGTTATCTGGCCAGATGCGACCGACGCCGCGAGTAGCCAAAATAAATCACCATTCCGATCAGAAGCCACACTACAAAGGCGACCCACGTCACAGCTTGCAGATTCGCCATCAAAAACACACACGACGCGACGGCGAGCACCGGCACTACCGGCACACCCGGGCAGCGAAACGCCCGTGGCAATTCAGGATGCGTCTTACGCAAGACGAGAACCGCAATCGACACCATCGAGAATGCGGCGAGCGTGCCAATGTTGATCAATTCGGCCAGCACATTCAGCGGCACGAGCGCCCCGATCAGCCCGAAGAAAATGCCGACGAGCCATGTGGTGAAAAACGGCGTCGCGAAGCGCGGATGCACGCGCGAGAGCCGCGCGGGCAGCAAGCCGTCGCGCGACATCGCGAAGATCACGCGGGTCTGGCCGTAAGCCATCACGAGAATCACTGTGAGCATGCCGAGCACCGCGCCAAGGTCGATAAAGCCCGCCACCCATTTTTGCCCCGCGACCTGCAATGCGTACGACACCGGATGCGAAATGTTCGCGAACTGCGCCGACGGCACGATGCCGGTCACGACCGCCGCGACCGCCACGTACAACACCGCGCACACGCCGAGCGACGCAATGATGCCGATGGGCAGATCGCGCTTCGGGTTCTTGACCTCTTCGGCGGCGGATGACACCGAGTCGAAGCCGATGAACGCGAAGAACATCACCGCCGCCGCGCCGAACACGCCGTTCCAGCCGTTCGGCATAAACGGATGCCAGTTGGCCGGCGTCACGTGAAATACGCCCACGGCGATCACCAGCAGCACCACGACCACCTTGATCGCGACCATGATGTTGTTGATCCGCGCGGATTCGCGCACGCCCACCGACAACAAGGCGGTAATCGCCATCATCACGAGGAACGCGGGCAGATTGAAGAGCGTTTCGTGACCAGGCAGCGCGCCGGGCGCCGCCGTCAGTGCGACGGGCAGCGAGACGCCAAAGCCCGACAGCAGCGATTGCAAGTACCCCGACCAGCCAACGGACACAGCCGAGGTGGCGAGCCCATATTCGAGCATCAAATCCCAGCCGATGATCCACGCGGCCAGTTCGCCGAGCGTCGCGTACGAATAGGTGTAGATGGAGCCCGCGACCGGAATGGTCGACGCGAACTCGGCATATGCCAGCGCGGCAAAGCCGCAGGCCACGGCGGCGATCAGAAACGAGACCATCAGCGCAGGGCCTGCCTGCACGGCGCCCGTGCCCGTGAGCACAAAAATGCCGGTGCCGATGATGGCGCCGACGCCGAGAAACGTGAGGTCGAGCGCGCCGAGCGCTTTTTTGAGGCCGGCATTCTGAGCGCTCGTCGCGATCATGTGCTCGACGCTCTTTTTGCGGAAGAGGGACATTGGCGGGGGTCTCCAGTAGTGCACGCGCGTCGCGCGCCGAATGTCGAGGAAACCCGCAATTTTAGCGGATGCGCGCCCTATGCACCTTTTTGGGACGCGCTATTGGACTGCCGTGATCGCCGGTTAATTGCTCAACGTCGGAGTAGCGACGAAAGCGAGAAAGAACCGGCAAGAACGATAACAAGCCGCGGTTCAGCCCGCCATCGCCGGATTCAGGTCGACGAGGCGGTTGCTCATCACGTAGAAAGTGAGTTCCGCGTTGTTGCGCAGCTTCATCTTCTCGAGCAGACGGGTGCGGTACACGCTCACCGTTTTCACCGACAGCGACAGTGCTTCGGCGATGTCGGTCAGCCGTTTGCCCGAAGCGAGCATGCACAGCGTCTGGTATTCACGATCGGAGAGCTTTTCGTGCGGCAGCTGTTCGCCGTCGAACGAGACGTAATCGGCCAGCGCCTCCGCCATCGCCGGGCTCACATACTTGCGGCCCGCAGCGACCTGCTGGATCGCGCCGATCATCTGCGCGGCGTCGACGGTCTTCGACAGATAGCCCGCAGCGCCGGCCTTCAGCGCGCGCACCGCATATTGGTCCTCGCGGTACATCGAGAACATCAGCACCGCCACGCGCGGCGCCTTGCGCTTCAGGCGCTTGAGTACTTCCACGCCGTTCATGTCCGGCAGCGAAATGTCGAGCAACACCACGTCGTAGCTCTGGCTGGCGACGGCGTCGAGCGCTTCGGCGCCGGTCTGCGCCTCGGTGACCTCGCGCGCCACGCCGCGGTCGAGCAGTAATTGACGCACGCCCTGGCGGACCACGGCGTGATCGTCGGCGAGCAGGATGCGCAGACTCATGACTGCTCGCTCACGATTGCACCGCCCGCAGTCCGGCGGCGTACCCGTCCGCGAGCATTGCGTCCCACGCGAAGCGCGCGCGCACGAGCGTGCCGCGCGAGCTTTCGCCGCTGTTACTGCGCGAACCGTCGTTCTTGTCGCGCCGTGCAGTCACGCGCAGCGTGCCGTCGAATGCGGCGCAACGCGCCTTCATTCCGCTCAGGCCGAAATGGCCGCTGCGCCGCTGGGCGTTGCGCGAAACGCCGATGCCGTCGTCGCTGACTATTAGCGTGAGATGGCGGCGGCTTGTCTCGATGCGTACGTCGGCGGATTGGGCGCGTGCATGTTTGGCGATGTTGTTGAGCGCTTCCTGCGCGACGCGAAACACGGCTAGCGCCGCGTCGCCGGGTAGCCGCGTGAGACGGACGTCGGCCGCGCAGACGAAACTCGTGCGCAACTGCGTGCGCGCGGCGAAATCACCGGTCCATTGCGAAAGCGCGCCGACGATGCCCGCTTCCAACGCCGGTGCGTGCAGTTCCGCCACAGCCTGACGCGTTGCAGTGCAGACGGCGTCGAGCGAACGGTTCGCGACGGCGAGCGCGGCCGAGCATTGTGCGGGAGCGTCGGCGGGCAACCATGTTTCCACGCCGGCGAGCGCGAAGCGCGTGGCGGTCAACTCGGCGCCCACGCCGTCGTGCAGTTCGCGCGCAACGTGCCGGCAGGCCGCTTCCTGAGCCCTGACGAGTTCCGTGGAAAGCTCACGCACTCGAGCGCGCAGCCGCGCCAGTTCGCGCTCAGCCGACGCAGCGGTTTCACCGCTCGCGTCGAAACCGCCGCGCAGCAACGGCGTTGGCGAATGGGCGGTTAATCGGACGACAGTCGACGTATCCATGACTTTCTCTCAGCAAGCGGCGCGGACAACGACAGAGTGGCGCATCGGCGCCGCAAAAACGAAAGAATGCATAAGGTCTCAGTACACCCCGGACGGTCCGTATCGGAAAAAGCGCGAGGCAAATTCACTACCGCAAACGTAACGAAATTTACATTCAGTAACAAGCGGGGCGCACCATGAGCGACAACAAAGTCCACCGCCGGTGCGCCGCGATCATATCTTAAAAAGACGAAAAATACAGGCGCACCAAGGGTTAGCGCGAATATTGACAGCAATGACTGACCTCGGTCACGAGCGCTTTTGTAGGAAGAATTCCGACATTAAACGTCAAATGTGTGACGCCTAATTGTAACCACGAAAAAAAAGGAGCCAGAAGGCTCCTTTTACTCGACTTGCGGCGCGGCCGCGACAGTCGTCTTAACCGACAAACGCTTTTTCAACCACGTAGTGGCCCGGCGCGTTGTTGCTGCCTTCCTGGAAGCCCAAGTCGTCGAGCAGTTTGCGCGTGTCGCGCAGCATGTGCGGGCTGCCGCAGAGCATCACACGGTCGTCTTCGAGCGAGAAGCCGGGCACGCCGAGGTCGGCGAACAGCTTTTCGGTTTCGATCAGTTCGGTAATGCGGCCACGGTTCTGGAACGGCTCACGCGTGACGGTGGGGTAATACAGCAGCTTTTCCTGCACCAGTTCGCCGAGGTGCTCGTGCGCCGGCAGGTGGTCGGTGATGTATTCCTTGTATGCCAGTTCGTCGACGAAACGGCAGGTGTGCGTGAGAACGACGCGCTCGTAACGGTCGTAGATGTCCGGATCTTTGATGATCGACATGAACGGCGCGAGGCCCGTGCCCGTGGACAACAGCCACAGCGTCTTGCCCGGCAGCAGGTTGTCGGCCATCAGCGTACCGACCGGCTTTTTGCCGATCAGCACCTGGTCGCCCACCTTCAAATGCTGCAAACGCGACGTGAGCGGGCCGTCCTGCACCTTGATGCTCAGGAATTCGAGATGTTCTTCGTAGTTCGCACTTGCGAGGCTGTAAGCGCGGATCAGCGGCTTGCCATCGACTTCCAGGCCCACCATCGTGAACTGGCCGTTTTCGAAACGGAACGACGGATCGCGCGTGCAGGTGAAGCTGAAAAGCGTATCGGTCCAGTGATGGACGCTCAGGACGGTTTGTGAATTGAGGTTGCTCATGGCTTCTTGGATAGTGCGAAAACAAAGGCGGCCAGTCGTTCAAGCCGGCCGGCACGGCAAGGGCGATGCTGCGCTCACCCGCGAACGGGAAGTGCGCGCAATCCATTATTTTACCGCGCCCGCAGCCGATGGGCCGTGGCGCGGGCGATAGGGCGCGACAAATACAGAGACAAGCGCCGCCAGAAGCGCGGCCAAAAGCAGTGCGGCTGGCACCGATACAGCAGTCCAGGCGACGGTTATCGGCCTGCGGTCATCGAGCGGATTACTGGTTTGAAAGCGCCCGCGCCTGATCTGGGTGAGATCTAAGTCCAATCGGCGGCGGGAAAACCTGGCGTGATGGCAGCCGCGCTTCACCACGGGTACGGCGATGAGCGAACGCCGCGCAGGGCGGTCGCCATTGGCTGTCGGCTTGCGCCGGGTAGGTGCGCCGCGCGGCCAACATTTTCGGGATAATACCGAAACCTGCCGTGCGGCGCAGCATAGACCCTGCCGATAAAGCAGGCAAACGCGTCAGAAAAAAGCCGCTTGGAGCGGCCTGGCGCCAGCTTGGCGCCGCGCTCTGGCCCGTCGACCGCCGCCTAACTCTGCGCGGCTGCCTCGATCCGCTTGTTGCCCCGCTGCTTCAACACTCTTGCTTGCAAGACGATGACGAGCAGCAGAAACACGCCCCGAATCACCGATTGCCAGTACGCCGACAAGCTGATGAACCCGAGGCCGTTCTCGAAGTTCAGCAGATTGAACACGAGGCCGAGCAGCAACACGCCGGCAATCGTCATCGCAATCGAGCCTTCTCCGCCCGTGAGCAGCGTGCCGCCGAGCACCACTGCGGAGATCGCGAACAACTCCCAGCCGACGCCCTCGTTCGGCTGCCCCGCGCCGAACTGCGCGGCCAGGATCACGCCCGCCATGCCGGCAAGCAGGCCGCTGACCGCGTAGGCCATTACGAGCGTGCGGTCCACGTTCAGGCCCATCAGCCGCGCTGCTTCCTCACTTCCGCCGATAGCGAGCGAATGGCGCCCGAAGCGCGTGCTGCGCAGCGCAAGCCAGCCGGCCACGGCGACCAGCGCGGCGACGATCCCGGGAATCGGCAAGCCGAACAGATCGCCTTGGCCGAAATTCGCGAAATTCGAATCCGACGCGATCGACACTGCATCGTTCTTGCCGAGCAGCAACGCGACGCCGTGCGCGCCGAGGCTCGTCGCGAGCGTCACGATGAAGGGCAGAATCTTCAGCCGCGTGATGATGACTCCATTCAGCACGCCGACGGCAAGCCCGGCCGCGCAACCCGCGACCACGGCGACCCAGCCTCCGTGCGCGCTCGCCAGTGCCGCCACGACGCTCGACATGGCCGCAACCGTTCCCACAGACAAGTCGATGCCGCCCGTGATGATCACGAACGCCATGCCGACCGAGATCAGCGCGAACATCGAGTTGTAGCGCCAGAAGGAAGTGATGTTGTACGCCGACGCGAAATGCTCGTAGCGCACGAGGCCGAGCACGACGAGCGCAACCAGCGCGAGCAGGATAGGCAGATTCTTTTTCATCGCGATAAGGTTCCTGGCGTTAGCGCGAGCGCCGCTGCACGTACACCGCGGCGACGATAATGCCGGCCTTCACCACCAGCGCGGCTGCATCGGGAATGCCGTGCGCGAGCAACGTGTAGCGCAGCAACTGGATGATCAACGCGCCGACCAGCGTGCCGCCGATAAACGCCTTGCCGCCGGTCAGCGCCGTGCCGCCAACCGCCACCGCGGCGATTGCATCGAGTTCGATGCCGAGCCCGACCACGTTCGCATCCGACGAAGAATTAACGGAGATCGAAATCAGCCCGGCCAGTCCGGCCAGCGCCGCACACAGCGTGTAGGCGATCAGCTTGACGTGCGCCGTCGGCACGCCCGACAGATAAGCCACCTTCTCGTTGCCGCCGGTGATCAGCAGATACTGACCGAACAGCGTCTTGCGCACGACCCACGCGAATGCGACCACCAGCGCGAGCATGAGGAGCACCTGGAACGGCACGCCCGCGACCTTGCCAAGCGCAATCCACTGGAAGGCCGGCGTATTGAACGCCTGCAGGCTGCCGTCGGTGACGACCTGGGCAATGCCGCGTCCGGCGATGAAGAGGACGAGCGTCGCGACAATCGGTTGAACGGCGAGCCTTGTTACCAGCAGTCCGTTGAAGACACCGCACAACGCCGCGGCCAGCACCGGCAGCACAAACGCCAGCGCGATGCCGCCGGGTCCGGGTATGTTGAGGAACAGCATCGGTGCGAGCGCGCCCGAGATGGCCATCGAAGCGCCGACCGACAGATCGATGCCGCCTGTCGCAACCACGAGCGTCATGCCGATGCCGACGATCACGATCGTCACCACTTGCGTGAGATTCACGTTGAACGTCTGTAGCGACCAGAAATGCGGCGTGAAGATCAGGTTGAACAGCACCATCGCGAGCAGCACGATCACTTCTCGTTGCATCGCGAGGCGCCGCCAGTTGCGCATGCCGGTGGCTTGGGACGCGCGCGGCGCATTTGCCTGTGAACTTGCCTGCTGAGGCGACGCTTCGCCGCCGGTTTGCGGTCTTGCTTCCTGCCCGGCCTGCGGCTCGCTTTGCAAAGACTCCGTGTCCAGCTTAAACGCCATGACGGTCGCCCTCCAGCGCGGCTTCGATATGAGCGGCACTCGCCGTCTGTGCCGCTTCGGCCAGTTGCGAACTGCTGTCGCCGCCGTACGCGATGGCGTCCATGATCGCGCTCTCGCTCATTTCGGCGCCGTTCAGTTCCGCGACTGTCCGGCCGTCGCGAATCACGACCGCGCGGTCGGCCACCGCCGTCAACTCTTCCAGTTCCGAAGCGGACATGAGCACGGCGAGTCCCGCGTCGCGCAATTCGCGCACGATCTTCGCGACATCCGCCTTCGCACCCACGTCGATGCCGCGCGTCGGTTCGTCGAGCAGCAGAAGCGACGGCTCGGCGGCGAGCCAACGCGCAAGCAGCACTTTCTGCTGATTGCCGCCCGACAGCTCGCGGATAGGTTGATCGGCAGAGCGCAGCTTGATGCCGAGCGACGCAATGAAGCGGTCGACAATCGCCTGCTGTTTCTTTACATCGACTATGCCGTTTTTGGTCAGCGTGCGCAGACAGACGAGCGTGAGGTTGTCGCGCACCGACAGTTCCGGAACGATGCCTTCGGCCTTGCGGTCTTCGGTCAGATACGCGAGACCGCGCGCGATTGCGTCTTGCGGCGATTTCAGCGTCACCGTTGCACCGTCGATCGAGACCGACCCGCGTTCCAGCGGATCGGCGCCGAACATCAGCCGCATGGTTTCCGTACGTCCTGAACCGAGCAGGCCCGCCAGGCCCACGGCTTCGCCCGCATGCACTTCGAGCGAGACGTCGCTCACTTTCGGATGCGCGCCCAGAGCGCGCGCGGCGATGGCCTGCTTGCCGCGTCGTGCGAGATTCGCTTCGCGTGCCGTGGGATCGTCGTGCACGACGGCAGCGAGCGTACGGCCGAGCATCGTCGTCACGAGTTGCAGTTTGTCCATCTCCGCCATCGTGCTTTGCGCAACGGTCTGACCGTCGCGCATCACCGTGACGCGGTCGCACAACGCATACAGTTCGTCCAGCCGATGCGACACGAAGATCACCGCCCGCCCGTCGTCCCGCAGCTTGCGCACCACGGTGAATAGCAACTCCACTTCACGTTCGTCGAGCGAAGAAGTGGATTCGTCCATGATGACCATCTTCGCGTCGGAAGAAACGGCGCGCGCGAGTGCCACCATTTGCTGAATGGCGGTCGAATAGCGACCCACCGGTTTCTTCACATCGATATGCAAGCCGAATGAGTCGAGTAGTGCGGCGGCGCGATGCTGCACGGTGCGCCAATCGATCAGACCGAAGCGGCGCGGCTCGCGGCCAAGAAAAATGTTCTCGGCCACCGAGCGGAACGGCACCAGGTTGATTTCCTGATAGATCGTGCTGATACCGGCTTCGCGTGCCTGCTTCGGCGTGCGGAAATCGACTTCGCGGCCCTCGAAGCGCACGCTGCCCGAGCCGCGCCGATAAGCGCCGGTCAGGATCTTGATCATGGTGGATTTGCCTGCGCCGTTCTGGCCGATCAGCGCATGGACTTCGCCCGCCGCGACGCTGAGATTCGCGCCGCGCAACGCGGGCACGCCACCGAAGCTGATGCCGATGTCCTGCATCTCGAGCAGCAGCGGACGTGTAACTGGAGACTGCGAAGGCTGCGGGGAGTGCGGCTTGTGCATGCCGGATTGCGTCACAGGTGTCCTCCTGATGCGCGTACAACGCTCGGCGCTTTGCGCCTGATCATCTTACGCTGCATAAAAGCGAAGCGACGGTCCGTGCTTCACGGGCGCGTCGCTTCGAACCCTTCCGTCATCGGCTTGCAGAGGAGACTGCTTCAAGCCGGAGACTTCTTGCTGCCTGGTTGGCGAGCACCGCCAGCAACACGGTCAATAGCCGTATTGCATGCTCTGCTGCACGTTGCTCTTGTCGTAGAAACGGTCCGACACCTTGACCCAGGTCGGGATCTTTTCACCTTTCGCATAACGCTGAGCGACGTCGCAGGCGAGCGGCCCGAAGAACGGGCTCGACTGCACGCTCGCGCCCAGTTCGCCGGCGGCGATGGCGTCGAGTCCGCCCTTGGTGCCGTCGATGGTGACGATCTGGATGTCTTTGCCAGGCTGCTTGCCCGCCGCCTTGATCGCGGCGATCGCGCCGAGCGCCATCTCGTCGTTGTGCGCGTAGACGGCGGTGACGTCCGGATGGGCCTGCAGCAACGTTTCCATCACTTGACGGCCTTTGTCGCGCGCGAAGTCGCCGCTCTGCGACGCGATGATCGTCATGCCCGGATTCTTCGCGATGATTTCGTCGAAGCCCTTCTTGCGATCATTCGCTGCGGATGCGCCTGTCGTGCCTTCGAGTTCGATGATCTTCGCCTTGCCGCCCGTTGCCTTGACGAGCCAGTCTGCGGCGCGATGACCCTGATCGATGAAGTCGGAGCCGATGAACGTGATGTAGTCGCGGCCCGCGACGGCCACCGACTGATCGACGTTACGGTCCACCAGAATCACCGGAATGCCGGCCTTTTTCGCCTGAAGCACGACGGGAGCAAGCGGTTTTTCTTCGCGCGGCGGGAACACCAGCAGATCGACGTGCTGCGCGATCATGCTTTGAATGTCGGACACCTGCTTGGAGTTGGAGCCGTTGGCGTCGGTCATCACGAGCTGCCAGCCGCATTTCGCGGCCACTTCCTTGAAGCTGCGTGTTTCCGCGAGACGCCACGGGTTGTTGCTTTCGGTCTGCGCGAAGCCGACCTTGAGCGGAGTCTTGCCGGGCAGTTTCGGCAACGCGTCGTCCGCGTGCGCCGCGATCGCACCAAGACCCGCGCCTAGACCGACTGCCAGAGCCAGCAGCGAACCCGCCAGCGGACGAATCTTCTGCGTGCGCGCATTCCTGCGCGCCTCTTTGTTGAGCAACGCCATGTCTTCCTCCAGTACCTGGTGAGGTGTATTTTGCTTTTTGATTTTGCTTTCGCCCGACAACTTTGCCACGACCGGACGCGTCGATTATTTCACCGTGAATTATTATCGGTCAATCACTAATAATATTAGTCATGGGATTTTTTGCCTCGGTAATTACCCGCACTGAAGCACGTTCGACCAGCGGTCCGTCGAGCTTCACCATGCGGTGCCGCACCGGTGCGCCGGCTGCACGGTTGTGCTCTTCCTGAAGCAGCGTTTCGACGGCCCAACGTCCCAGTTCGTAGTTCGGCAGCACGACCGTGGATAGCGGCGGGTGCGTATGGCGGGCGATTTCCTGGTCGTCGTAACCCAGCACGGAGACGTCGTCGGGAACGCGGAGGCCGAGCTGCTTTAGCGCTTCGATCGCGCCGATCGCGGTCAGGTCGTTCGCACAGAAAATCGCTGTCGGCGGATTGGGTTCGCGCATCAGGGAAAGCGTCAGCTCGAAGCCGAGTCCGGAGCTCCAGTCGCCGTCGCGCACCAGTTCGGGCGCGTACGGCAGATCGGCCGTTGCCAGCGCGGTGCGATAGCCTTTGAGCCGGTCTTTCGATGCATCCTGCCACGGCTCGCCGTTGATATAACCAATTCGCCGATGTCCCGCTTGCAGCAGATAGTCGGTGGCCAGATGACCGCCCGCGACTTCGGCCGGCACGACCGACGAAAAGCCGCTGTCGCCCGTGTAGCAGTTCAGCAGCACGGTCGGCACGCGGGAGAGCGCGGCTGGCGGCGTCACCTTGCGCGTATAGACGGTCGCGTAAATCACGCCGAGTACGTGCGGGTTCGACAACGTTGTGTCCAGCACCTGCTTTTCGATGTCGGCGTTGCCGTGCGTCGAATAGACCGCCAGCATCTTGCCGCTCGCGTAGGCCGCGTCGCGCGCGCCGTCAACATTGACGACCGGATGCGGGCTCGTGGAGATTTCGTCGGCGAGATAGACGATCAGATTGCGTTCGTCGCTCGAAGCCGCGACCGGCGCGCGCGGTGCAAGCCGGTAGCCCAGGTCGTGCGCGGCCTTGAGAATCTTCTTGCGGGTATTCTCGGAAAACTTCGCGCCGGTCGCGTTGTTGAGCACCAGTGAGACAGTCGATTGCGACACGCCAGTGAATTTGGCGATGTCGGTCATGGTGGGACGGCGTTGAGTCGATTTTTTCATTGTGCGGGCCGCGCGGCAGCGGCGCTAAAGCGAAGACATGCTGAACATTCCGTGCTGACGGTACCACTAATAATATGCGCACGGCAACGCGCGCTAACCCGTCACGGTGGGCCCAGGTGGCGGGATGTTTCGAAGTGGCACGCATCCGAATTATTACTAATAATATTGACCGGCGTGTCATGGCATGCGATTCTGCGACGCGCGGACCTTGATCCGCACGGGCCGCGCAGAGTGCGCGGTACATCGACGCCAACAGGGTCCGCGCTGTAGCCGTTAGCCGTCTTCGCGCGATGCCACGTTTTCTCTCTCCACATGCCCGACGTTTCCGCCAATCCCAAGCTGCCTGCTGCAACCGAACTGGCATGGCTCGACGATCCTTCCATCGCGCCGCAGCTTGTCACGCTGACGGCCGGCACGCTACGGCTCGTGATCGCGCCTGCGATTGGCGGCGCGCTGGCTGCTTTCTACGAGAGCACGGCGAACGGCCCCCGGCACTGGATGCGGCCCGCTTCGCACGCCGCATTCACCGAGCGGGACCCGTTGCGCATGGCGAGCTTTCCGCTCTTTCCGTATTGCAACCGGATTCGCAATGCGCGCTTCGAATTCGACGGCGCCATAGTCGATCTCAGCGGTAACGACCCGCGCTTTGCGCACGCGCTGCATGGCAATGCGTGGCGACGTCCGTGGCAGGTTAGCGCGTTGACGCAAAATTCGGTGGACCTGCATTTCGAGCACGAACCCGATTCGCGCATTGCCGGCGATTGGCCATTCCGGTATCGCGCGCGGCAGCGCATCGAACTCAGCGATCAGGCGTTGCGCATCACGCTGTCGGCGCAAAACCTGGCGGGGCGGCCGATGCCGTTCGGCATGGGACATCATCCGTACTATCCGCGCACGCGGCAAACGCGCATCTACGCAGATGTAGCGGCAATGTGGCACGCCGACGCTCACGTGCTGCCGACGCATCTTGGTCCGCATCCGGCTGTCGATGCATTGCGCCGCGACGGTCTCTCGCCGGATGCTTTCGATCTGGACAACAACTTCGCAAACTGGGCGCGCGAAGCAACGATTGCATGGCCCGACGAAAGCCGTCAATTGACGATGACCGCCGAGGCGCCGTTCGACCATATGGTGATTTTTGCGCCCGCCGACGACTCGCAGCTATGCGTGGAACCGGTGACGAACACGACCGATTGCTTCAACGCGTCCGGTCCGCGCGAGCATGTCGGCGGCTGCGTGCTGCAGCCGGGCGAGGAACTCTCGGCTACGGTGACGTGGACGCCTAAACGGATGTAGCTGCTTTGGGCGCGGAGTCTGGCAGGATTAAAGAAAAGGGGCGGTCGCACCGCCCCTTACAACTTCAATTTCACCTTCGCGCCGTCATTCGACGCGCAACCGCGCCATGTACGGCAGGTGATCGGAGAGCCACGCGGTCTCCTGCGTCGGTTGAATCCACTCGATCGGCTTCATGCCGCGAATGAACATTTTGTCCAGCGCGAGGGCCGGCGAAAAGGCCGGGAACGTGCGGCCGGATTCGCCGAGCAGCGTCGCGACTTCGTGCAGGCCGTGTTCGCCGAAAAGCGGCACCGAGTCGTTGCGCCAGTCATTAAAGTCACCGGCCAGCACAAGCGGCCCGTCCGGCGCTTCTTTCGCGATCCAGTGGGCGATCCAGTTCATCTGACGCAAGCGCGCCGAGCGCGTAAGGGCAAGGTGCGCACACAACAAGGTGACCGAGTGCCCGCCGAACGTTGCGCGCGCGACAAGCAGGCCGCGTTTTTCAAAGCGATGCGCGGAGATGTCCCAGCGTCCGCCGAGATCGAGCGGATGCGGCGACAGGATCGCATTGCCGTGTCGCCAGGACGGTTTGAAGACGTTCGGCCCAAGCGCGATTTCGAGTTCGAGCGCCCGCGCGATTTCGGTAGCCTGGCAATGCCAGACATCGCTTAGCGGATCGGCAACCGGTGCGCCGAAACTGCTCCCCAGCACCGGCGACGGCATGCGCCGCGCCATGGCTTCCTGGAGAAAATAGGCGTCGGCCTGGGTCGACTGAACCCAGCGCTGCATGGCCTGCCAGGCCTGAAAGCCGAGCGGCGTTCTCCCTTTGTGAAGGTTCCAGCTCACCGCCACAAAATCTTTGGGTGCTGTGCTTTCGCGGATCAATTCTTCGGGGTTTCGCATGCCGCGTTATCCACGTGTTCTGTTTTCGGGGCTTTGATTATTCGTGCGTTGTTCACACAACGTTCAGGTTGGCTCTTCAGCTTCGCTTTTCAACCCTTTGCCTTGCCGCTCAGTTCGTAGCGTTCGCGCCACTTGCGCCACTCGTGGCACTCGCGGCACTCGCGCCTGCCGCCTCACTTGCCCCGTTAGTCAGGCTCGCGCGGACGCGATAGACCAAGTTCGGATCTTTGGCGACGATCGTCCAGCTTGCCGATTGACCCGCTGCCACTTTCAGACCCGGGTGGCTCGCGCTCACCTGACGCGGCTGCGGCGGCAGTTTGCAGCCGGTGTCCGTTTGCCGCGCGGCGGAGTCCTCGAAAGTTTCCTGCGCCTCGATGGACAGCGTGACCTCGTTACTGTCCGCCTGCAGCGGCGACACGGTTAGCGTCCGGGCGAGGTCGATGCTGCCGGCCGGCCGATCCTTGCAGCCGACGTTATGCTGAACCACCTTGTGATGCGTATCCGTGCGCGCCTGGCCAACCGTGGTCGTGCCTTCGAACGTGTCGATCTGCTGACCGTCGCGCAATACTTGCAACTCCCATTGAACAACCGGCTGCGGCGGCCGTTGTTGCGCGTGTGCGAGCAACGAAGTGCCAAGCAGCACGGCCACGATACTGGTTTTCCACATAAAGCAAATCTCCGGTGACTGCGTCCGGCAGCGTTGTCAGATGGCCATCTTACGCCTGAAGAGCAGAACGCTTTTCTGACAGGTTAAACGGGGCCGGGTTCAGCAACAATGCATTTCCGGTTGGGCCGGTAATCCGGACGGCGCTTCCCGCGCCCGTCTCAAATGACCGGCTGTTAGCAGCAGAGCCGCGCGACTGCTGGCTTGCGTGCCGATTTGTCCTCGTTAAACTGAACCTGAAACGGCGCCCGCCTGGGGTGCCGCCGAGCAAGGCCAGCCAGAACGGGGTGAGCAATGACAACAGCAATGGTCAAACAGGAAATCGCCGTCGCATCGTTCAGTCAGGTGTACGACCTCGATCAGGTCGAGGCCGCTCTGAACGATCTCGGTGAAGGCGCCAACGACGCGCTGCGTACAACCTACGAAAAGATGCTGAAAACCGGCAATCTGCGCTTCTGCGTCAAGCCGAACCGCATGCCGTCTATCGACGATCTGATCGACGCACTGCCGAACTTTGCCGACCCGCTCGACGACATTCGCAAGCAGGTCGCCCTGTGTCTCGAGACGGAAGACCGCCTCGAACTGATGCCGATCCTGCTGCTCGGCGACCCCGGCATCGGCAAGACGCATTTCGCGAAGCAGTTAGCGCGCCTGCTCGGCACGGCCTACCACTACGTCGCGATGAGTTCGTTGACGGCTGGGTGGATTCTTTCCGGCGCGTCGTCGCAATGGAAAAATGCGAAGCCGGGCAAAGTGTTCGACGCGCTTGTGAACGGCAGCTATGCAAACCCTGTTATCACCGTCGACGAAATCGACAAGGCGACCGGCGACTCGCAATACGATCCGCTTGGCGCGCTGTACGCGTTGCTGGAGCACGACACGGCGCAGACTTTCATCGATGAATTCGCTGAAGTTCCCATCAACGCCGGCCATGTAATCTGGATCGCCACAGCCAACGACGAGCGCTCGATTCCCGAGCCGATCATGAACCGGATGAATGTGTATGAAATTCCGCCGCCGGACCGTGACGGCGCGCGCCGGATCGCGCAATCCATCTACGCGGAAATCCGCGGCGCACACAACTGGGGTCTGCGTTTTCCTGAACAGATTGGAGAGGGTGCCTTGGAGGCGTTGAAGAATGCGTCGCCACGCGAAATGCGCCGCGCGATTCTGAACGGCTTCGGCGCTGCGCGGGTCGACGGGCGCGACGAGATCGGCGGCGGCGACATCCGGCTCGACTACGGCAACCGTCGCAGACCGATCGGCTTCTAACGTTCCTGCGCGCTCCTCTGCGCTCCAGTGCGCTAGTTCCGGCGCCGATGTCCGCGTGACGCCGCCTCGGGAACCACGGAGGGCATCAACCTCTGTGCGGCGTCGTACAATTCCACGCAGCGGGTTGCGAAACGGCAGTGCGTTCGCCAGCGAGCGGTGTAAGACGCTCGTTGGCTGCATGCTGGCGTCATCTATATTGGTGAACGAGGCGGCGCGCGGCGAAGTTGGCTGCGTCGAGGGACATGGACCAAATCGAATGTGTCGTAATCGGCGCGGGCGTGGTCGGGCTCGCGGTAGCGCGCGCCCTCGCGGCGCGCGGGCGGGAAGTGATCGTGCTGGAAGCGGCCGAGGCCATTGGCGTAGGCACGAGTTCGCGCAACAGTGAAGTGATTCACGCGGGCATCTACTATCCACGCGGTTCGCTCAAGGCAACGCTATGCGTGCGAGGACGCGAGATGCTCTACGACTACTGTGTCGAGCATAACGTGCCACATTCGCGCTGCGGCAAACTGCTTGTGGCGACGTCGTCCAATCAGATTCCGCAGCTGGAAAGCATCATGCACAAGGGCCGCGAGAACGGCGTGCTCGACCTGATGCGTATTACCGGCGACCAGGCGCAGGCGCTCGAACCGGCGCTCGAATGTGTGGCGGCGGTCTTCTCGCCGCAGACCGGCATTGTGGACAGTCATCAGCTGATGCTTGCGTTGCAGGGCGACGCCGAGCGCGATGGCGCGGTGTTCGCGTTCCACTCGCCGGTGGAGGCAATCGAAGCGAGTAATGGCCGCTTCATCATCAAAGTGGGCGGTGACGCGCCGGCCACCATCAGTTCGGCTTGCGTGATCAACAGTGCGGGCCTGCACGCGAACGCGCTGGCCCGCAAGATCCGCGGACTCGACGCGCGGCACGTGCCGCCGCTTTATCTCGCGCGCGGCAACTACTTCGGTATCTCGGGGCGCGCACCGTTCAGCCGGCTGATTTATCCGATGCCCAACGAAGCGGGACTCGGCGTGCATCTGACAATCGATCTTGGCGGCCAGGCGCGCTTTGGTCCCGACGTCGAATGGGTCGATGCAATCAACTACGACGTCGATCCACGGCGCGCCGAATCTTTCTACGCGGCGATCCGCGCGTACTGGCCCGCGCTTCCCGACAATGCGTTGCAGCCCGCCTATGCGGGCATCCGTCCCAAGCTGTCGGGTCCGGGCGAGCCTGCCGCCGACTTCGTGATTCAGGGGCCCGCCGCGCATGGCGTGCGCGGACTGGTCAATCTGTTCGGCATCGAATCGCCGGGACTGACTGCTTCGCTCGCGATCGCGCAACGGGTCTGCGAGTTGAGCGGGCGCGCGTGAGGGCGGCTGCGTCTGCCGCCATGCTGCGTCAATTCGTACCGATTCGCTTATCTCTATCATTTGAGCCGTCACGCACGGCGGCTTCATTGCTATGCTTGGGGACCGCTGTCGATAGAACGGCGATCAGTTCAATATAAATGGAGTGAGTCCCCATGAAAGCTTCCCGTCGTACGTTTTTGATCACCAGTATCGGTGTTGCCTCATCGCTCGCGCTGTCCCGCCAGGCGCTCGCCGATGCGCCGAAGGTCGCCGAGAGCGATCCGACCGCGCAAGCGCTCGGCTACAAGGAAGACGCCAGCAAGGTCGACAAGGCGAAGTTCGCCAAATACGCGCCGGGCCAGGACTGCGGCAATTGCAGTTTCTATCAGGGCAAGGCGGCAGACCCGTACGCGCCGTGCCCGATGTTCGCCGGCAAGCAGGTCGCGGCCAAGGGTTGGTGCAGCGCATATAACAAGAAGGCGTGAACACGTGCTTCACATGTCGTGCTGACATGTGAAGTGAATAGCGCTGCAAATATTGCGGCGCACGTTCAATGACCTGTCACTTGGGCGTCTGCCGCCATGCGCGGCAGACGCCCTTTTTGTGGCTTCACCGCGCGGACGCATATTGACGCTTACACAGAACATCACGGGACACTTTCCGGAGGTGCGATATCCGCATGGCGTTGGCGCCGGGCGTGTCTCAGCTGCTGAGCCCGAGTCGAACATCAACTGCGCCCGCCTAGCTGCGCGCTTTGATAAGCGGCGGCCGCTTGTCGAACCAGGGACGCGCCGCTTCCAGTTGCGCGGCGAGGCGCAACAGCGTCGCTTCTCCACCGTCGCGCGCGGCAAACTGCACGCCAACCGGGAGCCCACGTGCATTCCAGTAAAGCGGTATCGACATAGCCGGCTGGCCGCTCAGATTGAACAACTCCGTGCAGCCTGCCCACGCAAATGCTTTATTCGACGCTTCGGCAAGCAGCTTCTTGAGTAGCGGCTCAAGCGGCATCGCGCTGACGGCGCGCATTTGCATGCGTTCCGTCGAAGTCGGCTGCATCTCGCCGATCTTGATTGGCGCGCTCGCAAGCGTCGCGCATAGAATCACGTCGTAACGCTGCAGCAGACCCGTCAAACGTTCGGTGATGCGGCGCTGTTCTTCGAGCGCAGCGGGCAAGCCGCGTTCACCGAGCTTGCGGCCCACGTGCGCCATCACCCACGTCGAGATTTCGAACTCGTCGCGCAGCGGTTTGCGCCCGGTGATGCGCTCGGCGTTCAGCACGAGATCTTCCGCGGTGACGGACCAGAGCGTGAGAAACGCGTGTCTGACGGCCGCGAAATCGATGCCAAGCGAAATCGGCTCGATGTTATGACCAAGCGAACTCGCGAGTTGCGCGGCGTCCTCCAGTGCGGCGCGCGCATCGGCGGAGAGGGACGGCGCGAGCATCGGCTCGGTGACGTAAGCGATGTTCAGCGGTTTGCACGGCTCGCGGCTCGCGCCGAGAAACGTGCCGGGCGCGCCGAGCGGACGGTCGGCATTGCCAGCAAGAAGGTCGAGCAATACCGCGCTGTCGCGCACGCTGCGCGATACGCCGTGATCGATGCCGAGTTCGCCGGCCGTCACTGCGGCGGGCATGCGCGGCACGCGTCCGCGCGACGGCTTCAGTCCAAAGAGCCCGCAGCACGATGCAGGAATGCGGATCGAACCGCCGCCGTCCGACGCATGCGCAAGCGGCACGATTCCGGCGGCGACTGCCGCTGCCGCCCCGCCGCTGGAGCCGCCCGGCGTATGGTCGAGATTCCACGGATTGCGGCAGGCGCCAAACAGTTCGGGCTCCGTATAAGGCATCTGGCCCAGCTCGGAAGTGCTCGTCTTGCCGAAGATGTTCAGCCCTGCGGCCCTGGCAAGCGCGACCACTGGCGCGTCGTCGCCGGGAATGAAGTGACGGTAGTGGCGGCTGCCCATTGTCATGCGCAGTCCTGCAACGGGAGCGCCGAGATCTTTGATCAGATACGGCACACCGGCGAGCGCAGTCTGCGCGCTCGGCGTCGTTCCGTTGCTGCCGGCATCTGCGGGATTCGCTCCGTTCGTCATGCTTGCGTCGTAACGCGACGCGCGTTCGCGGGCCGCGTCATAGTCCTTCAGCACGATCGCGTTGATCGCGGGATTGACCGCCTCGGTGCGCGAGATCGCTGTGTCGATCAACTCACGCGCGCTCGCTTCGCGAGTTCGCACCAGTTCGGCGAGGCCGATGGCGTCATGGGCAAGATAGTCTGATAGCACGACGGAAGAGCCCTCGTTGCCGAATGTTGAATACCGGATATTCATGCGCGCCGGCGGCTGCGGCAAACAGGGCGCCGCGATATTCGAGCCGCTCATGGGCGCGCACAAAAGAAGACGGCGCGCTGGCGACGCGCCGTTCTTGACAGGGTAGCCGACTTACGCGCAGACGTGAAAAGCCGCGCGTATCGTGCCGACTATTGGCTTGACTTAAGCACGCTCGCCGAGGAACGTCAGCGTGCGGCCATGTGCGAGCGCCGAAGCGCGCTGGTTATACGACGCACGGTCCCAGCAGTTGAAGCCGTGATCGGCATTCGGATAGATGTGGAACTCGGTATCCGTGCGACCCGCGAAGCGCTCCTGAATCTGTCCGACGGCCGACAGCGGAATGTGCTCGTCGAGTTCGCCGTAGTGAAACTGCATCGGCACCTTGATCTTTGCGGCTTCGTCGAGCTGATTCTGGATGCCGCCGCCGTAATAGGCGACTGCGGCGTCCACGCTGCCTCGCGCCGCCGCCATATATGCAAGGCGTCCGCCGAAGCAGAAGCCGATGGCGGCGATCTTGCCGGTGACTTCGGGCATCCCGCGCAGTGCCGCGGCAGCGGCGCCGATGTCGTCGGCGGCCTCGTTCGCGTCGAGCTTTTGCATCAGTTCGATGCCCTTGGCGCGGTCGGCGCCTTCATACGTCAACTCGACGCGCGGCTGCACCCGCCAGAACACGTCCGGGGCGAGCGCGATATATCCGTCTTGCGCGTACTGATCGGCGACCGAACGAATGTGGCTGTTCACGCCGAAAATTTCCTGGATGATGATGACGGCCGGTCCCTTGCCGCCTTTGGGCAACGCGAGATAGCCGCCGAACGTGTCGTTGCCGGCAGGGATGTCGATCCATCGGGAAGTGGTGCTCATGATGTTCTCCATAGTCGCGCGTTGCGCGCGAGGTGAGTCTGCGGATTGAGTCCAGGTCAACGCAAGAGGCTCGAATGCCTGAAGCGGGCGGTCAGTTTGCCATCAAACGAACGCCGTTGCAGGCAGGGGTCCGGCAGCCTTGCGCGCAGCCTTCGGAAGCCGTGGCGACGCGCCTTCGGATGGCAATCTCGTAAGGCGATTGAAACGTTCTCGATAATTCATTTTTCCGTTGCGCGTGGTGCCGGTAGAGTCCACGGTAGTGGTTCGCCGTAATGAAGAGCGGGTCGCGCGAAGGAGAATCGATCATGGGTGAAGTCAATTTTGTGACGCCGTTTGCCGAGCGTTTTGAAATGCGGGTGCCGGTCGTCCAGGCGCCGATGGCGGGCGCGACCACGCCGGAGCTGGTGGCCGCAGTATCGAATAACGGCGGCCTGGGGACGCTGGCGGGCGCGGCGCTGTCGCCGGAGAAGATTGCAACCGATGTCGCGGCGATTCGCGCGCTCACCGATCGTCCGTTCGGGGTCAACCTGTTTGTACTGGAACCGGCCTCGCCGGACGACTCCACAGTGCGCCGCGCGCTCGAAGCAATCGACCCGGTGCGCGCGGATCTCGGCTTGCCGCCGGGCCGGCCGCTCGAACGCTATGCGCCCGATTTTCGTGCGCAACTGGAGGCGCTGATCGAGTCGCGCGTGCCGGTGGTCAGCTTCACTTTCGGAGTGCTGTCGAGCGAGGACGTCGCGCGGCTTCATGCCAACGGTCAGTATGTAATCGGCACCGCGACGCACGTCGCCGAAGGTGTCGCGTGGCGTGACGCCGGCGCCGATGCAATCGCCGCGCAAGGATCGGAGGCAGGCGCGCATCGCGGTACGTTCATCGGCTCATTTGAAGAAGCGCTGGTCGGCACGATGGCGCTCGTACCGCAACTCGTCGATGCAACCGGGCTGCCGGTGCTGGCTGCGGGCGGCATCATGGACGGACGCGGGATCGTCGCCGCGCTTGCGCTCGGCGCACAAGCCGCCGTGATGGGCACCGCGTTTTTGACGAGCCGCGAGAGCGCTATACCGCAGGCATGGAAAGAGCCGCTGCGTTCTATCACGGACACATCGACTTCAGTGACGCGTGCAATCACAGGCCGTCACGCCCGCGGCATACGTAATCCGCTGATGCAGCGTTTGAGCGATACGCCGCAGAACATCGCGCCGTATCCGGTGCAGAACGCATTGACGCAAGAGTTGCGTCAGACGGCCGCCCGCGCGCAGAACGGCGACTATCTCTCGTTGTGGTCGGGGCAGGGCGCACCGTTGGGCCGTGCGCGACGCGAAGACTTCGGCGCTGCTGAACTGATGGAGCAACTCGAGCAGGAATGGCGTGCGGCAAGCGCGCGTATTGCGGCATTCGGGCGCTGATCGGCATGAGTCAGGCGTGCATCGCCCCCGCTTGCGATGCACGTCGTTTTCACAATCAAAAGCCGCTCGAAACTTATTCGAACCATTAACGGTTTAACCCGCTAAAAGCTTGAGACCGGGTTCCTCAATGAACGCTTTACATAGCGGAAACCCGCATGGGCTGGAGTTCTCCGGCCCGCCATGCAAGCCGGAAACGGTCGCTGTTGGATAAACGCTATTAGTGTTCATCCCACTTCCTCAAAAAAGTCCCACAAATTAATTTGATAGCCTACACTTGCGCGCAAGTACGGGTCGCCGCCTGCCACAAACAGTCCGGCGAACGTGCTGGCCAAGTGCATGAACGATGCAACCGGCGTGGTCGTCCACGGGACTGAGCGACACGTGTAGGGGAAGCGGGGGCACAGGGCGATTACGTTGTTTTTGGGACCGAAACTGGAGACTTACATGAACATCAAGATTCAAAAGCTGTTGCCGATCAGCGCTGCGGCGATGCTGTTCGCGACGTTGGCAACATCGGCTGCGGCTGACACGGTCGTCAAGATCGGTCACGTTGCACCGTTGACTGGCGGTATCGCTCACCTGGGGAAAGACAACGAAAACGGCGCTCGCCTCGCGGTTGAAGAAATCAACGCGAAGGGCCTGACGATTGGCGGCCAGAAAATCACGCTGCAACTCGACGCACAAGACGACGCAGCCGACCCGCGTACCGCTACGCAGGTCGCGCAGAAGCTGGTCGACGATAAAGTCGTCGCAGTGGTCGGCCACCTGAACTCGGGCACGTCGATTCCGGCTTCGAAGATCTACAGCGATGCAGGCATCGTGCAGATCTCGCCGTCGGCAACGAACCCGGCCTACACGCAACAAGGTTTCAAGACGACGTACCGCGTCGTCGCAACTGATGCGCAACAAGGTCCGGCACTGGCTAACTACGCAGCCAAGGGTCTGAAAGTGAAGAGCGTCGCGATCGTCGACGACTCGACCGCTTATGGCCAGGGTCTCGCGAACGAATTCGAAAAGACCGCAAAGTCGCTGGGTCTGAACGTGATGTCGCATGACGCGACGAACGACAAGGCTGTCGACTTCCGCGCAATTCTGACGAAGATCAAGGGTGAGAATCCTGACGCCATCATGTACGGCGGCATGGACGCAACCGGCGGCCCGTTCGCGAAGCAAGCCAAGCAGCTCGGCCTGCGTGCGAAGGTGCTGGCAGGCGACGGCGTGTGTACCGACAAGCTGTCCGATCTGGCCGGCGACGCAACCGACAACATCGTCTGCTCGGAAGCCGGTATGGCGCTCGAGAAGATGGAAGGCGGCCCGGCGTTCCAGGCAAAGTATCTGAAGCGTTTCGGCCAGCCGATCCAGATTTACGCTCCGTTCACGTATGACGCGGTGTACATCATCGTCGACGCAATGAAGCGCGCTGGCTCGACCGATCCGGCGAAGATCCTGGCTGCAATGCCGAACACCGACTACAAGGGTGTGATCGGCCAGACGACCTTCGATTCGAAGGGCGACCTGAAGCACGGCGTGATCTCGCTGTACAACTACAAGTCGGGCAAGAAGACGCTGCTCGACGTGGTGAAGATGTAAGAGCGCATGTACGCGGGCAGCTTGCGCTGCCCGTGAACGCATGATTAAAAAAGGCACGCGTACCGTCAGGTCGCGTGCCTTTTCTTTTGATGCCGCGCGTTGTTGCTAGATTTTCAGGCGTCGCAGTACTTTCGGGCCCGCGAACGCAATCAACGCACAACACACGGCGACAACGGAAAGCCCGATCGACAGATTGGTCACCTGCGCGACTGCACCGATCACCACTGGCCCGAACAGCAGCCCGAAATACGCGAGCCCGGCGACGTGCGCGAGGCCTTCGGCTGCGTGAATGCCCTTTACGCTCGCCGCGGCCGCGAACAGCACTGGCATCATGTTGGCCAAGCCGAGGCCCATCAAAGTGAAGCCGACTAGCGCGGCGACCGGCGTCGGCAGCAGGAGCGCGCCGATCATTCCCGCGAGCGCGAGCGTTGCGCTGCCCATGACGAGTTGCGGAGCGCCGAAGCGTGCGCGCACGGCGTCGCCGGCAAAACGGGCCGCCGCCATGCCGCCGGAAAACGCGGCATACGCAGCGCTCGCGAGCGCGGGCGTGGCGAGGACGACGTCGCGCATATAGACGGTCGCCCAGTCGTACATTGCGCCTTCTGCGATCAGCGCGACGAGCGCCATGGTGCCGAGCGCCCACAACGCCGGCGAGCGCCAACGATTGGCGCGCGGCGTCGCGGAATCCGGATGATCGTCGTGCGGTACATGCGGCAACACTGCCGGACACGCGGCGATCAGCACCAGTGCGCTGACGGTGGCTGCCAACGCCAGATGCACGGCCGGCGCCATGCCGTGCGCGAGCAGCGCGCCGCCCACCGCCGCACCGAACATCCCGCCGACGCTGA
The DNA here is from genome assembly GCF_052045935.1 of Paraburkholderia sp. 22098. Taxonomy (NCBI): domain Bacteria; kingdom Pseudomonadati; phylum Pseudomonadota; class Betaproteobacteria; order Burkholderiales; family Burkholderiaceae; genus Paraburkholderia; species Paraburkholderia sp. 22098. Next base: position 338,272 of record NZ_JBQEPV010000001.1, on the reverse strand, counting down.
ACATGCCGTGCAACGACGACATGATCGGCTTGCCCAACGCTTTCTCAACGGCGCTGGCCTCAGCGTTCATGGCGACATCGAGCGTGGCCATGCCCGCGCCGAACGTTGCCAGCACGATCAGCAAAAGCCAGTAATACGGCACCACCAGGATCAATGCGGCGCAGACCGCCATCACGAGGCCGCCGGTCAGGCAGGCGCGGCGTGTGCCGACACGCGCGATCCACGACGCATTGGCGGCCATCGCGCCGATCGAGCCGCCGGCGACGGCGAGAAGCGCCAGCGACAGCAATGCTGGACTAAGCTGGAAACGGTCGCGCACGGTTGGCACGTGCACACCCCACGACCCGTACACCATCCCGGCGATGAAAAACACTGCCATGGTCGCAATGCGGGCTCGCTGACGAACTGTGTAGGACAGGTCTCGGTGAGCGGCGGGGATGGCGGCGAAGTCGGGAGAGCGATCGGACACGGAAGTCTCGTGGAGAAAGATGCTGGGAGAAAGCGCACTGAAAGCGAATTTCCGATTCTAACCAGGCACGCTGTCTTATGCTTGAAGCGCTCAAGACCATGAAAGCTTGCGTCTGGAGGCGATCGACGCCGACTGCAAGCGCTGGCGCCGGCCCTAGGCGATAGCTCAGGCGTCCCCCGTGCAACTGCGCTTTCGGGGTCTCAGGCGAGCAGAGATCATTCAACAAGGAAAGCAATTGAACATTCCCGCACAAGCGCCATTGCACCTGCTGCATACCTCCGCCGTCGGTACCCTCGCGACGCACGCTCGCCAGCCGGAAGGTTTCCCTTATCCCTCCGTGCTGCCATTCGCGCCAGACGCGCGCCACCGGCCTACGATTCTGGTGAGTCGGCTCGCGGAGCATACGCACAACCTGCATGCGGACCCGCGGGCCGGCTTTCTCGTTGTCGACGCGCCCGAGGGCGACGTCCTCAATGGTCAGCGCGTCACCTTGCTGGGAACGTTTGAACCGGTCGATCCGGCGCCGGAGCTCGTCGCGCGCTATCTGCGCTATCACCCTGACGCGGAGCGCTACCTCGTTCTCGGCGACTTTACGTTCTGGACCATGACGCTCGACCGCCTGCGCTATATCGGCGGGTTCGGTGCGATGGGGTGGCTTGGCGGCGACGAACTGGACCCGCTGCCCGCGCTGGAATCCGATCAGGAAGAAGCACTCATAGGTGAATTCACCGATGCGTTTTTAAACCGATCCGGTTATCAGCTCATCGGCGTGGACCGGTATGGCGCTGATTTAAGAAAAGATGGGCTTCGCAAACGTTTTCCATTCGACAGCGGAATGCCAGATCGGGAAACCTTGCACGTGGCGCTAGAAGATTGCATGAGGCGACAAACAAATTAGGCGTTTATTGCCGATTGCCAAAGACCTTATCGCAGAAAAGACGGCGGGAAAGTTCTATCGCAATATGTTACGTGGTCTCATATCAAAGCTTTCATGAAATGACATGTTCGGCCGTTGAAACGTATCTTAATTTTCATCTGCTGATAATTAATCCCATAATTACCGACACGACAAGGCCTTCCGCTGCAAAATGCGGGCATGGCCAAATGAAAGGGAACACGTGGACACCGCGCCAAACGGAAAGTTTTTGAAACGAAGAAGTATTAGTTTCACGCCGATGCATTTGTAGTCTTTCTATTTTGTGTTAATCTCGCGTTCAAATTCCGAGGCATGAACACCTTCAAAGGGCAAGCTGGCTTAAGACTGGCAGTCGTTAATTCAAACCACAAGGGAACCTATGTCTTCCTACAAGGAACTACTCGCGCAGCGAGAGAAGCTTGAAAAGCAGATCGAAGAGGCTAAGTCGCGCGAATACGCGGAAGTGCTGAACGAAATCAAACAGAAAATGGCCGACTACGGCATCTCGCTTAGCGAACTGGGCGGCGGTCGCGCACCTAAAGGCGCCAAAGCCGCGCGTCCGCGCGCGGGCGTTGCACCGAAATATCGTGACCCGGAATCCGGCAGCACGTGGTCCGGACGCGGCAAACCGCCGCGGTGGATCGCCGGTCTCGATCGTGAGAAGTTTCTGATTCAAAAGTAATTCCCTCGGAATTACTCAGATGTAAATGGCTGCCCCATTAAATGTAATACGAATACGAGCCGGACGCCTAAGCGCTCCTGCCTCGTCATGAAAGGTCGCGTGCTGTTCAGAACGCGACCTTTTCATTGTCGCGTCTAAGTCGCCCAAAAAATTGCCGCATGTGGTGGTTCGCGTAATTGGAATGCGAATGGTTTTCGTTTTCATAAGCGGCTGATTTTTATGGATGTTTTTCGAGTCAACGCAGTTTAAGAAGGCCCGGCGGGTAGAATGTAGGCATTGAACTTCTGCTTTCTTCAAGATGCCCTCCGCCGCCGTTGAGTCCGCCGAGAAACACCGCGTCGCGCGCAAAAGTACGTTTGTCAGTATTGCGCTGAATGCCGTATTGATGGCGCTGCAAATCGCCATCGGCGTGTTCGCGCACTCACAGGCACTCGTGGCCGACGGCATCCATTCTCTTGCCGATCTGATTTCAGATTTTGTCGTGCTGTTCGCCAATCGGCACAGCGGCGCAAAGCCGGATGCGGATCACAATTACGGGCATAGCCGTTACGAAACGGTCGCTTCGTTATTTCTTGGCGCGCTGCTCATTGCAGTCGGCGTCGGCATGTTGTGGCGTGCCGGCACTCGCCTCGCCGATGTCGACAACATTCCGGCCGTTCATCTGAGCGCTCTGTTCGTGGCAGTGCTCGTGCTCTTTTCCAAAGAAGGACTGTTCCGCTACATGCTGCGCGAGGCGCAGCGCGTGCGCTCGGCCATGCTGATTGCGAACGCGTGGCATGCGCGCTCGGACGCGGCATCGTCGCTGGTGGTCGCGCTCGGTATTCTCGGCAGTCTCGCCGGCGTGCGGCTGCTCGATCCCATCGCTGCCGCAATCGTCGGTTTCATGGTGGCGCGTATGGGCTGGATGTTCGGGTGGGACGCGCTGCAGGATCTGTCGGACCGCGCGCTGGACGAAGCCGCCACTGCCGACATGCGCGCACTGTTGCTGTCGACGCCGGGCGTGCGCGACGTCCACGAACTAAGAACGCGAAAAATGGGCGACTTCGCGCTCGTCGACGCACATATTCTGGTCGATCCGCTGATCTCGGTGTCCGAAGGGCATTACATCGCAGAGAGTGCACGCCTGCGTGTGTTGAGCGACAACCGTGTGCTCGACGCGCTGATCCACGTCGATCCCGAGAACGATGCGGTTGCGCATCCGCCGGTCGGGTTGCCTTCGCGCGAGCGGATCGTTGCCGACGTGAATGCGGCATTGGCGACGGTCGGTCTCAAGGCCGCGGCGGTCAACATTCATTATCTGAGCACCGGGCTCGACGTCGAAGTCGTACTGCCCGCGCAGTCTTTGCGCGATGACGGCCGGGAGAGCATGGGGGCGCTTCAACGTGTCGACCTCGCCGCGCTCAAGCGCCGCCTTGGCGCGCGCAAGCTCGATTTACTGCGTGAAGTCGACACGCCGTCGGCGCAAAGCGGTTCGCCGACGCAGGCCGGCGCGGGTGCGGATCGTCACAAGAGCACGGTCCCGCACGGCACCAGCTAAGGCGCGAGAGGATGCAACTCGACGCGACGCGTCGAATGCCGTTGCAACCTTCGTTGAACGAGCCACCGCACGCAGCCGCACCGTTTTGTGCTGCAACTAAACGGCTTGCGGCTATCCAACGCAGCGAACCTCAGCGCACGTCCGCGCATATCACAGCGGTAGTTGCGTATCGAATTTGATTTCGCGCAGCACGACGCTCGTGCGTACCTGAGCAACCGCTGGAATCTTGAAGATGCGTTCGTGAAGGAACGTGTCGTACGCCTTGATGTCCGGGGCGACGATCTTGAGGATGTAATCGGACTCGCCGGTGGTGCTGTAGCACTCAGTCACTTCCGGGCAAGTGGCGATTTCCCGCTCGAACTGTTCGACGCCGCCTTCGGTATGACGCGTGAGGTGAATGTGCGCGAGCGCGCACACGTGCAGCCCCAGTTTTTCGCGATCCAGTAGCGCCGTGTAGCGCTGGATCACGCCCGATTGCTCCATGTCCTTGATGCGCCGCCAGCATGGCGTGCTCGACAGACCGACCTGGTCGGATATTTCTTGCACCGAGCGGCGTGCATCCAGCTGCAAAAGGCGCAGGATTTTTTGAGAGAACGTATCGAGTGTCAACTGCGCCTCCGTTGGCGTCGCCGTATCACCGCATGGTAGAGGGCGCGAAAACGAAACGCAATGCAAAACGGCCTGAGCGAGGGAGATTACCTAATTTGCCGGTTCCTCAGCGGGATTTTGTCCTGACGCGTCCCCTTCTACGCCGCCCGCCGAGCCTGCCGCCTGCATTGCGCGCAGATCCTTCAGCATGTTGCAGAAAAGCGCGCCCTGCTCGATAGCGTCGTCTAGCGCCACATGGGTATGCGGATGTTCGTCGAACCAGTGTTTCGGAAAGCGCGGCTTGATGTTCTTGCGATACGGCAAGCCGGTCATTGCGAACGCGAGTGTCTTGATGTCGAGCGCCGACCACGAGAACGGGCAACGGCCGACAAAGCGCATCATGTACCAGAACATGTAGGTGAAGTCGAAGCCGGCCGGCATCGCGACGAACACCGGTTTGCCGGGCAGCGCCTCGACCCAGTCGACATACGCCGCGAGCGCGGCCTCCGGACGCTGCAAGTCCTTCCGGCACGCTGCCCAGGCTTCCGGCTGCGTCTTCCACCACGCTTCTTGCACGGGATGCGGCGCGGCGCCTTCGAGCAACTCCAGATTCGCGGAGAACGTGGCGATGAGTTGCTTGTCTTCCGTATAGGCCGCCGACGCGAAGCTCAGCATCGAATGCGGACCGGGAATCGGGCCGTCCGCTTCGACGTCGGTGCTGACATAGATTTCGCTGCTCATGCGACGACTCCGTCGGCAACATAGGGATTGCTACGCCGCTCCGCGCCGAAGGTCGACGTCGGACCGTGGCCCGGGACAAAGGTGACGTCGTCGCCGAGCGGCCAGAGCTTTTCGCGAATCGAGCGCACCAGATCCGCATGATTGCCGCGCGGAAAATCCGTGCGGCCGATCGAACCCGCGAACAGCACGTCGCCGACCAGCGCTAGCCGATGCGCACGGCTAAAGAACACGACGTGGCCGGGCGTATGCCCGGGGCAGTGATAGACCTCGAGCGTCTCGTCGCCGAATTGCACGGTGTCGCCATTGTCGAGCCAACGATCGGGCTCGAATGCGTCGGCTGCCGGAAAGCCGAACCGCGTGCTCTGATCGGGCAGTTTGTCGAGCCAGAAGCGTTCGTCGGGATGCGGGCCTTCGATCGGCACTCCGTAATGCGTGGCGAGTGTCTTCGCACCTGCGCAGTGGTCGATGTGACCGTGCGTCAGGAAGACTTTCTCGACGCTCACGTTCTGGCGCGCGATCTCAGCCTGAATGACGTCCAGATCGCCGCCCGGATCGACGACGGCCGCGCGCCCGGTTGCCTCACAAACGAGCAACGAGCTGTTTTGCTGGAACGGCGTGACGGGGATCAAAGTGACTTTCATGAATGACGGCGCCGCGGGGAAAACGTTGATTGTACCGGCGTCTCGACGCGCCGCGCCGACGTTCGCCGGCGCCCGCGAATGCTTGCGGCGCAGCGTTTTGTCTGCTCATTCTTGCAGCAATGGTGAAGATTCATCAAGGTTTTCAGTCGCTTAGCAACACAGCATTCTGTTTTGGGTATAATGGACCCCATGCACGAGGAATCGTGCTGCCACAAGGCGATGCGTCCCTATCACAAATAGGAGCGCGGATCGCCACTCAAGTATGGGCTGTCGCGGTTTTGGACGGCCATCAGGTATCGAGCTTTCGATGCACACGTCTTGCCCAGCCAGGCGCCACGCGCCTGCTATGACTCTTACGGTCGTGACGCTGGGTGGGGCCTACGCCGCCGTTCCTGCACGCTGAGTCTCGCGCGCAAGAACGTGTTTGCCACGTTCGATGGCGGCATGTGGGGTCTGGTCAGGCTGCCGGGGACAGGTTGCGCCAGACGTGAAAATTAACCGTGCGGTAGCGGCTGAATGAGCCGCATCCGGGCTTTGACGTTCTGCGCTCGTCTGCGCGGCGCGTTGTCGTCCTTTGCCGCCGGAGTCGCAGGCAACACGCTCAACTACGCGTGATGCGGCTCGACAATTTGATTGCACGTCTTATGAAAACTCGGTTATCCCGTAGTCTGGGGACACTTTTTGCCTTTTTTGTGCTGGCCGGTTGCGCCACGCCGCCGGGCGTCGACAACAGTGTCGCAAGCGCCGTGCCGCTCCGCACAAAGAACACGCAAGCTGCGTCTTTCGGACCGCAAGCCTACGGCAGCGCGCCGGCGTCCGCCGATGCTGCCGCGCAAGGGCCATCGCTGGCAGATGCAAAGCCTCTTTCGGATGACAGTACCGGTGCTTCGGACTTTCATCAGACCGGACGCGCCTCCTGGTACGGCCGCGGCTTTCATGGCCGCCGCACCGCCAATGGCGAGCGTTACGACATGCACGCGCTGACCGCCGCGCATCGCACGCTGCCGCTCGGTTCGTATGTGCGAGTGACGAATCCCGCCACTTCGCGTTCTGTCGTCGTGCGGATCAACGACCGCGGCCCGTACGCTCGCGGCCGCGTGATCGATCTGTCGATGGCGGCAGCGAATGTTCTCGATATGCGCCACGCGGGCACCGCGCGCGTGAAAATCGAAGGTGTGACGCAGGACGAAGCGCGCCAGGCGCGTGACGAAACGCTGGCGTCCGATTCGGGTCCGATCGCGCAGAAGTAATAGGCGCAGGGCGCTGTTTGCGTCGGTCGGTATGGCGAGCTACGTCCGCCTGCAGAAAAAAGAAGGGCCGCTCATGCACATGGGCGGCCCTTTTTGTTTGACCTTTGCTGTTGCGTGTAAGGCGCTGCCGTTTCTCTCAATCGTCTTCTTTCTTGAGCGCCAGTGCGCGCGTGTACAGCGCGTTGCGCGACGCGCCGGTGATCGACGCCGCGATCCTGGCCGCGCTGCTCACCGTCAACTCCTCCAGCAACATCTCGAGCAACGCGTCGTGATCGTGTTCGCCGGCCGTTTCCTGCTGCGCGCCTTCGACCACCAGTACGAACTCACCGCGTTGGCGGTTTGGATCGCCGGCGAGCCACGTTGGCGCTTCGGCCAGGGTGCCGCAATGCAAGGCTTCGTGTAACTTCGTCAGTTCTCGCGCGATGAGCAGCTTGCGCTCGCCGCCCCAGGCATCGGCCAAAGCCTGCACTGTTTCGACGATGCGGTGCGGCGCTTCGTAAAAGACCATCGCGTGCGGATGCTGCGCGAGGGTTTGCAGCGCGGCGGCGCGGGCTTTAGGTTTCGGCGGAAGGAAGCCGAGGAACGAGAACGTCGAGACCCAATCCCCCGCCGCGCTCAGCGCAGTGGCAAGTGCACTCGCGCCCGGCAGCGGAATCACTGCGAAGCCCGCTTCGCGAGCTGCATCGACGAGCTTTGCGCCCGGATCGGAGATTCCAGGTGTGCCCGCGTCGGACACATAGGCCACGCGCTCGCCTGCTTGCAAATGCTCGACGATGCGTTGCGCGGCGGCTCGCTCGTTATGTTGATGAACCGCGATGAGCGGCTTCGAGATGCCATAGCGCGCGAGCAACTGACCGGTGTTGCGCGTGTCTTCCGCGGCGATGCGGTCTACGAGTCCGAGCACATGCAGCGCGCGCAGCGTGATGTCGGCGACGTTGCCGATCGGCGTGGCCACCACATACAGCGCGGCGGCGGGGTACTGCTGTCCTTGCGCGAGTTCAGAGAGAGGAGTCATGAGGCAGAAAACGCAAACGGACGGAATGAGGCCGTCATTGTGCCACGCAGCGCCGCGCGTTCCGCCCGGCGCGAGGAATGCCGACGCGTCGACGAAGAAGCCGAACGCAAGCGTCGCCATAACGAACAACTTTTCCGGACAGGCGGGGTCCAAACTCGTCGGCGCGGCGTTCGAGTTGCGTGCGCAGGAGTTTTTGCAGCGTCAGCGTTTGCGGTTCGTGGCGCGTAATGTGTGCTGCCGCGGCGGGGAAATCGATCTCGTGATGCGCGAGCGCGATGGCGCGCTTGTATTCGTCGAAGTTCGTGCGCGCGCGCAACGCAAGTATGGCGGCGCGGCTGCGAGCATCGGTTGGCAGAAGCGGCAACGAATCGTGCGCGCAGCGCAGCACTATCTTGCGACTCAGCGTTCGGATTCGCGGGATCAGCCTGCTTGCCGCTTTGACGTGATTGCGTTCGAAGCGGGGCGCCTCGTCTGGTTACGCGATGCTTTCCGCGCCGACGAAGTGTGACGCAATTGCGCGGAGAACATGGGTTAGTGCGATAAACTTGCGCTCGCGTGCGAGCTACGGGGCGAAATGGTGAGATTTCAGCGTGCTTCACAGCGCATTTTGCGAGGTGTCGAAACGCACACGGTTCGTTGCGCTCAAAGTTCAGTGGAGCGCTATTGCTTGCAGCAAGACTTCATTCATACAACTTCACAACACGGCCGCATGTCGCGGCTTATTCGCGGTAGAAGATAGAGACTCGATGTCAGTCGAACGCATTCAACAACACTTCCGCGATAGCGCGGCAGTCAAACTCGAAGCTTTGGAAACCTTGTCGATGCCGATTGCCGCAGCAATCGACACGATGTTTGCCGCGCTTGCCAATGGCAACCGTATTCTTGCGTGCGGCAATGGCGGTTCCGCAGCGGACGCGCAGCATTTTGCCGCTGAACTGATCGGCCGCTTCGAACGCGAGCGGCCTGGCTTGCCGGCCGTCGCGCTCAGTACCGATACGTCGGTACTCACCGCCATCGCTAACGATTATTCGTTCGAGCAGATTTACTCGAAGCAGGTGTGGGCATTGGGCCAGCCGGGCGATGTCCTGCTCGCGATCAGCACGTCGGGCAATTCCGCGAATGTGATTGCTGCAATCGAAGCCGCGCACGAGCGCGAGATGATTGTCGTCGCGTTGAGTGGAAAGGGCGGCGGACGCATGCAGGAAGTATTGAGCGATACCGACATCCACGTGTGCGTGCCGTCAGATCGCACCGCGCGCATCCAGGAAGTGCATTTGCTGACCATCCATTGTCTATGCGACGGCATCGATGCCATGTTGCTGGGCGAAGACTGAGATTGATCCGAAGGAGAGCTAGTTGATGAGCGTATTCCGCGTCAAGAAGACACTGGTGAGAACCGTGCTGGTGGTTGGGTTTGCGGCGGGGTTGTCCGCGACGTTGCAGGGTTGTTTTCTCGCCGTTGCGGGCGCGGCGGGCGGCGGCGCGTTGATGGCGACCGACCGGCGCACAATTGGCGCGCAGACCGAGGACCGCGAAATCCAGGTGAAGGCGCTTTCGCAGATCAGTCAGAATCTGCCGGATTCGGCGCACGTCAACGTGACGGTATTCAACCGCCGCGTGCTGCTGACCGGCGAAGTGGCAGGGGATGCGTCCAAGCAGCGCGCCGAGAGTATCGTGCGTGGTTTGAACAACGTGAATACGATCGTCAACGAACTCACGATCATGCCGGCGAGTTCATTCTCCTCGCGCACGAATGACACGTATCTCGAGACGCGCGTGAAAACCGCGCTGATCGCCGAGAAGGATATTTCGGCGAACGATTTCAAGGTCGTCGCCGAGCGCGGTTCCGTGTATCTGATGGGCCTCGTCACGATGGACGAAGGCAATCGCGGCGCGGACGTCGCCAGCCGGGTGCCGGGCGTTACGCAGGTCGTGAAGGTCTTCCAGTACATCCAGCCGCAAGAGGCAGCGGCGGCAAATGCGGCTGCGGCGTCAGCGCCTGTTGCCGCGTCGCAGCCGGACGCTGCCGCGGCGACGGTTGGAACGATTCCTGACTCGTCGGTTAGCGCGAGGCCGCTCGAGCAGCAGGCGCCGGCACCGGTCACGAACTCGAACGCGGTGCATCCTGGCAATCCTAAGGCGCCGCAATGAAGCTCGGGGTAGTTGGCGTTGTTATCGCTTCTTTGATGTTCGGGGCGGCGAGCTTGTTTGTATCGACGGCCTACGCGGCCGATATGCCGAGCGGTCAGCGGGTCGCTAACGCCAATGCCTGCATGGGATGCCATGCGGTGGATCGCAAACTGGTCGGTCCGTCGTTCCAGCAGATCGCCGCGAGGTACAAAGGCGACGCGCAGGCTCCTGCGAAGTTGGCGCGCAAGGTGAAGGACGGCGGCTCGGGTGTGTGGGGCATGATTCCGATGCCCGCGCATCAGTCGATGAGCGATGCGGATATTCGCGCGGTGGTCGATTGGGTGCTTGCTGGGGCGCCTTCCAAGTGAGTTTTTGCCGGGTTGGTGGCTTGGCAAAACGGAAAATGCCTGTGCTAGAATAATTTGCACGTTGGGGGGGTAGCTCAGCTGGGAGAGCGTCGCGTTCGCAATGCGAAGGTCGGGAGTTCGATCCTCCTCCTCTCCACAAATAGAATCAAAGGGTTACAGGTGTTTTGCCTGTAACCCTTTTCTGTTTCTGTGGCCCGTGTAACCGCTGTGTAACCGGATTTGCTCCTACTCGATCCATCTCAATCCATGTGCCGGATGGGGGTGCGTCGGTCTCGTTTGCTGGTCCTCGCGCGGCATGGAGTGGGACGCTGCCGGTGAGCGCGGCTACCGAGTTTTGCGGTCCATGCCGGAACATCGCGTTTGTACTTTCCGTGATGCGCATCGCGTCGACTCGATTACAGGGCGCTGAGGTTGTAACGTGAGGCACGAGTCCGAGTCTGTGTGTATCCATTGTTCCGGCACTTGCCCGCGCGTGTTCGAGGGCTGTCGCCCGCGGCGACGCGATAGAATCGCGCGATCACGGCAGCGGACGGCTGTCGAAGAAAAATCGACGTAGCGCTACGGGGTTATGACGAACGCCAAATCACCACAACAACGCATCGCTGCCGCAAGGCAGCTTTATGTCGTATTGAGGGAGTATCTCGATCGGCCAACCTGGACGCCGATCGAAGGGGCGCTCATTCTGTCGGGCTTGCACGGACCGGCAGGATGTACAGAATTCCCTCGTGAGGCAACGGGCCTTGACGGCAGGCCGTTTAAGGGCGATGTCATCGATCGTTGGATCAAGGCTCGCGAAATCATGCGGCTATGGGAATGGCGCTGCCGGGATGATGAGGAAAGCGGTGCCATTACGCCGACTCAGCTTGAGCCCTACGAGTTCATCGAATGGTGTCAAGATCTCGATGTCGAGACAGATTGGATGCGCCTGATTTTTGACGTCATCAGTCGCGGCAAGGTGCAAGCAGATCAACCGGATTTGATTCCACTTGCTGTTGCCGAATATGCTGCCCAGGCAGTAGAGACGATCGGCGCAATCCACGTCCTTGCAGGACAGGTGCCGAGCGATTCATCAGTGAGCGCGCCGGTACCGACGAAGGTAGATAAGAGCGCGGCGCGCGTTCCGATGCCGATTCCGACAAACCGCGATCACGTGTCCACCGATGAATTAGCGGCCATTCTGGCTATTGCGCCTCAATCGATCCGAAAGCGTTATTCCTCGGACGGCAGCTACCTCGGCATCAGGCCGACGAAGCTTCCAAACCGCCGATTGCTTTGGCCGGTAGCAGATATCAAGAGGCTATTGAGCGGCGGTGGCCTTCTGTAGGGTGATCGTACGGCTTCTTCATCCTGCTTGTGAATGGGGCTTCACACGGGAGCGATTGCCAAGGCACACACCGCCAAGAGCCTGAGGACGATGGTGAGCAGCATCGTCTTCTGCTCCCGGGCGATGCCCTCCTGCACGAGCCTCGCGGAGTCTTCGGCCTGGAACTGGGACAGTTTTGCGGTTGCATCGCTGAACGTCGCATAGAGCTTTGGAAGCGTCACGTAGGCAAGCGCGCTCGACGATTGCGTGTCCGACGACTTAAGAGCGCTCATCAACGGTTCGATGCCTTTGTTCAACAAGTTATCGCGGGCGTGCGCGACGTCTGCGGCAAGACGCTTCTCGTCGTCACCGGCCGGAAAAGCCGTGTAGCTTGTCCATGCGCGGTCGGACTCGCTAATCAATGCGGTGGCGGACGCGAGAGTCGTGGCGCTCGCCACGGCCTGGCCCGCCGTCACGCGGTCCAGTTGCAAGCGTGCCCGCGCGATGTCTTCCTGTTGCGCGAGTACGGCCATCACGGTAGGCACGTTTTCCGACGCGCTTGCGAGGGCATCGTTAGTCGAATGAATGCCATAGATGCCCGCCACGCCGATAACGGCTAGGAGAAAGGCCAATGCGAAAAGGGTGGCAGCGAGGAGGGTGCGGATTTTCATTGTTATGAACCTCAGTTGTGGGGTGGATATGTGACCGCTTAACGGCATCCGTGTGACGCCCCTGAGACAAGAAAGCCAAAAATAGCTTCTTGTGAAACTATTGAAAGCGGCGGTGGGGTGCCCGACCTCAAATGCGCTTATTTCATCGCCTAGGCCCCTGGGAAAACCGCGAACAGCATGGCCAAACACCGCAGGACGCCGGGAATTCGGTTCGGCCTTTCCGTACCGGGAGGACGTGATCAGCGAAAGTGCCTGGAGAGGCGGCAACGGAAACCGCCGGGGACGATTGCAAAGCCGTGACAATGTGATCGGGGGCCCGCGAAGGAAACCCCGGCGGGCAAAAGTGACGATGGGACAGCGTCGGAATTGTCTTCTTGCCCAGGCCTCAAGAATTAACCGCGGCTGCCGTAATCCGTGTCACCAGGTGGGCTGATCCCTACCGGGTGTGTGGTTGGGTCTTGGGCCAACGCCGGCTAGCGGCGTTGGTTTTTTTTGGGCTACGCAGTAGGGGCGTCGGTTCGCTGAGCTGAGACGTTAGACAGGACACGTTACCACCGGTCGCGGTCCGGCTGGCCCATTGGTTAACTAGTTCGTAGTCCTCTGTCGGTCATCTGCGGCGCATTGCATGTAACTGGAACGTCTATCGAGAGACTGATAGCTAGCGCGATTTCCAAGGACCTGCCCCAAGTGTCGAGCGTCTGTTTGCGGCCGACTGCCCCTAGCACGTCAGACCATAGTGACCCTGAAAGGACCTTTGCCATTCCGAACAGCAGGCGTCAAGTGTCAGGGGAGCGCGGCCAGCAGACGTTAAAGAACCAGCTTGATACCCGAGATTGGACCAAGAGATTCGCGGTTTTACGATGGACGCCATTGGTCGCGTTTGCTTGCGTACTCTGTGAACGGGCACAGTCACTTCTGGACTTGTGGGTTAGGAGCCGACTACTCGAATCTGTCGCCGTGAGCGCACGCGTCACGGCGTGTTTCCGGCGAAGAGACCACCTCAGTTACGTTGATTACAAGCGTCGGGCCGTCGCCAACGTATTTGGTTTGGCGCGTGGTCCCTAGCGACATATCGATAGCATTTTGATTATTCGTTTGAGCCGACGAGTGTATTCGTCGCCACCTACTATCTTCCGCAATGCCCCGCGCCTAAAGTCGGTTCTTCCCCACCCAACCGATGTCAACGGTTACGGGAGCCGCTAATCCTTAGCGACTGAACAGAGCTTGAGAACAGGCCTGCTCCAGTCAACACATTCAATCAAGGACTGACATGACGAAACTATCGGGAAAGATCGCCGTAATCACGGGCGGAAACAGCGGCATGGGCTTGGCAACGGCGCAACTCTTCGCTAAGGAAGGAGCGAATGTCATCATCACGGGACGCCGCCAGAAGGAGCTGGATGAAGCGGTGGAAAGCATCGGTGCTAACGCGGAAGGCGTGCTGGGCGATGTCTCCAGGCTGTCGGATCTGGACAAACTTCACGACCACGTGAAAGCGAAATACGGTCGCGTGGATGTCATCTTCGCGAACGCAGGTTTGGGTTCGCTCGCACCGATCGATCAGGTAACGGAGGCGCAATTCGATGAAACCTTCAACGTCAACGTGAAGGGTACTTACTTCACGGTGCAGAAGCTTCTTCCGCTGGTGCCAGACGGTGGATCGATCATTTTGAACGCATCGATTGCATCTTCCAAGGGTATGGAAGCGTTCAGCGTTTATTCGGCTACTAAAGCTGCGGTGCGTTCGTTGGCACGTACGTTGACGACGGACCTCAAGGCACGCAAGATTCGTGTGAATGCGATCAGCCCGGGTCCGATAGATACACCAATCTTCGGCAAGACTGGCCTTACCGAACAAGAAATTGAAGGCTTTAAGTCGGGCATTGCTTCGCAGGTGCCACTAGGCCGCATTGGTCTCCCGGAAGAAATCGCCAAGCCGGCTTTGTTCCTTGCATCCGACGATAGCAGCTATATCTCGGGCATCGAACTAACCGTCGATGGCGGTATGGCACAAGTCTAAGAGTGCGCGGCAGAAGGGCGGCATCGGCTTTAGTCAGCGATGCCGCATATTGCGTTGACGGTGAGATTGCCTTACCCGACGGAAACCGAATAGCGTAGTTAAAGATGGCATGGATGTTGCGTCCGATACGACGAACACTCAGACGATGGCTCTGGCGCAATGGCACATGCGTTCCAGGTAGTCACGGACCGGCTTACCGAAAACCCGGAGAGCGAAGCAAATTTGTCACAAAAAAAGCGAGAGTAATGCCGAAGCGTCGCCCGAAACTGCCGTTCGGGCACTTCCCGGAGCGCCGGATCGACCATGCCCGTCTCCTTGCGATTGTTCGAGAATGAAGACGATCGCTGACTTGGCTCTGGCCATTCATTTGCCGGCGGGCGGTAGGGGAATCATCCCCGGGAAGACATACGCCTGCAACATGGCAATCACACCGATCACCGCCGCGCCACCGATCGAATGAAAGAACACAGTGCGGAAAATCGGTCCAAGCGCAAATGACCGCTCCTTCGGATCGTCGTAGCAGGCGGCGCACGCGACCATGATGGATTGAGCGTCGATCATCTTGCCCATTACGCCGCCCGTCGAGTTTGTCGCTACGATCAGGATGGGGTTAAGGTTGAGTTGCTCCGCCGTGATGCGCTGCAAGCTGCCGAAGAGGGCGTTTGACGCCGTGTCGGAGCCCGTTAGGAATACACCGAGCCAGCCCAGGTACGCCGCGAAGAACGGATAGAGAACCCCGGCACCCGTGAATGCAAGACCGAGGACTGCATCGGTGCCAGAGTAGCGCGTCAAGAATCCAAGGCCCAGCACTTGGGCAATCACCAGCACCGGGATCTTCATCCTGCGCATGGTCTGCATGAAGGCGTCCTTCCATTGCGTTGCGTTTAGCCTGAGTACGAGACCGGAAAGCACTGCTGCGACAAAAACGCCTGTGCCCGCCGCGGACAACCAGTTGATCGTGAATCGGGCCGCCTCCGGTTTGGCGTTGACGGGTACGACGGGCGGCATCCGTTGCACGAGGTTATGCAGCGCGGGCATGTCCCAGACAGGCAGCGACAGCGAACCCTTGAGCGGCGAGCCGAGCAGCGTCGTGGAAAATGTGACTTCGGCAAACAGGTTGTTGAGGAACTTCTTGAACTCCGGTACGCCCCACAGTGCACAACAGGCGATCAGAATCACCCACGGCATCCAAGCATAGGCGGTTTGGGCGGCTGAGTACCTGTACTTCCACTCCGTGCTTTCTGTCGTTCCTATTGCTGTGCTCCTGCCCGCTCGCGCGAGTGCCTCACGTTCGGAGCGGAGCAGGAAGCGTGTCTTCGGGTGCCAGATAAAGCGCAGGAACAGCGCCGTGCAGATTACCGAAAAGACGCCGGATACCACGTCGGTCATCAGGTGGAGCGCGCTGCTCCCGGAAGCGTAAAACTGCATGAGCGCAAACGATCCACCCGCGCACAGCATCGCCGGCCAGACTTCGAAGACTTCCTTCCATGACCCGCCTTCCATCTTCACGAACGTCGCGACCAGCCAGAAGGGCACGAGAACCGATACGAACGGTAACTGATGTCCCGCCATCGCGGAAAGCGTGACCTGATCGAGTTCGCTCACGGCCGCCAGCGTAACGATCGGCGTGCCGATCGCGCCCCAGGCGACGGGCGCGGTATTGGCGAGCAGGTTCAGCACGGCGGACTGAAATGGCTTGAAGCCGAGGCCCACCATCACAGCCCCGGCGATCGCGACCGGAGTCCCGAATCCCGATGTGCCTTCGATGATTGCGCCGAACGAGAACGCGATCAAGACGCACTGCAGCCGCCGGTCGAATGAAATGTGGACGATCGACTCCTTGACGATCTCGAACTTGCCGGTCACGACGCTCATCGTGTACAGAAACATTGCGGCCAGGACGATCCAGATGATTCCCAGAAATCCAGAAAGGGAGCCGAGCGCAAAGGCCGAGGCCGCCGTCACCACTGGCATCCTGAAAACGAGACACGAGATAATGAAAGCGGCGACGACACCGAAAAAAGCCGCGTAGGGTGCCGAGATACCCAAATGCACGTTGCCCTGCGCATCGCGGTGGCGGTGCAAAGCAATGAAATAGAGTAGCGTCAGAATCGGGATCGCGGCAATGACCGTGGAAAGGAATGGATTGCCCAACGGGTCATAGGTCTGCTGGAACATGGTTTTCCTTTTTTATCTGAGGATTCGCGCCTTGCTCCTTGTCCATTCGAGGTTTCACAGCGACTGTGACTTCGAGAGCGCGAGAGGAACACTAATTCCTTACAGATTTACGACTGATATCTGGAGGTATAGCGGGCGCAATCGTCGATTTCAAGTTTCGCGGCTGCCACGACGTGTGCTTATGATGTACATGTACAGGATTTCGGATACCGATGCGCAAGCAATCAATGGCACAAGCCCCTGACGTCGGACCGCGACACAAAGACGCCCCAATGAGTGCCTCCCCGGTTTAGAAGCCGTATGGACTGCAGACGAACTGCTTGAAAGCGTTGCCAGCGTCCCTTTGGCGGTCCCGACGCCGTCAACGGCCCGTGTCAACGGCGAAGCCGATGTTGGCGTTTCAGGAGCGATTGGCGGCAACGGGTCGCAACCAGAAGTCGCAGTAGGATCGGTACCGAGGGCGGGCGGCAGCGCAGGTTAGCTGCCCCGCCACTACCGCTAGTCCACCGGCAGGAGGATACATTGCCCTGGGCGCGGATTTTGGTTCACCGTCGGTAACGGTCTTCCACCCCGACCACGCTCGCACTTGTTGTTGCCTTTACTCGACGATGCCGGCCAGATCCTCGATGTCCTTCTGGACACGCGTCCGTGCCTGTCGTACGGCGGCATCAGGTATGTTGGCAACGAGTGGGGGGCATAAACGCTCAACCCTTGAATCCGGCTTCGAATTGCACCCATGCTGCATGCGCGCAAACACCGGAAGCCTTTCGTACGATGTTCACCGTTACGTCGTTGTGCGTCGCTTGCCATGTTTGCGGGTGTACTGAAAACGGCTTAACAGTGGTTGGTACAGTACGCTTCCTCAGCTTGGGATGCTTCTGGTTTGCCCTCTTTGCTGACGAGGCAGTCGTTCCCGGCCGCAGGGACGTCTGCCGCATGCGGCAGCGTGTCGCTAGCTATTTGCTGGGTCGCCCAAGGTCGGTGATCTGCCGAACGGGGAGCGCGGCATCGGTACACCATCCACAAAAGCACTCGCACAGCGCACAGCGAACTCGTATGCACAGTTTTGGCTTGCGAACTGCCCAAGATCACCCAATGAGGTGGATTCGCCGTCTTCCTTCAAAATACAGGCGCGGGCTACGAACGTGTTTCCGCGCCTTATGGTCGACGCCTGAATCGCTGCGCCACGGTGAAATAGAACCATTGAACGCCCTCCGGTCGTAGAGTATGGAAAGGGTATTGTAATGTTGTCATTTTGCGCGTGGTGACTGTTACCTTTCCGCAGAAGGCGCTTAAGTGTGATGATAGACTATGCGCAAGCTGACAATAGAGACCGCGGCACCCTCAAATCGCACGGTTATGTGCGTCCGGAGGTCTGAAAAGAACTGGAGCAAAATATTTCACACATGAGGGCAGAGTCTATACTGTAAGAAATCTGTAATTTTTTAGCGGTATCAACACTATGCCGCCCGGGGTTAAGTGCGCGTGGAATATGCCGGCACAGGGAGCGAGGGGACTCCCGCACTGTCGATGTGACGGAATCGGACGAAATATTTCGCATAAATTGGGACTCGATTGTCCACGAGCGGAGATGTCGGGCTTCGGATCGACGTCGGTGATCCAAAAATTCTTTTTCGAGGTGAGATATCAGTACAGCCGATTTGCTCGGTTGACAACGCCTCAGCCGTTACTCATGCGCCGCCCGAGTGCCTCTTACAGTCCCTGTGCCATGCTGAAGGTGTAGCCATGCCGAAAATCTATTGGAAGCTGGAGAGGGCCGCGTTCTCGCTCGTCGTGCTGCTGGCACTTGCATGTTTCGGATTCCTCATATGGCAGAAGAATCCCGAAATGACGTTGGCGATTCAGACGGGCAGCGAGATGCTGATGCCGAACAGTGAACATGTGCTCGGTTGCATGGTGCCGGATCAAGGTGGTTGTGAGCGGCTGTTGAACGAACTGAAAACACCGGACAAGAGCTGATTGGCGCGAACAGGAGTGTTCGGCGTGTTGCTTACGGTGACCTGAATACGCAGGGTAATCCCGGGGTGATCCATTACGGACTTCTCATGAAATCCGCATAGAACATAGCGTCGGGTCCGCCGCGTAAGCGATTCACAAGCGCCTCCGCAAGCGAATCGCAAGCGCCTCATAAACGCGCACTAGGCACTAAAAACCCGTCTTTTCGATCCTTTGGGTAAGGATGACCTCTGTTACGCTACGGGTTCGCCATACGCGATCCTCTATGGACGCGTCTCTTCCTCCTTTCGCGCGTGAGACCGCGCATGCCCAAACCGAACTCAATGGTCACGCGTCGTCCGAACATCATCATTGCGATTAGTGGCGTGCTGGCCAGCGCGATCCTCGCCATTGCAGTGTGGGTGCTGGCGCAGATGCACGATGACGCGTTGCGGCGCGCGCAAGACTCTGTGTTCAACGTCTCGCTGCTGGTGGAGCGCGACGTGTCGCGCAATCTGGAGATCTACGACCTGTCGATACGCACGGTGATCGAAGGGCTCAAGCAGCCACGCGTGCTTGAGCTGGAGCCTTCGCTGCGTCAGATGGTGTTGTTCGACGGTTCGGCATCCGCGAAAGACATGGGCTCGATTCTCGTGATCGACGAAACCGGCTATATCAAGTTCGATTCGCAGTCCGTCACGCCGCGCCATGTTTATCTCGCCGACCGCGACTACTTCAAGGTGCATCGCGATTCGCCCAACGTAGGTCTGTACGTGAGTCACCCGTTCATGCCGCGTGCAACGGGCACTGACATGAGCATCGGCTTGAGCCGGCGCATTTCGCGGCCGGACGGTAGCTTCGGCGGCGTGGTGGTCGGCACCATGCGGCTGAAATATTTCCGCAGCCTCTTCAACGGGATGAATCTCGGCGCCGGCGGTTCAATGGCTCTCATGCTAAGCGACGGCACGATGCTGATGCGGCGTCCGTACGATCCAAAGACGATCGGCATCAATCTGACGGGTACCTCCAACTATTCGCGCTTCGCCGCGCAGCCGAGCGGCGACTTCTTCGGCACCGCGGCAATCGACGGCGTCGAACGCTGGTACGCGTTTCGCCATATCGACATGTATCCGCTGATTCTCGATGTCGCGCTGTCCACGCGCGACATCTACGTCGGCTGGCGGCGGCGGGCATGGATCATCGGCTCGCTGATCGGCGCGCTCGATCTCACGCTGATCGCGCTTGCCGTGCTGTTCGCGCAGCAGATGCGGCGCCGTCTTATCGCCGAGGAAGAGTTGCACAGGCTCGCGCGAACGGACGGTCTCACGGGCATGGACAACCGCCGCACCTTCGAGGAAGCCGCAGAGAAAGAATGGCGCCGCGCGCAGCGCAACGACGGATCGCTTGCCATGCTGTTGATCGACGTCGATAGTTTCAAGGGCTTCAACGACCTGTACGGGCACTCGGCCGGCGACGACGCGCTGATCGCGGTAGCTCGCTGCATCACGCACGAGGTGCGGCGTCCCGGCGACACGGCGGCGCGCTACGGCGGCGAAGAGTTCGCCGTTCTGCTGCCGGACACCGACGAAGCGGGCGCCCTCTGCATCGCAGAGAAAATCCGCGCAGCGGTCCAGGCACTCGCGCTCGGGCATGTCGCGAGCTCGCACCATGTGTTGACGATAAGTATCGGCGTAGCCACGACGCAAGGCGAGGCGTTCACGACGAGCCGCGCGCTCGTCAACGCGGCAGACCAGGCTTTGTATGCGGCCAAAGACGGCGGCCGCAACCGCGTCGTGTCGCACCCACCTGTAGGAACCTGCGCGTCGGCAACGAGCCGCGCTTTCACGGTGGTGGCCGGCCATTGAGTTCCTGCAAATATTATCCGGGTAATATGTTGCTTTCTAATTTAACCCGGATATAATTCGACAACTTCCCAATCGGAGTTTGTCGTGACCACGCATCGCCCCACCAGCACTACCAGCACCACTTGCACGGCCTTCGAAGGCCATCGCCTCATCGCCTCGGGCGAGTTGCCCGCAGTCGCGATTGCCGTCAAGGGGGTGATCGAGCGAGGCGAGCAAGCGCCCATTCTCGTTTTCGACGACGCCACGGCCGCCCCGGTCGAATTCGATCTGCGTGGCACTGCCGAAGAAATCGTCGCGCGCCTGGTTCGCGAGTCGTCCGCTGTTCATCCGCACAACGATGCAAGCAACCATGCAAACAGCAACGCAAGCAACGACGACGCCGAGCCCGACACCCCACGCGGTCGCGGGCGCCCCAAGCTGGGCGTCGTCGCGCGCGAAGTCACCTTGTTGCCGCGTCATTGGGACTGGCTGAACGCGCAGCCGGGCGGCGCGTCGGTCGCGTTGCGCAAGCTCGTGGAGACGGCGCGCGGAACTGGCGAGCAGCGCGAGCGCAAACGTGCGGCGCAAGAAGCGGCGTATCGGTTCATGACGGCGGCAGCCGGCAACCTGCCGGATTACGAGGACGCCACTCGCGCGCTCTATGCAGGCGATCAACCACGCTTCGAAAAGAAAATCGCCGGATGGCCCGAAGACGTCCGCGCCTACGCATTGCGGCTCGCCGGCAACGCGTTCGAACGGCCAATGTGACTCGCATCAAACGCGGCGCACAGGCGAAAAAAAACCGCTCACACTCGTTCGAGCGTGAGCGGAAAAGTCGGAGAGTTAAAACAACATCGCATGCGCTACATGAGGTCCACGCAGCAGGAGAAGTCTAAGAGGCGAATGAACACGCTTCTATCGGACGAATCTCAAACGCGCGCCTTTACGTTCATCACGGTGCCGTCTACCAGGCATTCCTTACATTATCCTGTCCCGCTTATTCCAGGCATTTATCGCTTCAGGTCCACGCCGTCAGCGCCGTAAAAGGAAGGTGAGCGCTGCCGCGCCTCCACGTCCTGCATGCATGACTCATCGCAACGAGTCGCCACATGCTTGCGACGGAGCAGCAGCGGGCATTCCGTTGTGACTTCCGAAGGATGTTCAAATGAAGTGGTTCGACCGTATGACCGTGTTCAGGAAACTGCTGCTGGCCTTTGCCGTTGTGATTGGATTTTGCGTGGTGATCGGCGGCACTTCGCTGAAAACGCTGTCGTCGATGCATGACATCACCGATGCGATCTGCGACAAATACATGGACGGCCTTTACTGGCTGGAAGAGGCGAACCGCCACAAGATCGACGCCGACCTCGCCGCCGCAAATCTCGGCTACGTGAAAGACGATGCGGGGCGCCAGAAGCTGAAGGACAGCATCGTCGGCTCGCTCAGGCTGATGCATCAGGGCTACGATCAATACCGCGCGACTATCGTCACCGCAAAAGGCCGCCAGATGTTCGACGACGTGCTGGGCAAGTCGGCGGAGTGGGAAGCTATCGTGCATCAGCAGATCGGACTCGCGCCGATTCCTGCCGGCGTCGACAACGACGAACTCGTGCGCCGCGCGATTGCGTCAAGCGAGGCATTGCGCGATCGCATCACGGCGTTGATCGACTATCGCCGTCAACAAGGCAACGACGCGCAGGCGGAAGCAGCCAGCGAATATCAGCGCATGCGCGTTGCGATGGTCGCGCTGGTGCTGGGTGCGATCGCCGCGGGCGGCCTGCTTGCCGCGATGATCGCGCGGCGTTTGTCGCGTCAGTTGGGCGGCGAGCCGGACTACGCAATGCAACTCGCCAACCGTATCGCCGACGGCGATCTCAGCGTGCGCGTCGAGACCCGTGCCGGCGACACGCACAGCATGCTCTACGCGCTGCGCAACATGCGTGAGCGGCTCGCCACGATCGTGTCGGGCATCAGCGAATCGAGCGAATCCATTCTGACCGCGTCAGGCGAGATTGCACAAGGCAACACCGACCTCTCGCAGCGCACTGAAGAGCAGGCTGCAGCTTTGCAGCAAACGGCGTCGAGCATGCAGCAACTAACTTCGACGGTGAAGCAGAACGCCGAAAACGCGCAGCAAGCGGGCGGCGTCGCGCAGGGTGCATCCGAAGTGGCCGCGCGCGGCAGCGGTCTTGTCGACGATGTCGTGGAAACGATGCGCGAACTGGCGGCCGGCTCCAAACGCATGACCGATATCATCGCGGTGATCGAAGGCATCGCGTTTCAGACCAACATTCTGGCGCTCAACGCAGCGGTCGAAGCGGCACGCGCCGGCGAACAGGGGCGCGGTTTCGCGGTCGTCGCGGGCGAAGTGCGCTCGCTTGCCCAGCGCAGCGCGGTGTCGGCGAAAGAGATCAAGGAACTGATCGAAAGCTCGACGGCACGCGTGGGCAGCGGCGCGGAACTCGCCGAGCGGGCCGGCCAGACGATGGCTGAAGTGACTCAGGCGATCAGACGCGTGACGGACCTGATGGGCGAGATTTCGTCGGCGTCGCAGGAGCAAAGCACGGACATCGAGGGCGTGAACCGCGCCGTCGCACAAATGGACGACGTGACCCAGCAGAACGCCGCGCTCGTCGAGCAGGCTGCGGCGGCGGCCTCGTCGATGGCGGATCAGGCGAGACAGCTGCAGCAAGCGGTGACTGCGTTTTCGCTCGAAGCGACGCGGGGCTGACCGGATTCACGTCATCGCGCGACGTGCCGTTTCAACTGACTGCACGCCATCTTGTTCACGCTTGCCACCTCCAATGGCACTCCGTACACTCGCGCGTAATTCCCGCACGGCGTTTGTTTTTTGCGCCGTCGTCATGAAAAACGCCGACTAGAGGAGAACCCCCGCGATGGCCGATTCCTATTTCCCCCGCTGGCGCGCACAGCCAGACGCCGTCGAGGGGCGCATCGTCGGCACCGACGAGCGCCTCGCGTGGCCGCAGATGTTCGCGATGGGCATTCAGCACGTCGTCGCCATGTTCGGCTCGACGGTGCTCGCGCCGTTGCTGATGGGCTTCGATCCGAACCTCTGCATTTTCATGTCGGGCATCGGCACGCTGTTGTTCTTCGTGCTGGTCGGAGGCCGCGTACCGAGCTATCTCGGTTCGAGCTTCGCGTTCATCGGTCTCGTGATCGCAGTCACGGGTTACGGCGGCCACGGGCCGAATATGAACATTCCGCTCGCGCTGGGCGGCATCATCGCGTGCGGCGTGGTGTACGCGATCATCGGGCTAATCGTGTCGGCGGTCGGCACGCGCTGGATCGAAACGCTGATGCCGCCGGTCGTGACCGGTGCGATCGTCTGCGTGATCGGTCTGAATCTCGCACCTATCGCGGTGCGCGGCGTGAGCGGCAGCAACTTCGATTCGTGGATGGCGCTGGTCACCGTGCTGTGCGTCGGCGCCGTTGCCGTGTTTGGGCGCGGCATGCTGCAGCGTCTGCTGATTCTGGTCGGCTTGCTGATGGCGTATGTGATCTACGCAATCGTGACGAATGGCCTCGGCATGGGCAAGCCCATCGACTTTTCGATCGTGGCCAACGCTGCGTGGTTCGGTATGCCGCACTTCACGGCGCCTGTGTTCGATATGCGGGCCATGACGTTGCTCGCGCCGATCGCGGTGATTCTCGTCGCTGAAAACCTCGGCCATATCAAGGCGGTAAGTGCAATGACGGGGCAGAACCTCGACCGCTATATCGGCCGCGCATTTCTCGGCGACGGGATCGCGACAGTCGTCTCGGGTTTCGCCGGCGGCACGGGCGTGACGACGTACGCTGAAAACATCGGCGTCATGGCGGTGACCAAAATCTATTCGACGCTGGTGTTCGTCATTGCCGCGCTGATTGCGCTGGTGCTGGGCTTTTCGCCGAAGTTCGGCGCGGTCATCCAGACCATTCCCGGTCCGGTGCTCGGCGGCGTTTCGATTGTGGTGTTCGGTCTTATCGCGGTGACGGGCGCGCGCATCTGGGTCGTCAACAAGGTCGACTTCTCGGACAACCGCAATCTGATCGTGGCAGCTGTCACGTTGGTACTCGGCGCAGGCGACTTCTCGCTGAAGCTTGGCGGCTTCGGTCTTGGCGGCATCGGCACTGCGACTTTCGGCGCGATCATTCTCTACGCGCTGCTCAGAAGGAAGCCGGCGCAAGGCCCGGTGGCCTGACGGTTTTGGCGGCGGCGCGCGTACCTTCAGGCGAGGGACGCCGCCGCAACTCGAGCAGTAGCCGACTTCACTTCCTGCGCGCGGTCAGCGCCGTCTCCGACAGATCCACTTCGCGCATGAGCTTGTTGAACGTCTCGTCGTTGATGGCCTGACTGCTGCGCAAGCTAAGGAGCACCTGACGCTCCGCGCGCATCGCCGAGAGCTTCATGCGAAATTCCAATGCGTCGGCGCGCCGTGCCATTTCGCGCGGTTCCCGCTCCTCGCCGAGTGCGGCGAGCCGGCGACGATAAATGTCCATCACGCGCGCGGTGACATCGGCCGCATATGCCGAGGCGGATTCGTCGAGGTTCGCGCACTCCTTATCATGCACGTCGTCAACAGCACGAATGGCGGCTTGCGCGGCCATCACACGTGCCAGCGTTTCTTCCGCAGCATGCGGGTCTTTGCCGCGGCGCCATCCGCGCAATAGCAGCGGCAACGCGAAGACAGCGACGACCAGCGACAACAGGATCACGCCCGATGCGATGAATATCGCGAGGTCGCGCCCAGGCAACGGTGCGCCGTCCGGCAGCATCTCCGGCAGCGACAACACGCCTGCCAATGTCACAGCGCCGCGCACGCCTGCGACTGTCGTGACCCCCACCGTGCGCAATCCCGGCACCGCGTTCGCGACGCCCTGGCGCGCCGCGCCGCGGCTCGCGAACCAGCGCAGCAACCAGACCCACACAAAGCGCATTGTGTAGAGCGCCGCCGCAACGGCCGCGATGTAGCCGATCAGCAGCCCGACTTGCGCGTTGCTCGTTTCATGCGCATCGAGCAGCGCGCGTCCGAGAATGTGCGGGAACTGAAGCCCCAGCAGAATGAACACCATCCCGTTGAAGACGAACTCGATCATGGTCCACGTACTGCTCGCGCGCACTCGCGATGCCACCGGCCCGGACGTCGCAAGCGTCGTGTAGTTCATCATCATGCCGGCCGCGACCGCTGCGAGAATTCCCGACAGTTCAAGGCGTTCTGCGATCAGGTATGCGGCGAATGGAATCAGCAACGTCATGATGACGCCGGGCGCAGGGTCGCCCTCTTCGGCGAGATTCAGAAAGCGCACCGCGATAAAGCTGAAGAGCCAGCTCACCGCTGCGCCCGTTGCGAGACCGCCCGCCGCGATGATCACGAAGCTGATCGACGCGTCGCGCAATGAAAAGACACCGGTGAGCGCGGCGGCAATCGCGAACTTCAGCGCGACAAGGCCGGAGGCGTCGTTCATCAACGCCTCACCTTCCAGGATGTGCATGAGCCTGCCTGGAATCTTGCCCTTGCCCGCGATGCCGGAGAGTGCGACCGCATCGGTCGGCGACAACACGGCGGCAAGTGCAAACGCGACGGGCAGCGACATCGACGGTACCAGCGCATGCACGAAGTAGCCGACGGCGAGCACCGTCATGAACACAAGGCCGAGCGCGAGCATCAGGATCGAGCGGCGCGCCATGAAAAATTCGCGCTTCGGAATGCGCCAACCGTCCGCGAACAGCAGCGGCGGAATGAACAGCATCATGAAGATTTCCGGATCGAACGTGACGTGCAATCCGAGCTTCGGCCAAGCGAGCATCGCGCCGATTGCGATCTGAACCAGCGGCAACGGCAATGGCGCGAGGCGGGTCACGACACCCGACCCGGCCACGGCAAGCAGAAGAATCAATACGGTGAAGACAATTTCCATCGGTACGAGACTTGGGAAGATAACGGAGAGGCGGACAAAGGTTTTTGCGCCGGCGCGTCGCACCTCGTAAGGCCCGCGCGCAAGCGGCATATGGCGCGTCGGCGTGCGCCGCGCGGCGCAGCGCGGGCGCCATGCGTAGACCGCGAGTTTAGCTTGTGAGTTTGACCTGCGCAGCGTGACCGCGCCGCGCAGCGTGCTTAGCGACTCCGCGAGGGCCGCTTCGCGTTCCGCAAGATCAGCTAATCGTCGCTGCACGCTAAAGGTGCGTCCGCGCCCTGCCGTGGCGCACGTGCGATGCCGCCGGTGCAATCTTTCACGCGAGTTACACGGCTATGTGCGCGAGCGCGCGCATGGAGCTTGCTTAAGCCATATCGATGACGCACATTTTGGAGCAATGGCGCCGTGGGTTGTTCGCACCCGCGTTCGACCGGCCCGGCTCTCGCGTGAGAGGATTGCATGACGATTGCGCAACAGGAAAGGACGGCCAGCGCGCGCCACGGTTTCGACGTCGAAATGACGTCCGGCCTGGAACGCTTCTCGGTGCAGCACGGCGAGCTGACGCTCACGAGCGTGTTTCAACCCATCTTCAGTCTGTCGCATATGCGGGCGGTCGGCTATGAAGGCTTGCTGCGCGCGCACGACATGCTCGACCGGCCGGTTTCGCCGCTCGACGTGTTCGGCGAGGCGGCGCGCGTGGGCGATGTGTTGCAGTTGGACCGTCTCGCGCAGACGCTGCACCTGGAAAACTTCAAGGTGCTAGGCGCCGAACGCGAGTGGCTGTTCCTCAACGTGCACCCCGGCGCGCTCACCGATCCGTATCTGTCCGCTGCATTACTGGCTACGCTCAAGCGCCTCGGCTTGTCTCCCAGGCGCATCGTGCTCGAAGTGCTCGAGCAGCGCGCTGAAGATCTGGAGCGTCTCGCGGATGCCGTACGCCAGTTCCGCGAGCGCGGCTTCCTGATCGCACTCGACGATTTCGGCGCGGGACATTCGAACGTCGAGCGCATCTGGCAATTGAATCCGGACATTGTGAAGCTCGACCGCATCATGCTCTCGCACGCGGCGCATCGGGCCGACATGGGAACGATTCTGCCAGGCCTCGTCGCGTTGCTGCATGAAGCAGGCAAGCTTGTGCTTGTCGAAGGCGTGGAAACGGAACACGAGGCGCAAATGGCGCTTGCCTGCAACGCCGACTTCGTTCAAGGGTTTTTCTTCGGACGCCCGAATCCGGGGGCGGCCGACGCAACGCACGCGGCGACCTGCATCGGCGAGCTAACCGAACGTTACCGCGATCAGACGGAAG
Source organism: Paraburkholderia sp. 22098 (assembly GCF_052045935.1). Classification (NCBI taxonomy): domain Bacteria; kingdom Pseudomonadati; phylum Pseudomonadota; class Betaproteobacteria; order Burkholderiales; family Burkholderiaceae; genus Paraburkholderia; species Paraburkholderia sp. 22098. Next base: position 310,738 of record NZ_JBQEPV010000001.1, on the reverse strand, counting down.
CACACGAGCGCCGCACCGCGAGCCGCCTCGCTCCCTATCTGCGCGCATTCGAACGCGCGGCCGAGCGGCTTGCTGCAGGCGAGCCGCTCGAAGAAGTGTGCTGGAATTTTCTCGCGCTCGATCACGCCGCGCGCTGCTTTCTGCTCGACGCGAAAGGGCGCCAAGCGGGGCGCAACGTCGTGCTGCGGGCCGATCGCGCGGCGCATGAAACGCGCTTCCTGCCGCTTGCCGATGCGCAAGGCGCGAACTGGCTGCGTCGTCCGTATTTTCGCGATGCAATCAACTCGCCCGAGCGCGTGCATGTGACGCGTCCGTATCTGTCGATCAACGAAGCGTTGCCGTGCGTGACGTTGTCGGTGGCGACGCGCGTCGGGGCGCAGACCTGCGTGCTGTGCGGCGACATCGACTGGATCGACGAATAGCGCTTCTGCGATGATGTCGTTTTCAACGACACCCGGCTGCGCTCATGTCCGTTCTACTCGAAGTCATTGCCACTACTGTTGCCGACGCACGGCTCGCCGCGCAAGCGGGCGCCGACCGGCTCGAACTCGTGACCGCGATGGGCGAGGGCGGGCTGACGCCGAGCATCGGCCTGATCGAAGCGGTGGTCGATGCGGTCAGCATTCCTGTCAACGTGATCGTGCGCCCTCACAGCCGTTCGTTCGTCTACGACGCCGACGACTTCGCGGTGATGCTGCGCGACGTGCAAGCGGTGAAGGCGGCGGGCGCGAACGGTGTGGTGATCGGCATGTTGAACGCGAACGGCGAGATCGACCGCGAACAACTTGCGCGTGCGATCGACGCCGCCGGTGATCTCGCGATCACTTTCCATCGTGCGTTTGACGAAGCTCTCGATCAGCAAAAAGCGCTAGACGTGCTGCTCGGTTTCGATGCAGTGACGAATGTGCTGACCTCGGGCGGCAAGCCCTCGGTGCTCGATGCCGAAGCGACCATTCGCGAACTGGCGCGCCAGGCGGCGGGGTCGCGCTGCACGGTGCTGGCAGGCGCGGGTCTGACTGTCGATGCAGTTGCGGGCTTCGTGAGCAGGACGCGAGTCGAAGCGGTGCACTTCGGGTCGGGCGTCCGCGCGGGCGGTAACGGGCTCGCCCCGGTCGAAAGCGCAAAGGTCGCGCAGGTGAGGGCATTGCTGGATGCCGAGGCGAAAAGCTAGCGCGCGGGCTGAATCGCCAGGCAGAAAAAAAGCCGCTACGTGCATGTGCACGAGCGGCTTTGTTGTAGGCGTCGGCAAGGCCGGTGCCTCGTAGCCCTTACTTCGCCACTACCACGGGAATGCCGCGCAACTGCCCGGCGCCTTTCACTTCCTCCAGCGATTTTTTAACCGACGCTCCCGTCGCCGCTTCGATCTGCAGACGCGCGACGAGATCGCGCTCGCCCCGCTTCACGCCCGCGAGATTCGCGAGCTTTACATGGCCATAACCGCGCACACGGGCATGCAGATCGGCGAGCTTCGCGACGTCGTCGAGATTGTCGGCGTTAAGCTTGGCAAGCGCTCGCTGCAACGTGGTTTCGTAGTCGTCCGCGAGTTCGTGCTCCATTTTGCGCTCGAGCGTGCGGCCAAACGGGTCGAGCATCGTGCCGCGAAGGCCGCGCACCTTGGCGAGTACGCCGAGGACCGGCCACATCCATTGGCCAAAGGTTTTCTTCGTCGGATTCGCACCCGAATGCGCGCGCGTGAGTGCGGGCGGCGCGAGGTTGAAGTTGATGCCGAAGTCCTTGCCGGCCACGCCTTCGAATTGCGCCTCGAGTGCTTCGCGGAACGCGGCATCGGTATGCAGGCGCGCAACTTCGTATTCGTCTTTCACTGCCAGCAGACGATAGAACGTCGTAGCCACCGCACGCGTTACGCGTTCACTGTTTGCGCCGATCGCGCTTTCCGCGCGACGCGCAGCATCGACCAGCGCACGATAGCGCTTCACATAGCTTGCGCCGCCGTAAATCTGCAGACGGCCTTCGCGATGCGCAATCAGTTCGTCGAGCGTATCGACGCGCACCGTCTGCTTCGCGGCGTGCCGCGCCTGCCACAGCGATTCGAGCGCGGCCAGGTCTTCTGCAGCGAGCCGTCCGATGGAGAACGCCAGTTGATTCATCTGCACGGCCACGTTGTTCAATTCGATTGCGCGCATCAACGCGCCGAACGACACGGGCACGAGACCAAGCTGCCACGCATAACCGAGCATCAGAATGTTAGCGCCGATAGTGTCGCCGAGAAAACGCGTGGCGAGCGCCTGCGCGTCGCAAGTCGACATGCGCTCGCTGCCGGCTGCATGGCGCATCTTGTCGATCAACGCGTCGGCATGCAGCGTGGCGTCCGGGTTCTGCACGAACGTCGCGTTCGGAATGGCATGCGTGTTGACGGCGATGCGCGTGCGGCCATGACGCACCGTCTGCAATGCATCGGCGCTCGCGCCGACCACCATGTCGCAGGCGAGCAGCACGTCCGCTTGCTGCGTGTCGATGCGAACCTGGTTGAGCCACTCGTCGCGCGCGGCAAAGCGCACGAACGACAACACCGAGCCGCCCTTTTGCGCAAAGCCCATGAAGTCGAGCACCGACGCGCTCTTGCCTTCCAGATGCGCAGCCATGCTGATCAATGCGCCGACCGTCACGACGCCCGTGCCGCCGACGCCCGTCACCAGGATGTCGTACGGTGCGGCATCGAGCTGCGTCGCAGGCAGCCGCAACGCGTTGATGCGTTCAGCCAATGCTTGCGGATCGAACGCGGCGCCCGCGGCTTTTTTCAGCTTACCGCCTTCGACGGTCACGAAGCTCGGGCAAAAACCGTTCACGCACGAGTAGTCTTTATTGCACGACGATTGATCGATGCGACGCTTGCGTCCCAACGCGGTTTCGACCGGTTCAACCGACAGGCAATTGGACTGCACGCCGCAATCGCCGCAGCCTTCGCAGACTTCTTCGTTGATGAAAAGGCGCTTGTCGGGGTCGGGGAATTCGCCCTTTTTGCGGCGACGCCGTTTTTCTGCGGCGCACGTCTGGTCGTAGATCAGCACGGTCACGCCGTCGGTGTCGCGCAACTCGCGCTGCACGGTGTCCATTTCGCTACGGTGATGGAACGTCGTGCCCTTCGGGAAAAGATCGTGATGGCCGTCGTATTTCTCCGGCTCGTCGCTGACCACCACGAAGCGCGATACGCCTTCCGCTTCCACCTGACGCGCGATCTGCGGCACGGAGATGCTGCCGTCCACGGGCTGGCCGCCCGTCATCGCGACGGCGTCGTTGTAGAGAATCTTGTACGTGATGGTGGCTTTCGCCGCGACCGCCTGACGGATCGCGAGAAAACCGGAGTGAAAGTACGTACCGTCGCCGAGATTCTGGAAGACGTGGCGCGTCTTCGTGAACATCGAATGCGACGCCCAGTCCACGCCTTCTCCGCCCATCTGAATGAGGCCGGTCGTGTCGCGCTCCATCCACGAAGCCATGAAGTGACAGCCAATGCCTGCGTGTGCAATGGAGCCTTCGGGTACTTTCGTCGACGTGTTGTGCGGACAGCCCGAGCAGAAATACGGCGTGCGCTTCACGCTGTCCGCGGCGTTGGAGAGAATTTGCGGCGCGACCAGATCGACTACACGCTCGCGGCGATCCAATGCGGGCTTGTGCTTCGCGAGCCAGTTGGCGAACACGGGCAAGATGCGCGAAGGCCGCAATTCGCCGAGCGACGAGAGCAGCATGCTGCCGTCTTGCGCCTGCTTGCCGATCACGGCCGGCCGCGCGCCTTGCGTGCGGTTGTACAGATAGTCCTTGATCTGCTGCTCGATGACGGGGCCCTTCTCCTCGATCACGAGCACTTCGGAAAGCCCTTCGACGAACGTGTCGATGCGCGTCATTTCCAGCGGGAACGACAGGCCGACTTTGTAGATGCGCACACCGGCCGCGTCGAGATCGGCGACGGTCAGGTCGAGGCGGCGCAACGTTTCCATCAGATCCAGATGCGCCTTGCCGCATGTGACGATGCCCACGTTCGCATGCGGGCTCGGCGCGATCCATTTGTCGATGCTGTTGGTTTTGGCAAAGTGACGCACGGCGTCGAGCTTCGCGTGCATGCGCGATTCGATGGTGAGGCTCGGCAGATCGGGCCAGCGATTGTGCAGGCCGCCCGACGGTGCTTCGAAATCCTCCGGCGCGCTCCAGTCGGTCCGCAGCGCATCCAGATCGACCGTCGAACCGGATTCGACTGTTTCGGAGATCGCCTTGTAGCCGACCCACGCGCCCGAAAACCGCGACAGCGCCCAGCCGTACAGCCCGAATTCGAGCATGTCCGCAATGTTCGACGGATTCACGACCGGCATGTGCCACGCCATCATCGCAAAGTCGCTCTGATGCGGCATCGACGAAGACACGCAGCCGTGATCGTCGCCGGCTACCACCAGTACGCCGCCGTGCGGCGACGAGCCGTACGCGTTGCCGTGCTTCAGCGCGTCGCCCGCGCGATCCACACCGGGGCCCTTGCCGTACCACATGGCGAACACGCCTTCGACGGTGCGCTCCGGGTCCGCTTCCACGCGCTGCGTGCCGAGCACGGCGGTGCCGCCGAGTTCTTCATTGATAGCGGGCAGGAAGCGAATATCGCTCGCGCTGAGCAGTTTCTTCGCTTTCCACAATTGCTGATCGACCATGCCGAGCGGCGAACCCCGATAGCCGCTGATGAAGCCCGCGGTGTTCATGCCGCGCGCGCGGTCGAGCGAGCGTTGCATCAGCGCGAGGCGCACCAGCGCCTGGGTGCCGGTCATGAAAATCCGGCCGCGCGTTGCGGTGAGATTGTCGGACAGCTTGTAGTCGGAAAGAGCGGGCGTGCCGTCGATGGGCAGGCGAGCGGTCATAGGTGAGTCTCCAATCCCATACGTGATGGATGCTGTTTGTATCTTCGGCGCGCGTCCTCGGGCAGACGTGGGGGGCCGCAGCGAAAGAGACTCTATTTTTTAGCGCCAATCGGAGTGGATTTTTTCTACTTTGCTTTGACGTCGGCGAATGAGCGCGAGGAGCGCCCGGTTTTAAGCCTCTTTTGAGATAGATATGCCACGCGAACGGGGGATTCGGGTATGCCCTGGTGCGTCGGGCGGTGTGCTGCACGCATCCAGGCAGACACGCTGATGCATGTTTTGACGGGGTGTCGAAACATATCGGGCGGCGGCACGCATTGCTGCATGACGCCGCCCGTGAGTTAATCGCTCGTGCCTTTGTTAGCGCATGGCGACGCCCAGTCAGATGCGCGGCTTAGACCGGATTGTTGACGAACGCGTAGAAGTAGCCGTCAGGGCCGTAGAAGCCGTTGTACTTGCGCAGGTCCGGCGAGTCGAGCGAGATGCGCACGTAGCCCGGAGGCGGAACGAAGCTCGACGGTTGCGGTTGCGTTTGCGGCTGCGGCTGCGGCTGCGGCTCGACCGGCGGCACGTAGCCACCGTTATTGCCGCCGCCCGCAACGCGAATGTCTGCCGAGACCGGTGCCGAAATCGTACCGCCGACGTTCGACAGGGAGCCTGCCGTGCCGCTCAGCGTGGTGCTCGACGTGATCGAACCGTTGTCGTTGGTCAGTTTCCCGTCGACGTTGATGACCGCCTCGCGCTGCGCCGAGATCGCGCCGCCGGTGTTGTCCAGCGAACCCGACTGAAAGCTCGCAGCGCCCGCCGACTTCATGCGGCCGTTGCCGTTCAGCACCTGTTGTGCGCTGACGTCGAGCATCTGTCCGGCGTTGAAACTGGCGCCCCGATTGTCCAGCGTGCCTGCGCCGACATGCAGCGTGTTCTGCGCGCTCAACGCGCCGTTCGCGTTCGCGAACGTGTCCATGGCATTAACGCGCGCGTCGCCGCCGGAACTCAGCGTGCCCGAGTTATCCACGCGAGTCGCGTTGATATTGAGCAACTGGCCGGCGCTCACAGTCGTGCCCTGGTTGGCGATGGTGCCGCCTTGCAGCGTCACCGTGCCGCCGCTTACGCTGCCGCCTGAGAGCGTTACCTGGTTGCCCGCGAGCATTCCTTCCATCGACGCCTCGACGATGCCCTTATTGGTCAGCGACTGGTCCGCGTTCATGCTCACGCCGCTGCCCGCAATCTTGCCGCTGTTCGACAACGTGCCACGCGTGGTCAGGCTGACGCGCTCGGCGCTGAGCGTGCCCTGATTGTCGAGCGTCTGCATGGCGTTGCCGTTGATGGATTGCGTTGCCGTGACCGAGCCGGCGTTCGTCGCGTTCACGCCGCCGAACTGCACCGTCTGGCCGGTCAGCTTGCCGTTCGCCTGGTTCGTGAACGTGTCTGACGCGTTGACGCTGACCGCGCCGGTGGAAGTCAGCGTGCCGGTGTTGTCAAAGCGGGTCGCGCTCACGTTGAGAGACTTCGCGGCGCTCACCGTGACGCCCTGATTCATGACCGTGCCGCCTTGCAGCGTCACCGTGTCGCCTTTCACACTGCCGCCCGAAAGCGTCAGGCGGTCGCCGGCCAGCGTTGCGTCTTGCGTGGCTTCGACGGTGCCGGTGTTGACGAGCGACTGATCGCCGCCCAGACGCACGCCTGCTCCCGAGATCTTGCCGGTGTTCGATAGCGTGCCGCGCGCGTTCACCGACATGCTGTCGGCCGTCAACGTGCCGCTGTTGGTCAGCGCCTGCATCGCCGAAGCATTGAGCGTGCGCGCAGCTGCGATCGAGCCGTTGTTCGTCAGATTCGCGCCGTTCACGTTGACGTCGGTTGCCGCCTTGATACTGGCGGGCGCGCCGATCGTCACGTCGCCATTGGCCCCCACGCTCACGCTGCCGGTCAGCGAGTTCAGCGCGCCGTTGTCGCGCACGCCGACACCCGCTTCGGTGCCGATCAGACGCACGGCGCCGTCGCCATACATGCTGCCGAGCGATTGCACGTCGATTGCCACTTGCGGCGCGGCGCCCGTGCCCGCTTGCGCGGCTGCCGATTTGGACGCGTAGTCGACGCGATTCGCGCCTGCAATTGCGTCGATCGTCTTGCCTTGCACCTTGCCGTTGATGGTCATCGCGCGTGCAATCAAATCGACCGCGCTTGCCGACCCGCTCAGGCCATTGCCGTCGACGGCAATGGTGCCCTGCTTGACGTCGAGCGTGCCCAGCGAGCCGTCGTCTTTCAGCGTCGGCGTGCCGGTCGCAAGCGTGACCCGCGGCGCGTTGAGAAAGCCGCAGCCCGAGCAGGTGATGCCGGCCGGGTTCGCGATCACGAGGTTGGCGCCCTTGCCGGCGACTTCGGTCGTGCCGAGCAGTTGCGTCGGCGAGCCGGATGTGACCTGCATCAGGACGACGCTCGCGCCTTTCTGACCGAGCGCGGCGTTGGCCTGTACCGCGCCGCCGATCTGCGTCTGCGCGGCTTGCGTAGCGTTATTGATGATCACGCCGCCGGTTCCGACGTTGTACTGCGCGAAGCGGTTGTTCGACACGCCGGCCGCATTGGGCGCGACGATGTTGACGACCTGCGTGCCGTTGCCGGAGGTGCCGAAAGTCGGGCGCGACGCGGCGCTCGAGTCGACGGTTATGGCGAGATTGGCTTGCGCGCTCGCGACGAGCGGTTGCATGCCGAATGTGCACAACGCCGCGAACGCGCTGGCGCGTGCAGCAAACCACAAGTTCCGGTTGTTGCCGTCCACCAGACGAGGGTCAATTTTCTGCATTGTTGTTTCCTCTACATTAACAAAAGTACAACTAACAAATAGGAAGCCTCGTTCAGATCAGCGCGCTGATTTGTACGAGTACGGTGGGCGATCCGCTCGGAAAAGCCTTCGGCTTGTAGAGTGGCCAGCCGACGGAGACGTCGTAGTTGACGCCCGCCGACAGGCGATTCTTCGGCGCAAGGCTGCCTCTCGCGCCCACCGCCATTCCTACCAGGGTGTCACCCGCCAGGTACCGCGTCGTCGGCCCTTGTACGCGTCCGGCGTCGAGCCCCGCGTATAAGGCTTGCACGCCGTAGGACGTCGGCGCGTACCAGTCGAGTTCGTTCGATACGGTCCAGCCGTTTTCGGCCGCGAGCGTTGCCTGCTGGTCGAAGCCCCGTACGGCATAGCGAGTACCGATCGTAAAGTAGTCAGGGGCGGTAACCCGGGTGCGCGCGTTCTGCCTGGTCCAGCCAAACTGGTACGAGAACGGTTGATTGCCGACCCGAAACGGCGCAAGCACGTTGAGCGACGCGGTGACGATCTGCTCGCGGCCGTTGAACGCGCTGTCGCCGAGTACGTAACCCGGCTGACGCGAGATGCCCGGCAGCGTGTCGCGCCAGCCGACCGACGCGTCTATCTGCGCGCGCCCGATGTAATGACGATGCGACGCGCCGACTTCGTAGCCGTATACGTCGCGGTCCTGCACGTCGATCCACGTGTTGTTCACATAGTGATGATTGAACGCGCGGTAAAAGCGCGCGCGCAATTCCGTGCGGGACTTCGCGCCGCGCTGCACGACGCCTGACAGTTTGATGCCCGCGCCTTTCTGCTCGCCCGTGAATTGCGCGGCGCCGGAGGCGAACGCCTGTGTTTGCAGATAACTCGCGCGATAAGCGTCAATCGTGAGCATCGCGTAGCCGAAAGGCACGCTGTACGACGCGGCGGCCTGGTTTTCTCCCTTGCCGGGTGCGCCACGGTTGGCGTTGGTGAGACCCGATACCTGCAACTGGTCGTATTGATAGAAGGGCGAGTCGACAGTCAGCGCGCCGAACAGCTCGTTCTTGCCGGTGGCAGTCTGGCCCGCATTGTCGTAGCCAGCCGCGATGCGCCAGCGTCGCCCGGTGCCGGCGTGCAGTACGAGGTCGGATTCGCCGGCGCCAATGCCCGGCGCGATGTCGAATCGCGCGTCCGCCTGCGACGGCAGACGCCGGATGTTTTCCAGCGCCTGGTCGATCGCGCGCTGGTTCAGGAGCGTACCCTCGCCGGACGGCAACGTACGCGCGATGTCGCCGATCGCTTCGCCCTCGGTGCGTATCGCGCCGACGCGGCCCGGCACGACGTCGAGCTGAAGCGTGCCGGAGGCGAGCGATTGCTCGGGCACGGCGACACGCGTGGTCACATAGCCATAGCCGATCAGTTTATTGGCGACGCTGTCCTGCACGATCTTCAGACCGTCCGCGCCGACACACTGACCCTTGACCGGCTCGACGAGACGGTCGAGCGAATCGAGCGGATTGTTCGTAATCCGGATTTTTTCGATTTCGAAGCAAGGCGACTGCACCGGCAGATGCGCGAGATCGACGCTCGTCGCGCGCGGCGCGTCCTCGTTCAGCGCGTTGCCGAGCGAGCCATTCGTCGCATTGGCTTCAAGCCGTTGCTGTTGTGCGCGCTGCGTGTCGTTGCCCGGCAGGACGTTGATCAGCGATGCGTTGCTTTGGGCGAACGACGGCAGCCCGTAGAGGGCGAGTGAAGCGGCGGCGAAAGTGGCTTTACGGCGATGCTGCATGGCGGCGTTCTTGGGCAACGAAGCCGCGCAGCATAGACAGTATGAATCTGAAAATCTAGCGAAAGGATTCCGAAATGCTTATCTCTTTTTCGGTTTTTATATTTTTAACAGATACGCTGTTTTTATGAACGAATACCCGTCGCAACAGGCGCTTCATCCAGCGGCACGATCTCGTCAAAATGCGAATAGTCGATATGGCTCACGCCGTCCCGTTCGCTCATGATGTCGACAAAACGGTGCTGCCAGTAGATCTGATCGCATGTCCACATGTGGCGCGCCTGCATGGTCTGCGACGTCGATTCGTCGACGCCTTCAAGCGTGAGCAGCAGCGACGTGTCGCTTGCTTTTAGCGTCTCGGCGGTCTCGCCGAAAAGCGGACTTGTTTCGTCGATCACATGCATGATGCTCCAGCCGAGCTTGAAGACCGGATGCTGGTCGCGCACGAGTGTGAGGTCGTAAAGCTTGCGCAGCGTATAACCTTCTGGAGTCGTTTCGCGACGCATAATGCGCAGCCGTGCATGTGCTTCGGCGATCACGTTCTGACGCCCGTTGGCTGAGCGGACCATCAAGGTCATGTGACCGTCGAGCGGCCGGATGATTGCGTAGCGGGCGAACATGATCTTCGCGTGCGGACGCGAGAAGCGCGCGAAAATCAGCCCCGTTGCCAACGCAATGCTCGACATACCCACGAAGATTTCAAGCGTCGCGATCCAGTGCGCGTACACCGTTTGCGGATGCATGTCGCCATAACCGACCGTGGCCAGCGTTTCGACGCTGAAGAAAAACGCGCCGCCGAAGCCCGGCGGATACTGGTTGGCAATGGACGCGTTGCCGAGCATATAGAGCGCGGCGAATGTGGTGTTCAGCAACAGGAAGATCACCGCGAGGCTGACGAAAAACATCGGCCAGCGCACCACCAGCGCGCGGTGATAAAGGTCCTGCCAGAATCGCGTCGGCATGCCGTGCGCGATCACCACGCGGTCGTCGAGGCGCAGTTCGCGGCTGCCGCGCGAAGGGCTATTTTCTGCGCTGACTTTCTCGCGTCCGATGCGGGCAAAACGGTCCGACGGTTCAGTAGCCATCGCGTACTCGTGGAGATGAAAACGGCGCAAGCGTAGCACGCGGCCTCGCTCGCGGAGCGCGATCTTCAGCGCGTCGAACTGGAGCGAAAGAAGGCGTGCGTTTTCTGCGCCGTGGCGGTGCGGCGGGGCGCTTCCGCAGCATTTGGAATCGCGTGAATGCCGCGTTCAAATGCTGTGTGCGATGCCTGCTAGCGGTGACGCAAGCGCTAACGCCGGCACGGACGACCTGCGCTCTGCTTTAAGGAAATGCTCGCGGCTTCGGAATGCCTGCGCCGTGCTCGATGTCGTCGACGGCTTGCTGGTGTGCCGCAGCGATGGCTTGTGCTTCGTCGGCGTAACCGTTGTCGCCGCCGATGGTCGTCCACGGTTTGACCGCTTTCTCCCGATGCCTGATTTCGTATTCCGAGTCCCAGCGCGCGCCGCTGAGTTCGATTGGGCGGACGTGAATCGAGTACACGCCGTAGAGGAAGAGCTGCTCAACCATGATCGCCTCCGACCATTGCGTTCAGGTGGCGCGCCGCAAGATGCGCCGCGCCGGTCTGCCTAGAGTTCGATTTCCCCGAGTATTCGATGAGCAAGCGCCTTCGCTTCTTCCAGCGCCTCGCCCGGTGTGGACGAGGTAGCTTCGACTTCATAGACCGTGGTTTCCTGGTCCTGGCTCGCCTCGCCTTCGTCGCGCGCGAGTGTGACTACGCCCTGCCAGGTGTCCGCGCCGACCTCTCTCACCGTTGCAGTGGCCGTGTAGATGCCTTTGGTGTAGGTGATGTCCTCCATGGCGTCGCTCCTTGTTCCAAAGGTTCCGGTGATTTCATCCTAGCACGGCAATGACGCTTCGGCTGAAGCCCCGTGGCGCGCCGCCTCGCGACGACGCGCGCCTGTCCAACCGGAAAGATAACGCCCGCGCGTTACAGCAGCGCGACGACTTCATCGAGCGACGGCGCATGCGCGCCCGCGTGCCGGCAGGCTGCCGCGCCGGCCGCCAATGCGAACGCCAGATGCTCCGGCCACGCACGCTGCGAAGCGGTCATCAGACTGAACAGCAAGCCGCCGATGGACGCATCGCCGGCGCCGACCGTATCCACCACCTCGACGCGCGGCGGTCGCGCCTCGAAAGTCGCCGCGCCGTCGATCAGCACAGCCGTTTCCGGTCCACGGGTGACGAGTACGGTGGCGGCAGGATTCATCGCGCGCAATTGGGCAAGCGCATGCGCTTCGTCGTCGGTCTTGAAGAGCAGGCGCAGGTCCTCGTCCGATACCTTGATGAGGTCGGCGAGCGCCGCCATTTTGCGTAGCGTGGGTTCGTACCCGTGCTCCATCAGATTCCGGTAGTTCGGGTCGAAACTGATCTTCACGCCGCGCGAGCGCAGTTCGGCGGCCAACGCGGCGAGCGTGTCGCCGAGCGGTTGCCGCACGAGACTGATGCAGCCGAAGTGCGCCCACTTCACCTGCTGCATCCAGCCTGCCGGCAGATGCGCGGGATCGAAGGCGAGATCGGCGCCGTTCTCGCCCATGAAAAAGTAAGCAGGCGGATGCGTGCGATGAACAATCGCGAGCAAAGGCGGGCGCTCCACGCGCTGCATAAAGCGCATGTCGAGCCCTGCCGCGACGCTCGCGTCCCACAGTTCGTCGGAGAAATTGTCGACGCCGAGCGAGCCCGCGCAGGCGGTCGGCAAGCCGAGCCGCGCGACGCAACGCGCCACGTTCCAGCCTGCGCCGCCCGGACGCGATAGCCATTGCGAGGCGCCCGTGCGCACGAGATCGGTGAGGATATCGCCCGCCGAAACGAAGACGGGCAGTTCGTTGGACACGTGGCTCATTTTGCGTGCTCCGTGGAGACGGCCGCGGCGGTCGAGCCGTCGGCCAGCGCGTGCGTCAGCACCTCGTAGCATGCGCCCATGGTGTGATAGTCGGTCTTGCCGGCCGGACTCTTTTCGTCGCTGTATTTGCGGTTGTCGCAGGTGAGGATGCGATACCACGCGCCGTATTTATGATCGACGAAGTGCGCCCAGCTATAGCGCCAGATCTCGTCGTACCAGTCCCAGAAGCGCTCGTTGCCGGTGCGCTTGCCGAGCAGCGCGGCGGTCGCGAAAGTCTCCGCCTGCACCCAGAAGTACTTGTCGTGGTCGCACACAGTGCCGTCCGGGCCGAAGCCGTAATACAGGCCGCCATGGTCTTCGTCCCATGCGTGCGTCATCGCGGCGTCGAACAGTTCGATTGCGCGCGGCAAGAGCCAGGGCAGCGGACGATAGCGCTCGAGGATCAGCAGCAGCTTCGCCCATTCCGTTTGATGCCCGGGCTGGAAACCCCACGGACGGAAAATGTTCGAGCTGTCTTCCTCGTTGTAATGCCAGTCGACCGACCAGTCCGCGTGAAAGTGCTCCCACACGAGCCCTTGCGACAGCTTTGCCTGACGCAGCGTGATGTTCGACGCCACGCGCTCGGCGCGGTCCAGATACACGAGATGGCCGGTCGCTTCGTGCGCGGCGAGCAAGGCCTCGGTGGTGTGCATGTTCGCGTTTTGCCCGCGATACGAACTCACACGCCATTCGGGCGATGCTTCGTCGGCGTAGAGACCGGCGGCGGCGTCCCAGAAGCGATGCTCCATCAATTCGAACGTCGCGCCGATCATCGGCTTGGCTTCCTCGATGCCGGCCATCGCCGCATGCGAGTACGCGAGCAGCACGAACGCGAGGCCATAGCAGTGGCGCGTGGCGTCGAGCGTGCGCTTCCTGCCGTCGCTCCATTCGATTTCCCAGTCGTAACCTTCGTGCTGCCCGTCCCAATGCGCGTCGCGCAGAAATTGCAGGCCGTGGCGCGCGTATTCCAGATGTTTCGGGTCGCCGAACTGCCGATACGCCATCGCGTAGTTGAAGACGTAGCGGCAGCTGCTCACCAGATGCCGCGTGGTTTTGTCGTAGACGGAACCGTCGTCGCGGAAGAAATGGAAAAAGCCGCCGCTCGAATCGAACACATTGGGCGCGTAAAAGCGCAGCGTGTCCTCGACATGGGAGAGCAGAAACTCGCGGCTGCGAAAGCTGGCGACGGCCGGCACGGCAGGCGCGCCGTTGGCGGAAGGAGGCGTAGCGGATAGCGTCATGGCGTTTTCACCAAAGTACTGGCACGGGCAATGAGATGAACGGGCACGCGGACTTCTGTTTCGGCCGGCGCGTCTTCGAGCAGCAATTCCACGCCGCGGCGGCCGAGCGCTTCCTTGTCGACCGCAATGGTGGACAGCGGCGGCGTGGCGTGAGCGGCGGCAGGAATGTCGTCGAAGCCGATAATGGCGATGTCCTCCGGCACGCGCACACCGCGCGCGAAACAGGCGCGCAGCGCCGCGAGCGCGGCAGCGTCGTTGTAGGCAAACACGGCGTCTGGGCGTGGGCCGGGCGCATCGAGGAGTTGCTGCATCGCCCGGGCCGCGCCGCTGTCGGGATCGAGTCCGGCGTCGATCGTGACTTCGAGCGACGGGTCGAATAAAAGTCCCGCTTCGAAAAATGCACGCCGATAACCGAGTGCGCGCTGCGCGATGCTGAAGTGCGCGAGCGATCCGCCGATGAACGCCACCCGCTTGCGCCCCTGTTCGAACAGATGCCGCATGGCAAGCGCGGCGCCGGCCGCGTTGTCGAGATTCACCGAACGCAATCCCGGCGCCCAGAGATCGATCAGCACAAGCGGACGCTGCATGGCGACGAGCGTGGCAAGCGTCTCCGGCTCGACGAAGCCGGCAATCGCTACGGCGTCGGGCGCATGCAGGCGCATCTGCTGGATGACGTCTTCAGTGGGCCCGGCGGTTAGCACCGACGGCACGATTCCGCGCTCCCGGCAGGCGTCTTCCACGCCATGCAAGACGTGCGAAAAGAATGGGCTGACGGCGAAGTTGTTGTGCTGGCGGTGCAGCAGAAACGTTAGACGGCGGATGCGCGGACGCAATTGGCCCGCGTCATAGCCGAGTTCGCGCGCGGCCTCGACCACGCGCACGCGTGTGGCCTCGGACAGGCCCGGCTGGTTTTTCAGTGCGCGGGACACGGTGCCGATCGACACGCTGGCCGCACGCGCGACGTCGCGGATGGTTATCGCCATCGAAGCAGGCAGCCGTGACAGGGCGGCCGCACATGTTTGGGTCCGGGCGATTGTATAGTAAAACGGCCGTCAAACAGCTTTGTAGGGTCGCCAATAGCACCCGTAAATACCCGTAGTTGTTGGTATTTTTTGTATTTTGTTGTTTAGTAAAATTGCTAAACACATGCACTTTTCGCGCGACCCGGTCTGTCCCGAGCGTGCGCAATGGCGTTAGCCGAGCTTCGGAATGCGGTGTTTCAAAACTGTCGGCGCAATGTCGTCAATCGGCGGACGTCGCCGCGGCTTCTGACTGCCCACGCAACAAGGCCACGCTTTCTTCGGCGTCGATCAGCACGAATCCGCTTGGTTCGAGCTTCGCGCGCCGCTTGGCCAGCGCCGCGACCGTGGCAATCTCCTCGCTGTTATAGAGCGACGCGCCGCCGGTCGGCTCAGGCTCCACGCGCACGCAACCAATTGCCATCGTGACGAAGCCGAAGAAGGTCGGGTTGCCACGCCGGTCTTCGCCGTGAATGCCGCCGGCCAGACGGTCGGTTGGCGCGTAGAAGCGCTGCGCGCCCTCGTTGAATACGTGAATCGCGCGCAGCACGCGCTCGCGCCAGTCGTCGCTCTGGAACAGGATGAGGAAGTCGTCGCCGCCCACGTGACCGAGAAAGTCGCGCGTCGGATCGCAGACGTCGGCGAGCACCGCAGCGGCGAACTTCAATACCTCGTCGCCTTGCCAGTAGCCGTATTGATCGTTGAAAGGCTTGAAGTGGTTCAGGTCCACATAGCAGGCGTAGAAGCCGGCGTGATTGCCGACGAGCCGCGCGATGTGCGAACTGATCGGGATGTTGCCCGGCAGGAACGTCAGCGGGTTAGCGTAACGCGCCGCTTCAATGCGGACCTCGGTTACCGCGCGCACGAGGTTCTCGCCAGTGCCGAGTCCCGCGTACTTGCCGTTTTCGGTGATGACGAAGCCATCGGCGAGATAGCGCTGATCGTCGCTTGCGAGGAGCTTGGCCATCTGCTCGACGGTCATCGATTTCTCTATCACCACGGGCGAGGCGTTCGCGAATAGCAGACATGGCCGCTTGCCGAACAATTCGCGGTGATACGGCAACGCGTAACGGTCCATGAAGCTGCGGCGGTTGATCAGCGCAACCGGTTCGTCATGCTCGACCACGGCGACCGCGTGCAGATCGGGCAGACGGTTGAAGAGTTCCAGCACGTCGTTATTGGTTGCCTGGCGCGGCAACGCGGGCGCGTGCACGAGCATCTTCTCCGAAGCCATGCCGCCCGACGGCGACGCGCCGCCGAGCGTGCGGGTCGCCTCGGGAAACACGGCGATGTGGCCTGCGCGCAAGGCGTCGCGGGCGTCGTCAGTGACTTTGCTTGCCGGCTGCGCATGCGGACGGCCAAAGAAAAAGCCTTGCCCGCAGCCGATTCCCATGTCGCGCACGACGATCAGATCCGCCTCGTTCTCGATGCCTTCGGCGACGAGGCGCGCGCCGCTTGCGCTCGCGAAGTGCTGCATTGCGCGAACGGCCTCGAACTTCAGGGGATCGCACGCGATGTCGTGAATGAAGAAGCGGTCGATTTTCACGACGTCCGGTTGGAGTCGCACCCACAGATTCATGCTCGCGTTCGCGGTGCCGTAATCGTCGAGTGCGAACTGCGCGCCTGCCGTGCGTAACGAAGCGATCACCGGCAGAAAACTCCCGACGTCGGGGATCATGCTCTGCTCCGTCAACTCGACCACGATGCGCTGTGGATCGACGCCGCGATGGCGCAGCAGCGCGAGTGTGTCGTCGGGTACGGCGGCCAGACGCCGGAGCGCACCTGCGCTGAAGTTCAGGAACAGCTTGCCGTCGTAGCCGAGTCTCGCAAACGCGTCGATACAGGCGCGCGCGGCGGCCTGTTCGAGTTCGATCGTGCAGCCTTCCACGAGCGCTTGCGAGAAGAGCGCGAATGGCGTCTCGAGCGATGTGCCGGCCGGCCCGCGAATCAGGCCTTCGTAGCCGAGAATCGCGCCGTCCTCGAAGTCGATGATCGGCTGGAATACGGCGGACAGATCACGCCGGGCAATCAGGTCCTCGATGCGCGGCGCAGCGATTCCGGAGGGCGAGCGAAGTTGCATGGCAGGTTGACGTAGCGATGGACCTTCGGCTTATCGACCTGCGCTGCGGAGAATTAAGTGAACTTTTAGTGAAGCGTTGCACTGGTGTGGTGCGTTTGCGCCGTGGTGAGTCATCGCGCGCGGTCGCGCGCGGGTTGGAGGCGCTTCAAGAAGTTGGCCAGGAGGCGCCCAGGAAACCGCCTATGCCATCTGGCCGAGGCGACAACCCTCGCCGATGAGCGTGAAATAACAAAAAGCCGCGCAAGGCGGCTTTTGGAAAACGACGCTCAGGGAGGGCGCTTATGAATGTCCTATTTGCATTGCGCGCGTATTCAACGGCGGGCGACGGCGGCAGCGGCTCGCTCGCGCGAGGCGGCGCGGGTTTCTCCGCTGGTGTCGCGGGCGCCCCAGCGTTGCGCGAGCGCGGCGCAGACCATCAACTGGATCTGGTGGAACAGCATGAGCGGGAGAACGACCGCGCCGACCGCCTGCGAGGCAAAGATGACTTTGGCCATGGGCACGCCGGCGGCGAGGCTTTTCTTCGAGCCGCAAAAGATGATGGTGATCTGGTCCGCGCGACTGAAGCCGAGCCGCTTGCTCACGAAGATCGTCATGCCCAGCGCGAGCGCGAGCAGCACCACGCTGATGAGCAGCACACCGCCCAAAGCGGAGAGCGGGATCTGATGCCACAGGCCTTCGGTCACGGACTCGCTGAACGCGCCATACACGACCAGCAGAATGGAACCTTGATCGACGAACTTCAGCACGCCGCGATGCCGCTCGATCCACTTGCCGATCAGCGGGCGCAGCAGTTGTCCCGCCACGAACGGGACCAGCAACTGCAACACGATATTGCCCACGGTGTGCCAAGGAGAGCTACCGCCCGCCGCCTGGTTCGTGACGAGGACGCTGACGAGTGCGGGGGTGATGAAGATGCCGAGCAGGCTCGAGGCCGACGCACTGCAAACCGCGGCCGGAACGTTGCCTTTGGCGATGGACGTGAAGGCGATAGAGGACTGAACCGTCGACGGCAACGTGCAGAGGAAGAGGATCCCGGCGTAGAGCGCAGGCGTGACAAGTGGCGACAGGAGCGGTTTAAGCGCGAGGCCGAGCAGAGGAAACAGCGCGAACGTGCTGAGCAGTACGACCAGATGCAGACGCCAATGCGTCGCGCCCGCAACAATCGCTTCCCGAGAAAGCTTCGCGCCGTGTAGGAAGAACAGCAGGCCGACCGCAATGTTCGTCACCCAGTCGAACCCCGCGGCGGCCTGACCGTGAACCGGCAGCAGGCTGGCGAGTATCACCGTGCCTACCAGGCACAGGGTGAAGTTATCGGGAAGCAGTTTCGGGCGGGCCATGTCGGATTCTCGAAATCGGTGATGCGGGATTGCACGCAAGGCGCGTGCGCGAAAGCGCTGTGGCGTCGGTGCTATGGAAAACCCCTATTGTCCGTCTAAACCGATTGAAACGGCAAATTCATTTGCCGAATTGATTGATGAGTCCGGTGCATTTTCGCTCGAGCGACGATTGCGGTTGTGAACCACCGGTCGTTGAGTGCGCACACCTCGGAGATGCGTGCTCCAGTGAGTCTGCGCCGCCCACTTATTCATCGCGATTCGGCGACAGTTTGCATCGTTGCTTTTTCGCCTTTCGCGAAGGCGTTCCCATCAATCCACTGCCGCTTTTAAGGCGGTTTTAGCAAGGGTTGTGTCGTAGAAAAACGCCGCAGTAACAACGTGTTACAAGAGCAGGCGAGGCCTAACACTTTTTGGCTCGACACCCTCTGCCGGTGACCATAAATTACCGATCAAAGGCCGTCGGGATGCTCTGCGCTGCGACCTGTCCGCAGCGCCCGCGCCAGTCCCTCAACAAGTCCATCGCAGCTCGAACGGTGGGCTTCAGGCAAGTCTTCGGGCAAGTGAGTCACTGGTGGACGGGTTGTCGAGAACGAAGCACCTGGCGTGGGGCGCGGTAATCGTCGCGCTGTGCTCGTTCGCCTATGCAAAAGGGCCGGGCATGCCACACGGTGGCGCGAGCTTCGGTGCTGACAGCTATGGTCACGGCAATTACGTGAACCGCGACGTTGGTCGCAACGTCGAGCGTGGCCTCGACCCCTCCGGCGCGCCGGGCGCGGGCATGCATCGCGTCGCCGGACCCGGGGCTTATCCAGGCGACGGCCGCGGCGGCATACCGTACATCGGTGTCATTCAACCGGTTAGCGCAGAGTCGCGCCCCGGACAGCGGCCGCAACCCAACGCGCCGGTTCGCTCGGGGTCGATCCGGGCCGACGTCGCCCGCTATAACGAAGAACGCGGTGCACTGCGCGCTGTTCAGCGCCAGGGCGACGACAGCCGCCCGCCCGAAAGTTCTCCGTACCGGAACTAGGCTCGGAACCAAGCCCGCCTGGGCTCCACGTTGAATCAATCTCCCCAGCAGATCCCCGGCGCCGGTTCCCACCGCGTTCACTCCTCGGCAACACCCGTTGCCCCAAGCTCCCTTAATTACGCGCCTTTCAATTGGCTTAGTGCGCGCATTACGTTTTAACTCACCTCAAAACCCCGCGCGGAATGTGACGTTTCGACGCCACACTTTTTTGAAAACACTCGGCAGCAGACCGTCTCCCGTCGTCAAATTTGGGCGGTTATGCGGCGGCGCGTCATCAGCATGTCATTTGAAGCGTTATCGGGCGCCTTGCGCATAGCGCGCGCAGCTTCGCGCGGCCCGACGCGTCTGTCGCGGTGCCGCGAGCATGTGCGAGTGAAGGTCTGTAGCAGGCCGATAAGCGACAAAACTAATCAGACCGATATACCCGCAATAACCAGCGATATTTTTGTTCATAAAAATGGTCCGCAAAGATGGTCCCCGCCCAGATTGGCTCGACGATCGAACGGACAACAACAATGGTTCGCGCGAGCTTGCCCTTTCGCAAGCCACACCCCTTTTGACAAAGACTGGAGAATCCATGAAAACAGGCATCAGCCGTGCGCTGAAGACCACCCTTAAGGCAACCGCGTGTGCCGCTTTGCTGGCCAGTGCATCGTCTGCTTTCGCGCAGTCGAGCGTGCAACTCTACGGTCAGGTGGACGAATGGGTCGGCGCGCAGAAATTTCCCGGCGGCAAGACGTCTGTGCAGGTGTCCGGCGGCGGGATGTCGACGTCGTACTGGGGCTTGAAAGGGGCTGAGGATCTGGGCAACGGCTACAAGGCGATCTTTACGCTGGAAGGCTTCTTCCGCGCGCAGAACGGCCAGTACGGCCGCTTTACCGGCGACACGATGTTTTCGCGTAACGCGTACGTCGGTATCGAATCGCCGTACGGCACGGTTACGGCCGGCCGGCTGACCACCGAACTGTTCGTGTCGACGATCCTGTTCAACCCGTTCATCGACTCCTACGTCTTCTCGCCGATGGTCTATCACGTGTATCTCGGGCTCGGCACGTTCCCGACTTACTCGACCGATCAAGGTGTGACCGGCGACTCGGGCTGGAATAACGCGGTCCAATATCAGTCGCCGAATTTCAACGGCCTGTCGGCGAGCGCAATGTATGCGCTGGGTAACACGACGCAGAACGGCGCGAAGAAGTGGAGCGGCCAGGTTCTGTATTTCCACGGCCCGTTTGCCGCGACCGCGGTTTATCAGTACGTGAACTTCAACAACACGCCGGGAGACCTGGGCAGCTTCGATTCCTCGGGCGTGCCGGGCCTGAAGGCGCAGAGCGTCGCGCAAGTTGGCGTCTCGTATGACCTCAAGTATGTGAAGCTGTTCGGCCAGTACATGTACACGCACAACGACCAGACGCTGACGAGCTGGCACGTGAACACCGCGCAGGGCGGCGTCACGGTGCCGGCGGGTCCGGGCTCGGTGATGGCGTCGTACGCTTATTCGCGCGACGGCGGCGGCTTCGACCAGACGCGCCAGACCGCGGCGATCGGTTACGACTACCCGCTGTCCAAGCGCACCGACGTGTACGCGGCTTACCTGTACGACCACATCAGCAGCCAGTCGAGCGGCAATACGTACGGCGTCGGCTTGCGCGCGAAGTTCTAGGCGTCGCCGCGTAGCTGAACTGGCCGGCGGGCGGCGACTGCCGCGCGCCTCGCCCCATGCTCACAACCTCCAAAGCCCGCGTTCCTCACGGAACACGGGCTTTGGTCTTTTCCGACTTCTGACGCGACTCCGGCCAGTCGTTTCGCCATCGGCTCTTTGATAAACCGGGCAAAATAACGCCGATTAATTCCTATAGCGAGCGATTCGGATGGACACCCTCGTCAGCATGAAAGTGTTCCGGCAAGTGGTCGAGGTGGGCAGCTTCGTGGGCGCGGCTGAACGGATGGAGATGTCTGCGGCAATGGCGAGCAAGCATGTGATGCATCTCGAACAGCAGCTCGGCGCGCGTCTGCTGAACCGCACCACGCGCCGCGTCGCGCCGACCGAGGCGGGCCGCGAATACTACGAGCGCCTGAGTCAGGTGCTCACCGAACTCGAGGAAGCGGAGCAGGTCGTCGGTGCGGCGAGCGTCGTGCCGCAAGGGCGCTTGCGGGTGTCGTCGCTGTCGGCATTCGGGCTGAGTCACGTAATGGCCGCGGTCGCCGACTACGCCGCGCAGTATCCGCAAGTCACCGTCGACATCACGTTGTCGGACCGCGTGGTCGAGCTGATCGACGAAGGCTTCGACGTCGCGATCCGCGCTTCGCCGAGCGGCCTCAAGTCGTCGTCGCTGATCGCGCGGCAGATCGCGATGGCGCATCTGCTGCTGTGCGCGTCGCCGGAGTATCTGCGCCGGCGCGGTACGCCGAAGACGGTCGCCGATCTTGCGCGCCACAACATTCTGCAATACACGGGCGTGTCGGCGCTCGACGTCCTGCAAGCCACCGGCGAAGCCGCGCGCGTGCGCCTGTCCGGCAATCTGATCGTCAATCATCTCGAGGCGCAGCGCGTGATGGTGCTGCACGGTGCGGGCATCGCGCTGCTCGGCACCGAAGTGATCGGCGCCGATCTGGCAGAAGGGCGCCTCGTGCCTGTGCTCGTCGATGAAGTGCCGCCTCGCGAGTTGCCGATCCATGTGGTGTACGCGAGCCGACGCCATTTGTCCGCGAAGGTGCGCTCGTTCGTGGACTTCCTCGCGGAGCGGTTTGCGAACGAGTCGCTGTGGCCGTCGCTCGAACAGATCGAGGCGCTGGCCGTGAGATAGCGCTCTGGCAAAGCCCGTTGGCAAGCGCCCCACGCCGCAAACCGCCGGAGCCGCGCCCATCCGTTTCGTTATACTGGTTGCCAGCACCCACACACGCAAACAGCGTAACGATCTGGGGGAGACATGACCGATCTGTCCACGCCGCAGCGCGCCGCCAGCCACGAGCTGCCCGCCGGCCGGCGCTTGCGCTTCGTCACCGCCGCAGCCCTGTTCGACGGCCACGATGCGTCGATCAACATCATGCGCCGCATCCTGCAAGCGAGCGGCGTCGAAGTCATCCATCTAGGCCATAACCGTTCCGTTGATGAAGTCGCGACCGCCGCGCTCCAGGAAGACGCGGACGGCGTCGCGGTGTCGAGCTACCAGGGCGGCCATAACGAATACTTCCGCTACCTGGTCGATCTGCTGCGAGCGCGCGGCGGTGAGCGCATCAAGGTGTTCGGCGGCGGCGGCGGGGTGATCGTATCCGACGAAATCGTCGCGCTGGAAAACTACGGAGTCGAAAAGATCTATTCGCCGCACGACGGCCAGCGGCTTGGCCTGCAAGGAATGATCGACGACATGATCGCGCGCTGCTCGGCAGCGGCCCGCGAGGACGCCACAGCGCGGACCGGCGCAGTCGGCGAATGGCTCGCCAGCGTGACCGGTCAACCTCTGTTGCACCTGCGTTCGAGCGCGCAGGTAAGGGACGAAACAAGCAGCGCCGGTTCGCGCGACGCGAGTTCGCTCGTGTTCCGCCGGCTCGCTCAACTGATCAGTGCATTCGAGACGGGCGGCGCCGCGTCGTCGAAGCGTGCGGAGTTATCGGCTCTTACTCAGGCAGAGCAGATCCCCGTGCTCGGCATTACCGGCACGGGCGGCGCGGGCAAATCGTCGCTTACCGACGAACTCATCCGCCGTTTCCGGCTCGATTACGGCGACACGCTGACCATCGCCGTGCTCGCCATCGACCCGTCGCGCCGCAAGTCCGGCGGCGCGCTGCTCGGCGATCGCATCCGCATGAACGCAATCGGCGACTGGGGCGGCGGCGCACGCGTCTATATGCGCTCCATGGCGACGCGCGAGGCATCGAGCGAAATCTCCGACGCACTGCCCGACGCGCTGATGCTGTGCAAGGCGGCCGGCTTCGACCTGATCGTCGTGGAAACGTCAGGGATCGGTCAGGGCGACGCGGCCATCGTGCCGTTCGTTGACGAATCGCTGTATGTCATGACGCCCGAATTCGGCGCGGCCAGCCAGTTGGAGAAGATCGACATGCTCGACTTCGCCGACGCCGTCGCGATCAACAAGTTCGACCGCAAGGGCGCGCCAGATGCGTTGCGCGATGTCGCGAAACAGGTGCAGCGTAACCGCGCCGACTTTGCGAAATCGCCCGAGGCAATGCCGGTGTTCGGCACGATCGCTTCGCACTTCAACGACGACGGCGTGACCGCGCTTTACCAGTACATCGCCGAAGCGCTGCGCAAACACGGCCTGCGCTCAGGAGGCGGCCGTTTGTCGGTTGCCGCCGACGTGCGCTTTTCGAGCGGCCGTCATGCGATCGTGCCGCCTGCGCGCGTGCGCTATCTCGCGGAAATCGCACAGACCATCCACGCTTATCGCGAGCGGGTCGATCAGCAAGCCGGCGTTGCGCGCGAGCGCTGGCAACTCGTGGAAGCGCGCCGGATGCTCGGGGAGGCGAGCGCAGACGCGCACGATGCAGACGATGCGCAAGCCTCGCTCGACGCGCTCATCGAGCAACGCACCACTGCGCTCGGCGAGCACGAGCGCAAACTGCTCGACGCGTGGCCGCAAACTGTCGCCGCCTACTCGGGCGATGACCACGTGGTCCGCATTCGTGACCGCGAGATACGCACCGCGCTCACGGCCACGACCTTATCGGGTACACAGCTGCGCAAAGTCGCGCTGCCTAAATTCGTCGACCACGGCGAGATTTTGCGTTGGCTGATGCTCGACAATCTGCCGGGTTACTTTCCGTTCACTGCAGGCGTCTTTCCTTTCCGCCGCGAGAACGAAGACCCGACGCGAATGTTCGCTGGAGAAGGCGATCCGTCGCGCACCAACCGGCGGTTCAAGCTGCTGTCCGAGGGCATGCCGGCCAAGCGTCTTTCGACCGCGTTCGACTCGGTCACGCTCTACGGCGAAGAGCCGGACGAGCGCCCCGACATCTACGGCAAGGTGGGCAACTCGGGCGTATCGGTCGCGACGCTCGACGACATGCATGCGCTCTACGACGGCTTCGATCTGTGCGCGCCGCAGACGTCGGTGTCGATGACGATCAACGGCCCGGCGCCGACCATACTCGCCATGTTCTTCAACGTCGCGATCGATCAGCAGATCGCGCGCCAGGCACAGCAACTGGGCCGTGCGCTGAGCGAGGACGAACTCGCCGAGACGCGCCGCATGGCGTTGGAGAACGTACGCGGCACGGTACAGGCCGACATTCTGAAAGAGGACCAAGGCCAGAACACCTGCATTTTTTCGACCGAGTTTAGCCTCAAGGTGATGGGCGATATTCAGGCGTATTTTGTCGAACACCGCGTGCGCAACTTCTATTCGGTGTCGATCTCCGGCTATCACATTGCCGAAGCCGGCGCGAATCCGATCTCGCAACTCGCCTACACGCTCGCTAACGGCTTCACGTATGTCGAGGCATATCTGGCGCGCGGCATGTCGATTGACGACTTCGCGCCGAATCTGTCGTTCTTCTTTTCCAACGGCATGGACCCGGAATACACGGTGCTCGGCCGCGTTGCCCGGCGCGTGTGGGCGATCGCGATGCGCGAGCGTTACGGCGCGAACGAACGCAGCCAGAAGCTCAAGTATCACGTGCAGACCTCGGGCCGTAGCTTGCATGCGCAAGAAATCGACTTCAACGATATCCGCACCACGCTGCAAGCGCTGATCGCCATTTACGACAACTGCAACTCGCTGCACACGAATGCGTTCGACGAAGCGATCACCACACCCACCGAGGAGTCGGTTCGACGCGCGGTGGCAATCCAGTTGATCATCAACCGCGAATGGGGGCTGGCGAAGAACCAGAATCCGAATCAGGGCAGCTTCGTGATCGACGAACTGACCGATCTCGTTGAAGAAGCGGTGCTCGCCGAATTTGACCGGCTGACCGAGCGCGGCGGCGTGCTCGGCGCAATGGAGACCGGTTATCAGCGCGGGCGCATTCAGGACGAGTCGATGCTGTACGAGCATCGCAAGCATGACGGCTCGTATCCGATTGTCGGCGTAAACACGTTTGTGAGCGCGAAGCCGCACGAAGCGCCGACGCCAATTGCGCTCGCCCGCTCCACCGAAGAAGAGAAGCAAAGCCAGTTAAAACGTCTGCGGGATTTCCAGGCGCGGCATCGCGACGCCGCACCGGCCGCGCTCGAGCGTCTGCAGCGGGCGGTGATCGACGACGAAAACGTCTTTGCGGTGCTGATGGATGTGGTGCGCGTGTGTTCGCTTGGGCAAATCACGCACGCGCTGTTCGAAGTGGGCGGGCAGTATCGTCGGAATATGTAGCGAGAGCGGCGGACTGCAGGCGGGCTGCCGCGGCGTCAGCGAGCGCCTGCAAGCAACCCCCGCAACCGCCCGCAACCCTTGGCGAAGTCAGCGCCGGATACCGAGTCGCGCCTTGGCGTCGTCGTATTCCTTCGACAGACGCTCGACCAGTTCGCTTACGCTCGGCACGTCGTCCATCAGGCCGACGCCCTGGCCCGCGCCCCAGATGTCTTTCCACGCCTTCGCCTTGTCGTTCGCGAAGTTCATCTTGGTTTTGTCCGATTCGGGCAGCGCGTCCGGATCGAGCCCGGCGTTGACGATGCTCTCGCGAATGTAATTGCCGTGCACACCGGTGAACAGGTTCGTGTAGATGATGTCCGACGCGGTGGAGTTGACGATTGCCTGCTTGTAGCTGTCCACCGCGTGCGCCTCTCTCGTCGCGATGAAGCGCGTTCCCATGTACGCAAGGTCGGCGCCCATGGCTTGCGCGGCGAGAATGGAGCCGCCGTTCGCAATCGATCCCGACAGCACGATCGGGCCGTCGAAAATGCGCCGCACTTCGCCGACCAGCGCAAACGGCGAAGTAGTGCCCGCATGGCCGCCCGCGCCCGACGCAACCAGAATCAGACCGTCCACTCCCGCTTCCAGCGCCTTCTGCGCGTGCCGCAGATTGATCACGTCATGCAACACGATTCCGCCGTAGCTGTGCACCGCATCGACAATCTCGCGCGCCGGCGCGCGCAGGCTCGTAATGAAGATGGGCACCTTGTGCTCGACGCAGACCCGCACGTCATGTTCGAGCCGCGTATTCGACTGATGGACGATCTGGTTGACGGCAATCGGTCCGATCACCGAGTCGGGATTCGCCGCCTTATGTTCGGCGAGTTGCGCCTGCAATTGCGTGAGCCATTCGTCGAGCAGTTCGGCAGGGCGCGCATTCAGCGCGGGGAACGAACCGACGATACCGGCCTTGCACTGCGCCAGCACGAGCTCCGGATAGCTGACGATGAACATCGGCGAGGCGACGACAGGCAACGCCAGATTTTGTAGAACGGCGGGCAATGCCATAGTGCGGGTCTCCTGATTGACTACCGGTGCGCAAAGCGCCCGGCTGTTGATGAGTGTAGCGGCATGCGGCTTGCACCGTGGCGAAGCTGACAGCCCGCGCACAGGCCACTTGAACGTTTAAGAACGATCGTTCGATTATAGGGCAAGCGTGTGCTTTGCGTTCGCCGGTTCGTTTAGAACGGTTCGAATGAGTGTTCGGGTTCTATGCTTTGCGTGGGGTGTCCCACGCGGTCCGGACACATTGAGCTTTTACAATGCACTGACTTCAAACGACGAGAGACGCCGGCCATGGCCTTCGAGAATTTCACGCCTTTTCGCGTCGCCGCGGGCGATGCAGATATCTTCGGAGTAAAGGGCGGAGCCGGGCCGCCGCTTCTACTGCTGCACGGCCATCCGCAATCGCATCTGATCTGGGCGCGCTGCGCGGATCAGCTGGCTCAGCACTTCACGGTCATTGCCACCGATCTTCGCGGCTATGGCGCATCGGCAAAACCGCAGAGCGACGCCACGCATGCGCCGTATTCGAAACGCACCATGGCCGCCGATCAGGTCGCAGTGATGCGGCACTTCGGGTTCGAGCGCTTTCTCGTCTGCGCGCATGACCGCGGTGCGCGCGTCGCGCATCGCATGGCGCTCGACCATGCGGACGCCGTCGAACGTCTGATGCTGCTCGACATCGCACCGACACTGGCCATGTACGAAGCGACCGACCGCACCTTCGCCACGCATTATTTCCACTGGTTCTTCCTGATTCAGCCGGAGCCGCTGCCCGAAACGCTGATCGGCGCGAACCCGGCCGCTTATGTCGATGCGGTCATGGGAAGCCGTCACGCAGGTCTCGCGCCGTTCGACCCGGCCTCGCTCGACGCCTACCGCTCGGCGCTCGCGCAACCCGGTGCGGTGCATGCAATGTGCGAGGACTACCGCGCGTCGGCGAGTATCGACCTTGAGCACGACCGCGCGGACATCGAGCGCGGACAGAAGATCGCCTGCCCGTTGCGCGTGTTGTGGGGCGACAAGGGCGTGATCGAAAAGTGCTTCGACGCGCTGGACGAATGGCGTCACGTGGCGCGCGACGTGAGCGGCCGTTCGCTGTCTTGCGGCCACTACATACCCGAAGAGGCGCCTGACGAACTGGTCGCCGAAATGCTGTCCTTCTTCGAAGCGCTCGAAAAGTAGCGTTGCCCGCCTAACCGAGCGGCGGCAGGCGCCGCGCGATGGGCGTCGATTTGACGATCGCGCTGCTGGTCTCCGCCCGCTCGGCGACCTTCGACAGAATCTCGTCGAGGTGCTCAATCGAATGCAGATAGAGGCGGCAGATGAAGCAATCGTCGCCCGTCACTTTGTCGCATTCGACGAACTCCGGAATTCGCCGGATCACTTCTTCCACCAGATGCAACTGGCCGGGTAAAGGCTTCACGCGCACGATGGCTTGCAGCGTGAAGCCCAACGTGCGCGGATCGAGCTGGACGGTGAAGCGTTCGATCACGCCTTGCGCTTCCAGCCGTCGGATGCGCTCGGCCGTACTCGGCGCCGATAGCCCGACGAGGCGAGCAAGTTCGCTGACTGGACGGCGCGCGTCTTCGGCGAGCGCGGCGAGGAGCGCGCGGTCGGTTTCGTCGAGCGCTGCAGGCGCGGGCTGTGCAAGGCGTTTTGACATGACGGCCTTCGATTATTAGGTTTGATCGCGATATTGCTTAAGTTTAGCCATGTATTCGGGACAGCGGATTATCTACACTGCTCGTCAGGCAGAATTGAATCGAGGATCGGATCATGGCTTCAAACGAAATCCGGCGCGGCGCGGCGGAGATGAGCATTGCAATGCTGATGTCGGGCACGATCGGCTGGCTGGTAGTGTCGTCGCAGCAGAGTCCGTTCAACGTCGTGTTTTTCCGCTGTATTTTCGGCGGCGCAACGCTCGCGCTGGTGTGCGCCGTGCTCGGTTTCTTCAGGCGCAAGCTGTTCTCGTGGAAGATGCTCGGGCTCGCGTTGCTCGGCGGCGCGGCGATCGTCGCGAACTGGGTGCTGCTGTTCGCCGCCTATTCGCGCGCATCGATTTCGATGGCGACGGCCGTCTACAACACGCAGCCGTTCATGCTGGTGGCGCTCGGCGCGCTGGTGTTTCGCGAGCGCATCAGCGCGTCCACGGTCGTGTGGCTGCTGATCGCATTTATCGGGCTCGTGTTTGTCGTCAAGGTCGAACCGGCCGTACTGGCGGTGCCGGGGCAATATCTGGTGGGTATCGCCTTTGCGGTGGGCGCGGCAGCAATGTATGCGGTTTCCTCGATTATCACGAAGCGCCTGAAGGGCACGCCGCCGCATCTGATCGCGCTGATCCAGGTCTTGCTCGGCGTGGTCATGCTGGCGCCGTTCGTGCGTTTCGACGCGCTGCCCGCCACTGGCGCGCAATGGGTCGAACTGATCGTGCTGGGCGTCGTGAACACCGGCCTCATGTATGTGTTGCTGTACGGTGCCATCCAGAAGCTGCCAACCTCCATGACCGGTGCGCTGTCATTCATTTATCCGGTGGTGGCGATCATCGTCGATCGCGTTGCGTTTGGTCAGGCATTAGCCTGGATTCAGGTGCTGGGCGCGGTGCTGATCCTCGTTGCGGCTGCGGGCGTCAATCTTGGCTGGCGCATCGTGCCGCAAAGGCGCGTGCCGTCCGTCTGAGCGCCGCGCGTCCGGCCAACGCGGCAAGCCGCAATGCTATGGATTGCAAACCATATGCGTGGACGTTTGGTCATATCAGCGGACCAATCTCGCCAGGCTCGGCGCGGCTGCCGTTGCTTTCAGACCGCATGCGGGTCAACGGCCGGCGTCAAGCGTCTGTAGGGAAATCACCGATGCGGTCAAAAATCGCGCGCGCGTATCATTCGACCAGACGCTGATCACGTCCGACAGAATTTCCGCCGCTCGCCTTTATTGGTCGAGCGGCTTTCTTTTTGTGGCGGCGGTTTTTGACGCGCCAAAGCTGGCGCGCTTGCCAACGCGCATGCTCCGGCTACCAGTGGCCGGACTTCGACCACTTCAAGCAACGTAGGCGCTTACGCCCGTTGCGCCGAGCGCGCGACGATCTGCTCGCCATCCACCATCAGCGGTCCGTTTCCGGCAGCCAGTTCATCGACGATCGTTTTGACGAGTGCGGGCCATTCACCACGCGGCTTCAGCATTGAGGCGGCCGCATGCATGACCGCCGCGTCGTCGAGCATTTGCAGCAGCGTCGCAAAACTCATCGAGCGGACGTCGAGCAGCTTGAAGACAATCAGCACCTTGAGCGCATTCTTCGCATTGCGTGCCGGGTCGGCGCGCAACCACGCCACGCGGGAGAAAGCCCGGTCCAGCGCCTGTCCCACGTTCGTGAACGGTGCGCCATGGCCGGGAATCACAAGGCGCACGTCGAGTGCTGCAATGGTTTCGAGCACCGCCTGCTCCTCCGCGAAGCCGCTTTCGCCTTCGAGTTCCGGAAAGATGACGCCGAAGCCGTTTTCCCACAGCGCGTCGGCACTGATCAGGACGCGTTCGTCAGCGCAGTACAGCATCAGCGAATGAGGATCGTGGCCGGGCGCGCCGAGCACCTGCCAGTCGAGTGCGCCCAGGCGCAGCGTTGCGCCCGGTGCGATGGTGCCTGTGAAACCGAAGCGCTCGCAGGTCTGCGCGGTCGCACGGAAGCTCAGACGCGTCTCGTCCCAGTTGCTCACGGCGCCGGCTTCGGAAGCGGGGATGAGCGTGCGGCACGGCCACGAAGACTGCAGCAGCGCATTGCCGCCGCAATGGTCGGAATGCAGATGTGTATTGACGATCAGATCGAGCGGCCGCTCGCCGAGCGCCTGCTGGACGAGGGCCAACGTTTGCTGCGCATGCGTCGCGTAACCGGTGTCCACGATAGCGGCGCAGTCGTCGTCGACGAGCAGCACGTTGTTCGACGAAAGCCAGCCGCGCTCGAAGACGCGGATCGATGCAGGCAATGCGGGCAATGCGTTCATAGCGTGCCCGTGCCCGAGTCGGCTGCTACGCCTGCGTTCACGGATGCCTCGGCTTTCGGCATCACGAGAATGGTCGACGTGCCGACCACTGCGACTTCACCGCGCTGGTTCCTGACCGAGCCCTCGAGGTGCGTCAGGTCTCCGTTCAGGCTCGGCTTCCAGTAAGCGTCGCGCACGCGCCAGGTCATGGTGAGCGTGTCGCCTGCGTGCGCGGCCTTCTTCAGCTTGATATCGAAGTCGAGTCCGAGTGGCTGCGCGTAGGTCGAAAAATGCGTCGCGAGCAGCGCCATGAAGTGAGCGGTGGGCTGTGTGCCCGACGCGATGAGACCGCCGAAGCGGCTTTGCGCCGCATAGGCTTCGTCGTGATGCAGCGGGTTCATGTCGTTGACGAGCGTTGCGAACGACTTCACCGAATCCACGGACAAGGTGAGCGTCGAGCTGAACGTCTCGCCGATGGTGACAATGCGCGGCGGCGCGTTCATGGCTGCACCTTTGCCTGGCCTGCGATCAACCGGGCGCGGCGGGCCTCCAGTTCGTTCCACACGGCGCGCTTCTCGTGATCGTCGTAGATCGACCAGCCGGCGATTTCGTCGATGGTGCGCAGGCAACCTTCGCACCATCCGGTCGACGCATTCATCCGGCACACGTTGATGCACGGCGACGGCACGCCGCCAGCATCGGTTGCTTTGTTGATTACCACTGTCATCGCGTCAGGCCGTTTCGCGCAGCGCCACGTCGACTACCGGCGCGCCCGTCAATGCAATCAGCTCCTGGGCGCTCAGATTGAACACCGCATGCGGGTGTCCGGCGGCCGCCCACAGGCTGTCCAGCGCGAGCAGGTCTTCATCGATCAGCGTGACCGGCTCGACCGCATGACCGACCGGACACACGCCGCCAATTGCATAGCCGGTCTTTTCGCGGACGAACTTCGCGTCGGCGCGGCCGATGTCGCCGACCTGCGCCGCCACCTTCTTTTCATCGACGCGATTCGCGCCGCTTGCGACCACCAGCACCGGCGCATCGTCTTCGCGACGGCGAAACAGGATCGACTTTGCGATCTGCGCGACTGAACAGCCAAGGCCGGCGGCGGCTTCGGCTGAAGTCTTGCCAGTCTCCGGCAGCATGACGATCCGGCCACTGTGTCCGCGCTCGCGCAGCAGTAGTGCAACGCGGCGTGCAGAGTCCGGTAATGCGGTGAGATCGTCCGGGTCGAGAGAAGCGTGGTCCGTCATCGTGTCAGGTCCTGATAGTCTGGTGTCCGGCAATGTCTTGAGGAAGATGTTCGACGCAGGCTCAAACGCAGTTGGCCGCTTCGCTGCGCGCCTTCGCAAGCAGCGCCTTGCCCGCGCGCGAAACGTTCGGCCGACCGATCGACGTGGAAATGAAATCGCCGATTGCCACGACTTGAGCAAGGTCGATGCCGGTCTCGATACCGAGGCCGTTCATCAAATACAGCACGTCTTCGGTCGCGACGTTGCCGGTTGCGCCCTTCGCATACGGACAGCCGCCGAGCCCCGCCACCGACGCGTGATAGATCTCGATGCCTTCCTGCAGCGCCGCGTAGATGTTGGCCAGCGCCTGGCCATACGTGTCGTGAAAGTGCCCGGACAGACGCTCGCGCGGAAACACCTGCGTCACCGCTTCGAAGACTTCGCGCGTGCGCTTCGGCGTGCCCACGCCAATCGTATCGGCGACGTCGATTTCGTCGCAGCCGAGCGCTGCAAAGCGCTGCACCACGTCGACCACCGACGCGACCGGCACCTCGCCTTGATACGGACAACCGAGCGCACACGACACGCTGCCGCGAATGCGCAGGCCGTGCTCCTTGGCTGCCTGCGCGACCGGCGCGAATCGTTCGATACTTTCCGCGATGCTGCAGTTGATGTTCTTCTGCGAGAACGCTTCGCTCGCGGCGCCGAAGATCACGATCTCGTCCGCGCGCGCGGCAAGCGCGCCTTCGAAGCCGCGCAGATTAGGCGTGAGCACCGAATAGATGGTGCCGGGGCGGCGCTCGATGCCGGACATGACTTCCGCGCCGTCGGCCATCTGCGGCACCCATTTGGGCGACACGAACGACGCCGCTTCGACGTTGCGAAAACCCGCTGCGGAGAGCCGGTTGATCAGTTCGATCTTCGTGGCGGTCGGCACGAACTCCTTCTCGTTCTGCAGGCCGTCGCGCGGGCCCACTTCGACGATCTTCACTTGCTTCGGTACGGCCATGATTGTCTCCTCATACACAGTAGTCGATTGGAGTTGGCGGTTTGGCACCTGCTCCTGCTCATGCAATTCGACGATTTCAATATCCGCGTTCGATGTCCACCACGCCCCCGACCGCTTCCCCACGCTCCAGCGCCAGCATTTTTTCCGCGATCTGCGCGACGCTTTCTTCGCGCAACGTTAGCGCGGAGATGTGCGGCGTAATGGTGATGC
Source organism: Paraburkholderia sp. 22098 (assembly GCF_052045935.1). Classification (NCBI taxonomy): domain Bacteria; kingdom Pseudomonadati; phylum Pseudomonadota; class Betaproteobacteria; order Burkholderiales; family Burkholderiaceae; genus Paraburkholderia; species Paraburkholderia sp. 22098. The sequence goes on along the minus strand of NZ_JBQEPV010000001.1, from coordinate 277,880 downwards.
GCGGCTCCTGCCAGAACGGGTGATCGGCGGGCAACGGTTCCTCGCGGAACACGTCGAGCGTGGCCGCGGCCAATTGACCGCTTGCCAGCGCGTCGAGCAGATCTGCTTCCACGAGATGCGCACCGCGTGCAACGTTGATCAGATACGCGCCACGTTCAAGCCGCGAAAACGTGCGCGCGCCGAGCATGTCGGCGGTATCCGGCGTATGCGGCAGCAGATTCACGAGCACCTTCACGCCGTCGAGAAACGCGTCGAATTGCGCAGCGCCAGCAAACGTAGTGATGCCTTCGACCTGCCGCACGCTACGGCTATAACCGCGCACCGGCATGCCGAACGCGGCGACAGCTTGTGCGACATGTGCGCCGAGCACGCCGAGACCGAGCACACCCACCGTGAACGTCTCGCGCGGATGCGGATCGAGTACTTGCCAGCGACCCTCGCGTTGCAGCGTCTGATATTCGTCGAAACGCCGCAGATAGCGCAGCACCGCGTGCGTTACGTATTCGGCCATTTGCGGCGCCATGCCGCTGTCTTCGAGACGGATCAACTGCGCGTTAGCGGGCAACGTGCCGGGCTGCTCGCGTTCGAGCGCGAGGATCGCGTCGACGCCCGCACCCAGATTGAAGATCGCCCGCAGATCGGTGCGGCCGGCCAGCATGTCGCGAGGCGGGCGCCATACGACGGCAAAATCGGCGGGCGCGGTGTCGCCGGGCTGCCATTCGCGCAAATCGGCCTCCGGCAGCGCACGGGCGAAGTCGTGCAGCCAGGCGGCGGCTTCGGCGTTCGGCATGTAAAAGAGGATTTTCATGCGGCCTCGCCGCTGGATGCGCGATCGCGCCGTTTCGCGCGAGACGCGCGGCAGCATGGCTGCGAGGCTTCCGGCGGCTGCGGCACGGCGCACGACGCTGGCAACATGAGGGCTCCTCCTTTTATGGATAGGCTTCATTCTACTTTTTCGCCGGCAATCCCGCGCGGTTGCGCACGACCGTGCGCGTCGCAGACCCGTGTGCCGCCCGTTGCTGTGATCCACTCCATAAACAAAGCACAAAAACTTGGTTCGTCCACGCGTCGCACGGCGGGACAATGGCCTCCCGGTTTCCCGTAGCGAGGGACAGACATGCTTTCATGCACGACAGCGCCGTGGCCGCCGCGGCTCGTGACCGTTCCCGGCCTGCACGGCAGCGAGGGCGCACATTGGCAAACCTGGCTTGAGCGTCAGTTCGCGCGGTCGTTGCGCGTCGAGCAGGCCGACTGGGATGCACCGGACGTCGCAGGTTGGGCGAACTCGCTGCGCGAACTGCTCGCGCGTGAACGGGGGCCGTTCGTGCTCGCCGCGCATAGCTTCGGCTGCCTCGCGACTGCGCACGCGTTGCAGCAGGCGTCGTATGCCAACGAGGTAGTCGGCGTGCTGTTCGTTGCTCCCGCGAGCCCGCAGAAATTCGCTTCCGCCGGACCGTTCGAGGCCAGGCGTGTCGGCGTTCCGTCCATTCTGATCGGCAGTGAAACCGATCCGTGGATGCCGCTCGCCGGCGCTCGCGAACTCGCGCAGCGCTTCGGCAGTGCGTTCGTCAATCTCGGCGACGCAGGGCACATCAACACCGCAGCCGGGTTCGGTCCGTGGCCGAGGGCGAAGTATTTCGTCGACACATTGGTGCATTGCGCGGCGCCGCTGCGCTTTCGCGACGAAGCGTTCGAGGTTGGGCAGCAGGCGCTGGTTTGACGCGCTGGTTCTGGCCCGTTTGTTCGGCAGACCTGTTCGGCTTCTCATCGTGCGCCGCTCGATGCCCGGCATGCGACGACCATCGCGCGCCCCGACTTCGGCCTCGGCGCGCACAGGCGATCCGCTAGAATCCCGCTTCACGCTGCGCAATTGCGCGGCCACAGGTTTTATCATCGATAGCGGGGACAACATGGCATACAGGACGGGGACAACGCGCTGGCTGGCGGCCGGTTTTACGGCAGCCGCGCTTGCGCTCGGTAGCGTGTCGGCAGCGCACGCGGAGACGTCGTTGATGAACGTGTCGTACGACGTGACGCGCGAGTTGTACAAGGACATCAATGCCGGCTTCATCGCCGCGTACAAACAGAAGAGCGGCGAGAGCGTATCGATTCGCCAGTCGCATGGCGCGTCGAGCGCGCAGGCGTTGTCGGTATTGCAAGGTTTGCAGGCGGACGTCGTGACGATGAACCAGCCGAACGACATCGACCTGCTCGCGGAAAAGGGCCAACTGGTCCCCGCCAACTGGCGTACGCGTCTGCCGGACGACAGCGCACCGTACACGACCACGATGGTGTTCCTCGTGCGCAAGGGCAATCCGAAGCGCATCAAGGACTGGGATGATCTGGCGAAGCCCGGCGTGCAAGTGGTGATCGCGAATCCGAAAACTTCGGGCAACGGGCGTTATACGTATCTGGCCGCATGGGGATACCGCAAGCAGCATGGCGGCAGCGACGCACAGGCGCTCGACTTCGAAAAAGCGATCTTCAAGAATGTGCCGGTGCTCGACACGGGCGGCCGCGGCGCAACGACGACGTTCACGCAGCGCGGCATCGGCGATGTGCTGGTGACATTCGAAAACGAAGTCGCGCTGATCAATACCGGCGTGGGCGCGGGCAATTTCGAAGCGGTCTATCCGTCGGTGAGCCTGCTTGCGGCGCCGCCGGTATCGATCGTCGACAAAGTGGTCGACAAGCGCGGCACGCGCAAGGAGGCGCAGGCTTACCTGGACTATCTATGGTCGCCGGCCGCGCAGGAGATCATCGCCCAACATCATCTGCGTCCGCGTGACAAGAACGTGCTCGCGAAGCACGCCGCCGAATTCAAGCCGATCAAGACATTCACCGTCGAAGAAATGTTCGGCAGCTGGCAGAAAGCGCAGCAAACGCATTTCTCGGACGGCGGAACGTTCGATCAGATCATCGTCGACAAGAAGTAACTTTTCGGACTGAAGATAAAAAAGGCCGCTTCATATTGAAGCGGCCTTTTTCATTGCGCGGCATTTATAGCGCGCGGTCAGTGTACTTAGTTCGTCGCGGCCTGTGCCGGTTGCTCGTGTTCGCAACCATGCTCGCAGCCGCTTTTATCGAGCGGCATGTGCTGCGCGGCTTCGGCGCGAATGCCGAGGCGTTCGAGTAGCTTGCGGTCTGCTTCCGCTTGCGGATTGCTCGTGGTGAGCAACTGATCGCCGTAGAAAATCGAATTCGCGCCTGCGAGGAAGCACATTGCCTGCAACGCTTCGTCCATCTGCTCGCGACCGGCCGACAGGCGCACCATAGCGCGCGGCATGGTGATGCGCGCAATCGCAATCGTCCGAACGAATTCGAACGGATCGATCGATTCAGTGCCTGTCAGCGGCGTGCCTTCCACTTGCACCAGATTGTTGATGGGCACCGACTCGGGGTACGGGTCCATGTTCGCCAGTTGCGCGATCAGGCCCGCACGTTCGCGGCGCGACTCGCCCAGTCCGACGATGCCGCCGCAGCACACGTTGATGCCGGCGTCGCGCACGCGTTCGAGCGTGTCGAGACGGTCCTGATAAGTGCGCGTCGAAATGATCTGGCCGTAGAACTCCGGCGACGTGTCCAGGTTGTGGTTGTAGTAGTCGAGGCCTGCTTCGCGCAGTTGCTGCGCCTGATGCGTTTCGAGCATGCCGAGCGTCACGCAGGTTTCCAGACCCATCGCCTTCACGCCGCGAATCATCTCCTTGATCGGCTCGAGGTGCCGGTCTTTCGGATTGCGCCACGCGGCGCCCATGCAGAAGCGCGTCGCACCGTTTTCCTTGGCGGCCTTCGCGGCGGCGAGCACTTCGTCGACCGGCATCAGCTTGTCCGCTTGCAGGCCCGTATCGTGATGCACGGACTGCGGGCAGTACGCGCAATCTTCTTCGCAGCCACCGGTCTTGATGGAAAGCAGTGTCGACAGTTGCACCGTGTTCGCATCGAAATGTTCGCGATGCGTTTGCTGCGCGCGAAACATCAGGTCGTTGAACGGCAGTTCATACAACGCGACGATATCGGCAACGCGCCAGCGCGCGAGCTGCTTCCCCGCTGCATCGACATTGGCATTTGCATTGGAGTCGCTGGCGGCCGTTTCAGCACGCGCGGGGGCGATGTTCAGTTGCGTCATGTGTTCAATCCTCATGAATGGATGTGTTGGTTGATTCAGCGCTGCGCGTCACGCAGCGTCTGCAATAGCCGGTTGATGTCGAGTTGATCAGCCGCGAGTTCCGGCGCCGTTGGGCGCAGATGCGGCACGATGCCGAGCAACGGCGCGCCGTGTTCACGTGCGAGATGCTCGCGGATAGACGCGATGTTTTCGTCGGGGAAAGTCATGTCCGGGTCGACGCGATTCGCTACCCAGCCAGCAAGCGTAAGCCCGCGCGCGGCGATGGCCTCAGCGGTGAGCAACGCGTGGCTGATGCAGCCGAGGCGCATGCCGACCACCAGCACGACCGGCAGCTTCAGCGCGACGGCGAGATCGGCGGTGTCATGTGTAGCGGTCAACGGCACGCGGAAACCGCCGACACCTTCCACGACCACCACCTCGGCGCGCGTCAACGCCTGCGCATGGCAAGCGACGATATGGTCGATATCGAGGGCGACGTTCTCCAGCGCAGCCGCGATATGGGGCGCCGCGGGTTCCTTCAGCAGATACGGCGTGCGCATCGCGGGCGGCAGCAGCACGGTCGAAGCGGCGTCGAGCTGATCCGCGTCTTCGTTATGCAGTTCGCCGTTCAGTTCGAACGCGCCCGCAGCGATCGGCTTCATCGCGGCGGCTTGCAGACCTTCGCGCGCGAAACCGCGCAACAGTGCGCAAGAGACGAACGTCTTGCCGATTTCAGTATCGGTGCCGGTGACGAATAGCGACAGGGCAGAGTTCGCGGCGGTCATATGGCTTGCGCTCCTGCATCTTGCAAGCCCGCTTCCAGCCGGTCGAGATCCGCCTGCGAATGCGCGGCCGACAACGATATGCGCAAGCGCGATGTGCCGGTGGGCACGGTCGGCGGACGGATTGCGGGAACCCACAGACCGGCGCGGTCGAGCGAGGCCGCAATATTCAGCGTCGCCTCGTTCGCGCCGATCACGAGCGGCTGCACGGCAGTGTGCGAATCGACGGGAATCCACGGCGTGCTTTTGAGCATCGCGCGCGTGCGTTCGATCAATTGCCGCAAATGCGCGCGGCGTTCATCTCCTTCATTGCCGCCGATTATGCGCAGACTCGCCGAAACCGCATGCGCTGCCGCGGGCACGGATGCCGTGGTGAAAATATAAGGACGCGCGCGCTGTACGAGCCATTCGATCACCGTCTCGTGCGCGGCGACGAACGCGCCCGACACGCCCGCCGCCTTGCCGAGTGTGCCGATGGAAATCAGATTCGGCGAACGCAACGCGGCGTCTGCGACGGCGCCGCGGCCTTGCGGACCGAGCACGCCAAAACCATGCGCGTCGTCGACGATCAGCCATGCGCCATGCTGTTCCGCGAGTTCCAGCAGACGCGGCAGCGGTGCGATGTCGCCGTCCATGCTGAACACCGTGTCGGAGACGATCGCTTTCACATCCGCGTCCGACGCGTCGAGCATCGCGCTCAGCGCTTCCATATCGCAGTGCGGATAGATCTGCACGTCTGCCCGCGATAAACGGGCGCCGTCGATCAGCGACGCGTGATTCAGTGCGTCGGAGAAGAGCGTCGTGCCGCGGCCCGCGAGCGCGGTGAGCGTCGCCAGATTCGCCATGTAGCCAGTGCTGAAGTAGAGCGCACGCGGCGTATCCACGAATCCGCCGACGAATTCGGCAAGGTCGTCTTCGAGCTGCGCATGCGCGCGCGAGTGGCCGCCAAGCAGATGCGAACCGCCGCTGCCCGCGCCGTAGCGTTGCGCGCCTTCGGCAATGGCCGCGATTAGTTGCGGATGCGCGGCGAGCCCGAGATAGTCATTGCTCGCAAAGCCGATGATCTCGCGGCCGTCGACCGTCATGTGCGCGGCGCAGGGCGTGTCGGCCGTGCGGCGTCGACGGCGCAGGCCGCGTTCGTCGATTTCCTTCAGCCCCTCTGAGAGTCTGTCGAGAAGATGCATTAGCAGACCTGCGCGAGCGTTGCTTCGAACGTTTCGCGAGTGCGCGAGGCGAGCAGCGCGAGTTCGTTGTCGTCGAGAATGTATGGAGGCATCAGATAAACCGTGGTCGAAATGGGGCGCAGCAGCAGTTCACGTTGCAACGCGTTTTCGAAGAAGCGGCGCGAGAATGTTTTGGCATGCTGAGGGTTTTCGATTACCGCGTCGAAGGCGACGATGGTGCCGCATTGCCGCAGGTTGCGCACCTGTTCATGCTCCGCGAGCGGCGCGAGCGCAGCCATCAGCTTTGCCGACTTTTGCGCGTTGGCTGCGAGCACGTTGTCGGTCGCGAATAGATCGAGCGTGGCGAGCGCGGCGCGGCACGCGAGCGGATTGCCGGTGTACGAATGCGAGTGCAAGAAGCCGCGAGCGGTGTCGTCGTGATAGAAGGCTTCGAAGATTTCGTCGCGCGAGAGCACGATGGAAAGCGGCAGATAGCCACCGCTTATACCTTTGGAGAGGCACAGAAAGTCCGGCCAGATGCCAGCCTGTTCGCACGCGAAGAAGGTGCCCGTGCGTCCGCAGCCAACGGCGATTTCATCAGCTATTAGATGCACGCCATATTGATCGCACAGCGCGCGTAGGCCGGCGATATACGAAGCGTCGTGCATGGCCATGCCGGCTGCGCACTGCACGAGCGGCTCGACGATCAGCGCCGCGATCTTCGTGGCGCGGGCTTCGAAGAGCGCGCGTACATGGTCGAGCGCGCGACGTGCGACATCCGCAGCCGTCTCACCTGGTTTCGCAAGACGCGCGTCGGGTGACGCGACGACGTGCGCGTTGCGGATCAGCGGGTCGTAGGCGTCTTTGAACAGCGCGACGTCGGTCACGCCGAGCGCGCCGATGGTCTCGCCGTGGTAGCTGTTCGCGATGCAGACGAATTCCTGCTTGTCGGCGAAACCGCGATTGCGCCACGAGTGGAAGCTCATCTTGAGCGCAATTTCGACTGCCGATGCGCCGTCCGACGCGAAGAACGCGTGACCCAGCGTGCCGTGTGTGAGCGCACCGAGGCGCTCCGCGAGTTCGATCGCGGGTTCGTGCGTGCAACCGGCGAGCATGGCGTGCTCGAGCGTATCGAGCTGGTCCTTGAGTGCCGCGTTGATGCGCGGGTTTGCGTGGCCGAAGAGATTCACCCACCACGAACTGATCGCATCCAGATAACGATGGCCGGCGCGGTCGTACAGCCACGCGCCTTGACCGCGCGAGACCGGCACGAGCGGAAGGCGCTCGTGGTGCTTCATCTGCGTGCAGGGGTGCCAGACCGCGCGCAGGCTGCGGGCCACCCAGTCTTCGGTCGATATTGACGGTGTTGCTGAATTTTCCAAGAGGTACTCCAGAGAAGCTTTTCTTGCTGCTGCCGTGATTGGTTTTTATAGTTTTTCCGGGCGCGGCGCGTGCGCGTTGGCGACGCTGCGCGCAGCCCTCGGCTAGCGTGCGGGGTCGAGATTAGCGGTTTATTTGGGCCTTTGCACTAGGCCTTTGACCGTGCTTTTCGCTGGCCGCCGCGGGGTTCAGCGGTGTTCGCGACAGGTGATTTGCGTTTGAATCTGAAGCTGGCAAATCGCCGGAGTTGACGACGGCAAAGTAATTGGGGGTAGTGGGCGAGATTCGGAGGAAGGGGGACGAGCGGGGAGATGTGACGGGCTTGCTGGCAGCTACGAGTGATGGCGGACCCGTGGCCTCACTGATTGCCTTCAGCACGTCAGGCGGTTTCGGCCGCGCGGCCTTTCTGGGTTTGTTGCGTAGGGCGTCTTTGTGGTTCGCGAGCGGTGTCTGCTTCACTTCGCGGGCAACTCCCGTATCCCCGTTCTGCTGCGTCGTCGAAGTCATCGCGTGTGCGCACGCCTGTGACAATTCAGGAGGGGATACATGGCCCCACTTTTTTAACGTCGCGACGCCCGGACGCCCAGGCCGATCTCATCAGCCGATGTGCCAACGGGAGTGCGACAGGTTTGTACCTCTGCGCATTCGTTCCTCCTGATGCGACTCTCGTTGATTTCTGATACGCAAATCACCTTGCCGCATGCATCAAACCAGTCGACATGCAGGCGACCAGTCAGCAGGCCGGAATTGTTGATCGCCGCACCGATGACCTGCGCCTCGAAACCGAGGCGGCAATTTTGATGATCAGCGTCTATTACAAACTGCATAAGGGGCCATGCACACGCATGCGCGCGGCACATGATCGCCAGGCAGTTGCCCGGCGGGATCGAGTTTTGGGGGGAGTCTCTGTGGGTTGGATATGCCATGCACTTTTCGGAGTTATCCGATTCCAGCCGCCTCTAGCGGAGACTAAAGATGTTCGGCGAGTTATAGCCGTAGTTGGCTGACCGAGAGCCGGTTGCGTGGCCGGCCGGGTGTATCCGCACAAAGTAAGGATATTCAAATGTTGCATGAGCAGGAACGTAAAAGCACTAAGTACGCTCTCGGCATGATCGGAGCGCGGACCGAGCGCGGCCGATGTGCCACAAGCGGAAGTAAATTGCGCGTCTGCGAGTGTCCCGCCACAGATGTTGGTGACGCTGTGACGTATGGCGACGGCAGCGACGCAGTCATCCTGGACGGCGGAGGCAGCGTGTCTATCTATGCCGGCAACCCCGTTGCGCTTGATAACGGCGACGTGATTGACGATGGTCCGCATCGCGACATGCGCAGTTCCACCGTGTTCGTTCCCGTGAACGAGCACGGCGCCGAACTGACTCGCCAGTGAGGGGGCAATCATGTTGCGTCGTATTGCAGTCGTTGGCGATCAACTCGACACAGGCGGGCATGTCGTGCATTACGAAGGTCGGATGTGTACGTGCGCCGATGGAGGCCATCAGGTCGCACTTATAGGCGGCGCCGCGTACTGCGAACAATGCAAGAGCATAGGCGCAATTGCAAAAACCGGAGGCCCGCGCCGCGTCAACTTTATGGGCGAAACAGCCGCGCACGGCGACGTTGTTCTGTGTAACTGCGCAACGCCGCCCCGAATCATTGCGACGCTCGCAGGCGAGTCATGGTGCGATGACGGTGCGCCCGACGCATCGCCTTTCCCCGCGCGAGTGTCGGAATCCGTGATTCGGCCACATACGCTGCACGACGAGCAGTTTGCGCTTACCGATTCGACAGGCCGCCCCCTCGTGGGCGTGCGCTATCGTGTTCGCCTCAACGAGGCAACCATTGCGAGTGGTGTCACGGACGCGAGCGGAAAGACGCAGCGCATATCTACTGACGGGATGAAGCGCCTCTATTTCGACGTGGCGCAATCACTTGGAGACGGTGAATATTCTGACCGACAGTAGCGGACCGCGATCAGATCAGCACAGGCCTTCAACTACGAATAGACAATTGAGAATGCCAGAAGACACCAAATGGATAACGGTCCACGATACTGCCTGCACTAATACGAGCCCCGATTCGTGCGTGGACGTGGTTCTTGATCCGACGCCGATCTGCTCGAATATGACCAACAGGGAATTTAGGGACGTGTTTGTTTCGAGCCGCGCCACGGCCGTAACGTTGACTCATAATCGCATTAAGTCGCTTGCCCGATGGGATTACAGCGAGCAAGCGCGCGCAAAGAAATGGTTCGGAAGTTCAAGCGAAGAAGTTCGCGCCGCGATGACGGTCGGCCTGCCCAAATTGCTTGATGTAGTCCGGAATTTGAAGCCCGAGAACGTGATCAGATGGGACCAGCAGAGGCAACGAAACATTACTTGCACGGTATTTCCCGACAATGGTTCGACTGACGCTGCGGTATGCAAGCCAGACAGCGCCAGGCGCATCATTGCAATCTATCCGCACTACTGCACATCGCCGGAGGCGCAATTGTGGAAGGGTAACAAAGTGTTCACACTCATTCACGAGTGTACACATTTCACAGACGTGTTCGACTCAACGGACGACATGTACGGCATCAGTGTGGGATTGTCGCTGTGGGCGCAAACCAACCCTGGAAAAGCGATCAAAAACGCTGACAGTATCACCTGCTATGTCGGCTTTGAAGACTAGGCGAAATATGCGCAAGAGGTTGTCGTTTTCGAAAGCCGCGACTCTTGTGTTCGCGTCCTGGATCGGACTCGCGACTCACTATGGATATGCGTGCACTATCTCGGAAGACATGGCAGATAGCTTGCCACTGAACTCCGTCGAGATACCGAATGCAGATCGCATGAGAATTGCCGACATGGTAATAGCGGCACGTGAATGGCCGGACGTTGAAATTCGCGGAATCGTATATGCCGGAGGGTATATTGAGGAACGCGACCCAAGTACGGTCGCAGATCAGAGGGCGTCGGCGTTGCGGGCTTATCTAATTCAACTTGGAGTTAGGGAAAGCAACGTTTGGGTGGATAAGAGAACCATTAAGCATCCTGACGTTGATCGAGCGGGAAACAAGACACTGAATCAGATCGCCGTGACATTGGTCCCGATATGCGCCGGAGGTTGTGAACGCCTTTGCAACGATCAGCGTGTTTCACCGAACAGCAAGATCATTAAGTAGGCTTGCACCCGAGCAGCGGACGCAACTCCTTTTAGGTCATCGAAAGGTGATGGCACCTCAGCCTGGACGTTTGGTCTTCACGATGGAAAGTGCAGCCACTTCGCTGGGTTGGCAGCACAGAGGAATGCAAGAAAGGCCCACCAAGCGGGCCTTTAAGAAATTCAAACGAGGGGCAGCAAAGAACAGGCAGACGCCTTGAGAACGTTGGCGGTATCTAAAAACCGATACCCTACTTATGCCCTAAACCGCTGCGCATCTGAACCAGAACCCAATCGCAACATCACTCGCGACTGGCAATAGCCCGCCGTGCTTCGTCGGCAGAAGATCCGGACCCGCCGGTGGCACCACTATCCGCCGTCCGCGAACCTTGATCGCCCCAGACGACAGAACTATCGACGGCATACAACCGGCACGGCGCGGAACTCTGTTTCTGGCAATTAGCAATCGCGACCGACATCGGATCGTCGCCGCCCTCGGCCCACGACCATGCGCCCGTGTCGGACACCGCAAATGCGCGGCTCGGATACTGATGCAAGAAGTTGCGATAGCCGTTGCGTCCAGCTTCGTCGACATAGGGCACCGCGTCTACGGCATCTACTGAAGCAAAGCCGCTTGCTTTGGGCGCCGAAGGATCCGATACCCGGTACTGCACGCCCGTGGGCATGCCGACGCGGGCGAGGAAGGCCTCGACGGCCGGCCACCACACATGCACGCCGTCGCGGTCGCCGACGAGCCGATGTGCGTCGTTCTTGTAGCTGCCGTAGTCGACCATCTTCGCGCTTGCGCCGTGCGCTACGTACGCCGAGTACATTCCGGCCACGAGTGGCGCATTCCACACTGAGTCGTTGTCGCCGTACATCCACAGCGACGGCACTTTCGTTTTGTCGCCATACGCGCCGAATGCGCGCGTCAGGTTGCCCTGCCAGTCGCCGCACGCGTCCTGCCGCAAGCCGCCCGAAAAGTTGATCAACGCGCGCACGCCCGGTGCGGCCTCGGTGCCGTAGGCCAATGTCGCGAGACCGCCGTGTGACGTGCCGGCCACCACGATGTGTGACGCGTCGACGTAGGGCTGCTTCGACATGTAGTCGACGGCGGCCGCAACATCGCCGGCCTGTGACATGCCGTTGCGTTCGACGTCGCAACCGTCCTGATGATAGACGCCGCCCGACTGGCCAAAACCCTGGCGGTTCGGTGCTACGACCACATAGCCGCGGCGCACGAATTCGCGCGCGAGCGGCAGCGGGTCGCTGCGCTCCTGCATACGCGGATCGCCGGGAATCTTGCCGTGATTGAAGACGATCATCGGGAACGGGCCTGCGCCGTCCGGCTTGTAGACCGTTGTCTGAAGCGTGATGTCACCGTCGGCATCGACGGGTATGCGGATAATCTGTTGATTCAGGCGCGCGGTGGGCAGATAAACGTCGTCCTGGAGCGCGATGCGCGGCACCTGCGCGCGGGCGAGGGGTCCGGGCTGGGCGTCCGCGAGCGGATTCGCCTGAGCGACTGCGACAGCGCACGTGGCCGCTGCACAAATCACCGCACACTTCGTAAGGACCTTGCTCAACACCATTCACGCACCTGCCTGAAAAGACTGCCTGGACATCTCATGTCCGTTCATCGAAACACGCGGCCGACATTCGCCTTTCGTGCACGTTTGCGACAAACAAAAAGATGCTCACGTACGCATTGCGCGAAGCGCACGCACGTCAATCGAGATCGCACGGGATAAACCCAACGGCCGACGCGACCCCACGCGCCGATGATGAACGCCACGTCTGCCGCCGGGCGCCGCAGCCGTAACCGTTTCTATCTGGTTATCGGCCGAGCGCCGGCGCGGCTTGCGGAACCCTTACCAACTGGTCCTCGCATCGCGGCGTCACGAAGCAACGACCTCATCCTGGCACGACAATTTTGTTTTGTGCAATCAAGGAGAACCCGCGACGAAAAAATTGCTGCATCGCGCGAGGGCTTGCATGGCGGGCGTGGACTCGGCGCGGCGCGCGCTGGGGGCGGCGGCAGATGGGCCCTTGAGGGTCCTTGGGCAGGCGCTGGCAAGCCGTTGCGCGGCACCGCAGCGCGCCAGGTGAGCAAAGGTAAGGCGAGGCCTGTGGCGCCGAGCCAACGGAAGAAAACGACGCTTCTATGGGGCCATATGCGATGGCGCCGCATTATCCGCAGCCGCGCGGCCAGATAATAGAAAGGCGCTGAAAGCTACTCGCTTACATCGCCGTCGACGTAGAGCCAGCGTCCTTCGTCGTTGCAAATGAAGCGGCTCAACTCGTGCAGCCTGTGCGCGCGGCCCGCAACCTTGTATCTGGCGACGAATTCGACCGTCGCGTGACGCGGATCGATCTCCGCGAACGTCTTGATCTGCAGTCCGAGCCAGCGAGGAGCGTCGGGCGCCGACACGTCGTCGTCCAGATCGGCGGGGCAGGTTTGCGGCGCCCAGGTCGCGCGCAAATAGTTCGTTGCGCCGACAACATAAGCGCTGTAACGCGAGCGCATCAGTTCCAGTGCGCGCGGCGCGACCTCGCCGCCGTCGATGTAACGACCGCAGCACTGCTCGAAGCGCGGCGCTCTTGCGGCGCTCGCCTGGCTCGGAACCGCGCCGCCGCATGGGCAGTCGGCGGGCCGCTGCGCGGACGACTTGTGACTGTTTTTCGAACTCATCGAAGTCATCAAACTCATCGAACCCTAGCCGAGACCGCGCGCGATCAATATTTTCTGAATGTCGCTCGTGCCTTCGTAGATCTGGCACACGCGTACGTCGCGATAAATCCGCTCGACCGGAAAGTCGCTGAGATACCCGTAGCCGCCGTGGATCTGCAGCGCCGCCGAACAGATCCGCTCGGCAGCTTCCGACGCAAACAGTTTCGCCATAGCGGCTTCCGTAAGACACGGTTGACCGGCGTCCTTCAGCGACGCCGCGTGCCAGATCAGCTGACGCGCGGCTTCCAGTTGCGTCGCCATGTCGGCGAGGCGGAATTGCACCGCCTGGTGCGAAAAAAGCGGCTGACCGAAGCTCTCACGCTCTCTTGCATAGGTCAGCGCGGCCTCGTACGCGGCGCGAGCCATGCCGACGCTTTGCGCAGCGATGCCGATGCGCCCGCCTTCGAGCCCCGACAGCGCGATGCGATAACCCTCGCCTTCCGCGCCGATCAGATTCGCGGCCGGCACGCGGCAGTCTTCGAAGATGATTTGCGCAGTGTCCGACGAATGCTGGCCGAGCTTGTCTTCGACTCGCGCGACCACGTAACCCTTGCTGTCGGTCGGCACGATAAACGCGCTGATGCCGCGCTTGCCCGCCGCCTTGTCGGTGACTGCCATCACGATCGCAACGTCGCCGTTTTTGCCGCTCGTGATGAACTGCTTGACGCCATTCAGCACGTAGGCGTCGCCGTCTTTGTCCCGTGTAGCGGTGGTGCGCAGCGCCGACGCGTCGGAGCCGGCTTGCGGTTCGGTCAGACAGAATGCGCCGAGCATTTCGCCGCGCGCGAGCGGCGTGAGCCACTCACGCTTTTGCGCGTCGTTGCCGTAAGTCAGCAGGATGCTGCATACGGGGCAATTGTTCACGGAGATCGCCGTGGATGTCCCGCCGTCGCCCGCGGCGATTTCCTCGAGAATCAGCGCGAGCGCGAGCGCGTCCATGCCGGCGCCGCCGTAGGTTTCGGGCACCAGCACGCCGTATGCGCCAAGTTCCGCGAGTTGACGGTGAACGTCCTTCGGGAACGTGCGCTCGCGATCCCACGTCGCCGCGTACGGCGTGACTGCTTCGCGCACGAATGTGCGCAGCGCGTCGCGGACCATCAGGTGGTCCTGATCAAGCACCATGAGCGTGTCTCCTCACCATTCCAGCGGCGTGCCGTCGTATTGATAAAAGCGGCCATTGAACGCTTCGCGCGACGCGGCGGCCTGCTTGAGCACCTCGCGCATGCCGGCGACGCTGCGCGCGGGGTCGATCGCCGCCTGCGCGCCGCCCATGTCGGTTTGCACCCAGCCGGGATGCAATGACACACACGTGGCGCGCTGCGCGTCGAGCGACGCGAGTTTGAGCGCGTCGTTCAACGCCGCCTTGCTCACGCGATACAGCCAGCCGCTCGTGCCGCTCGTTTCACCGATGCTGCCCATCTTGCTCGAAATCACCGCGAGCACGCCGCCTGATTCTTCGACGAGCGGCAGCAGGATCGGCATCAGCTGCATCGGGCCGCGCACGTTGGTGTGCATGACATGGTCGAAGTCTTCGGCGGTGATGGTTTCGATGCCTTCGGTGCGCGGGCCGTACACGCCCGACACAACGATGGCAAGGTCCACATGCTCGCCATCGAGCTTCCAGCCGAGCGCGGCGATATCCTCCGGCTCGGTCACGTCGACGGAATAGGTTTGCGCGCCATGCTGAGTGAGGGTGTCGAGCGCGGCGCCGTCGCGCGCGGTGGCGAGCACCCGCCAGCCACTATGTTTGTACTGCCGGACAAACTCCTGGCCGATGCCGCGCGATGCACCGACGATCAACACTGTCTTCATGATTCACCTCAGACCAAGTGACACGCTTGAACGTACGTACTACGCGTCAAATCAGTTCGATACCCATTGCAGTCGCTTCGCCGCCGCCGATGCACAGCGTCGCGACGCCGCGCTTACCGCCGCGCTGTTTCAGCGCGCCGATCAGCGTGACGAGAATACGTGCGCCCGATGCGCCGATCGGATGGCCGAGCGCGCATGCGCCGCCGTGCACGTTGACCTTGTCGTGCGGCAGCTTGTGCTCTTTCATCGCCGCCATGGTCACCACGGCGAACGCTTCGTTGACTTCGTACAGATCGACTTCGTCGGCGCGCCAGCCGTTCTTCTCGAACAGCTTGCGAATCGCGCCGACCGGCGCAGTGGTGAATTTCGCCGGCTCCTGCGCGAAAGTCGAGTGGCCGACCACGCGCGCAATCGGCGTGACGCCGAGACGCTTGGCCGTCGATTCGCGCATCATCACGAGAGCCGCGGCGCCGTCCGAAATCGACGACGAGTTCGCTGCCGTCACCGTGCCGGTTTTGCTGAATGCGGGCTTGAGCGTCGGGATCTTTTCGAGGTTCGCCTTGAACGGCTGTTCGTCACGATCGATGGTGACTTCGCCTTTGCGGCTCTCAACCTTCACCGGTGCGATTTCCCACGCGAACGATCCGTCTTCGTTCGCGCGCTTCGCGCGGTTCAGCGATTCGACGGCGAATGCGTCCTGCGCGTCGCGCGTGAAGTCGAACGAAGCCGCGCATTCTTCCGCGAACGTGCCCATCAGGCGGCCTTTTTCGTACGCGTCTTCGAGGCCGTCGTAGAACATATGATCGATCACCTGGCCGTGACCCATGCGCATGCCGCCGCGCGCCTTCGGCAACAGGTACGGCGCATTCGTCATGCTCTCCATGCCACCCGCGACGATCACGTCCACCGAGCGGGCGGCCAGCATGTCGTGCGCGAACATCGCCGCGCGCATGCCGGAGCCGCACATCTTGTTGACCGTAGTGCTGCCGGTTGCAAGCGGCAGGCCGGCGCCGAGCGCGGCCTGGCGTGCGGGCGCCTGGCCGAGGCCGGCCGGCAGCACGCAGCCCATCACCACCTCGTCGATCTGCTCGGGCTTGAGGCCCGCGCGTTGAACCGCAGCTTCGATCGCCACCGAGCCGAGTTGCGGCGCCGTCAGCGACGCGAAATCGCCTTGGAACGCGGCCATCGGCGTGCGCGCCGCGCTCACGATTACAACTGGATCAGCCGTTGTGCCGTTCATTTTTGTCTCACTCATGTTTTAGCTCCTTGATCACACCTTCGACGATAGCCGGCACGTCGCCAAGCTGGGCCGCATCGGCGGCGACCACGTCGTTGTCCGCCTGATGCGCGCGGCTTGCCGACACGGCGGCGACGCAGCGCTGGTAAGTTTCATCGAGCGCGGCCGCGTTATTGATCGTCATGCCGAGGTCGCGCACCTTGCCGTCGTGCACGCCGTACGCCCAGCCGTGCACGGTCAGTTCCTGGCCGCGCGCCCATGCATCGTTGATGATGGTCGTGCGGCACACGTTCACCACTTGTTCCAAAGCGTTCAGTTCGACGAGACGCCGGTGACGCGCCTCGCCGAGCGGCCATTCGTCGAGCAGCGCGGCATGCTTCGTCCGCACGTCCTGCACGTGATGCAGCCAGTTATCCGCGAGACCCACGCGGCGGCCGTGCAATGCCGCGCCCACGCCCGAACAGCCATAGTGGCCGACCACCATGATGTGCTTGACCTTCAGCAGATCCACCGCGAACTGGATCACCGACAAACAGTTCAGATCGGTATGCACCACTACGTTTGCGATGTTTCTATGCACGAACACTTCGCCCGGCGGCAAGCCGATGATCTGGTTGGCCGGCACGCGCGAATCGGAGCAGCCGATCCACAGATACTCGGGCGTCTGCTGATGCGCAAGGCGCGAGAAGTACTCGGGATCTTCGGACAGTTTGCGGGCAACCCACGCGTCGTTGTTGTCGAACAGATGAGCGAGCGGGTGAGCGGGGTTGGAAGCGTTAGTGTTCATAAAGCGTCTTGGCGGTTATTCGACCGTTTGAGCGGCCGGGTCGTTACGTTAGATTCGGTGTCGTACGAGCGTCATTCATGCGGCGTGCGAGCCGCTATGCGACTCTTACGCTGCGCTCGTTCTCTGGCGCTTGCGCGGCGTCCTGAGCATTCGGTGCGTTGGATGCCGTATCGGCAAAGCGTTCCGGGTAGCGGATGCAGAAGCGCACGTTGCTGTCGTACGGGAAAAAATCGGGCAGTTCGCCTTTCAGTAGATGGTCCTTATGCTTTTGCCACAGCGCGGGATCGAAGAAGTCGGCGTGATGCTGCAGGAACGAGCGGCGCACGCGTGGGTCGCCGAGCAGGAAAGTGCCATACGTCTCCGGGAAAATGTCGTGCGGGCCGACCGAGTACCACGGCTCGCCTGACATTTCGTCTTCCTCGTTACGCGGCGCGGGCACCGCTCGCACGTTGCAATCGGTCAGATATTCGATCTCGTCGTAGTCGTAAAACACGACACGGCCGTGGCGCGTTACGCCGAAGTTCTTGTACAGCATGTCGCCGGGGAAAATGTTCGCCTGCATCAGTTCTTTTACCGCGTTGCCATATTCCTTGATGCCGTGATCGACGTCGTTGTCGCTGCCGTTTTGCAGGAACAGATTGAGCGGCACCATGCGACGTTCGATGTACATATGGCGAATTACGAGATTGTCGCCGTCGTATTCGAGCAGCGACGGCACTTCCTTTTCCAGTTCGCGCAGGAGCGCTTCGTCGAGTCGCGAAAGGGGCAGCGCAACGCTCGAATATTCGAGCGTGTCCGCCATGCGGCCCAGGCGGTCGTGCCGTTTCACCAGCTGATACTTCTCCTGGATCTTCGCGCGCGTAGTTTCTTTCGGCGGCGGGAAGTTGTCCTTGATCAGCTTGAACACATACGGAAACGAGGGCAGCGTGAACACCAGCATCACGAGCCCTTTGATGCCCGGCGCGATGATGAACTGATCGCTCGAATGCGACAGGTGATGCAGCAAGTCGCGATAGAACAGATTCTTGCCCTGCTTCTGCAAGCCGACTGACGTGTAGATCTCGGCCTTCGGTTTGCCCGGCATGATAGTGCCGAGGAATTCCACATAAGCGGACGGCACTTCCATATCGACCAGGAAGTACGAGTGCGAGAAGCTGAAAATGATCAGCAACTGTTCGCGCTTGAGCAGCACGGTATCCAGCGCGAGCAAGCCCGGCTGCACGTGGCGCAGCGGCACCGCGAACGGCAGCAGCATATCGCCGTTGATAATTCTGCCGACGATATACGCCGACTTGTTTCGGAAGAACAGCGACGAAAGCACATGAATCTGGAAGTTCGGCGCTTCGTCGAATGTACCGAACGAGTCGTGAATGGTCTGCATCACGCAGCCGACGTCGCGCGTCAGATCTTCGAACGGCGGCTCCAGCTGGAAGTTCGTGACGATGCGCTCGAGCGTGGCGGCGAGGCCATCCTTGCCGGGATAGTACGCACGGTAGGTAGGCTTTGCCGCGGGTTCGTCGTTCTCGATGTATTCCGTCGAGATCGCCGGGCGCACGAAGATGAAGTCGTTGTTGAAATACGAGCGATGCAGGATTTTGCAGCAGACGGAATTGAAGAACGTTTCCGCGCACTCGGGCTGACGATGCGTGGTCAGCAACCCAATGTAGTGCAGCTTGATCTGCTGCCATACTTCGCTGTCGATATTCTCCGCGTCGTACTCGTCTTCGAGCAGCGCGACGCATTCTTCCACGCGATCGTCGTATGAAGTAATGCGCTCGCGAGCCAGCTTTTGCAGACCGTGCCAGTCGCCGCTTTCGAACAGCGCCTTGGCGTGGATCGCCGCGTCGCGAAAGATCCGGTAGTGCCGGTTGAATCCTTCGAGCAGCGTTTCCGCGACGTCAAAGCCGATTTGCGACGACAACAGTTTGGGGAAGTGATTCATGTCGACCGTGCATTCGTCTCATGTCGTGAAGACACCCGTGATTGTATCGTTCGAGTGCGCCTTCGACGCATTGCGCCAACCGGTTGATGACCCGCCGCCACCTGAGCGTTGCAGGGCACTCGCCGACTTTTCCGACTAACTCCGCTCAATGCTCCTGTTCCGCATCGTTACACGGCTCAACTTGCGGCAAAAAACTGCTGGGCGGCGGTTCTCCGCCCGCTTACGCGGGCTTGGCTTCACGTGCCTTGTGCGTGCCGTTCTCGAGCAGCGCCCGCGCCTGAGCTTCATATTGCGCGAGGTCTTCGAGCGTCGCGTTCAGGTCTTCCAGTTGACGCTCCAGCACGTCGCGATGACGCGCGACCGTGGCGAGAAACGCTTGCAGTTGCGGCACCGTGTCAGTTGGCGATTCATAGACGTCCAGCAGATCGCGAATCTCGGAGAGCGTGAAACCAAGCCGTTTGCCGCGCAACGTGAGCTTGAGCCGCGTGCGGTCGCGGCCCGAGTAGACGCGCCGCAAGCCGCTCGAACCTTCGCGGCTCGGCGAGAGTAAACCCTGATCTTCGTAGAAGCGGATCGCGCGCGGTGTGACGTCGAACTCCCGCGCGAGCTCGGTGATCGTGTATTGCGTGTTCATCGGGACATTCAGTAACCGGGCAAAAAATCGGATTGAACGATAGAATCGACGTTTACGTTATCGTCAACTTGGGTTGAATGCAACCTGCGGCAAGTACGCGGAACGCGTGGAGGAAGACATCCGAAATGAATGCGCTCGAACATCAACTCGACTATCCGTTCAAAGACACATTGCCCGAACCCGGCCACGCGCAGGAAGTCGTACCCGGCGTCTTCTGGGTGCGGATGCCGCTGCCGTTTGCGCTCGACCATATCAATCTCTGGCTGCTGCGGGATCAGATCGACGGTCAGGACGGATGGACGGTGGTCGACTGCGGAATCGCGTCCGACGCGATCAAGGAGAACTGGGAGACGGTGTTCGAGTCCGTGCTCGGCGGTTTGCCGGTGCTGCGCGTGATCGTCACGCATTGCCACCCGGACCACGTCGGTCTCGCGCACTGGGTTTGCAGCGGCGGTGACAAGAAGCGCTGGGACGCCCGCCTATGGATGACGCTCGGCGAATACATGCAGGCTCGCGTGATGGCGGCGGGCGACGGCTCGAACGCGGGCGGCGAGGGCGCTGCGCGCCACTTCGCGCTGCATGGCGTGACCGACGAGGCGTCGCTCGACAAGCTACGCAGCCGCCAGAGCTATTACGCGAACCTGGTGCCTGAAGTCCCCGACCAATACCGACGCTTGCGCGAAGCGGATGCCGTCAGGATCGGTGGCAAGACGTGGCGCGTGGTGACGGGCTTCGGTCACTCGCCGGAGCACTGCGCGTTGCATTGCGAGGAGATCGGCGTGCTGATCTCCGGCGATATGGTTTTGCCGCGCATATCGACGAATGTGTCGGTCTTCGCGATGGAACCGGAGGGCTCGCCGCTCGCGCTGTATCTGGAATCGCTTGCGCGCTACGAAGCAATGCCCGAGGACACGCTCGCGCTGCCCTCGCATGGCAAGCCGTTTCGCGGCGTGCGTACGCGCGTGAGGCAGCTGCGCGAACATCACGACGCGCGTCTCGCCGAAGTCCGCGAGGCGTGTGCGCAAAAGCCGCAAAGCGCGGCAGATATCGTTCCGCTAATGTTCAAGCGCGAGCTCGATATCCACCAGTTGACGTTCGCGATGGGCGAGGCGCTCGCGCACTTGCATCTGCTGTGGCTGGCGGGCGCGCTAAAGCGCAGGCTGGATGCGGATGGAGTGATGCGCTTTTCGGCGTGATGGTTCGCCAAGTTTGAGACGTCGACAAAAAAGCCCGGGGCTTTCGCCTCCGAGCTTTTTTTACGCTTCAGAGCGCAGCGAGTGACTACTGCACGGCCACCGTTCCAAAGTTCTGTCGTCCAAACGGACTCACGTGATAACCGCTCACGTTGGTTCGCGTGATAGCCGCGGCAGTCGGATAGCCGAGCGGAATCCACAGCGCCTGATCGTGGATGATCTGCTGCGCGGCCTGATACGCTTTCGCGCGTTTGGCCTGATCGGGCGTGGACTTGCCGTCGGCGATGAGCTTGTCGAGATCCTCATTGCAGAAGCGCGCGAAGTTGATGCCCGACTTCACCGCGTTGCAGCTAAAGAGCGGCGACAGGTAATTGTCCGGGTCGCCGTTGTCGCCGGCCCAGCCCATGAATAGCGAATCATGCTGGCCCTGCTTGGCCTGCTTGATCAGTTCGCCCCATTCGATCACTTTCACGTCCGCCTTCACGCCGATCTTGGCGAAGTCCGCCTGAAGCAGTTCGGCGCCGGCCTTCGGACTCGGATTCAGCACGCTGCCGTTCGGGCGTACCCAGATCGTCGTTTCGAAGCCGTTCGGATAGCCCGCGTCGGCGAGCAGCTTTTTGGCCTTCGCGGGATCGTACGGCCACGCCTTCACTGCCTTGTCATAGCTCCACGTATTCGGCGGATACGGATTGACCGCCGGCGTCGCGGTGTTGTCGAAGACGGTCTTCAGATACGTGGTGCGGTCGAACGCCATGTTCAAAGCGGCGCGCACTTTCTGATTGTCGAGCGGCTTTTTCTGCGTGTTCAACGCGACGAACGCGGTCATGAATGCAGGCGTTTGCACAATGGCGAGCGACTTGTCGCCCTTTGCGTCGGCGAGATCCTGCGGCTTCGGCGACAACGCAATCTGGCATTCGCCCGCCTTCACCTTCTGCGCGCGCACCGTGGCGTCTGGCGTAATTGCGTAGATCAGACGGTCGATCTTCGGTTTCGTGCCCCAGTAGGACGGATTCACGTCATAACGGATCACCGCGTCTTTCGTGTAGCTCTTCAGTTCGAACGGACCTGTGCCGATAGGCTTCGAGTTCAGATCGACCTGCTTGCCGGCCTTGAGCAACTGATCCGCGTACTCGGCGGAATAGATCGAGGCGAAGCCCATGGTGAGGATCGACACGAAGGTCGCGTCCGGTGCATTCAGTTCGAACTTGACGGTGTTGTCGTCGACCTTGCTGATCGACTTGATGAGCTTCGGCAATCCCATCGACTGAGCATGCGGGAAGCCGCTCGCGCCCGCCACCTTGTGCCACGGGTTACTGTCGTTCAGCATGCGGTCGAACGTGAAGACGACGTCGTCGGCGTTCAGCGGCCGGCTCGGCTTGAAGTAGTCGGTGGTCTGAAACTGCACGTTCGGGCGCAGGTGGAACGTGTAGGTGAGGCCGTCCGCGCTCACGTCCCATTTGTCGGCCAGCGACGGCACCACTTTCTTTGCGGCTTCGTCGTATGAGACCAGCGAATTGAAAATCACGTCAGCCGACGCATTCGTCGTGACGAGCGAGTTGAACTGCACGACATCGAAGCCGTCGGGGCTCGACTCGGTGCAGACGGTCAGCGGTTTGGCGAGCACGAGCGCGGGCGCTGTGAACAGTACGGCGGCTGCGAGCAGTTTGAAGCGCATAAGATCTCCGATAACAAGCGCAGTCAGGCAGTGCGTCTGGTTTCTGGTTATGTTCCGTTGACGGGCGACGGCGGCGTGGCCGTCGACTTCATTTTGATACGTTTCCAGCGCTCGCGCATGACCGGCATCAGTCGGGACCACCTGGTGATCGACTGACGGACCAGGCGCGCGCCGGCCTTCGCGAAAGCTTATCGAAGGGCCGTTGCGACGACAACAACATAATCCGCATATTCATATGGAGTCGCGCCGCGCGCTCATGCGGACCAGGCCTGCTTCACTAGATAAGCGATGCCGTCGATAGCGCGCGCGCCGTACCACGACACCATCTCGCCATCGATCAACTCAATGCGCTTGCCGGCCATTCGCGGATCGCTTTTGAGCGCATCGCAATGTGCTTGCGTGAAGCGATATGGCTCGCTTGAAAGCAGAATACGGTCGACGCCGGCAAGCCACGGCGAGTGGTCGAAATCGAGCGCCGGATAGCGGGCCGCGCCCGCGGCTCCGCCTTGCAAGTCGGGCAGCGTGTGCCAGTTCACGAGGCGCAGCATCGCGGAAATGTAAGTGTCGCGCGCGACGGTCATCCATGGTTCGCGCCAGATCAGATACAGCACGTTCTGCGCAGCAAACGCGCGTGAGGCGGCCTCGTGCAGACGCGCTTCAAGCATTGCGGCGAGACGCTGCGCTTCTTTATCCCGATCGAAAATCGCGCCCAGCAGCGCGTAGAGCGAAAGGTTATCGTGCGGTGTCTGCGGATGCGTGACGACGACGTGCGGCACGAACGCGCGCAACTGTTCGACGGTGTGGCGCTCGTTCTCGTCGATATTGACGATCAGATGCGTAGGTTGCAGCGCACGAATCGTTTCGATATTCACCGCTTTCGTGCCGCCGACCTTGGGCACGTTGCGAACCTTGTCGCGCGGATGCACGCAGAAGCCGGTGCGTCCGACGATCTGCGGTTCGAGGCCGAGAGCAAACAGCAATTCGGTGATGCTCGGCACCAGCGAGACGATGCGCGCGCCGGCACCCGCTTTCTCGTGCGCGACGCCGGTTGCATCGACTGCACGCAGTGACATGATTTACTCGGCGACGGCGCGCGGCTTGCGCGGCGCGCGTTCGAACACGCGGTCATAGAGCCAGCGCGGCGCTATATGCAGCAGCATTGCCACGACGCGCATCTGCCAGGGGAACACAGCGTAAGCCGTGCGACGCTCGATCGCACGCGCCGCCTTGGCGGCAAAACGATCGGCGTCCATCAGGAAGGGCATGCTGTACGGATTGTGCGCGGTCATCGGCGTGCGGACATAGCCAGGAGCGATCGTGACCACGCCGACGCCGAGCGGACGCATCTCGACGCGCAGCGCTTCGAGATACTTCGCCGCCGCGGTTTTCGACGCGCTGTACGCACCCGAGCCGGGCAAGCCGCGCACGCCTGCTACGCTGGCAATGCCGACCAGCGTTCCGCGCCTGGCCGCGATCATGGGCGCGGCGAACGGCTCGAATGTGGCGACCACGCCGAAGTAGTTGACGTCCATCACTTCGCGGAACGTGCGCAGATCGCCTTGTCCGGTGACCGCGCCGCGGCTCACGCCGGCATTGGCGATTACGATGTCCGGCACGCCGTGCTGCGC
This sequence comes from Paraburkholderia sp. 22098, assembly GCF_052045935.1. Lineage (NCBI taxonomy): Bacteria > Pseudomonadati > Pseudomonadota > Betaproteobacteria > Burkholderiales > Burkholderiaceae > Paraburkholderia > Paraburkholderia sp. 22098. Next base: position 253,670 of record NZ_JBQEPV010000001.1, on the reverse strand, counting down.
GATGAATTGCGCGGCGGCATCGGCGAGCGCCTCGGCGTCACGGACGTCGACGGAATAGATGGAAATGGGGTTCTGCGGATGAGACCGCTGGAAGGCAGCAAGGGCGTCGCCGCGGCGGGCTACCAGGCCGAGAATCGCGCCGCGCCGCGCATATTCGGCGGCGAGCGCGAGGCCGATTCCACTTGACGCGCCGGTAATGAAAACTTTCAACGGTGAGCTCATTCCGGCGCCTCGGGTTTTACATCTTCTTTGCGCGAACCTGCTGGACCAGGTAGTCGAGCACCTGCACGGTGCCAGGCAGGCTGTTGGTGGCGGCCGGGCCGGTTTCATACTTGCCCTGGACTGCGATAGTCGGCACGCCGTCGATCTTGTAGTCCTCGAGCAGCTTCTTGTCTTTCTGCAACGCGCTTTGCGTCGAGAAAGAGTTGTACGCGTCCATGTACTTCTTCGGATCGACGCCGTTTTTGGCGAGGAATTTGGCCTGATCTTCGGGCGTCAGCAGATAGTTTTTATTGACGTGGATTTCGTTGAAGACTTTCGGCGTGAGTTGTGTGGCGAGACCCAGTGCGTCGAGCGCGTGATACATCTTGGAATGCGGAATGAAGTCGTCGCGGAAGGCAACCGGCACGCGCTTGAACACCACGTCGGCACCTTGCTTCTTCACCCATGCTTCAAGGTACGGGTTGAATTCGTTGCAGTGCGGGCAGCCGTACCAGAAGAATTCGGTGACTTCGATCTTGCCGGCGGGCACGTCGGTGGGCTGCGCGCTCGGCAACACCGTGTAGTCCTTGCCCGCGACCGGCGCCGTCGGCGATGCGTGCGCCGTGGCTGCGACGAGCCCCAGCGAGAGGAACAGAATGCTCAGCAGTTTTTTCATGTTTTGTTGACCCAGGTAGGCGTAAAACAGTGGCGCCACGCAAATGCCCGTCACCGTTTTTAAAGTCGGCGTTCGACGGTTCTATCGTCCGTCGTGCTCAATCATGCTTATCTTGCTTGCGATTCCTGTGACAGGCGCCGCACACCGATAGTTTGGCGGCGGCGCAGCCGGCGGATCGCTCGCTGTTTATTGTTTGGTGAAACGGATGACCGCTGTGTCCACGCCCGCGTCCGACAGGCGCTGACGGTTCGCGTTCATGTCCTCGAACTTCGAAAACGGTCCGATACGTACGCGATAGTACGTGACACCGCCCGCATCGCGCTGCGTGACCTTCGACTCGAATCCCTGGAACGCGAGACGCGCGCGTTGCTGTTCGGCGTCGGCAGCGGTCTTGTACGCACCCACTTGCAGGAAGTAGCCGGTGTTCGCGTCGCCCGGCGCCGGGGCTGCGCCCGAACCCGGTTTGCCGTTTGCGGCCGTGGCCGACGACGTGCTTTTCGGCGCCGAACCCGCGGCCGTGGCCGCCGGCGCGCTGGTGGCTTGCGGCTTCTTCGCGGGCGCGGCGGCGGTGGTGCTGCTGCCGTTATCCTGAGCCGGCTTCGGAGCGACCGCGGTGCCGTTCGCGTTGGCGTTCGGATTATTGCCGATGGTCGGCGGCACTTCGATGATCTGAGGCTGTTCCAGCATGCCCGACTGCGTCTGCGAGTTGGTCTGGCCAGGCGCGGTATTGGGCGGCGCGGGTTGTGCCGCTTGCGGCACCGGCTGCCCCGGCGTCTTGCCTTGCAGCGGACGGTTCGGATCGTATTGCGCCTGGCTCGCGCTCGAATCGGATGCAGCAGGCGGCGCCACCTTCGAGACGAACGGCGTAGGCGCACGGGTGATATAAAGCGCCACCACTACCGCGATCGCAAGGCCGACGATCAGGCCCAGCACGATGCCGAGAAAAGTGCCCCCGGTTTGTTTCGATTGCTTTGTTGTGCGGCGTGGTTTTGCCATCGTACGAATTACCTGCAAAAAGAATCCTGGAACGGCCGCCGATTATAACGACGGCCGCATACATGTTGCGCCGGAGGACTTACATCTTGACTGGAGCGGAGACGCCGATGATCGCAAGACCGTTGGCGAGCACCTGACGCGTGGCCGCCAGCAGCGCGACGCGTGCATTGCGTTCGGCGGCATCGTCGACCAGCACGCGCTCGGCTCTGTCATTGTAGAACGAGTGGAATTCCCCGGCGAGGTCGCGCAGATAGAACGCGACCGCGTGCGGCGCGAGTTCGTCGGCGGCATGTTGAAGCATGTCCGGGAACTCGGCGAGCTTGTTCAGCAAGGCCATTGAGCGCTCGCTCGTGAGCGGCGCGAGGTCGACGCTGGCAAGCGCGCTTTCGTCAGTACTTTGATCGCCGCTGTAGCGGGCCTTGCATTCGGCTATCACGGAGCAGATCCGGGCATGTGCATACTGCACGTAGTGCACGGGGTTTTCGTCATTTTGTTTCAACGCGAGGTCGATGTCGAAGACGAACTCCGTATCCGCCTTGCGCGAAATCAGGAAGAAGCGAACAGCGTCGCGGCCACGGCGAATCGTTTCTTCGTCGATCAGATCGACAGCGGCTTCGGAGCCCGGCGTCGCGCCGCCCGACCATTCGATCAGATCGCGCACCGTCACATAGCTGCCCGCGCGCTTCGAGATCTTCACCTCTTCGCCGTTGCGCATGACCGTAACCATCTTGTGCAGCACGTAGTCCGGGTAACCTTTGGGAATGCCGATGCCGAGACCTTGCAGGCCGGCGCGCACACGCGCGATCGTGCCATGGTGATCGGAGCCCTGAATGTTGATGACCTTCGTGAAGCCGCGTTCCCACTTCGCGACGTGATACGCGACGTCAGGCACGAAGTACGTGTACGTGCCGTCGGTTTTGCGCATGACCCGGTCTTTGTCGTCGCCGTCGTCGGTCGTGCGCAGCCAGAGGGCGCCTTCCTGCTCGTAGGTCTTGCCCGCGGCGATCAGCGCCTGCACGGTCTTCTCCACGCGGCCTTCGGTATAAAGCGACGACTCCAGATAGTACTGGTCGAACTTCACGCCGAACGCCTGCAAGTCCATGTCCTGCTCGCGGCGCAGGTACGCGACCGCGAAACGGCGGATCGCGTCGAGGTTTTCGACGTCGCCCGCGCCGGTGACGGGTTCACCGTCGCTCGCCGATACCGTGACGCCGTTCATATAGTCTTTCGCGATGTCGGCAATGTACTCGCCGTTGTACGCCGAAGCGGGCCAGCCTTCGTCGCCCGGAGCGAGACCGCGTGCGCGCGCCTGGGTGGACAGCGCGAGCGTTGCGATCTGCACGCCGGCGTCGTTGTAGTAGAACTCGCGATGCACGTCCCAGCCTTGCGACGCGAGCACGTTCGACAGCGCGTCGCCGAGCGCGGCCTGGCGGCCGTGGCCGACGTGCAGCGGTCCCGTCGGGTTCGCCGACACGAATTCGATGAGCACATGCTTACCGGCGTCGCGTTGCGAGCGGCCATACGTTTCTTTCTCGGCGAGCACGGCGGCAATCACGGCCTGCTTCGCCGTGGCGGCGAGGCGCAGGTTGATGAAGCCGGGACCGGCGACTTCCGCGGCTTCAATGAGTCCGCGCGCTTGCGGCTGCGCGAGCAGCGCGTCGACGATCTGTTGCGCGAGCTGGCGCGGATTGGCGCGCAGCGGCTTGGCGAGTTGCATCGCCACATTGCACGCGACGTCGCCGTGGGCGGCGACTTTGGGTCGCTCCAGCGCGATGGTGGGCGACACGAACGCGGCTTCGGCCGCACCTTGCGTGGCAAGAGCTACCTGCTTCACCGTGTCGGCGAGCAGTGTTTCGAGAGTATGTTTATGTGCGGGCAGCATGCTTGTTGCGAGTCCAGTGAGGCAATCCGGTGATGCGGAAGAGGCGCCGGCCGCGCGGCAGGCACGGCCGATTCGTCAGAAGCGTGGAAAGCGGCGGTTCGCTCGTCAACGCGTCGGCATGACGGACGCGCCATCGGGCACGCTGCCTGCAACACAATAAGCGCGTTGCGCGGCGCCCTGCAACGGCATGGGCGCGGCGGCATGCAGGCGCGAACCGGCCGGGCTGGCTGCGCCGCTTGCACCTGTGCGCGCGGCGCAGCGAGGCGCGCTTTTCCGTCCAGACGGATTTTAGCAGGTGCTAATATGTTCAATCAGATGCCCAGCAAGGGCCGATGCCGCCGCGTCTCTTTGGCGAGCTAACGGAGCGCGCGCTGACGGCTGCATTGAGCGCCGCTCGCGCGTCAATCGAACATAACGAAAAAGGGAACAGTCATGCTGATTACTTTCAAATGTCGCGCTTGCCCAGACGTGATCATGCTCAATAATCTGGCACAGCATCTGGTCGGCATTGTCGGCAAACGTCTGGGTGAACGAGGCGTCATTACTCACGACGAACTCGCAGACGCTATCACCAAACTCGAAGCGGCCATCACCTTCGACAAGCAGGAACGCGCCGAGCACGACGGCCATTTCCACGAAGGCGAAGAGGGCCACGAGCATCACGAGATTCCGCCTGGACTCGCACAGCGCGCTTACCCGTTCCTCGACATGCTGCGCGCCGCGCAAAAAGAGAACGCAGACATTGTCTGGGGACTGTGATTCTCGCGAGCGAGCCACGCCACTGCGATCGGCTCGCGAGGGATATGCGCGTGCTGTATTTGCCGTAGACCTGATGCCCGGCGGCCCGCGCCTCATGTCTGAATGAAAGAAGAGCCCGCTCGACGCGGGCTCTTTTTCGTTGCGAGGCCGAAAGCGCTGTGGCCGTGCAGCCTGCTTACTGACTGGCGGCTGCCGGAGCGACTGCGGGAGCTGACTCACCTTTCTTCATTTTTTGCTTCTTCGGTTTCTTGACGTGTTTGACCGTGGGCGGGGAGTACGAGCTGACCGCGCTCGAACCGCCGGGAGCGGCAGTTTGCGCGAGCGCCGCCGAAGCGCCCGCGGCAAGCGAAACAGCAGTCAATAACAGCACCAGCTTCTTCATAGGATTTTCTCCGTCGACGGTTGCAATTAGTTAAGCCGACGCGTTTTAGCCGCGTCTGGCGGGTCAAGCCGCCTCAGTCTACAAAGCCGAAAATTACGTTGCCGCAAATATTCAGTCTTTCTCGCCGGATATAGTGGGTTTCCCGCCACGCCGGCAGATCGGCTCTCACCGGCTTAGAGCAACGGCGCCAACGCCCGCTCGGCATCCGCCTTCGAAAGAGACATTCGCTGTGCGTAATCTTCCAGCTGGTCCTGGCCGATCTTGCCCACCGAGAAATACGTGCTGTCCGGATGCGCGAGATAGAAGCCGGAGACGCTGGCCGCCGGCAGCATGGCAAGCGATTCGGTCACGCTCATGCCGATGTCGCCCGCTTGCAGCACCTCGAACATGTCACGCTTCACCAGATGGTCCGGGCACGCCGGATAGCCGGGCGCCGGGCGAATGCCGCGATACTTTTCCGCGATCAGGTCGTCGCTCGACAGGTTTTCGGTGTTGGCGTAACCCCACAGGTCGCGCCGCACCCGCGCATGCAGCGCTTCGGCAAAGGCTTCGGCGAAACGGTCGGCAAGCGCCTTCAGCATGATTGCGCTGTAGTCGTCGTGATCCTTTTCGAACTGCTTTTCCTTCACATCGACGCCGAGACCCGCCGTGACCGCGAACATGCCGATGTAGTCCGCCACGCCCGAGTCTTTCGGCGCAATGAAGTCGGCTAGCGAACGGTTCGGACGCATCACGCCGTCTACCACCGGTCGCACGCTTTGCTGCCGCAGGTTGCGCCAGGTGAGCGCGACTTCGGTGCGCGATTCGTCCGTGTAGATTTCGATGTCGTCGTCGTTGACCGTGTTGGCGGGCAGCAGCGCGATCACGCCGTTTGCCTGCAGCCAGCGACCCTGGATCAGACGCGCGAGCATCGACTTGCCGTCGGAAAACACGCGCCGCGCCGATTCGCCGACGATCTCGTCGTTCAGAATCGCCGGATAAGGACCGGCGAGGTCCCAGGTCTGGAAGAACGGCCCCCAGTCGATGTAGTTGGCCAGCTCGTTCAGATCGAAGTTCTTGAACACGCGCCGGCCGATGAACTTCGGCTTGACCGGCTGATAGCCTTTCCAGTCGATCGGCGTTTTGTTCGCGCGGGCTTCGGAGAGCGAGACCATAGGCAGCGCCTTTTTGTTCGCGTGCTGATTGCGAATGCGCTCGTAGTCGGACTTCAATTCGTCGAGATACTTTGTCGCGCCTTCGTCAGACAGCAGACTCGACGCGACGGACACCGAACGCGACGCGTCAGGCACATACACCACGGGGCCTTCGTAATGCGGAGCGATCTTCACTGCGGTGTGCACGCGCGAGGTGGTCGCGCCGCCGATCAGCAGCGGAATCTTCTTCACGCGGAAGTAGTCGTCGCGCTGCATTTCCGACGCGACGTAGGCCATTTCCTCGAGACTCGGCGTGATCAGTCCGGAGAGTCCGATGATGTCCGCGCCTTCGACCTTCGCCTTCGCGAGAATGTCGTTGCACGGAACCATCACGCCCATGTTGACCACTTCGAAGTTATTGCACTGAAGCACCACCGACACGATGTTCTTGCCGATGTCGTGCACGTCGCCCTTGACGGTCGCAATGACGATCTTGCCCTTCGCACGCACGTCGCCGCCCGCAGCCGCGAGTTGCTTCTTTTCTTCTTCGATGAACGGGATCAGATGCGCAACCGCCTGCTTCATTACACGGGCCGACTTCACGACCTGCGGCAGGAACATCTTGCCCTGACCGAACAGGTCGCCGACGATGTTCATGCCGTCCATCAACGGGCCTTCGATCACGTTGATCGGACGGCCGCCTGCGGCCGCGATCTTCGCGCGCACTTCCTCGGTATCTTCGACGATGAAGTTCGTAATGCCGTGCACGAGCGCATGCGACAGGCGCTTCTCGACCGGCTGATTACGCCACTCCAGGTTCTCTTCTTTCTTTGCGGCGCCGGTCTTGAATTTGTCGGCGATTTCGAGCAGGCGGTCGGTGCCGTCCTGGCGACGGTTCAGGACCACGTCTTCAACGCGTTCGCGCAGTTCCGGATCGAGGTCGGCATACACGCCGAGCTGCCCGGCGTTGACGATGCCCATGTCCATCCCGGCCTGAATTGCGTGATACAGGAACACGGTGTGAATCGCCTCGCGCACCGGATCGTTGCCGCGAAACGAGAACGACACGTTCGACACGCCGCCGCTCACCTTCGCGTACGGCAGGTTTTCCTTGATCCAGCGCGTCGCGTTGATGAAATCGACCGCGTAGTTGTTGTGTTCTTCGATGCCGGTGGCAATCGCGAAGATGTTCGGGTCGAAGATAATGTCTTCCGGCGGAAAGCCCACTTCGTTCACGAGGAAGTCGTACGAGCGCTTGCAGATCTGCGTCTTGCGCTCGAACGTGTCGGCCTGGCCCTGCTCGTCGAAAGCCATGACGACGGCGGCCGCGCCGTAGCGGCGAATCAGGTTCGCGTGATGGCGGAACGCTTCTTCGCCTTCCTTGAGCGAGATGGAGTTGACGATCGCCTTGCCTTGCACGCACTTCAGGCCAGCTTCGATCACTTCCCACTTCGACGAGTCGATCATGATCGGCACGCGCGCGATGTCCGGCTCCGACGCGATCAGATTCATGAAGCGGACCATCGCCGCTTTGGAGTCGAGCATCGCCTCGTCCATGTTCACGTCGATCACCTGCGCGCCGTTTTCCACCTGCTGGCGCGCGACGGCAATGGCTTCGTCGAACTGGTCGTTCAGGATCATTCGTGCGAACGCCTTCGATCCTGTCACATTGGTTCGTTCACCAACGTTGATGAAAAGCGTCCCGGACGTGACGTTGAACGGCTCTAGGCCGGCAAGGCGCATGGTGTGATCTGTCATGGCGTATATGCGAGTCGATTGCGTGCGTTAGGTGCGGCTCGGTTGCGTCTGCGGTGCGTCTGCGTTGCGTCTGCCTGGACGCCGCTTAAGCGGCGTCGCGATACTGCGTCGGCCATTTGCGCGGCTTCACTTCGGCGAGCGCCTTCGCTATCGCCGCGATGTGCTCCGGCGTCGTACCGCAGCAGCCGCCCGCTATGTTCACGAGACCCGCTTCGGCGAATTCCTTGAGCAGTCCGGACGTGTCGGCCGGCAATTCGTCGAATCCCGTATCGCTCATTGGATTCGGCAAGCCTGCGTTCGGATAGCACGACACATACGTGTCGCAGAGCTTCGCAAGTTCGGCGATGTAAGGGCGCATCAACGCCGCGCCCAGCGCGCAGTTCAAACCGAACGTGAGCGGCTTTGCATGCCGCAGCGAATTCCAGAATGCTTCGACGGTCTGACCCGAGAGAATGCGCCCCGAGGCGTCGGTGACCGTGCCGGAGATCATGATCGGCAAACGTTCGCCGGTGTTTTCGAACAGTTCGTCGAGCGCGAAAAGCGCGGCCTTCGCATTGAGCGTGTCGAAGATCGTTTCGACGAGAAACAGGTCCGCGCCGCCTTCTAGCAGCGCCTTTGCCTGCTCGTAATAGGCCGCGCGCAATTCGTCGAACGTGACGTTGCGTGCGCCGGGATCGTTCACGTCGGGCGAAATGCTCGCGGTCTTCGGCGTCGGTCCGATCGCGCCTGCTACGAAGCGCGGCTTGTCGGGCGTCGAATACTTGTCGCATGCGGCGCGCGCGAGCTTTGCCGACTGCAGATTCATTTCGACTGCAAGCGCTTCCATGCCGTAGTCCGCCTGCGCGACCGTGGTCGCGCCGAACGTGTTCGTCTCGATGATGTCGGCGCCAGCAGCCAGATACTGCTCGTGAATCTCGCTGATGATCTGCGGCTGCGTGATGGACAGCAGTTCGTTGTTGCCTTTGATGTCGCGCCCGTAGTCCTTGAAACGCTCGCCGCGATAGCGCGCTTCGTCGAGCTTGTAGCGCTGGATCATCGTGCCCATTGCGCCGTCCAGAATCAGAATGCGCGACTTGAGCAGCGCGGGCAGCGCCGTGCCGCGGGTATAGGCGAGCTCGGGACGGACGGGCTTGGCAGTTTGGGCAGGCTGGTTCATGGCGGACAAGGGCTTGCGCCGGCTTTTTCGGGAACCAGTCATTGTAGCCGTAGCCGGGCTAATTCGCCGGGCGCGGGCGGCGCGGCGCTGACTGGATGTCGCGGGAAGCGCAATTCACGTCGGGACAAATGCCCTAAGAGACCGCGCAACGCACGACTGCGCGCGAATCCCACTGAACGACACCGCAACCCGAGCGCAGCACGTCGCGGCGAAGGGACACCACAAAAAGAAAAACGGTTCAGCAGGCTGAGCCCACTGAACCGCTTTCATCATTGCCGACCATCTTGTAGAGGCCGCCGAAGGTGCCGGACGGCGTGGTCGATATATGTCGCCAAATACGTTGAAAACTGTACAAACGGTCCTGCCGCCGAGAACGTCGGCGTGACCTTAAGGTCAGTGGAGGATTACCGGCTGATGCATCAGGCTGTCGAACTGGCCGAGGAATTCGTCGACTTCGTCTAGCGACGGTTCTTCTTCGATCAGCTTTTGCACGTTCTCGCGAAACCGCGCCGCCATTGCACCGTCAATGTAAATTTCACGCTGCATGTTTTTGTCGACGATCTCGTAGCCACCCGATTTCATGGCCAGCGGGCCTTCTTGCGGCGGAAATTCGACGACACAATAGTTAGGGCTGTTGTAGATCATTTGCATGGCGACACTCCTTATTTCCGTTGGCTCCTGGCCATTCCTGCGCCATACGTGGAGCTTATGGTGTGGAATTCAAGGGGTGGGTCCGGATTGACGCTTGTAAAAGTTCCGAACCTACCGGTTAGACCGGCCTTTCAAGAAACGTTTCAAGCAGTGCGGCAAAACGTTGAGACTGCTCGACTGGCGCAAGGTGAGCGGCGTCGAGCAATTCGAAGTGAGCGCCTTCAATGGCATCTGCTATCTCCTGACTAGCAGCAGGCCGCGTGCCCGTATCGTGGCGCCCTGCCACGACCAGGGTTGGACAGTGAATCGCTCCCAGCTTACCGCGTACGTCGAACTCGCGCAGCGCTTCGCACGCCATGGCGTAGCCTTCTGGCAACGTGCGGGTCAGCGCCTCGTGGATAGGCTCCACTGCTTCGGGATGCGCGACCCGAAAATGCTCGGTCAGCCAGCGTTCGAGCGTTGCGGCCGCAAGCGGCGCCATGCCGTCCCGGCGGGCGCTGGCGGCGCGTTGGTCCCATGTGGCGCGGGCCTCGGGCGGATTCGCGGCAACGCTGTCGGCAATGGTGAGCGAGTCCACACGGGACGAGTGGTCAAGCGCGAACTGCTGCGCGATCATGCCGCCCATCGACATACCTACGAGGTGCGTGCTCGGCGCACCCAGCGCATCGAGCAGCGCGGCAAGGTCGCCGGCAAGATCGCCAACCGAGAACGGCTCTTTTGACAATTCCGTTTGGCCGTGACCCCGCACGTCGTAGCGCAGAACCGTATAGTCGTCGCGAAAATAGCCTGCGAGCTGGTCCCACACGGACAGATCGCCGCCAAGTTGATGAATGAACGTAAGCCAGGGGCCGCCGCCTTCATTGCTCAGCACGTAGCGCGTCTCGATTCCGTTGATGTTCACTTGCATGCGGGCTCCTTCAAGGGGATCGCAGTGGAAGAATTGGTCGAGGCCTGACGTGTATGCGCATATACGCAGATACGTATGCGGCCCGCCAACGGTTGCATCAGATGATGCAGAGTCGGCATCGAGACGGAAGTTTCGCGAGTATGTGCGAGGCACTATTCGAGTGCATGCCCGCATCGCCGCCGGTGCCGGCGGGCTTTGTATCAGGGCTTGATGTTGCCGGAAGTGTCGTCGGCACCGGTCGAATTGACAGGCGGGCCTGGCGGAGATGCCAGCGGCGCGGCTGGCGCTGCGTCGGAGGCGGCTGTCGGCGCGGCTGAAGGGGAGGCAGCCGGCGACATATCGGACGAGCCCGCGTGGTTATCGACACTGATCTTGCCGCGCCACACCAGTTCGAACTGCGTGCCGTTCGGCTCCGTCTGCACGAGTCGCGCGGGCAGCCAGCCGAGCGAAGGCGCGAGCCATACGTCGATGCGGCGCTGGTCGCCCTGGCGGCGCGGCAGCCGCTTGAAATGGCGCGTTTGCACGTAGCCCTGCGCGGTGCGGATGGTTTCATCGCCAATAGTCTCGACCGGCCAATTTTCACCACTATCGCTGTCTATCACGAAAAACTGGCGCGTCACGCCCGGCTTGTAGGCATCGGGGTCGCCGCGCACCAGGCTCGCCAGTTGCATGATCATGCTGAAGCGGTCTTGCGCGCCGTCGGGCAATGGCAGTGTGGAGGGTGTTCGCGTGAAGGCGATCTTTTTGTCGGCGCGGTTGAAGATGGAAACATCTTCCACGCGGCGACCGCGCTTTTCCACGTATTGCTCGGGAGCGAGGCCGAATGCATCAATACGGCCATGGCTCGAATACACGAAGGTGCCGACAAAAGGTAAGGGCACCGAAACCACCATTTCGTAACTTTGCGCGCTGCTGGTCCAATGGATCGTGCCCGGCTGGTTTCGCACGCCGTTGTAAAACGTGTCGTACTGGAGTTCGCCGGACGGCGGGACCGAGAACTTGACGCCCGGCGGCGCTGGCGCGGCCGGCGCTGCGCTTGCCGTCGCGCTTGCGGGCGTGGAGTTTGCGGCGCTCGCCGGCGTCACGTTTGCGACAGGCGCGCTGGCGGAGGTGTCCGATGCGGCGATAGCGGCGTCGGCGGTAGGCTTCTCGGCCGGTCGCAACGCGGTCAACACATGCTCGCGCGGCTTGCCAGCGACGGGCTTGCGTTTTGGCTCGGGCGTGGGCGCAGCCGGGGCCGTGGCAGCCGGATTGCGCTCGATACGTTCCGGTTTGAGAAGCGCAACCTGCACTGGGACATGTTCGTCGTCGGATGGATTCAGCGTCGCGCGGTGGCGCTCGACCCATTGCGCGGCGATCCAATGAAGAACGCCGACCACGAGCAGGACCGCGATCCAGCGCCACGTACGCCAACGGACACGCGGCTCGTCAGCGAGCGTCAGATCGGGCTGGCGTGCGGTGGAAGGTAGGGCCATCGGCGATTGAATGCGTGCAGTGCGGGCGCAAAGTGCGAATGAATGGATGCGGCAGCGAGCCTCAACGCGGCGTCGGACTATACCCCAGCTCGTACGACAGCTTTTGCGCACATTCACGCAGCGCCGTGTCGATTTCGCCGCCCCAGCCAATGTCGAACGCGCCTTCGTGACCAAGTGCGACGAGGCCGAGCGCCAGTTCGCCGGTCGAATCGAATACCGGCATGCAGAACGCGTGAATGGTCGGCAGCAACATGCCTTCGACGCGCGCCGCTTCATGCTCGCGCACGTCCGCCAGCACCCTTTCGACTTCTTCGCGGGTACGCGGCACGCCCAGGTGCGACGAGCGGCGGGTGTCGGCCAGTTCGCGTTCCAGCATCGCGCCGGTCTTGCCCGCGGGCAGATAGGCCGCGAAGAGCAGGCCCGTGGCGGAACTGAGGAGCGGCATCACGTCGCCGAGTTTCAACGACGCCTTCGCCGGATGGCTCGATTCCATCCAGTGAACCATGGTCGGCCCCTGATTGCCCCACACGGCGATGCCCACAGTCAGGTCGAGCCGGTCGCGCAGTTCGGCGAGCGCGATCCGCGCGAGCTTCACGCCGTCGGCGCGAGCAAGCCGCGCGAGTCCGAGTTGCAACGCGAAGCCGCCCAGTTCGTATCGACCGGAGAGCGGGTCTTGCGACACGACGCCTAGACGTAAAAAGCTCACCAGATAGCGGTGCGCTTTCGCGGGGCTCATGCCGGCGCGCTGCGCGAGATCGCGCAGCATCATGGCGCGCGGTTCGCGGGTCAGCACGTCGAGCAGCCTGAAGCCGACTTCGATCGACTGGATGCCCGAGCGCAGCTTTTCCTCGCCGGCGTCGGCTGCGTCGGCAGCGTCGGCGGTTTCGGCGGCCTCGTCGTCGATGTCGGATGCTTCGGCGGCGTCGGCGACCTCGCGGTTAGGAATTGCGCCGGAGCGGGCAGTGTTCGGCATGAGCAAGGCGCGCGAAGCGCGTTCAGAAGCGGTGAAAGAAAGCCGGCCGCAGAGCCCTTGCGATACGCCTGACAGGGGTTTCGGCAAGGCGGGCTTGGGCTGCGCCGATTCACCATCGTAGAATAGATTCCCTCTATCGTCACTAACCCGGTTCATCATCCATGAAACTTGCCACGCTGAAAGACGGCACGCGCGACGGCCAACTGATTGTCGTGTCCCGCGACCTGCACACGGCGGCCGTTGCCGACGCGATCGCGCCCACGTTGCAACGCGTGCTCGACGACTGGACCTTCTACGCGCCGCAACTGCACGACCTGTACGACGCGCTCAATCAGGGGCGCGCGCGGAATACGTTTTCGTTCGACGCAAGCGACTGCATGGCGCCGCTGCCCCGCGCTTTCCAATGGGCGGACGGATCGTCGTATGTGAATCACGTCGAACTCGTGCGGCGCGCGCGCGGCGCGGAGATGCCGCCCGAATTCTGGACCGATCCTCTGATGTACCAGGGCGGCAGCGACGACTTCATCGGTCCGAAAGACGACGTGGTCTGTGCATCCGAAGCGTTCGGCATCGACTTCGAGGCAGAAGTTGCGGTTATCACCACGGACGTGCCGATGGGCGCGACGCCCGAGCAGGCGCTCAAAAGCGTGCGTCTGATCACGCTCGTCAACGACGTGTCGTTGCGCAACCTGATTCCCGCCGAACTCGCGAAGGGCTTCGGGTTTTTCCAGAGCAAGCCGGCCTCTTCGTTCGCACCGGTCGCCGTGACGCCCGACGAACTCGGCGAACACTGGCGCGAAGGCCGCGTGCACCGGCCGATGATCGTCCATTGGAACGGCAAGAAAGTCGGCCAGCCAGACGCCGGCACGGACATGGTGTTCCACTTCGGCCAGCTGATCGCGCACGCTGCGAAAACGCGCAATTTGCGAGCGGGCGCGATTGTCGGGTCGGGCACGGTCTCAAACAAGGACGCAAAGCGCGGCTATTGCTGTATCGCCGAAAAACGCTGCCTCGAAACGATCGAGCATGGCGCGCCGCAGACCGAGTTCATGAAGTACGGCGACACGGTGAAGATCGAAATGTTCGATGAAGCGGGCAAGTCGATTTTCGGCTCCATCGAGCAGAGCATCGCACCGCTCGACTGAAGCGGTACGGCGCATCGTCCGAAAGGGTTTCGCCCGATGCCGCTGCCATCGCGCGCCGCTACACTGACTGGCGCGGCGGCATCGGCGGTACATCAAAACGAAAAACTCATGTGAGGAGACACCATGCGGCGAGCTGGATCGATTGACGCGGGATTGGGGAGCGCATGCGCGCGTGGTCTGAATGCGAGCGCATGGCTGGAGGAGCGGGAAGAACTGAATCTGAGCACGCGGCTCGCCAGAGCTGCGGCTCGTGTCGCCGCATTGTGTACGGCGCTTGTATGCCTGTCGCCCGCGGCGGCGTTGGCTCAGGTGAAGATCGGGCTCGTGCTCTCGCTGACCGGGCCCGCCGCGTCGCTCGGCATTCCCGCGCGCGATACGGCGACGTTGTTGCCGAAACAGATCGGCGGCCAGAGCGTCGAATACATCGTGCTCGACGATGCGTCGGACACGACCCAGGCTGTCCAGGACACCAAGAAGCTGATCTCCGAAAATCATGTCGACGCGATCATCGGTTCGTCCATCACGCCCAACTCGCTGGCAATGATCGACGTGGTCGCCGACGGAACTACGCCGATGATCTCGCTTGCGTCGTCGGCGAAAATCATTGAACCCGTTGATGCCAAGCGCCATTGGGTCTTCAAGACTCCGCAAACGGATGCGATGATGGCTTCGGCAATTACCGAGCATGCAAGCACACGCGGAGTGAAAACTGTCGCGTTCATCGGTCAGGCCGATGCGCTCGGCGAGACCTTCTACGCCGAAGTCGCGAAGTTCGCGCAGCTTCATCATATGCAGATGGTGGCGAGCGAGCGGTTCAATCGCACCGATCCGAGCGTGACGGGGCAGGTGCTGAAAATCCTCGCAACGCATCCCGATGCAGTGGTGGTGGGCGCGGCCGGCACGCCCGCGGCGTTACCGCCGAAAACACTGCGCGAACGCGGCTATAAAGGGCTGATCTATCACAACCACGGCGTGGGCAATAACGACTTCCTGCGCGTGTGCGGCGCCGATTGCAACGGCACCTTCCTGCCAGCAAGCCCGGTGCTGGTCGCGGCGCAATTGCCCGCCGATCATCCGGCGAAGCGCCTCGCGCTCGATTACATCGCGCGCTTCGAAGCGCTGCGTGGGCCTGGCAGCGTCTCGGCATTCGGCTCCTACACGTGGGACGCGGGCATGTTGCTCAGCCACGCCGTGCCAATCGCGTTGAAGACAGCCGCGCCCGGCACGCCGGAATTTCGCCGTGCGTTGCGCGACGCACTCGAAGGCACGCGCGGTCTCGCGGATACCAACGGCGTCGTCAACATGAGCGCCGGGGACCACCTGGGGCTCGACCAACGAGCGCGCGTCATGGTCGAAATCAGCAGCGGCAAATGGGTTTATCAGCCGCGTTAAGCGATGCGCGCATCACGCACACACGGACCGATCACCATGACTGAACAACCTCACACCAACGATGCGTTCTACGCACGTTACCAGTCGCTCAAGTTGCATCGGCGTCCGCACGGCGTACTCGAAGTGGTGATGAGCGGCGAAGGCGCGAACAGAAGCGCGCTTGCTACCGCCGACGCGCGCATGCATTACGAACTCGCGGAAATCTGGCGCGACATCGACCGCGATCCCGACACGCGCGTCGCTATCATTCGCGGCGAGGGCAAGGGCTTCTCGGCGGGCGGCGATCTGCAACTGGTCGAAGACATGGCTACCGACTTCGACGTGCGCGCGCGCGTGTGGCGCGAGGCTCGCGATCTGGTCTACAACGTCATCAACTGCAGCAAACCGATCGTCTCGGCGATGCACGGTCCGGCCGTCGGCGCGGGTCTGGTCGCGGGTCTGCTTGCCGATATTTCGATCGCGTCGAAGACGGCGCGCATTATCGACGGTCACACACGGCTCGGCGTAGCCGCCGGCGATCACGCGGCGATCGTCTGGCCGCTACTGTGCGGCATGGCGAAGGCCAAGTACTACCTGATGCTGTGCGAGCCGGTGAGCGGCACGGAGGCGGAGCGCATCGGACTCGTGTCGCTTGCGGTCGACGAAAACGATCTGCTGCCCAAAGCATTTGAAGTCGCGCAGAAACTCGCGCACGGTTCGCAAACCGCGATCCGCTGGACGAAGTATGCGTTGAACAACTGGCTGCGCTCGGCAGGGCCCGCTTTCGATGCGTCGCTTGCGCTGGAGTTCATGGGATTCGCCGGGCCGGACGTGCGTGAGGGCGTGACCTCGCTGCGCGAGCGGCGTGCGCCGGATTTCGGCGGCGTAGACCCTTGGCGCGCACCGTAACGGATGCAGCGCGATTCGGATGTACCGCGCTGTATGATCGGCTTCAGGCGCGCTCGATGCGCGCTCTGGTTCGCGTTTTTCTTTCCGCGCTTTTTTGTTAATGCAGCGAGGCGACAAGCATGACTGACACATCTGGTTCAACGCCGCCGTTCCCTGGCTTCCCCGGTTTTCCGCCCGCCGAAATGCTCGAACGCATGTGGGGCATGATGCGCATGTCGCCGTTCGGCTCCGCGTTCTCCGGCGCACCATCGGGCGCGGGCATGGGTCCGTCGCTGTCGATGATGTCCGACATGATGGCGCCGCTTACCAACGTCGAAGAACTCGATAAGCGCATCACCGACATGCGCGCGGTTGAGCAATGGCTCAAGCTGAACCTGAGCATGTTGCAATCCGCGATTCAGGCGCTCGAGGTGCAGCGCGCGACGCTTGCTACGCTGCGTGCATTCGGCGCGTTTGCACAGCAATCGATGAGTCAGCCGGCGGCGGCAGCGTCGCCAGCGCCGGCCCCCGCGCCGAGCCCGTCGCCGAGTCCGTCGCCAACGAGTGGCTGGCCTCACCCGGAGCCGGCGGCTTCGGCTGAAAACTCGGCTACCGCTGAAGCGTCGGGCGACGAGGAGGGCACACCTGCCACTCCGCCATTCGACGCATCGGCATGGTGGAACCTGCTGCAATCTCAATTCAACCAGATCGCGCAATTCGCGATGACTCAGCCGACCGCGAGCGCCGCGGGAGCGGCCGAGAGTGGCGGCGCGCAAGGCGAGACTGACGAGGACGCTGCCGACGAGGCGAGCGAGGCAGTTGGCGGGGCGACCGATGTACCGCGACCATCGCCCGAGGACGAAGCCGCCGCAGCATCTGCAAGTTCGGCTGAAGGCGCTGGATCTGCTGACCAGTCTGCGGCGAAGCGGCCGACGGCGAAGCGCGCGCCGTCAACCACAAAGCGCGCAGCGGCCGGTACGGCCAGCAGCGGGTCGAAGCCGCCAAAGAAATCCCTGTGACAACGTGCAGCGGGAGGCGGGGGCTGCCGGGCCAATTGTCGGGGCAACTGGGCAGAAAAATCGCCGGCTGTCACCGTTTTGACCCCGTCGCAAGCCACACTCCGCCGATTGCACAGTCGTTGAGACAGGTCAACCAGGCATCGGAATTGCGTCCGCTATCGCGCGGGTTTGAGGAAGTCAGCGTGCTATCATTGGAAGGCATTTGTTTGGTTTTGGGCGTGCGCTGAAAACAACCAACCAGCCGCCCAGGCTCCATTCACCGCCGGCATCACCGGCGCAGGGCTGGGCGGTGCGGTTTTCATCGCAAACTGGCTCGACCTCAGGCATAGGGTATCCCTCACCCATGGTTGGCCGCGCAATGCGTGACCCGAGCGTGTAACTTTGCGTTAGCCGCTCCTCGCGCGAGCGCCCGGACTTCTTCGCTGCCCGTGCATCCAGGCGGTCGGTTACCGCGTAAAATTGAAGGCTTGGCCGGCGAACGGCGCGGCATTCGGGTACGGCACCCGGCGCGTTTCGTTCGTGGTCAGGAAAGTGCTACACGTAGTAGTGACAGACACACACAGTATGTGCAGAACAGGGGTGGGACTATGAACACCATGCTTTACCCGGAACTTTATAAATCGCTCGAATCCGTTCGATGGGACATGGAGAAAGACATTCCTTGGGACAAGTTCGATGCATCGCTATTGACCGACGAGCAGGCCGCGACGATCAAGATGAACGCGATCACCGAATGGTCGGCGCTGCCCGCCACGGAAATGTTTCTGCGTGACAACCATCACGACAGCGATTTCTCCGCGTTCATGAGCGTGTGGTTCTTCGAAGAACAGAAGCATTCGCTGGTGCTGATGGAATATCTGCGCCGCTTCAAGCCGGAAATGTGCCCCACCGAAGAAGAGCTGCACGCCGTGCGCTTCGAATTCGACCCGGCGCCGCCGCTTGAAACGCTGATGCTGCACTTCTGCGGCGAAATCCGCCTGAATCACTGGTACCGCCGCGCTGCCGAATGGCACACCGAGCCGGTCATCAAGCACATCTACGAAACCATCTCGCGCGACGAGGCGCGGCATGGCGGCGCTTACCTGCGCTACATGAAGAAAGCCATGGTGCAAACCGGCGACATCGCGCGAGCCGCTTTTGCAAAGATCGGTGTGCTGATGGCGTCGGCGCGTCGCACCGAAAAGCCGTTGCATCCCACGAATCTGCACGTCAATCAGGCATTGTTCCCGCGCGACACGATCCAGTCGCGCCTGCCCGATCCGGAATGGCTCGAACGCTGGCTCGACGAGCAGATCCGCTTCGACGACGGTTGGGAAAAGAAGGTTGTCGAGCGCATTCTGCATAACCTGTCGCTGCTGTTCGAGCGCACGTTCACTACCGCGCAGGAACTGAACCGTTATCGCAAGGAAGTGGTGACGCGGCTGCAGGCCGACCAGAAGTCGGCCGAACAGCCGGCTTGAATGGAGCCTCGTGAATCCGGGTTCGCGGGTCGCGCATGATGCGAAGCTAGCGCCGCGCTCCGGTTCGGCGCTTTAAAACGGTCCGGCAGGCGCGAGCTTGCCGGACCGTTTTGTTTAATTTGCGCCTGATTTCGATGCTCGCCCTTATGCTTGACCAGTCTGCGTGAGCGTTATGCTCCACGTTGCATACGCCGTATCGCGACGGCAAATCTCTGTATCTTCCATATCCCAAATGGCCGCTATTTTCGAACGCAAGATTTTGACTCGCGACGCGCTGGTCGCGCTGCGCCCTTCGCTGAACGAGCCGGTCGTATTTACAAACGGCGTGTTCGACATCCTGCATCGCGGGCATGTGACCTATCTCGCGGATGCCAAAGCGCAGGGCGCTTGCCTGATCGTCGGCGTGAACAGCGACGCGTCGGTCCGTATGCTCGGCAAGGGCGATGACCGGCCGATCAACAACGAAGCCGACCGCATGGCTTTGCTCGCGGCGCTGGAGAGCGTCGACTACGTGGTTTGCTTCGGGGAAAAGACGCCTGTCGAATTGATCTCGGCGCTACGTCCGGATGTGCTCGTCAAGGGCGGCGACTACGACATGGACACGTTGCCGGAGTCGGCCATCGTGCGCGGCTGGGGCGGCAAGGCCTTGGCAATTCCGTTCGAGCATGACCGCTCGACGACGGCGCTGCTCAAGAAGGTTCGTACGCAAGGCTAAGCACAAGCGGGCGAGCACGGCGCAAAGTCTGTATGGCCTAGGCTCGCGCTTGCACAGTTAGATGCGCCCCCCGACGCGCCGCTGCAATATCCGGCTCCAACTCTCAGCTTCAATTTTTCGCTTTATTGCGGCAACGCCGACGCCGCAATCGGCGCGACCGGTGCCGCCGCGCCGACAACAGCCTGATCAGCGGCGTCCGTGGCGGTGACCGGGCGCACCTTCAACCAGTCCGGATGGACTTCACGGCTCAGGTGATTGGGTTCGCGCCCGCTCGCGGTGGGCGTCGGGCCGAACACGCCGCGCACTGCGACGAATGCCAGAAGGTTGGCCAGGAACAGTATGGCGATCAGCCAGCGCAGCATCGTTATATTTTCCCTTCCAGAAGTTGACCCGCCGATGTGGTTCAGATGCGAAGCTCAGCCATCACATCCGGACGGTGTTCTACACGCCGTGTTCCGAAGCGCGCTCGGAAGCTATCAGTGCAAGCCCAGACAAAACCAGTGAATCGTGGCGAGTATGCGGTACTTTCAGTGCGCTCGCCACTTCGTCTGCAGCGCCGCCGCCGACCACGAGGCGCACCGGCACCTGCCATTCGTCCGTCAGGTCGCGCCATGTCCGCTCGACGAGTCCCGCTTGTGCCAGCGTGCAACCGGCAGATAGCGAACGCGGCGTATCCGTCGCGAAGAACGGGCCGCGTCGGGTTGCGTCCTGCTTATCAGCGGAACTCGCCAGAAGGCCGCGCGCGGCGTTAGCGTCGAGCGTCGGCAATTGAGCCGTGTGCTCGCCGAGCGAGCGCATCATCAATGTCCAGCCTGGCGCGATGAGTCCGCCCACGAAGCGGCCGTCCGCGCGCAACGCCTCAAGCGTGGTCGCGGTTCCGAAGGTCGCAATGAGCAGATGCTCGCCAGGAAATGCCGCGTGCGCGCCGATCATGCCGGCCCAGCGGTCGCTGCCGAGCGCGTGCGGCGTCGTGTATGCGTTGGTTACGCCGCATTGCTGCTCGCGTGCGCGAATCGTGGTGAGCGGCAGATGCGGCCATTGCGCGTCGACCAACGCAGCGATTCGCTCACCAGCGGCATCGCCCGCGACGTTCGATAACCATGCGCCGCGAGGCGCCGGCAAGTTCGCCCACTGAGTCGCCCCTTCAGTAGCCCATTGAGCCTGATCAACGCCGCCATGTGCAAGCGCGCCACCGGCGATCTGCGTGCCGTCAGCCTCGACCATCGCCCATTTGACGCGGCTATTGCCCGCGTCGATCAAAAGATGACGCGCGCCGCTCGTCATGCAGCACCGTCGGCGAGACGCAGCGACACGTCGCCGGTCGCGATGCTCTGCCGGCCCGCGTCGGTATCGAGCAACAACTGGCCGCGCTCGTCGACGCCCGCAGCGACGCCGCGCGTAACTTCCGCGCCCTGTTCGAGCAGCACGACCTCGCGGCCGGCGTACGCATGCATTGCGTTCCAGCGCGCCTGAAACGGCGCGAATCCTTCCGCGCCAAAGCGCTGCAAGGCGGGCTCCAATGCATTGAGTTCGGCGGCGAGCGTATCGGTGAGGTTCGCGTTGGGCAGCGCGCGCTGCAGCGCGGTCGGTGCCGTGCCGCGCACCTGCGGCTGCGACCCGGCGTTGAGCGCGCCGATTTTCGCGGCGAGTTCGTCGGCGCCCTTCACGTTGGTGCCGATGCCGATCACGACGGCGCTCGCGTCCTCCGTACTCCAGGCGGTCTCGATCAGGATGCCGGCGAGCTTGTCGCCTTCGAGCAGTATGTCGTTCGGCCACTTCAGCGCAATCTGGCCGGGGCCGGCGACAGGCAACGAGCGCAGTCCGTCGACGAGCGCCACGCCCACCGCGAGGCTCAATCCCGCCAGTCCTTCTAGCGGACGCGGCAGCACGCAGGCGACCGAAAACAGCAGCGCATTACCCGGCTCCGCGTACCACGGACGCCCGCGGCGGCCGCGTCCGGCGGTCTGCAGGTAAGCCACCCGCACGATCGGCCGCGGCAGCGCGCCCGCCTTGCGCGGCAGCGCCTTCACGCGGGACATGAGGTCGGCGTTGGTCGAGCCGGTTTCCTCGACGATTTCGATCGGCCAGTCATGCGCATGCGCGCCGAAAAGAGCGACGGCGCGTTCACGGTCGATACGCCAGTCGGCTGCGTTCGCGGCAGCGGCCGGTCCTTTGGGAGGAGTGGAAGCGTTCATGTCCCATATTGTAGCGACAGCCTGTAGCGACAGCGAACCGCCTGGGCCCGCCAGCGCGGTCGATCCGCTGCGCGTTCGTTACAATGGCCGCTACTCCGATAACCACATTGCAACGATCCTTGAACTACGACACTCCGCCCGGCCTTGAAGTCGCGGCTGGCAGCCAAGGCAAGATCGTCCGGCTCTCGGGCCAGTGGACGGCGCTCGCGCTCGCGCGCGACCGCGCCACCGGACATGTGATACCGCAACTGCGTTCGCTCGAAGGCGCCGAAGGCATCGGCCAGTGGGATCTATCGCGCATCGACCGGATGGACCACGTCGGCGGCCAGGCGCTGTGGCGCGTGTGGGGCCACAGAATGCCGCCCGACACCGAACTCACCGACACGCAGCGCGATATCTTCGAGCGCATTGCGTTGCTCGACACCGTGCGCGAGACGGCGGAGCCGGTCGTCAGATTCGATCCGTTCACGCGGCTCGGCCTCGGGCTGTTTTCGTTCTTCGAGCATTTATACGGCGGCGTGGCTATGCTGGGTCGCGTCGTGCTCGATCTGCTGGCGATCGCGCGCAAGCCCGCCCTCACGCCGTGGACTGAAATCTCAGCGAATATCTACAACGCCGGCACCAGGGCGCTGCCCATCACCGCGCTGGTCGCGTTTCTGATCGGCATCGTGCTGAGCTATCTGTCCGCGCAGCAACTGAGGCTCTTCGGCGCCAATCAGTACATCGTGAATATTCTCGGGCTCTCGGTGATCCGCGAACTCGGGCCGGTGCTCTCGGCGATTCTGGTGGCGGGCCGCTCCGGCTCGGCAATCACCGCACAGATCGGCGTGATGCGTGTGACCGAGGAACTCGACGCCATGCGCGTGATGGGCATTCCGCACGGTCTGCGGCTCATCCTGCCGCGCGTGGTGGCGCTCGGCGTGGCGATGCCGCTACTCGTGATGTGGACGAACATCATTGCGCTGAGCGGTGGGGCGCTCGCCGCGAAGATCGTCCTCGGCATCGACATGAGTTATTTCGCGCGCGCGTTGCCCGGCGTCGTGCCGGCCGCGAACCTGTGGATCGGTCTGGGCAAGGGCGTCGTCTTCGGAATGCTCATCGCGATCGTCGGCTGCCACTTCGGGTTCCGTATCAAAGCCAATTCGCAGAGTCTCGGCGAAGGCACGACCACTTCGGTGGTGACGTCCATCACGATCGTGATTCTCGCGGACGCCGTGTTCGCGATTCTGTTCCAGAACGTGGGGCTCGGATGATCGCACCGCTAACTCAGGCCGTACGCGGCCAGCCGATGCCTTCCATCGCCGAGCCGGTGATCGAAGTGATCGACGTCACGAAGCGCTATGGCCGCAACATAGTGCATCAGCATGTGAATCTGGACGTGAGGCGCGGCGAGATCGTGTCGATCGTCGGCGGGTCGGGTTCGGGAAAGACCACGCTCGTGCGGCAGATTCTCGGGTTGGAGCGGCCGACTTCGGGAACCATCAAGCTATTCGGCGAAGACCTCGCGACCATTTCGCCCGAAACCGCGCTGCTGATGCGCAGCCGCTCCGGCATGCTGTTTCAGCGGGGCGCGCTGTTTTCGTCGCTGTCGGTGTTCGACAACGTCGCACAGCCGGTGCGCGAACTCGGCAAGGTGCCCGAAGACCTGCTGCGCGACATCGTCATGCTGAAACTGGAGATGGTCGGGCTGCCGTGCAAGCACGCGTCCAAAATGCCGTCGGCGTTGTCCGGCGGCATGATCAAGCGCGTAGGCATTGCGCGCGCGATTGCGCTCGAACCCGAACTGCTGTTTCTGGACGAGCCGACCGCCGGGCTCGATCCGCAAGCGTCCGACGAGTTCGTCGAACTGATTTCGGCGCTGCATCGCGCGCTCGGCTTGACGGTCGTGATGGTCACGCACGATCTCGACACGATGGTCGCGCTTTCCACGCGCGTGGCCGTGCTGGCGGATCGCAAGGTGCTGGTCGCCGCGCCTGTGGAGGAAGCGGCCGGCGTCGATCATCCGTTCATCCGCGAATATTTTCTCGGCTTGCGCGGGCGCCGCGCCTTGCAGGCGTTGCCGCCCGAGCGCCGCGCAAAGCTGCCGCGCGCGGCGCTCGAGCCGGCATCGTCCGAATTGCCGCTGTGAATCAGGGAAACTAGGGAACCTGGCAATGGAAAACAAATCGCATGCGTTCTGGGCAGGACTCTTTACGGTCGTCCTGCTGGCCGCGATTGCAACGGCGGCTTTTTTGTTCAATGTCGACCGCGCGGTGCGTGTGCCGTACGATCTCATTGCGCGCACCAACGTAACGGGTCTTTTTACCGACGCGGCCGTGCGCTACAGAGGGCTGGACGTCGGCAAAGTGCAGTCGATCAAATTCGACCGCGATCATCCGGGCCAGATCCTGATCCGTATTCTCGTCGACACGCATGCGCCGATCACGCATTCCACGTTCGGCAGTCTCGGCTTTCAAGGCGTGACGGGCATTGCGTTCATTCAGCTCGACGACACGGGGCGCGATCCGTCGCCGCTCGCCTCGTCGGCGAAGCAGGTTGCACAGTTGCCGATGCGTCCGGGCTTGCTCGACCAATTGCAACAACGCGGCGACGTGTTGTTGAAGAAACTCGAAAAGGTCACGGACGACGTCGACAATCTGTTGTCGCAGGAAATGGTCGACCAGTTGCACGGCACGGCGGCCAGCATCCAGAAAGCCGCCGACGGCGTCGCCACGCTCACGCAGCAGATGGCGCCGGTGGCCGGCAAGCTGCCCGCCACCATCGACAAGCTGGATAGCACGCTCGTCTCGACGAACCAGTTGATCACGAGCCTGAATCGTGCGGACGGTCCGTTCGAGACCAATCTGAACAAGGTGGGCACCGCGGCTCAGCAAGCGGGCGACGCGCTCACCGCGATGAACGGCTCATTGCAGGATCTGTCGGCGCGGGTCGGTTACGACACGTTGCCGCGGGTCAACTCGCTTGCTGAAGACGTGCGCTCCGCCGCGCGCTCCGTGGACCGCGCCGCCGACACGTTCAGCACCAGCCCGCGCAGCGTGCTGTTCGGTGCGCCGGCGGCGGCGCCGGGGCCCGGCGAGGCCGGTTTTACGTGGCCTGCCGCGCGCGCCGCACAATGAATCTGAAGGTTTGAAGAAAGGAACATCGTCATGTCACGCTCCATTCACCGCTTGTTGTCCTCGCGTGCCGCGCGCACGGGCGCTGTTTGCGCGACGCTGCTTGCGCTCAGTCTGCTGGCGGCAGGCTGCTCCAGCACGCCGGCCGCGCTCGCGGACATTCGCTACGACTTCGGGCCGCCGAAGCCTGCAGCGTCTGCGGGCACGCAATCGGCGGTCAAGGTGCTCGACGTGAGCGCGCCGGAAATGCTCCAGTCCGACAAGCTCGTGTACCGGCTCGGCTATGCCGACGCGCAGCAGTTGGCCGCGTACGCGAACAGCCACTGGACGATGCCGCCTTCGCAGTTGCTCACGCAACGTCTGCGCGGCGCGCTCAGTTCTCGCGGCACGGTGCTGACGGGCGCCGACGGCGTCGCCGCGCCCGTGCTGAAGGTGGATCTCGGCGAGTTCGAACAGGTCTTCGACAGCCAGTCGCAAAGCCATGCAGCGGTGACCGCGCGCGCCACGCTGACGCAAAACGGCAAGGTGCTGGGTCAGCGAACCTTCATCTCCAGGGCGCCGTCGAGTACCGCCGACGCTGCAGGCGGCGCGCAAGCGCTCGCCACCGCCAGCGACGACCTCGTCGCGCAAATCGCCGCCTGGCTCGGCGTTCAGGCGCTGGTCGCCGCGCAATGACCGGCGCGCAGCGCACGCAACGGAGCGCTGCATGAGCGAAAGATCGTGGCTGCGCCGTCCGTCGGTGCTTTCGCGGCAAGCGCTGCTGCTGTACACCGTGCTGATCGTCTACGGTTCGTGGTATCCGTTTTCAGGTTGGCGCTCGCTCGGTCTCACGCCGTTCGCCTTCCTTTCCGATCCGATGCCGCAGTATCTGACGGCATTCGATGTCGTCACGAATGTGCTCGGCTATATGCCGTTTGGCGCGCTAATGGTGCTTGCGCTCTATCCGCGCTGGCGCGGGCCGCTCGCGGTCGCGTTGGCTTTCGTGCTCGGCGGCTTGCTGTCGGGCGTGATGGAAGCCGTGCAAACGTATTTGCCGACGCGGGTCGCGTCCAACCTCGACCTCGCGGCCAACGCGCTCGGCGCGCTGCTTGGCGCGGCGATCATGTCGCCGGCTACGGGCGCGCTGCTCGACCGCGGGTTGCTGCGACGCTTGCGGCTCATGTGGTTCCACCGCGAGAGTGCCGCGCTCGCGTGTCTTGTCGCGGCCTGGCCCTTTGCGACGATGTATCCGTCGCCGCGTCTCTTTGGGCTCGGTAACTGGCCGCGCGCGCTGTGGACGCGAGTCGATTCCACGACGCAAGATGCCCTGTTCGCGTGGACGCCGGCCGGCTGGCACGTCGGCGCATGGCCCGCGTGGGTCGCTGCCTGGCTGCCTGACGATGCCTGGGAAGCCCTCATCACCACGCTCAATCTGTTCGCCGCGCTTGCGCTCGCGTCGTTGACGATACGCCGTCATGCGCCGCGCGTGCGGCTGTTGCTGCTATTTATCGTCGTGGCTCTTGGAGTGAAGGCGGGCGCTACGTTCTTGCAGTCGCAATCGGGCCTCGCCTTCGACTGGGCGACGCCCGGCGGGCTCGCGGGCATCGGCTGCGGCGCGGCGCTCGGGCTCCTGGCGCTGCGTCTGCGGCGCAGATCGCGCACCGCGCTGGCGGCGGGCGCACTCGTCGTGACGCTCGTGTTCGTCAACCTGTTGCCGGTGAATCCTTATTTCGATGTCGTGCTGGCCGACTGGCGGCAAGGACGTTATCTCCACTTCAATGGCCTCGCGCGCTGGCTCGCGTGGGTGTGGCCGTACGCGGCGCTCGTGTGGCTAGCGTTCGTCGTCGAACGCGTTTGGCTCAGGCGGCGCACGAGGCTTGAGTCGAAGTAGGCACTCCTGCAGCGTCAGCGATGCTGGCCTCTTGCTCGCTATAATCGTTCGCAAGCGGTCCTTCGCAAGCGACCTCCGCAAGCGGTGCGGCCAACGGCTCCTCCGCAACAAAGCGCGCGCCGCTGCGCCCGACTGCCTTCTGCTGCACTATTGCTCTTCTGACAGCCTCGCTCTTCGTACAACATGGACTCCTTCTACAAGTACCACGTCTTCTTCTGCCTCAATCAGCGTGAACCGGGCGCAGAGCGCCCGAGTTGCGCGAACTGCAATGCGCAGGCAATGCAGGAATACGCGAAGAAGCGCGTGAAGAAACTCGGCCTCGCCGGCCCCGGCCAGGTGCGTATCAACAAGGCAGGTTGCCTCGACCGCTGCGAACTCGGCCCGGCGCTCGTCGTCTATCCGGAAGGCGTCTGGTACACGTATGTCGACGAGAGCGACATCGATGAAATCGTCGACTCGCATCTGGCGAACGGCAAGGTTGTCGAGCGTCTGAAGATCGATCAATAGGCGCCGCGATGAACGCACATACGAAGAAGTATCTGATCGACGGCCCGGTAGGCAAAATCGAGGTCGCGCTCGATCTGCCCGACGAGACGCGCGAAAACGGCGCGGCGCCGCGCGGCATTGCGCTCGTCGCGCATCCGCATCCGCTCTTTGGCGGCTCGATGGACAACAAGGTCGCGCAGACGCTCGCACGCACGCTCGTCCAGTTGAACTACGTAACGTATCGTTCGAATTTTCGCGGTGTCGGGCAAACGCAAGGTGAGCATGACGCGGGCATCGGCGAGCGCGACGATCTGCGTGCGGTGCTCGACCACATGCGCGCGCAACCGGGGCACGCCGATCTGCCATTGGTGCTGGCAGGCTTCTCGTTCGGCACTTTCGTAATGTCGCATGTGGCCGCAAAGCTGCGCGACGAAGGCAAGGAGATCGAGCGGATGGTGTTCGTCGGCACCGCCGCGAGCCGCTGGGACGTGGCGCCCGTACCGGAAAATACGCTCGTGATTCACGGCGAGACTGACGAGACCGTTCCCATTCAATCCGTTTACGACTGGGCGCAGCCGCAGGAATTGCCCGTGGTGGTGATTCCGGGCGCAGAGCATTTCCTGCATCGCAAGCTGCATATCCTGAAGCGGATCATCGTCGACGCCTGGCGGTAAGTTGCCGCGCGGCGCGCGTTTTCCGGGGTACAGGTACGCGCAAACGCCTGGCTATTCACCAGTCATTGCGCGAAGTTCGGGGAATACCACGCGTATAATGGGCGCTCTTTTTTGGGCGCAGCACGGCCTGTCCGGCAGTTCGCGCGACGCGTAACTTCTTTTCACGCGCGCAGCGGTGCCGGCTACGAGTGTGCTGCGCGAACCGATCGCGTGGCCGGAAGTCCAATGGGCGCTCAAGCCGTTACGTTTAGTCGTCACGGCCAGTCGCTCGCCGACCGGCTCTTCCAAACTCTGCGCCCTGCGCGCGTTGAATATATCTGCACGAACCGACCCTATGCGTTTTTCCACCTCCGGCCGCACGTCTTTTCCCTCCGTTGCAAGTTTTGTTTCTCCCACGCTAAGCCGCGTATTGACGCTCGGCGTCGTGCTGCCCGCCACGCTGGCGGCCAGCACTGCGTTCGCGCAAGTGCCGCCGCCGGCGGTGAATGCGCGTTCGTGGGTGCTCGTGGACGCGACCAGCAATCAGGTTCTGGCTTCGGGCAATCCCGATGAGCGCGTGGAACCGGCATCGCTCACCAAGCTGATGACTGCGTATCTCGTCTTCGAAGCACTGCAAACGAAGAAGATCGCAATGGACCAGACGGTGACGCCGAGCGAAGCGGTGCGTCGCGTGCGCACCGACGAATCGCGCATGTTCGTGGAGGCAAACAAGCCCGTGACCGTGCACGATCTGGTGTACGGCATGATCGTGCAGTCGGGTAACGACGCCGCCATCGCGCTGGCCGAACTGGTGGGCGGCAGCGAAGCGCAGTTCGTCAACATGATGAACACCGAAGCACAGCGCCTCGGCATGAAAAACACGCATTTCGCCGATGTGAACGGCATGCCCGACGCGCAGCACTACACCACGGCTGGCGATCTCGCGGTGCTGTCGGCGCGTCTGATCCGCGACTTCCCTGACTACTACAACATCTTCTCGGTCAAAGAGTTCACGTACAACAAGATCAAGCAGCCGAACCGCAACCGTCTGCTGTGGATCGACCCGACCGTCGACGGTCTGAAGACCGGCCATACGCAAGCCGCCGGCTACTGCCTGATCGCGAGCGCGAAGCGCTCGCTGCCGGGCACGCAGGACGCCTCGCGCCGCCTCGTCTCGGTCATGATGGGCGAGACGAAGGAACACGACCGCGTGCAGGACAGCCTGAAGATGCTGAACTACGGCTACTCCGCGTACGACACGGTGCGCCTCTACAAGGCGAGCCAGGTGGTGGGCACGCCGCGCGTCTACAAGGGTGCGCAAGACTCGGTGCAGATCGGCGTGAAGAGCGATCAGTACATCACCGTGCCCAAGGGCATGGCCGACAAGGTGAAGCCGCAAATCGAGCAGATGGATCCGCTGATCGCGCCGATCGCGAACGGTCAGCAGGTCGGTACCGCGAAACTCGTCGCCGACGGCAAGGTGCTTGCACAGTTCCCGATCGTCGCCTTGCAGGCCGTGCCGCAAGCCGGCGTGGTGGGCCGCGTGTGGGATTCGCTGATGCTCATGTTCAACAAGAAAAAGTAAACACGGATCGCAATGACCGCTCTTCCTGATGTTTCGCTCGAGCCGATCGTTTATCTGAACGGCGAAGTGGTGCCTTTGTCCGAAGCGCGCGTGCCGGTGCTCGACCGCGGCTTTATTTTCGGCGACGGCATTTACGAAGTCGCGCCGCTATATGCGCACGCGGCCGGACGCACGGCTTTCCGCTTCGAACAGCATCTGGCGCGTCTGTCGCGTTCGCTCGAGAAGATCGGCATTGCCAATCCATTCGACAATGCAGGCTGGCGCGCGTTGATCGAGCGCGTGGTCGCGGCCAACGAAGCCGAGGCCGGTCTTGCCGCCAGTCAGGATGCGATCGCCTACATTCAGGTCACGCGCGGCGTCGCAAAGCGCGGCCATGCGTTTCCCGTGGGCGTCCAGCCAACGGTATTCGTCATGGTTACGCCGCTCCATCTGCCCAATGCTGCCCAACGCGCGGAAGGCGTGCGTTGCGTCAGCGCGGAAGATCGCCGCTGGCTCAATTGCGACATCAAGTCTGTGTCATTGCTCGGCAATGTGCTGATGGCGCAATACGCCGCGGAAAACGACGCGTTCGAGACGGTCCAGTTCCGCGATGGCGTGTTGACCGAAGGGTCGTCGTCGAATGTGTGGGTGGTGAAGGGCGGAGCATTGATCGCGCCGCCGCGCAGTCACAAGATTCTCGAAGGCATTCGTTACGGGCTGATCGAAGAGCTGTCGGCGGAATGCGGTATCCGCCTGGAAGTGCGTGAGATCGCCGAAGCCGAAGTGCGCGCAGCCGACGAGATCATCATCAGCTCGGCCACCAAAGAAGTGCTGCCTGTCACGCAGCTGGACGGCCAGCCGGTTGGCAGCGGCAAGCCGGGTGCGGTGTTTGCGGCGCTGTATGCAGCGTATCAGCAAGCCAAGGCAAAAGAGGCGCAGCAGCAAGGAGCAAAAAATGAATCCGGCGAACGAATCACTAATTGAGTATCCGTGCGATTTCCCGATCAAGATCATGGGCAAATCGCACCCCGAGTTCACCGAGACGATCGTCACGGTGGTCCGTCAGTTCGACAGCGAAGTCGACGCCTCGCGCGTCGAGACGCGTCCGTCCAGCGGCGGAAACTACACCGGGCTGACGGTGACGGTGCGCGCCACTAGCCGTGAACAACTCGACGATATTTATCGGGCGCTCACCGGGCATCCCATGGTCAAGGTCGTGCTTTAAGGCGTTCCACTACGGCGCGACGCGCAATGCGTCCGCCGCGTCCGCTTTCCGGCCCGCGCTTGCGGCCGAGCCGGCCTCGCAGGCCCGGTCGAACAACAGCTTGAACCGTCCCACCTCCGCAAAGACCCAGTCCCTGAACGCCTTCACCCGCGCTGTTTCCAGCATTTGCGGCGGGCAGATGAAGTAGTACTGCCACGGACTCGGCCCGTCCACATCGAACAACCGCACGAGTCGGCCGGCCGCAATCTCATGCATGGCGAGCGAGCGGCGCGTGAGCGCAATTCCTTGACCGTCGATTGCCGCCTGCAACAGGTTCGACGAATCCTGATACAGCACGCCGCGCTTTGGCTCCGGCCATTCGGTAAGTCCCGCGGCGTCGAACCATGGCCGCCATAATTCGTCGTCGGAACGGAGCAGAGGAAGCTTCGCCAACTCGGCGGGCGTTTTCGGCAGGTTGCCACCGTTGAAATTCGGCGCGCATGCCGGGAAGAAAATTTCCTCGAGCAACAGTTCGGAGTAAAGCCCCGCATATTTTCCGTAGCCGAAACGGATTGCCACGTCGACGTCGTCGCGCGCGAAGTCTGTGAGCGCGTTTGTGGACAACAGTTCGAGGTCCCATTGCGGGTGGGCTTCGATAAAGCTGCCGACGCGCGGCGTGACCCACCGCGCCGCAAACGACGACAGCATGGACACCACGAGCCGCCGCTCGCGGTCACCGGCACGGAGTTCGCGCGTGGCGTCGGACAATGCGGTGAGCGCAGAGCGCACGTGGTTGGCGTAGCGCCTGCCCGTTTCTGTCAGCCGCACGCGCTTGCCGTCGCGGGCGAACAGCGACACGCCGAGTTCTGCCTCCAGGGCCCTGATCTGATGGCTGACAGCGCCGTGCGTGACGAAAAGTTCGTCGGCGGCGCGCGAAAAGCTCTCGTGACGGGCGGCAGCTTCGAAGGCTTTGATCGCATTCAACGGCGGCAGATGGCGCAGCTCCATCGTAATATTTCTCACATAGAGGTGAAAATTGATCGTTTTGCGTAACCCCTTGCTACGCCTACGATTGTAGCCATGAAACGACTTTTGGCGAGGGCATTATGCGAGAAGTTTCCTCTAGCATCGCGTATGAAATCCACGGTGGCGAAACGCTTCCCCTGAAGGTGGCCCGCAGCACGAAGCTGGTCGTGCGCGGCGGCGCGGTTTGGGTAACACGCAGCGACGACACCGAAGACTACTGGCTGCAACCCGGCCACACGCTGAGATTGCGACGCGGCGAACGGCTGTGGATCAGTGCGGAAGGCACACCGCGCGCGACGATCGCGTTTTCAGTGCCCACGCGCTGCGACGAGCGCGCCCTTAACTGGTTTGCGCGAGTCGTCGAACGTTGGGCGGCGCGGATGCGCGGCGGCTGGCGCACCGTTTGATGGCGGGTGCCCCGGCAGCGGGGCGCGGCGACTCCCGGCGGGAATCGCCGGATTTCGGTAAACTGCGTGGATCATGTCCGTCCCGCCGGTTTCTTCTTCCCCAATGCCCGCCGCGGCGCCGCTCGTGCTGCGCTGGCGCGGCAGCGAACTCTACGAAGCCAGTTTCGATGCGATGCGCGCGTTCACCGACGCGCGTACCGTCGACACTCCCGACGAAATCTGGCTAGTCGAACATCCACCCGTATTTACGCTTGGCCAGGCCGGCGATCCGGCACATCTGCTGGCCGCCGACAGCGCTATTCCTCTGGTGAGAGTCGATCGGGGCGGGCAGATCACGTATCACGGTCCGGGGCAGGTGGTTGCCTACCTGCTGCTCGATTTGAGGCGTCGCAAGCTGATGGTGCGCGAGATGGTCACGCGGATCGAGCAGGCCGTGATCGACACCCTTGCGGCGTATAATCTCGCCGGAGAACGCAAGGCGGGCGCGCCCGGTATCTACGTCGCGCCCGGGCCGCACGCCGGGTTGCATGCCGGCGCAAAGATCGCCGCGCTGGGCCTCAAAATCCGCAACGGCTGCAGCTATCACGGCATTAGCCTGAACGTGAAAATGGATTTACGGCCGTTTCTGGCCATTAACCCTTGCGGCTACGTGGGGCTCGAAACAGTCGATATGGCAACGCTAGGCGTTGTGGCCGGCTGGAACGACGTGGCCCACACCCTTGCAGCGTGCCTCACCGCAAACCTCGACGGCAATCCCGCGGCCGTCGCCCAACCGCAGGCCGGTGCGCTCACCGCCTGACTGGACCGAACGAATGACTGACGTTACCGCGAACCTCGCAACTTCTCCCGTGCCTGAAGGCGTGCCGGCATCCGCCGCTGCCTACGACGCCACCGCGAAGCAGAAGGCGCAAGCCAAAACCGCCCGCATTCCTATCAAGATCGTTCCGATCGAAAAGCTGAAAAAACCGGACTGGATTCGCGTCAAGGCGGCGACCGGCAATTCGCGCTTCTACGAAATCAAACAGATTCTGCGCGAGCACAATCTGCATACGGTGTGTGAGGAAGCGAGCTGCCCGAACATCGGCGAATGCTTTGGTAAGGGCACGGCCACGTTCATGATCATGGGCGACAAGTGCACACGTCGCTGCCCGTTCTGCGACGTGGGGCACGGCCGCCCGGACCCGCTCGATCCGGAAGAGCCGGCAAATCTCGCGCGCACTATTGCCGCGTTGAAGCTCAAGTACGTGGTGATCACGAGCGTGGATCGTGACGATTTGCGCGACGGCGGCGCGGCGCACTTCGTCGAATGTATCCGTCAGACGCGCGAGTTGTCGCCTGACACGCGCATTGAAATTCTGACGCCGGATTTCCGTGGTCGTCTGGACCGTGCGCTCGGCATTCTGAATGCCGCACCGCCTGACGTCATGAATCACAACCTCGAAACGGTGCCGCGTTTGTACAAGGAAGCGCGCCCGGGTTCCGACTACGCGCATTCGCTCAAGCTGCTCAAAGACTTCAAGGCGCTGCATCCGGACGTCGCGACCAAGTCGGGCCTCATGGTCGGTTTGGGGGAAACGGAAGAAGAGATCCTGCAGGTCATGCGCGATCTGCGCGAGCACGATGTGGACATGCTCACCATCGGTCAGTATCTGCAGCCTTCCGAACACCATTTGCCGGTGCGCTCTTATGTGCACCCCGACACCTTCAAGATGTACGAGGAAGAGGCGTACAAGATGGGCTTCACGCACGCAGCGGTGGGCGCTATGGTGCGCTCCAGCTACCACGCCGACTTGCAGGCGCATGGAGCCGGCGTAGTGTGAGTGTCAGGTGACTGATCGGTCAGGTTGAAGAAAACCCGCACGTGTTGCGGGTTTTTTATTTCACGGTGGGCAAGCGCCTGATCACCGTAGTACCGCCGGCTCGAACAAAAACTATATTAGTTTGGCTAACGAATAATCAGACGCGGGAATTGAGGTCGCCACCATCGCGGTCACGACCCTTTACGGCCACATCGACATTGCACCAAGCGTGCGTCAGCTGAAAAGTTCGATGACAGGCCAGCCTCGCTCATTCGCGATCGCACGCAAACGCGAATCGGGATTCGTCGCGACCGGATGCGTGACGCGTTCGAGCAGCGGAACGTCGTTGATCGAATCGCTATAGAACCAGCTTTGAGGAAAGTCATTCAAATGGTGGCCAAGCGAAGCTAACCAGCTTTCCGTGCGCGCGATCTTGCCTTCACGGAAAGTCGGAACGCCCACCGACGCACCCGTGAAGCGGGCAAGCGGATCATCACCCTCCGTACCCAATTCGATCCCGAGAAGATGCTCGAAGCCGAGCGCCTTGCCGATAGGCGCGGTAACGAACACGTTCGTTGCGGTGACAATGCAGCAGAGGTCGCCCGCCTGAATATGACGCTGCACCAGTTCACGTGCGGCCGGCAGGATCGCCGGCGTGATCACTTCCTGCATGAATTGCGCATGCCACGTGTCGAGCTGTTCGCGCGAGTGGCGAGCGAGCGGCGCCAACGTGTAGTCCAGATAGGCGGCCATGTCGAGCGTACCGGCCACGTACTGCCGATAATATTCGTCGATGTCTTGCGCATGGCGCGCCGCGCCCTCTATGCCGAGTCCAGCGATAAAGTGAGCCCACGCCTGGTCGCTGTCGAGCGGCAGCAACGTGTGGTCCAGGTCGAACAGCGCGAGATTGCGGCTCATCCGTTGTCCTCGTGACAGGTGGTGGTGGCGTCACATGAACGGCACAGACGGTCACGCGACGATCCTCATCGTTGGCCGAGCGTATATTTAAAAGCACAAAATTACAATAAGGCAAAAATGTGCAACACTACTGTCATATACGCCCCGGGTGTCGTACGCGCGGCATACGGTTCGGGTCATGGCAGCAGAGAATAAGAGCAGTGCCTTATGTTGATTCTCCTTAACCTTCTCGCCGGCGTGGCACTGCTTGTCTGGGGCTCGCATATCGTTCGCACCGGCATCCTGCGCGTACTCGGCGCAGATCTGCGCAGCATCCTCGGGCGAAGCACCCGCAGTCGTTGGCGAGCATTCCTGTCGGGAGTGGGCGTTACCAGTCTCGTCCAAAGCAGCAACGCCACGGCGGTCATCGTCACGTCGTTTGCCGCGCAGGGGCTCCTGCCGCTGACCAGTGGTCTTGCGATCATGCTCGGCGCCGACGTCGGCACCGCGCTGATGGCGCGAGTTCTTACCCTCGATCTATCCTGGTTGTCGCCAATCCTGATCCTGTTCGGCGTGCCACTGTTCCTGTCGCGCAAGCAGACGCGCACAGGCCAGGCCGGCCGTACGCTGATTGGTCTCGGTCTGATTCTGCTCGCGCTGCATCTGATCGTAGAGGCCGCGCAGCCCATGATGCAAGGCGCAGGCGTGCGCGTGATGTTCGGCGCATTGACCGGCGACACCATGCTTGACGCGCTAGTGGGTGCGGCCTTTGCAATGCTGTCGTATTCCAGCCTCGCGGCCGTGCTGCTCACGGCCACGCTTGCGTCGTCGGGCGTCATTTCGTTGAAGGTCGCGTTGTGCCTCGTGATCGGCGCGAACCTCGGCAGCGGCATGCTGGCGTTGCTTGGCACCGTGGCGCAGAACGCGGCGGCGCGACGGCTCGCTTTGGGCAGCTTCGCCTTCAAGCTGGCGGGCGCGATGCTGATCCTGCCGTTTGCACCGCTGCTCGCGCGCGGACTGCCGGTGCTGATCGCCAATCCGCGTGAAGCCACCGTGGGTTTTCATCTGATCTACAACGCGCTGCGTTGCTGCGCATGCCTGTCGCTGATCGATCCGGTTGCGCGCGTCTGCGTGCGGCTGCTGCCTGACCGGCCCATGCCGAACGGCGAACTGCGGCCGCTGCATCTGGACGAGGCCGCGTTGTCCACGCCGACGCTTGCCCTCGCGCATGCGGCGCGCGAAGTGCTGCGTATCGGCGACATCGTGCGGGCCATGCTCGACAACGTGGCGGAGCTGATTCATCACAATCATCTCGACAAGGCGCGTGAAACGATCCGCATGGACGACGACGTCGACGAACTCTACGCAGCGGTCAAAAACTACCTCACGTTGATCTCACGCGAGCAGTTGGATGAAGCTGACAGCCGCCGATGGACCGACATCATTTCGCTGACTATCAACCTCGAGCATGCGGGCGACATCATCGAGCGGATAGTGGGAGATATCGAGGAGAAGAAGATCGCTCACCGCCTGTCGTTTTCCGAAGAAGGACTCGGCGAACTGGACGATCTGCAGACGCGGCTCGTCAGTAATCTGCAACTCGGTCTATCCGTATTCCTGAACAACGATCTGCGCTGTGCCGAACGTCTACTCGCAGAAAAAGAGCGTTTCCGCGATCTGGAGCGCGCGTATTCATACAGGCATCTGGACCGGCTCACGGGGCAGACGCTACGCAGCATTGAAACGAGCGCATTGCATCTGGATCTGATCAGCGACATGAAGCGGCTCAATTCGCTGTTCTGCTCGACGGCTTATCCGGTACTCGACGCCGCCGGCGCATTGCATGACACGCGTCTGCGCAAGCGCGCGCTCGATACGATGCATGTGAAGGAATGAGCGGCACGCGTGGCGTGCAGCATGACGCTTCAGGCCAGCACGACCTCTTCGAGCTTCTTTTTTAGCGCCGGGAAATCGGCGGCGTCTGCGGCCTTCTTGTTGGTGACGAGCACGTCTATCCGTTCCACCGGGCAATACGAGATCCGGCTGCGCTGACCAATCTTGCTGTAATCCGCAAGGATCACGACACGGTCGGCATTCGCGACCATAGCGCGCGCCACTTCGGTTTCGGCGTGGTCGTAGTTCGTCGCGCCATGCCGGTGATCGACGCCGACCGGCGACAGCAGCGCGAGATCCGCCCGATAGCGCTGAATATCGAGCACGGTGGTGGCCCCCGTGGTTGCCATTGCGCGGTCGCTGATCGTGCCGCCGAGCAAAATCACTTCGTTGCCCGCATCGGCCTGTTCCGCTGCGCCGCGCAGCTTCAATGCGACGTCGATCGAATTAGTGACGATGGTCAAATTGGCGAGCTTCGCGAGCTCTTCCGCAAGTGCGG
This sequence comes from Paraburkholderia sp. 22098, assembly GCF_052045935.1. Lineage (NCBI taxonomy): Bacteria > Pseudomonadati > Pseudomonadota > Betaproteobacteria > Burkholderiales > Burkholderiaceae > Paraburkholderia > Paraburkholderia sp. 22098. The sequence goes on along the minus strand of NZ_JBQEPV010000001.1, from coordinate 216,517 downwards.
CGGTCGTCGTGCCCGCGTCGATGAACAGCGTCTGGCCGCTCGCGATCAAGCCGGTCGCCGCCTTTGCAATCGCCGTCTTGGACTTGACGCGCATGTGCGCGCGCTCGGCGATCGGCGCTTCGTCGGCGGGTTTGATGGCGCCGCCGTGTACCCGCCGTAATTCACCGAGCGCTTCGAGGTCGAGCAGATCGCGCCGGACCGTTTCGCGCGACACGCCAAGGTCCGCCATGATCCGTTCGGTCGACACCCGATGGAGCGTCGACACCAACGCGCGTATTCTCTGATGACGGTCTTCCTGCCACATGCATTTTCCTTGGATGCGAAGGCGCTCGCACAACGTGTCTTAGTCAGTGACATCGTGGACACGAATGTGTGTCCAGACGATGTCAAGGCTACTACTTTAGCCGCATTGTGTTGTATTTTTTTGGCAGCTTGCAAGTTTGTGTATTTGACTTTAGCCTTCGCAAATCGAAGCGCCGCGCTCGTTCGAAACTCGAATGTTCGAAAGGCAAAGTCTGATCTGTTCTTTCGTGCATTAGCGTGGCGCTTTTTGACAAGACCGCATGCGTTGAAGTGCTTCAATGCACTCTCCGCTTTCTTCAGGGTGAAAGGTGACCGGACGTGGGAAACGGGATCGATCATGCATCACCTGCAGACTGGCCATATCCGCCGCTCGTCGCGCACCGCTGCGGCGGCACGCTCGCGCCTGAGAACACCTTAGCGGGATTCGACGCCTGTGTGCGCTACGGCTACCGCATGGTCGAGTTCGACGCCAAGCTTTCCGCCGACAACGAACTGTTCCTGCTGCACGACGACACGCTCGAGCGCACGACCAACGGCTACGGCGCTGCTGCCGACTATACGTGGGCGCAGCTCGCCATGCTCGACGCGGGCGCCTGGTACGGTCCGCAATTCGCAGGCACTCGCCTGCCGACGCTTGCCGATGCAGCAGCCCGTTGCGCGCGCGACGGCATCGCGGCGAACATCGAAATCAAACCCTGTCCGGGCCGTGAAGAGATCACCGGCCGCCTCGTTGCGGACGGTGCGCTCAGGTTGTGGCAAGGGCAAACGCCGCCGTTGCTGTCGTCGTTCTCTTTCGACGCCCTTGCAACTGCGCGCGACGCGGCGCCTTCATTGCGGCGCGGCATGCTGTTCGAGGAAGTGCCCGCGGACTGGTTGCGTATCGTGCGCGAGCTCGAGTGCGCGTCCTTGCATGCGAGCCATCGTTATCTGACGGAGCAACTCGTCGGCGAAATCCGCGAGGCCGGACTGCATGTGCTCGCATACACGGTGAACGATCCGGCGCGCGCGCAATTGCTTGCGCAGTGGGGCGTTGACATGATTTGTACAGATCGCATCGATATGCTGCAGCACGACATGCTTTGAGCTGTGAAACCGGCCAGAGCAGGGCGTGAGTGTGCACGCAGGCACGCGAAGGCGGCCGCAAAGGCCGACCAGGAGCGCACGCAATGGCGCAGGATTAACGCCGTTGAAGTCGAACTAGAAATTTTCCAAACGTAGCAACTTCGGCAGAGGATGGGGAAAACTATGAACCGCACCGTGTTAGCTCGCATACTTTCGATGTCGGCCGCCGCGGGCGTCGCAGCCGCCGGCGCGAGCAGCGCTAGCGCCGCGCCGCTCGACGCACTGATCGCCGCCGCGAAACAGGAAGGCCAGCTTACCGTGATCGCGTTGCCGCACGACTGGTGCAACTATGGGCAACTCGTCGCGGGTTTCCAGAAGAAGTACGGCATCAAGATCAACGAGCTGAATCCCGACGCGGGCTCCGGCGATGAAGTGGAAGCGATCAAGGCGAACAAGGGCAACAAGGGTCCGCAAGCGCCCGACGTGATCGACGTGGGTCTGTCGTTCGGCCCGAGCGCGAAGGCTGAAGGGCTGCTGCAGCCGTATAAGGTCTCTGCGTGGAACTCGATTCCCAAAGAATCGAAGGATGCCGACGGCTACTGGTACGGCGACTACTACGGCGTGCTCGCGTTCGAAGTGAACGCCGACATGATCGACAAGGCGCCGTCCGACTGGAGCGACCTGCTCAAATCAGACTACAAGAACGCAGTGTCGCTCGCGGGCGATCCGCGCTCCGCGAATCAGGCGATTCAGGCGGTGTACGCGGCGGGTCTTGCGCAAAGCAAGGGCGACGCGAGCAAGGCGGACAAAGCCGGCCTCAAGTTCTTCGCCGACCTGAACAAGAGCGGCAACTTCGTGCCGGTGATCGGCAAGGCCGCGTCGCTCGCGCAAGGCACGACGCCGATCGTCGTCCGTTGGGATTACAACGCGCTCGCCGATCGCGACACGCTGAAGGGCAACCCGAAGGTTCAAGTGGTGATCCCGAAAACGGGCGTAGTCGCAGGCGTCTATGTGCAGGCCATCAGCGCTTATGCGCCGCATCCGAACGCAGCCAAGCTGTGGATGGAATATCTCTATTCCGACGAAGGCCAGATCGGCTGGTTGACCGGCTATTGCCACCCGATGCGCTACAACGAACTGGTGGCCGCGAAGAAAGTGCCGCAGGCGCTCCTCGACAAGTTGCCGCCGCCGTCGTCGTATAAGAACGTCGTGTTTCCGACGCTCTCGCAACAGGACGCGTACAAGGAAACCATCACGAAGCATTGGGACGAAACGGTCGGCGCGAACGTCAAGTAAGCGCTGCTTCGACGTTTAGCGCGAGGTCGTACACGCCGCGCGCGTCGTCCCAGTCGGACGGCGCGCGCCGTTACCCAGAGTGCCGGACATGCCGGCGATGCGGCCAATGCGGGGAATACCCAAAGGGTGAGCTATGAGCGCTTCATCGGATGCTGGATCGGTGCAGCCGGATTTGCTGGTACCGCCTGTGCCCACTCCAACGCCGCGCGTCGACGGTCCGGGCCGCGCGTCGCAGATGCTGGCCTGGATCGGCGTCGTGCCGTTCTTCACTTTCGCGCTGCTGTTCCTGATTCTGCCGACGGGCTTTCTGATGATCGGCGCGTTCCAGGATTCGCAAGGTCACTTCACGCTCGCCAACCTGCGCGACCTGCTTCAGCCGTCCGTGCTCGACGCTTACTGGATCAGCTTCAAAGTCAGCGCGGCGTCCGCGGCGGGCGGTGCGCTGATCGGCTCGCTGCTCGCGTGGGCGGCGGTGCAGGGCAAGCTGCCGGGCTGGATTCGTCCGACGTTGATGACGTTCTCCGGTGTCGCGTCGAACTTCGCGGGCGTGCCGCTCGCGTTTGCTTTCATCTGCACTTTGGGACGCGTCGGACTCGTCACCGTGTTGTTGAAGAAGTATCTCGGCTTCAATCTGTATTCGACGGGCTTCAGCATTCTCAGCTTTTCGGGGCTCACGCTGACCTACCTGTACTTCCAGATTCCATTGATGGTGCTGATCGTCACGCCCGCGCTCGACGGTCTGAAACGCGAATGGCGCGAAGCATGCGATTGCCTCGGCGGCACCGCGTCTCAGTACTGGCGCTACGTCGCGCTGCCGGTGCTATGGCCGAGCGTGCTGGGCGCGACGCTGCTGCTGTTTGCCAACGCGTTCGGCGCGGTCGCCACCGCTTATGCGCTGACCGGCAGCTCGTTGAACATCGTGCCGATTCTGCTCTTTGCGCAGATTCGCGGCGACGTCATGCACAACCAGAATCTCGGCTACGCGCTTGCACTCGGCATGGTGCTCGTCACGGGTCTTTCGAATGGCGGTTATATCTGGCTGCGCTCACGCGCTGAAAGGGGCCGCCGATGAAAAGCCAGTCGCGCGTGGGAGCGTGGACCGCAATGGTGGTCGGTTCCCTGTACTTCCTGATTCCGCTGATCGCCACCTTCGAGTTCAGTCTGCGGATGAAGCGTGGCACATATAGCTTCGAAGCCTACAGCGTGGTGCTCGGCGATCCGCGCTTTCAGGCCTCGTTTGGTTATTCGATTCTGATGGCGCTGCTGACGATCGTCGTCGGCATATTGCTCGTTGTGCCGACCGCTTACTGGGTACAACTGCGCTTGCCGAAGCTGCGGCCGGTCGTCGAATTCATTACGCTGTTGCCGCTCGTGGTGCCGGCTATCGTGATCGTGTTCGGCTATCTGCGCATCTACAACAGCAGTTCGATTCTGCCGCTCACGAGCAACGAGCGCGCGACCGATCTGCTGTTGGTGTTCGGCTACGTGACGCTGTCTCTGCCGTACATGTACCGCGCGGTCGATGCGGGCCTGCGCGCTGTCGACGTGCGCTCGCTCACCGAAGCCGCCGAGTGTCTCGGCGCAAACTGGCCGACGATTCTCTTTAAGGTGATCTTTCCGAATATCCGCTCGGGCATTCTGTCGGGCGCGTTTCTCACCTTCGCGGTGGTAATCGGCGAATTCACGCTGGCGAGTCTGCTCGATCGGCCCGCGTTCGGTCCTTACCTGCAACTGATCGGCGCGAATCGCGCGTATGAGCCGTCGGCGCTTGCGATCATCGCGTTCATGATTACGTGGGCGTCGATGGGCTTGATCCAGGTGTTCGGCTCGGCCCGCGCGTTGAGCGGTCAAAAGGTTTGATGCAATGAGCTTGATCCACTGAGGCAGCGAATCATGGCATTTCTCGAGATCGAAAATCTGCACAAGTCCTTTGGGACGAACATCGCGTTGCATCACTTCGACATGAAGATCGAGCGCGGTGAGTTCATCACGTTCCTTGGACCTTCCGGCTGCGGCAAAACGACCGTGCTGCGGATGATCGCCGGCTTCGAAACGCCGACGCGCGGCGTCATCCGGCTCGATAACAAGGACGTCACGCATCTTCGTACGCGGCAGCGCAAGGTCGGCATGGTGTTTCAGTCGTATGCGCTGTTTCCGAACATGACGGTCGCGGAGAACATCGGCTTCGGGCTGAAGATCACGCACCGGCCGCAGGCGGAAATCAGCCAGCGCGTAGAAGAGATGCTGCACCTGATCAAGCTGCCGCAGCTCGGCGGCCGCTATCCGTGGCAACTGTCGGGCGGCCAGCAGCAACGCGTGGCGCTGGCGCGCGCGTTGGCCGGCAAGCCGCAGGTATTGTTGCTCGACGAGCCGCTGTCCGCGCTCGACGCGAAGATTCGCATTTCGTTGCGGCAGGACATTCGCGCACTGCAGCGCGAACTCGGCATCACGTCGATTTTCGTTACGCACGATCAGGAAGAGGCGTTGTCGATTTCCGACCGCATCGTCGTGATGAACGAGGGGCGCGTCGAGCAGATCGGCTCGCCTTCGGAAATCTACAACTATCCTCGCACGCGTTTCGTCGCGTCGTTCGTCGGCACGCTGAACATTCTGGCGGGGCATGTGATCGATCCGGCGACCGGCAAGATGGTCGTGGACGGCCAGGAGTTGACCACTACGCAGGAACTGCCGGCCGGCGATGCGGGCAAGAAGCGTCTGCTTGCGCTGCGCCCCGAAGCGATCGTGCTCGAACCGGCGGCGCCTGGCCGCAACACACTGAGCGCGACCGTCGAAGAAGTGAATTTTCTCGGCGCGGTGGTGCGGATCAGGACGCGCGTGAAAGACGCGGTGATTTCTCTCGACGTGTTCAACGATCCGAATCGCGGTTTACCCGAGCGAGGTCAGCCGGTGTCGCTCGGTTTCTCGCATGAGAATCTGCTGGTACTCGAAGAGGGCGGCGCTTAGGAAAACGGCAAAGCCCCCGCCAGTAAAGGCTTCGGGTTTCCCCTGAGCTGCTGCCGAAGCGAATTCCGGTTTTCCCGACGCGGGCCGTCCGGATTTCCGGAATCTCGGATGGCACTTGCGATTAGGCGCAAGAAAACCTATAAAAATCAAAGGCGCGCGGCCTGCCTCAAGCTGGCATCGACCTTGCGAAATAGATAACGCGGCCGCAACGGTCCGACAACTAAAGCAAGGAGACAACGATGTCCGATTTCCCTTTCCGGTACTTCTGAATTCGTCGTCTTGTCGCGGCCTAATGCCGTGCACAGGCGTGACGATCATTCGTTCGCATGATGCGCAGCGTGGCAGGCCATAGGCTCACCCACATCGCAGGAACCATCGTGAAGAAACCTATCCACAAAGTGCTGTACGTCCAGGTGATCGTGGCGATCATCATCGGTATCGCGCTCGGACATTACTATCCGAATCTCGCCGTCGACATGAAACCGCTCGGCGACGGCTTCATCAAGCTCATCAAGATGGTGATCGGGCCGATCATCTTCTGTACGGTCGTGACCGGCATTGCCGGCATGGAAGACATGAAGAAGGTCGGGCGCGTCGGCGGCAAGGCGCTGCTGTATTTTGAAATTGTCTCGACGTTTGCGCTGGTGCTCGGCCTGATCGCGACGCACGTGCTGAAGCCGGGCGTCGGTTTCAATATCGACCCCGCCACGCTCGACGGCAAGGCGGTCGCTTCGTACGCCGCCAAGGCGCACGGCCAGACCACGGTCGACTTCCTGATGCACCTGATTCCGGACACGCTCGTCTCCGCGTTTGCACAGGGCGAGATTCTGCAGATCCTGCTGATCGCGCTGCTGTTCGGCGCGGTGCTCGCCACAGCCGGTGAGAGGGGCAAGGTCGTCACGAACTTCATCGAAGGGCTCTCGCATGTGCTGTTCGGCATCGTGCGCATCATCACGAAGCTCGCGCCGATCGGTGCGTTCGGCGCGATGGCGTTCACCATCGGCAAGTACGGTATCGGCTCGCTGCTGCCCATGCTGAAGCTGATCGGCACGTTCTATCTGACGTCGATCGTATTCGTGGTGGTCGTGCTCGGCATCATCGCGCGTGCGGTGGGCTTCAACATCCTGCGCTTCATTGCGTACATCAAGGAAGAGATGCTGATCGTGCTCGGCACGAGCTCGTCCGAAGCCGCGCTGCCGCAACTGATGCTCAAGCTGGAAAACCTCGGCTGCTCGCGCTCGGTGGTGGGTCTCGTGGTGCCGACCGGTTATTCGTTCAACCTCGACGGCACCAACATCTATATGACGATGGCGGTGCTGTTCATCGCCCAGGCGACGAACACCGACCTCACGTGGGCGCAGCAGCTCACGCTGCTGGCAGTGACGATGCTGACGTCGAAGGGCGCGAGCGGCGTGACGGGCGCGGGCTTCATCACGCTCGCCGCAACGCTGGCCGTAGTGCCGACCATTCCGCTTTCGGGCATGGTGCTGATTCTCGGTATCGACCGCTTCATGAGCGAATGCCGTGCGCTGACGAACATCGTCGGCAATGGCGTGGCGACCGTGGTCGTGTCGGCGTGGGAAAAGGAACTGGACCGCAACAAGCTGAACTCGGCGTTGCGCGGCGACGTGCCGGTCAAAGAGCCGGCCGGCGTTTAAGCCGGGCATCGACGCTCATTGTCTGAAAACGCGTGACGTTTGCGGCCGCGGACACCAGCACATGCAACCGGTGACTGCGCGCCCAACCGAAGTGCCGTCGGCCGGGGAAGCTCGCGCCGACCGCGCTTCGCCTTATGCCACAATATCCGATCACACCTCATCGGATATTGCCAACGTGACGCGCCGTCTGCTGATCCTCTTCGCGCTCGTCGCCGGGCTCGTCGCGGCGTGCGGGCTCACCTACAGCGTCGCGTGGCAAAGCGGAATCGACAGCTTGCGGCGCAATGCCGCCGGGCGCGTCGATCGCACCGCCAGTTCGCTCAAGAGCACACTTGAGCGCTATGAATCGCTGCCGTATCTGCTCGCCGAGCATCCCATCGTGCAGGACGTGCTGGTCGATCCGTCGCCCGCCAACGTCCAGCGCGCGAATCTCTATCTCGAAGATTTGAACCGCCACGCGCGCGCAACGGTGACCTACATCATTCCGCTCGACGGCTATTGTGTCGCCGCGAGCAACTGGCAAGGGCCGGGCAGTTTCATCGGCGCGGGCTATCTGTTCCGCCCATATTTCGTCGATGCCATCAAAGGCCACGTGGGCCGCTTCTTCGGCATCGGCACGATCTCGCAGGCGCCGGGCTATTACATTTCGCAGCCGGTGCGTCGTGAGGGAAAGATCGTCGGCGTGGCGGTCGTCAAACTCGATCTCGAATGGTTTCAGGGCGCGGACGCATACGAGCCGCTCCTCGTCACCGACGATCACGGCGTGATCTTTCTGTCGTCCGTGCCCGCATGGAAATATCACACGATACGGCCACTGTCGGGCCAGGTTGCCGATTCCATCTATCAGGCCCGACAGTATGCGCAGCAGCCTATTGCGCCGCTGCCTGTGACGATCGAGCGCAAGCTCGAAGGCGACGCGCAGATCGTGCGCGTCGGCGGCGGACGCTACGCGCCTCGCTATCTCGCATCGCGGCGCGGCATGGGCGAACCCGACTGGCATCTGATTACCATGGCGCCCGTTAGCCCAGTCGACGCTGACGCGCGCAACGCGACCATCGTGACCGGCTTCGGCTATGTGTCGCTCGTATTGCTCGCGTTCTACTGGAGAATGCGCCGGTCCCGCGTGCGCGAGGTGATGCGTAGCCGCGCGCTGCTGCAAAAGGCGTACGCCGAATTGAACCAGCGCGTTGCGGAGCGCACCGCGGATCTGTCGCAAGCGAACGAGCAATTGCAGAAGGAAGTGGCCGAACGCACGCGCGCCGAACAGGAATTGCGCGCCGCGCACGACGAACTCATTCAGGCGAGCAAGCTCGCGGCGCTCGGTCAGATGGCGGCCGGCATCACGCATGAACTGAATCAACCGCTCGCGGCATTACGCGGATTTTCGGACAACACGCGCGTGCTGCTTGAGCGCGGCGACCAGGCATCGGCGCGGGAGAACCTCGAAGCGATCGCGGCGCTCACCGAACGCATGGGCAAGATCACCAATCAGCTGAAGCTGTTCGTGGGACGCGCGCGGCCGCGCAGCGCGCGCGCTTCGGTCGTGCGAGCGCTGCGCAATGCCCTCGCGCTGTTGCAACAACGTCTGAAGGGTGTCGAACTCAACCTCACGTTGTTCGACGCGGAAAACGGCACGCGCGTGCCGCTCGATCTCGCCGACGATCATGCCGAACTGGTAGCCCACTGCGACGATCTGCGTCTCGAACAGGTGCTGATCAACCTGCTCGGCAATGCGCTCGATGCGACCGCCGACATAACTCCGCCGCGCATTTCCGTGCAGATTGAAGTTGCTGCGGACAGCCTGTCGTTCGCAGTCAGTGACAACGGCCCCGGCATTGCCGAAGATGTGTTGCCGCGCCTGTTCGAGCCGTTTTTTACCACGAAGGAAATGGGCCAGGGACTTGGGCTCGGGTTGGCGATTTCGTCGTCGATCGCGCGTGATTGCGGCGGCACACTCGTGGCGCGGAATGTGGCGAACGTCCCGAACGGCGGTGCATTATTTGTACTGACGCTGCGCCGTGCGCGCGTGCAGACGAGTCACACCGCGGACCCGCTCACCACGGGTTCGTGAATCCGATGAGAACAACATGCTGAACGACGGCTTGCAAGTGCTGTATATCGAAGACGACGAACTCGTGCGGCGCGCCAGCGTGCAGAGTCTGCAACTGGCGGGCTTCAACGTGGTCGGTCATGCGTCGGCGGAATCGGCGGCGAAGTCGATCAGCGCCGACTTTTCAGGCGTGATCGTCAGCGATATCCGCCTGCCCGGCGCGAGCGGCCTCGATCTGCTCGCGCAATGCCATGAGCGCGCCCCCGACGTGCCGGTGATTCTCGTGACCGGTCACGGCGATATTTCGATGGCGGTGCAGGCGATGCGCGACGGCGCTTATGACTTCATCGAAAAGCCGTTTGCTTCTGAGCGCCTGATCGAAACCGTGCGGCGTGGGTTGGAGCGGCGCAAGCTCGTGCTGGAAAACCTCGCGCTGCGCCGCGAGCTTGCCGGGCAGAGCACGGTTGCGCCGCGGATCATCGGCCGCAGTCCGGCAATCGAGCAGGTCCGGCGGCTGATTGCAAACGTCGCGCCGACCGATGCGTCCGTGCTCATCAACGGGGACACCGGCGCGGGCAAGGAATTGATCGCGCGTAGTCTGCACGAGTTGTCGCCGCGGCGTGACAAGCCGTTTATTGCGGTCAACTGCGGCGCGTTGCCGGAGCCGATGTTCGAGTCGGAGATGTTCGGCTACGAACCGGGCGCCTTCACCGGTGCTGCAAAACGCCGGGTCGGCAAGCTCGAACACGCGTCGGGCGGCACGTTGTTTCTCGACGAAATAGAAAGCATGCCGCTTGCGTTGCAGGTGAAGCTGCTGCGCGTGTTGCAGGACGGCGTGCTCGAACGCCTCGGCTCGAACCAGCCGATTCGCGTGAATTGCCGCGTGGTCGCCGCGGCAAAAGGCGATATGGCGGAACATGTCGCCGACGGTTCGTTCCGTCGCGACCTGCTATACCGCTTGAACGTGGTGACGATCGCGCTGCCGCCGCTTGGCGAGCGGCGCGAGGACATCGTGCCGCTTTTCGAACACTTTCTGCTGGACGCGGCCGTCCGTTATCAGCGTCCCGCACCGATTCTCACGGACCGTCAGCGCGCGAGCCTGATGCAGCGCGAGTGGCCGGGCAATGTGCGGGAGTTGCGCAATGCGGCGGATCGCTTCGTGCTCGGCGTCGCCGACGACCCCGTCATGTCTTTCGGCGACGAAGGCGCGCAGCCGCAGCCGCTGAAGGAGCGCGTGGAGCAATTTGAACGGGCGGTGATTGCTGAGGCGTTGGAGCAGAGCGGCGGCGCGGTGGCAATCGCGGCGGACCGGCTGCAGCTTGGCAAAGCGACGCTTTACGAGAAGATCAAACGCTATGGCCTCGCGGCCAAAGGGGACGGGGACAGGTGAAAAAAGAAACGCCGGCAATTCACGCCGGCGTTCTTCATTGGGCTTTGGGTTTGGCTTTGTGGCTTGGACTCGGATCGGTTGATCCGGGCGCCTGGCGTTACTTTCAGCACCGAGGCTCAGTCAGCCGTCGTGGCTCTCGCCCGGCTCAAGCAGCGTTCAGTGCCTTTTCCAGCAGCTGGTCGAGTTCCGCGAACTGCGGCTCGCCGACATAGCGCTTCAGAATCTTGCCGTCCTTGTCGACCAGGAAAGTGGTCGGCGTAAGCTGGACGTTGCCGAACTGCTTCGCGGCCGAGCCGTCGTCCATGGCGACCTTGAACGGCAACTGACGCGTCTGCGTGTAGTTGGTCACGTACATGGGCGCGTCGTAGCTCATGGCCACCGCGACGAATTCCAGCCCTTTACCTTTGAAGCGGTTATACGTCTGGACCATCTGCGGCATTTCCTTCATGCATGTATCGCAGCTCGTCGCCCAGAAGTTGACCAGGTAGACCTTGCCTTTCAGATCGGCAGTCGAGACTTTCTGGCCCGAGAGCAGCGTGAAAGTCGCGTCGGGCACGCGCTGTTGGCCGGCAAACGCAAAATAGCCAGCCACGCCGATCGCAATCGCCACGACGGCGGCGATCACGTAGCGAAGCGGATTCGTGCGCCTGACGGCGGTGGTCGACGTGATGGTGCTCATGAACGGAACCTCGGAAATCGCGAAATGGCGTGGGACAGCGCGTGGGCCGGGGCTTTGCGCCCGCTGCCCCATAGCGTGGGTATTGTAGTCCTATTCGAGCCAGGCGGCAGCGAGCGCCCGCACCGGGCGCATGCCTCGCGCGGGCTGCGGCCGATTGTGGCCGATTCCCCGGCCGCGTGCCGCTTCCGCTGACGCTTCTCAAGCTGCCAGCGGATAATGTCGCTTTATGCTCACGTCATTGGCCCGCTTCCCGGGCGCCTTGTTCCCATGCTCCAGATCGTTTTTCGCGTTTCCCCTCTGTTCACCCAACTTCTTCCGCGTCTTGTTTCCGGCTTCGCCCGCAATCGGAATACAGCGGATCAGAAACCGCCCGTGGCTTCGCGCGCGCATTCGGCCGTCCGCGCGGGGGCTTGCGCGCTCGCCATTGGCGCGGCTCTGAGCGGCTGCTCGCCGACTTTCGACTGGCGCACGATCATGAATAACGACAGCGGCTACACGATCGACCTGCCGGCCAAGCCGGGGAATGATCAGCGCGCCGTACAGATAGACGGAGCGCCGATGCAAATGGCCATGCAAACGGCCGAAGCCGGCGACGCCGTATTCGCGGTCGGCACGATCACGCTGCCCGACGAAAGCGAGGCGACGCAACGCAAGGCGCTCGACTTTCTGCGTACCGGCCTGGCGCGCAACGTCGGCGCGCAACCGGATGCGCACGCCGTGCAGATTCCACTCGCGGCCGGCGGCAAGGTGCTGGGTCTGGAAATGAAGTTGAGCGGGCAAGCCGGTTCAGACCACGAAAAGCGCACCGTTTATGCGCGGCTGGTCGCGCGAGGGCGTCATGTGTATCAAGCCGCGATCATCGCTTCACAGCCGTTGCCGCAGGAGCAAGTCGACCAATTTTTTTCGTCTTTCCAGCTGTATTGAAAGCGGTAGTTTTGGCCGATTCAACGCGCGGCGGATCCATTTGTGCAGTGAAAGTTCCGTCGCAGCTTTGCACGCTAATTCTCGGTTTTCGTTGAAGTTTTCCACTTGTCCGCGTGTCCTGTGGATAACTCTGTTGAGAAGTCCCGCTTTTTTCGCGCAGATGCCCGCCCCATGGGCATTTCGCCTGTCTGCGCGCCCGTCGGCCCGAATAAAAAACTGTTTTAAATCAACGATCTTGCTCGAAAGGCTTCTATGTACCTTTCAGATGTTTCTAAATTTATCTGGAACGCGCGCATGTGCATAAGTCAAGTCTTGACAGCATATTTTTCTCCTCACCCAGAGCCAAAAGCGCGTCGATACTGAACGGCCTCGCCGACCTGTGCAGCGCTCGGCATGCTCGTGCCCGCGAGGTCCGCAATGGTGCGCGCCACCTTCAACACGCGGTAGTAAGCGCGGGCCGACCAGCCGAAGCGCTCCCCGGCCTCGCGCAGTAGCGCTTCGCCGGCTGCGTCGGGCCGGCAGACGGCGTCCACCTCTTTTCCACTCAACTCGCGGTTGGTTTTGCCTTGCCGCGCCAATTGACGCTCGCGTGCGACGTTCACCCGGCTCGCGATAACCGCGCTCGTCTCGCCAACGGCGTTTGACCGCGCGGAAAGCTCCGCCGACGTGAGCGCAGGCACTTCGAGTTGAATGTCGATGCGATCGAGCAGCGGCCCGGACAGCTTGCGCAGGTAGCGCGCCGCGATGTCGGGCGTGCAGCGGCAACGTCCGTTCGGATCGCCGCGCCAGCCGCAGGGACATGGATTCATCGCTTAGGTTTGCAAGGAAAAAATAGACCAAGTTGTACCTGGTAGCTCGACGGTTTCGCTTCTAGAGGTCTTGTTACCTTCTTACCAAGGCAAGCCGGCTCAGCCGGCGCGTCAGTCGTCAAGTGTGTGCAACTTGGGTACCGCCCGCAGGGCGGCTGTCCACGCCCTTGTGGTGTGGGCAGCCAAGTTGTGCACACGGGGAATGACAGAAGCGTCGGTTATGCGGGCGGCTGCGGTATCCGTTTTGAGCAGCGCTCAATGTTGCATTGCGTTGTGTAAAGGGCAGGACCGTTAACCGGCGCGGCTTTCGAAACCTTCCTCGCCGCGTGCTCCGTAACGGCAGGAAAGCCGTTGCATAAATTGAAAATCGAAGCGCCGATGACTGGACCGAGGAGCTCGGTGTTTCGCCGTCCGTCCAGTACTCGCCACCGACCATCGACGGATATGCAGCCGCCGACAAAGCGAGCCTCCACGTACCCTACGGGCTGGGCGGCCGACGAGAACAGGGCGAAGTGGCGGATTCGGGCACGGCACGCAGTCTAGCTGCAGCCGCAATTTCCCGCGCTGTAAGAGACGGAACATCTCCAAAATTGAAATCACAACGCTCAAAAGCCGACGGTGGTGACTGACAGCAATGGGTCGATCAGCGCCTCGGACGGACACCAACGCATGACTGCCTGTCGACTGCAGGCAGACCGAATCGGTGAGACCAGGGTAGCCAAAAAATCAACGACATAATTATCAATTTCTGCGCCGCGCACATGGACCACGATGCGAACTGGCGAGACCGGCCGGATTCGATCCGGTATTCGTGAGACTGTCAGGACAGGAATCGTCTCAGTTCGGCCAGGAACGGCCACTCGCCGCCTGCGTAAAATCGTCAACAATTCGCGAACCGAAAGAAATGGCCGGAAGGACGGTATTGGGTGACGAGGGCGTTAGGCTACCTTCATGAAGTGTGGTATTTGCCCGGACGAGCGTGGCAAATATCTTCCTGCATGCATCCCGCATGGACCGGACGGAGACGCCGCTCGGCGGCTCAACGAGCCAGGCAGTGAATGGGTATGGACGTTCTGGGCATCGTCACATATCCAGGCGATGAACATTTACTACCAGTTCGTCGGCTACGGAAAATATAGCGCCCGCTACGACGACGAACGGCTTCCCTATTCGCAAGCTATGTATGAACGCCAAGCCGCTTGCTGAAAACGAGAATGACCGTCGTCCTCGGTTGTGCGCGACGCAGTGCGGCCAGGATCGGTCATTCGACATCAGGCCCAAGATCGCTAACAATCGACCAGCGCCTCGTCCGGCTCGAGTTCATCGAGCCGCAAATCAACCAATTGTCAGGATCGCGCCATGCTTGAGAGCACCCTTCGTTTGTATGCCGATACACAGTTCGCAAGCCCGTATGCGATGTCCGTGTTTGTGGCCCTCCAAGAGAAACGATTGCCTTTTGAGCTGTTCCCGGTGGACCTCGGGACTGACGCGAACCATGAAGAGAGCTACGCCGCTAAATCATTGACTCAGCGCGTGCCCACATTAACGCATGGCGCTTTTGCGCTTTCCGAGTCATCGGCGATCACTGAGTACCTAGACGATACTTTCGCTGAGACGCTCGTTTATCCACAGGACCGACATCTCAGGGCTAGGGCACGCCAACTCCAAGCGTGGCTCAGAAGCGACCTGATGCCCATTCGTCAGGAGCGCTCGACGGAGGTCGTGTTCTACAAAAGGCACGCCCCGCCTCTTAGTGCCACGGCGCAGCTCGCGGTGCAAAAGCTATACTTTGCGGTGGATCGGCTTCTCTCAAGGGATGCATCGAACCTGTTCGGCAATTGGTGCATCGCCGACACCGATTTGGCCTTGATGCTAAATCGTCTCGTCATGAATGGCGATGACGTCCCCGCAAAGTTGGCGTCGTACGCAGCGCGTCAATGGGAACGAGCGTCAGTGCAGCAGTGGGTCATGCTGGACCGGCCTCAGCTTTGACCACGGGCGCAAGCGGCAGAACTTCCCTGTGGGACGACAGTCGGCCAGAATTGGACACTCGACGGGAATCCCGGAATCGTAAACAATCAGGCGATGGACCAAGAGATGCCGTTAAATTCAAATCACGGCCAAATCCTGTCCCAACGCACGGACCCCATCCGCCAAACAGAATGGCCTGGACGCCTCCACCTCAAGGCAAGAGCAATGCGCCAACGTGGTTAAAGACGAGCCTTACTCCGCTCTATCGTTTGCTGTGCGGACTTCTGGTACTAGGCGCGCTTGTCCTCATTGTGATGCAAGTATTTGACGTTCCGATTCCGTTCGATACGCCTCGGATGTTTTCGCTATTTATCCTGGCCGGGGGCGTGCTCGTGCTCACGGACGCCTTGCGGACTTGGCTTTTGCGCCTGCCTATCCCGACCCGATACTCCCAACCGGTGGCATATGGCTATCCAGGATGGCGTGGCTTTCTCCAAGCCCAGTTTGCTACAGGATGTTTCCTGTTTTTCTTCGGTGCGCTGCTGCTCCTGCTTTGAGTCGCAAACGTCGCCGAGTCTAATGGCCGCTTTGTAGAAATATCGTTTCCTCTTATGGGTCGCGCGCTGTCGATCGCCACCCCGCGACATTCGCGGTGTATGCAGTTCGCATAAGTCGATGAACGGCCAATCAGAGCCGGTCGCCGTCGGGCTCGGTTGGGTGGGGAAGGGTGGCGTGATTCCGCGTAGTGATCCCACCGCAACGTGTTCGGCTCAATGTTCAACCTGCCAGCGCAGCACCGGATGCGTGGCGCCTGCCGGCATCGCCCACGCGCCATCGTTGCCGAAGCTCCAGCCCACGAAGCTCCTGGGGTCACTCATCTGCGCGGTGGTCAGTCCGTTCGAAGCGGGCAGATTGCCGCCGCTTTCCGCCTGTCCTGTCGTTTCCTTATTCCAGTAGACGTCGCTGCCGAGTCCGGAGCAGTATTCGCAGACTCCGCCAACGGTGACAAGATTGAACGCAGAGACTTTGCCGCTCGCAAAAGACTCCGTGACCGTCCCGTTCCCGTGGTGGATGAGGCCGCCAGACGAGCCGCGCGATTCGTTCGCCGCGACGATGCCGGTAGCGTAAGACTGGGTGATCGTCCCTTCGTTGTCGAACACCAGCCCGCCGCCGCCCGAGTCGGCGTAGACGGTGGCGTTGCTGCCGGAACGCGCGATCATGCCGTAGTTCGTGCCGACGAGTCCGCCGATTGTCGCGCCCGACGCGTTGCTGGACCCCGACACGTAGCCGGAGGTGAACGTATTGACGATCAGGCCGTAGTTGCTCATGGCCAGGATGCCGTCGGGCTTATACGACGGCGCGTAGGTACCCGACACCGCATCGAGGATATTCACGTCGCGCACCACGCCGTTTGCAGCGATGTCGCAGAAGACCGCGTCGGTGTCGGGCTTAATGTGTGACACGCTGTGCCACATGCCGTCGAATTGCCCGCTGAACTGCACCTTGCTCGCGAAGCCGAGCGTCTTGAACGCGTAACCCGTGGCGTCGATGTCGTGGCCCAGCGCGTAGTTGCCGCTCATATCGCTCTCGATGTTCTGCAGGTCCTGCACCGTATTGACCAGCTTGTAGTCTGTGATCTGCGTAACCAGTCCACTGTAGTCGGGTGCCACCCACGCACTGTTCGCGAGCAGGGTGCCGGGCGAATAACTGCCGTTCATGTCGTAAAGCGCGCTGACCGTGCCGGTGCTCTGCGACCAGTCGATGGTGCCGTTGTTCGTGATGCTGCCGCCGTTGTTCACGCTCGCTGCGTCCGCGCGCAGTGTCAGCGCGCCGCTGCCCTGGTTGCTCAACGTGACGCCCGGGCTGACCGTCAGGCTATGCGCTGCGTTCAGCGCGAGCGATGCGCCGCCGGTCCATTGAATGCTTTGGTCCGCGACGAGGTCACCGCTCTGGCCGTTGGCGCCTGTGGTAGTCATCGAAATGGATGTGCCGTCGTTGAGGCTGCGCGTGAAAGAACGCGACGCGCCGTTGTCAAACGTGTACGCGGGCAGCGTGACGTTCCACTGGCCCGCGACTACCTTCGCGAAGTCGCCCCAGAACGTGAAGAGACCCGTGTCCATATCGACCGTGCCGCCTTTGCCGTCGGCGTTCTTCGCGGCGATGTTGCCTGCGAGAATCACCTGTCCTTTCGGACCCGCGACGAGCCACACGTGACCGTCGCGCACGGCCGTCCCGGTCGCGCGCAGCACGTCGGCGTTGCCGGCCAACGCATAGATGTTGCCGTCGACGGCCTGCAGATTCACCTGTGCCGCTTCAATCGCGCCCGTGTTGACGATCGCGCCACCGCTCGCGGTCTGCACGAACATCTGCTGCGAGCTGGACGAGTCCTGCAACAGCACCTTGTTACCCACCGCGATCTCGGCGGTGCCGTTCGGCGCGCTGATGTTGCCGTAGTTGTCGACTTCGCTCGCGGCGATCAGCAGCACGTCGCTGTTCGTCGAGCCGATGTTGCCGAGATTCACCACGCGTTGCGTCGACTGGCCGGAAAACGTCAGCGGGCCGCCGGCCATGAACGACGCGTTGTCGGTGTCGAGTGTGGAGGCAACGAAGCGACCGCCCGTCGTGACCACGCCTTGCGGTCCGACCACTATGCCTTGCGGATTGATCAGGTAGATGCTGCCGGTTGCGTTCAGCTTGCCGAGGATCATCGACGGCGTGCCGCCTGTCACGCGATTGAGCGTCGCGCCGTTGCCGTTGTCGATGTTGACGGTGTTGTTCTGGCCAACCGAAAAGCGGTTCCACTCGATCACTCCGCGCGTTGAGCCCGGCTGGGTGACAGTGAGCGTATCGCCGGACGTTGCAATGGAGCCGCTGCGGCTCACATAGGCGCCGCCTTGCGGCAGGATGCCAGCCGCGACCACCGGCGCGGCGCACGAAAGACCGAGAAGGGAGACGATGACGGAGACAGCAGGTAGCCTGCGCGCACAGTGGGGCGCACGCATTGACAATGTATTGGGCGACATCGCTTCCTTTCCTATAAAAGGATTGGCATGCCACTCGGCCCGGCGGTCTGTTCAAGGTGTGGCCTCAGAAGCATACTCATAAGTGGACCACTTAACTAACAACAAACTCTCAGCATTCCGCGACGGCATACACTGCTTTTGCGCCGTCGCAAAGTGCGTCCCGGCTCGGTGAGGGTGAGCAATGTGCAGTGCATGGCAGCGTAGCCGACAGCCCGTCCTAACGTCTTGCGCTGGTCGGCCAATCCGGGACGTTCAGTCGGACGCGGCGAATGGCCGCTTCAGTGAGTATCTGAGGCGGTCAAGCGTGTATTTGCGTCGCCGTGAAATTCAGTCGCCTTTCACAATCAGGATGGAAACCTTGTATGACCGACAAAGAGATCATCGTTCCGCATGGAATGGAACAGATTGTTGAACGAGCGGGCTATGCGCTGGCCGTCAAAGTGGGAACAGCTGTGTTTTGTGCTGGGCAAGTAGGCCACACACCTGAATTTGACGTTATCCGCGATCCTGAGGCGTAGTTTCTCGCGTGCTGGGAGAATCTCAAGGCACTTCTATATGCAGCGGGCTGTACGTTCGACGACGTTGTCGATATGACGACATTTCACTTGGAAATGAGCACGCACATGTCTGTGTTCCGCGAGGTTAAGAATCGGGTCTTTCCCCTTGGCAAATGTGCATGGACTGCCATTGGGGTATCGGAGCTCGCACATCCAGGCCTGCTGGCAGAAATCAATTGCGTCGCGATACAACGAAGCTGCCTAAGGCGAGACCGTCCGTTGTAGGTTCGGGTGCCGCCGTCCGCCGCCACTCATCGACCGTCCCAGTTGGGTTGAGTGGGGAAGTTATCCGTCCAAGGCGATGCGTTGCTGTGCGCTTCCGATGGACTTCCGGGCTCGGCCGAGAGGGAGGGAACATCGGTAATGATCCGCAGGCTCAACGCAATAAGCGGCATCGCTGACTAAAGCCGATGGTGCGCCTGCCCTGTGCTCTTGGACTTGTGTCAAACCGCCATCGGCGGTTAGTTCGATGCCCGAGCCATAGCTGGTATCGTCGGATGCACGCAACAAAGCCGGTTTGGCGATTTCGTCCGGGCGAACAGCAGCCTGCCCGAGACCGCATACTGTGTCCACCGTAGCGGGGGCCGTCAGGGCTTTGATCAGGGTAACCCAGGTTGAGAACACCGGAAGACGGCAGGCCCACTTGCCCCGGATCTTTGACGTATGGCCAGACCGGAGCGGCGGCAGTCGCGAGTACGGCGACAGCTGCGGCTATAACCTTGTGTCGGGGCGTGGACCGCTGCTGAAAAAGGCGTCATGTGCATTGGAGAAAGAGTCGCAAGTACGGCGGGCGCCACTAAGACGCCTGCCGGGGCCTCGGTTCTGGCGGCGGCATGCGGGATCTCATGAGCCCCGGACGCTTTTGCGTTTAGTCCCACAGCGGTGTTTGTCATCGTTGCAGCAAGCGTTGCCCAATTGACACACATCACGCACTCGAGAAGCGTCCCTGACACTCGAGGCGAGATTTGAATTGCACGGCTGTTCGGGCTGTTTTGGTGCCGTCGCCTCGCCTCGATTTGGCCGTGAGCCATGTGTCTTTCGCTGCCGTCGTTACCACGACTGACGAAGAGGCTTCTACCACTCGTTTGGTGTGGCCTGGATGTGAGGCGCCAACGGGACCGGGTGCATTTACTTGTCGCGCCGGTCGTAGCAGTTTAGCCGCCACCGGTACGATGGCCGGCCTGCTGCCCGTCAGCGGGCTGCAGCGCAGCGCGCAGTTGTTCAAGCGTAAAGGGCTTACGCAGCGCCGACCATTCGAAGCCGTGCGCCTCGTCCTGCGGGACAGCGTTTCCCGAAGCAAAAATAATCGTGAGCCGCGGGCGGATGGCAGACGCGCACCGGGCCAGTTCGGTGCCCGACATGTCGGGCATGACGACGTCAGTAAACAGGACGTCAAAGTCATTCCCGTCAAGGATGTTCAGCGCCTGCGCCGCGCTTGCTGCGGGTTGCGGACGCATCCCGATCAGCATCAGTAGTTCGCACGTCGCGTCGAGCGACGCGACGTCGTCATCGACGACCAGGATGCGCAGGCCGTTCCCGCTTTGGGCTGACGCTTGCGCGTCGCCAGGACGGGCGTCGCCCGGACCGCTTCCGTCCGCTTTGGCATCGCTGTTGCCGAGCACCTGCCGCACCTTGGACGCGAGCTGCTGGCGGCTGTATGGCTTGCTCAGCAGCTCCACGCCCGGGTCCAGTCGCCCACCGTGCACGATCGCGTTCTGCGTGTAGCCCGATGTAAAAAGGACCTTCAGCCCCGGCAAAATCTGCACGGCCCTTCGAGCCATTTCCGGACTGCGCAGCACGCCGGGCATCACCACGTCTGTGAACAGAAGATCGATGTGCACGCCGCTCGACACGATGGTCAGCGCCTGTTCGGCGTTATTGGCCTTGAGTACCGCGTAGCCGAGGCCGGAGAGTAGTTCGACGACGGTCGACTGCACCTTCAGATCGTCCTCAACGACGAGAATCGTCTCGCTGCCGCGCTTCAGCCGGCCAGGCGCGGCAGGCCGGGTGTCAACCGCCGCCCCGGTGGACCGGGGCAGATAGATCCGGACGGTTGTTCCCTCGCCGATCTCGCTGTACAGGCGGATGTGGCCGCCGCTCTGCTTGACGAAGCCGTAGGCCATGCTCAGACCCAGCCCGGTGCCCTGACCCTCCGGCTTGGTGGTGAAGAACGGGTCGAATGCACGCTCCATCACTTCCGGGCTCATGCCGGCTCCGGTGTCCGTCACGGCCAGCATCACATACTGCCCAGCCGCGACGTCGGGGAATGCCAGCACATATTCGTCGTCGAGCGTGGCATTCGATAGCTCAAGAGTGAGCTTGCCGCCGTCGGGCATGGCGTCGCGCGCATTGATCGCCAGATTCAGGATGACGTTTTCCAGGTGATGCGGATCGACGGTGGTGTTCCATAGCCCACCGGCAACGACCGACTCGATCTCGATCGTCTCGCCCAGCGCCCGCCGGAGAAGATCGTCAAGTGCGCGAAGCTGACGCGCGGGATTGATGACAACCGGAGCCAGAGGCTGCTGGCGACCGAACGCAAGCAGCTGGGATGCGAGCTTGGCACCGCGATCGACCGCGTCGATTGCGTTGCCGAGCCGCTCGGCGCTCCAGTCGTCGCGACCATGCCGGCTTTCAAGCAGTTCCAGGTTGCCTCGCAGTACCTGAAGGACATTGTTGAAGTCGTGCGCCACCCCGCCCGTCAGTTTCCCGAGCGCTTCCATCTTCTGCGCCTGGAACAATGCGCTCTGCGTTTGCTCAAGAAGCTCGCCCGCGCGCCGTCGCTCAGTGATGTCCCGCGTGATTTTTGCGAACCCGACGAGCTCGCCGTCCTCGTAGATGGCATCGATGACCACGTGCGCGAAGAAATGGCTGCCGTCGCGCCGCACCCGCCAGCCCTCGGCCTCGAACCGGCCCTCCCGCCTCGCTGTCTCGAGCCCCCTGAAAGGGACACCAGCGCCCACGTCCTCGGGGGTGTAAAAGCGCGAAAAGTGCGAGCCGATGATCTCGCCCTCGGTATACCCCTTGATGCGCCGCGCTCCCGCGTTCCAGCTCGTGATATGCCCGTCAGGCGAGAGCATGAAGATGGCGTAGTCGGTGACGCCCTGAACCAGCAGGCGGAAGTTCCGTTCGCTTTTAAGCACGGCGTCGTGAACCGCCCTCTTGTCACTGACGTCGCGAATCACCTTGCCGAAGCCAATCAGCTGGCCCTCGCTGTCGCGTAGCGCCGTCATCACGACGTTGGCCCAAAACGTCGTTCCGTCCTTGCGCAGCCGCCACCCCTCCGTCTCATAGCGTCCTGTGTTCGTCGCCGCCCGGAGCGCCGTCTCGGGCGCACCCCCGGCCCGGTCGGCCTCGATAAACAGGACAGAATATGGCTGCCCTATAATTTCCTCGGACCGGTAACCCTGGATGCGTTCGCCGCCGGGGTTCCACGTCAGGACAATGCCATCGGGCGAGAGCGCGAAGATGGAGTAGTCGTCGGTGGATTCAGCCCATAGCTGGAGCCAGGCGGAGCTGAATCCTGCCGGTCGCGAGTCAATGTCCTTCATGTGTCTGTGATCATGTTGGTCCTTCCTAACGCGCGTCGTACGAAAAAGAGAAGATGGCAGCAAGAATTGCACCTACGTGGTGCGCATAGTGAAGGTCGCGTTCAACGGCCTGTGTCTCATCCGGTCGGAAGAGTTCACGCGTTGGACCGCCGTCGGGACTATACCCTCATGAGCCATGCGACTGCCGCTGTTTACCCCGGCCAACATCGAAGCGATTCTCGCTGAATGGGATCTTTTGCCGCCGCATTGCTGCCTGCCGCGCACGGAATGTCTAACCCTTGAGTTGCGGGACCATGCCAAGCAGATCCTCGAGGCGATCGCCACTGGAACTTGACCGCAAGCGACGGGTAGAACGACGAGGAGCAGCCGGTCGAGATAGACCTTAAGTTTTATGCCTGAACGCGAACGGAATGGAAAAGCCATCAATCGACTCCACCGTTATGCTGCGCCAGGCGTATCTGGTCATGTTTGAGTATCTTGAACGGGAGCAGGAGCGTCTCGATGGGCCCGAAGCACCAGGCGCGTTTCTCAGTAACTTTGCGCTGTCGGGCGAACGGAATGGACAGAGATCACCGATAGATGCCGCAGTTTTTCCAGCGTGGGTTGCGGATGCCGCATGCAGCTCTATAGGGTGGGAAGAGGCAACGATTCGTTGTCCCATCGTGCTGTGACCGAGGTTGTCAAGCATTCTTTGAACCGCCATCTTCGACAGCGACGAAGCACCCGTCGCTCCCGGAATGATCTCGGCAATCAGCTTCTCAAGATTGACGCCCTCGGCGGCGACCCCGTCGAGAGAGCCAATCTTGTGTTTGAGCTTTGGTTCCAAGACTGCGCCGTTCGCATGGCAGGCACATCTCACCAGTTCGTCGTTGCGTGCCTTTCGTCATACTCGCGTCGGCCGTCACGTTTCTTGCCAATCACCAGACGGCTCTTGAGGCCTTTCTTCCCTCTCCCACAGACGAGTTACTCCGTCGCTCTTGCCGGGTCATCCGGCCAAGTGGGGTGCGCCGATGTGGGCGAGATCCACCGCGTGTTGAGAGCTTCGTATAAATGCACCTGACAGTCAATGTAATCCAGCGCTCACTCCTGATCGCATTGCACCTCGAAGTGCGTCAGCACGGCGGGCCCGAAAGCATTACTGATCGCGACGTCGGCGGCGTCGCGGCCGTATGCCATCAACACGCGCCCGATTCGCGGTGCGTTGTTTCGCGGGTCGAAGATCTGCCAGCTGTCACCCACGTAGGCTTCGAACCATCCGGCGAAATCCATCGGTGCAGTAACGGGCGGCAAGCCCACGTCGCTGATATAGCCGGTGCAGTAACGCGCCGGAATATTCATCGCACGGCATAGGGTGACGCCCAGATGCGCGAAATCACGACATACGCCCTTACGTTCGCGATAGACGTCCGACGCGGTTTTCGTTGGCCGCGCTTCCCCGTAGTCGAATTCAATGTGTTGATGCACGAAATCGCAGATGGCGAGCACAGTGGGCAGTCCCGGCGCGCATTGGCCGAAAAGCCGCCATGCGGTCTCGACAAGCAGGTCAGTTTCGCAATAGCGGCTGCCCAGCAGGAAAACCAGAGTGTCGTCGGGCAACTGCTCCACCGGGCGTCCCCACCCGCCGCCGGAGCGGGTTTCCATCGCGCTCGAAACACTCAGCAGCGCCGTCGTACGCAGTCCCAGACGCCCGACGGGCGCGACGATCCTGCTGCACAGATTGCCGAACAGATCACGGTACTGGCTAATCGGCACCGGGGGATCGGTGACAAGCAGATCCGCAACGATAATGTCCTTCGCGTGCGAGAAATGCGTGTTTAACATCAGCATCATCGGCGTGGGCTGGGAGCACTCGTACGACAGTTCGTATCCGACGCGAAGCTTCATGATTCCTCCTGAGTTCACCCAATCCGGGGAGCGCCAATGCGATACGTCGAAATGCACCTACCCGAGAAAACGCGGATTCCCTCAATCGACTGGCCCCAGCAATAAGTCGATCGCGGCCTGGCCGGCTATTTCTGCCACCAAGTACGCCCAGCGCTCAGTGAAGGGACCGTTGCGCAGCGCAATGCGCCCTCCCCGTGCGCCGAGCACTTCAAGGTTGGTGCCGCCTTTTATCTGGAAAGACACGTTAAACGTGTCCTCCGCGGCCGGCGTCAATTCGACATAAATCTCAAAGCCACGGTAGTCGATCGTTCGGTGCATGAAAACCTCCAGCCATCCGCGTCTTTTTTTCGACGGGCTGGTTGCTTCGTTTTTATCTGTCGGACAGGCGTTACGCTATCCGCGTCGCGTTCTTCCGTCTGTTTCTTGAGTCACTGTCTTGTGTGCGGCCCGTTGAAACGGCGCGGCAGCTACGCTCCACGAAGACGGCCACGCTGAAAGGGAGGTCTGTGAAAAGATCTCCGTTATGGTTGTCGGGCCGGGACGACGCCCGCAGTGCCGCGATTGTCCTGCTGTGGCTGCCACCATTGATGGCCTGTCCCTCGCCGGCCTTTTCAGACTCGTCCCGCGGAGCGTTTTCTCTGGCCGGCGCGGCTTGTGGTGCCATGCGATCGATCCCCGCTACTAGCACACAAGTCGGATTTCCGCAGTCGTCAGCGCCTGCCTTTCGAATTCCACTGCGCGCTGAACCAATTGACATCTTGCGATTACAGCGCCTCGAAGTGGCGCACCCGGTTCCAGTATTCGTCAGCGCGTCCGTCAGGACGCCCTTCCTGTTCCCAGAGCACATGCGCCCGCTCGCGCAGATGCTGTTCCAGTGCGCGCTGCCAGTATTCATTAGCGCGGCCTGCAGGGCATCCGTCCTGCTCCCATAGAAAGTACGCACGCTCGCGAACCGTCTGCTCGAGCGCTGCTTTTGTTTCCGAACTGCCTGCCACGTCGTCGCCATACGGCGCCATCTGCCCGCCTCGGCTCACGTGCTTCCTCGCGGACAGGCTGCCAAGTTCTGCGTCGGAAACGAGCCGGCCGTGGGCGGCCGCCTCGAGCGCTTTTGCTTCGTACGCCGCGTCGTTCACCTCATCACCGGATTGCTCCAGTGTGATGGGATAGGTATGGATGACGACGCCGCTGCCATCCAGTACGTCGATCAATCGCTCGGCCATGATTCGTTCTCCCTTCCATTCGCCGGACCTTCGCCGCCGCTCCTTCAAAAGAAGCGGTCTGAACGTCACCGTTGCGCAGGTCGGAAATGCAACAGCCTGCAACCACGTTACCACTAATCTGAGCAGCGCGGGACCTGATAGCTCGCGGCACGCGCCGGGGCGGCGTCCCCTGTTTCGGGAAACCACGTGACGCCGGCCCGGAACGAAGGGCCCGAACAGATATGACGACGCTGGCATGAGTTGAACAATGCCGGTAACGGAGTATCGGTTCTGCTCACCGCCTGCTTCTGGCGCGCCAAAGTCCGGCGGAGTTTGGCAACCATGAAACATGTAACGGGCTAATAGTTGATGATTCTCGCGGACAGCAGACTACACTTAAGAAAAGCTTCGGGAGCATCACATGATCGACTCTACCCCGCAGAGTACCTTCAAAGGCCTTCCGCTCACGCGCGAGCAGGACGCAGAAGTCAGGCATTACATAAAAAGGAAGAAGCAGCGCGGCGAGCCGTGGGACACCCCCGAACTGCAAGCCATACTTGAAGACATGCTGGCCCCTCTGGATGACGACGAAGCAGAAGCCGGCGCCGCTTTCGAAGAAGCGAGATCAGCCGCGGAGCGCGCGACGGCGTCTGTTGACGAGACAATGGAGCCCATCGAGGCAGGCGAGGAACGCAATGCCGCCATGGAAGCCGAGGGAATGAAGCGGCCGAGGCAATGATTCGCAACCGCGCCCGCAACGTCGTTCGTTCAGCCGCGGGGTTAAACGTGCATAGACCTGTTTGATACGCGCAATTTTCTCGAATCGACAGATACCTGCGTAGCAAAGAGCCTCGCGCCGTACTCTGTGAGAGTCAGATATAAAAGGAGATCACCATGAGCAAAGCCCACGACGCAAAAAAGGCGGAGAAGAAAGTCGCAACGAAAACGCCGAAGGAAAAGAAAGACGCGAAAAAGTTGAAAAAAGAGGCTTCAAAGCGCCAGTGATTCGCAACGGCAAGAACGCCGCTGCTTTTAGTGTTAGCCCCAGCGGCGCATTTGCCATCGGCAGGTCATGTTGTTCTGCTGCCGTTGCTGCAACAACGCTGAGTCTCCTGTCTGCCACCCATGGTCAGGGCCGCACAAGGCCGCTTCGAGCACCCAGCCATTTTCTTGCAGAGCGCATCCATTGCCTCGGTGCCCCTCCTACCGTGTTTTCCATCACCGGCGATTTGTTTTCAGGCGCGACTGGCGTGTCGTTCTCCGCGGCTTTCGCCGCAGCCTGTCTCTGTCGTCTGCTATCTGCCAGCTCTTCCGCATCGACCTGGTCATCAATCATGGAGAACTCCTCATATGCTGCAAACCGGCTCATCACCGATTGGTTGGTATCGCCTTCGATGAGCCGACGACGTGCCACTGCGTACTACGGTTCGACTTTGCGGTCAGGGTCTACGAGACCCGCCCTTCGTCCTCGTTTGCGAGTTCGTGGACGGCGGCCTGCGTGAAGAACATGGAGCGCGTCGAGCGACGTACTTTCGCCGCAGCATCGACCCGGTGCAGCAAGCTCTCCGGCAGACTGAACTGAACACTAACGGCTTTCGAGGTGACCCGTGTCAGATTGATCTCGATGAACATCCAGATGCCCTGACCATCGTCCATCTCGAGCGATTGCAATTCCGCCGTACTGCACGTGGGGGCGGGGATGAGCTGCTCGCTGCGGTCGTACATCAGTTCGACGACTTCCTGTGCGTTGCGTTTCAGTTCATCAAACGAATGACCGTGGGCAACAGCGCGGGGAAGATCGGGGAAGCTGGCACGAAAAACGGTATCGTCGTCCCGGTTCACATAAAACGGATATTGCATGACTTGCTCCACTCAGTTAAGTGGCGACTCCCAGGCGGTTTTCATAATTCGGTTTCCTGAGTATTTCGCCGACAATGTCTTTGGCCAATCGCCTCGCACGCTCAATGGCTTCGTTCACGGTGGCGAGACTTGACGCGGCGGACACCGGCGCATCGCACCATTCGAAATGGCTGGACGAATGGCAATCCGTACAAACTGCTCCGGCCCTCTGGCGTACGGATCGCGATGCGGAATAGCGGGTGAGAGTAGGCACGCGGTTCGCGCACTCTGTACTCGGCGTGGCGTGTCACGACGGGACGTTCCCCCGGCGGTGCCCGTCGACATGAGCCGAAGCCTGTCCGACGCGAGATGCGCGGCCGCTTGCGGCTGCATCCATTCACCATGCGCTCAATGCAGCCGGAAAGCAAACTAAATCGCGGCGTTGCGAGGGAACGTGCTCGGCCAGGGTGCCCGTCGAAATCGCCGTGTGCAGTAAAGGTTGCCATTGGAAACGGCTTACAGGGTCAGCCAGCGCTTAGCCGCGAGCCAATGGGATCAAGGTATTTCTTTTGCCTATGGATGGCGTAGGATGAAAGCGCCGTACCGTAACGCCGCTCTTCTAACCTGATTTCCTCGGACAGAAAGAGCGGTATCCACCGGCCGGCAGGCGTCACCGTTTCATTCAGGTGTCGTACGGGCACCTCCGGCAAAGAGCGCTGCGATTTCCGGTCCGTGCACGCCACGCCAGGTCCCTGGTTCGACAACCGGCATGCACCCGTGCAGGAGGCACCATGCTTCACACGTTTCTAGCAAATAACCGCGATGAACTTATTTCGCGATGCAGGACCAAGGTGGCACAGCGGCCCACGCGCGGCGCATCCGTTCTACAACTCGAAAACGGCGTTCCTCTGTTTCTCGAACAACTCATCGATACGCTGCGCATCGAGCAAACGAATCGCCCGGCAGACAGCGTGACCGTCTCCGGCGCTGCGGGAGGTAATGTAGGACGGTCGGAGATTGGGGAGTCGGCAGCCCAGCATGGCCACGAGTTACTGCGGTTGGGGTATTCGGTCGACCAGGTCGTCCACGACTACGGAGACCTATGTCAGGCCATTACCGACCTGGCACATGAACGCGATGCGCCGTTTTCCATCGACGAGTTCCGCACGTTGAACCGCTGCCTGGATAACGCCATCGCCGATGCCGTCACGGAGTTCAGTTATCAGCGAGATTTCCGGGTTGCTTCGGAACACGCGTTGAAGGAAGGCGAGCGCCTGGGGTCCTTCGCCCACGAACTTCGCAACTTCCTGCACACTGCGAAGCTTGCATTCGCGGCTGCGAAAGCGGGTAATTTGCCCCTGTTTGGCGCGACTGGCGCCGTGCTGGAGCGGAGCCTGACGGGTATGGCGAAACTCATCGACCATTCAATAGATGACGCTCGCAATCCCTCCGGCGATGACACAAAATGGACGCTGTTTTCCCTTGCCGAGTTTATCAACGAAACGAAGCAGGCGGCCAACCTGGCCGCGCAACTACGCGGCTGCGGCTTCGTGGTAACGCCAGTCGATCCTCAGCTTGCTGTCAGTGGCAACCGCGATCTCCTCTATTCTGCGCTCGGCAATCTCGTCCAGAACGCCTTCAAATTCACTCATCGACATTCCGACGTCACACTGAACGCCTATGCCGTCGCCGACAGGATTCTCATCGAAGTGAAGGATCATTGCGGCGGGCTGCCACCGGGCAAGGCAGAACAGATGTTCGTTCCGTTCACCCAGTTCGGACCAGACAAATCCGGGCTTGGGCTCGGCCTGTCCATCGCCCGCCGGAGCATCGAACTGAATGATGGCGTTCTGAGCGTCCGCGATGATCCGGGCGTCGGCTGCGCATTCACGATCAGTCTTCCACGGCACGCGCTAATGAAGAAATAACCGAGAACAAGGCAGCGTGCAGGTGAGCTTTGCGCAAAAAACGAATCCCTCGCTGAACAGGTAAGCACTGGTGCTGCGTAGCAGCACCAGCCTTCATCGCGTCGGCCTCGCCGAGTATCCGGGTTACCAGCTCCCTGGCGCGCTTCGATCGCCATACCTTCACACGGCGCCGCAGGGTGCGCAGCTGCGCGCCGGAATTCATCGCGGGCGCCATGGCGACGAGACGCTCATGCAGCTTTTTCGCCGTGATGTCGAGCTCGGTTTCAAGCCATTGCTGTATTGTCAGCCAAGTATGCTCGAACGGATCTTCCCGGCTGCGCCAGGTGTGAGGGACGCGCGGCTTTCGGTGATGCGTTGGCCTTACCTCGCCGTCCTGCCACGCTGTCCCAAGGCTCGCAAGGAAATCCGCGACTAGGTGTTTTTGCCTCCGCCGGCGCCGTGCTGGATTCGCCGCAGTGCGCGACGTGCTGCTGCGCTTCGCGCTTCCGGCTCAAGAGGTCCAGTGGGTTGAGCGTGCGAAACTGCGCACGTTGTCTGCGTTTGGTTGCCTCTGGCACCGACGCCGAACGCAGGGGTAACAAATTACATGAGGCAACGGGCACCGCTCGGTAGCAAAAATCTTAAGTCAATGCGCCGGTTTACCGACCACC
Source organism: Paraburkholderia sp. 22098 (assembly GCF_052045935.1). Classification (NCBI taxonomy): domain Bacteria; kingdom Pseudomonadati; phylum Pseudomonadota; class Betaproteobacteria; order Burkholderiales; family Burkholderiaceae; genus Paraburkholderia; species Paraburkholderia sp. 22098. The sequence goes on along the minus strand of NZ_JBQEPV010000001.1, from coordinate 186,780 downwards.
ATCTTGGCCGGTCGATCGGGATGATTGTCGGTCGTTATCCGGTCATGGTTGTCGCTCCTTGTTGTTGATTGTCGCTGGATGATTGTCGGCGCCTGCTGTTCTGTTTGTCGCTGGCGGTGCGACGACGATAGCTTTCGACATTCATCATCGACCACGGCAACGATTTCATTGAGATTGACCATATATATTCGACCGGATCGCGACCCGTAGACCACTACAGCTTCAGGCTAATGTGACGTCGGTGAACGTGGTATGGGACTTTCGTCCATCAGCAATCTGCTGAAATCTTTGAATACCGCCTCAGACAACTTGAAAGTCGTTAGCTGGCCGAAGGGCGGCTCACTTATCGCGAGCAGACGCACGCCAAGGACCGTTCATGGCAGACGTCTTCGCCGACGTAGTGGACCGAGATCGACGCTATTCGGTCACTTGATCCTGAAATGTGCGCAGTCCACTATCGAGTGAAAATACAACGGTCGTAGGAGCAGTTATACAGGGGTGAGACGCGACGGTAGTGACTGGTTCCGGTGCCACCGTGGCGAAGATCGTCATCGGCGGGAAGTTCGTGCCGTTCGCGGTCCCGACTCAGTGGAAAATATCGAGTCAACGCGCGGTCACGTCGAAAGCGACTATTTCGTATCCAGAGTCGGCGTACTTATGCGCCGCTTCTTCCGCTTCTTCGCGGGAAAGAAAGCGCTTCGCTTCTTTCATCTCCGGCGCGAGGCCAATGTCGCCATCCTCCGCGCTGCAAAGAAATTTTTCGCCGGTTTTCACAACGTAAGCGCGGGTCATTTTCAACCTCCAGGAATTCGGCGAACGGCCATTCAGTCTAGCACTGCGCGGGCGACGGCGAGCGTTGTCGTGGCGGTCGATCTGAAATATGAGGAGCCGAACCCGACCCTCATTGGACTACCGGCACATCAAGGCATCACTTGCTCTTCACGAAGTGCAGCAGACGTTCATCAGGCGACGGTTTGCTGACGGGTCATCGGCCGTTGCCAAGGTCCCAGCGGACATCGCCAGTGGGCAGCGTCAGGGCGCTTTCCTGTCGTCCCCACATGGAATGCCGCGAACGGCAGCCTCCATGCAGTGAACACGTGCTGCCATCGCTGGACGCCCAGTAATTTCTGAACCGAATGTCACCGCATGATCGCGGCGTCGGCCTTTTCGTCCACAGATAAGCCGATGGGTCTGAACCGTTGATCGACGAGGCCTCAGATTGCTTGTGTGACACGTATCGATTGTATAAGGCGCGCCTCGCGATGCCCCAAAGTGACCCGTATCACGGCTGACACGTCGAGTGGCATCGCAGTTTCAGGTGGCGGCATGATCGTTGCGCGGAAAAATTGGGAAAACCCGTTGTTTTGGCCGCGCGAATCGGCGCAGACGAAATCATCGAACACTCACGTTGCGGCAGGGCGGGCGATCTTCTCCTGAAGTGGATCGTCTTCGGCCCGTCGCCATTCCGGAGAAATCATGCGCCGCTCGTTGAACAAAGTTGCCTTACCCACTAAGACCCTTGTAGCACTTGCAGCTGCAGCGACCGGCGCAGCTATCAGTGCCCTATGGGTCGAGCATCGCGCCCGCAAAGCTGAACGCGACGACCCGCCCGTCGGCCGCTTTGTCGAAGTGGATGGCGTACCGGTCCATTACGTCGACAAGGGCACCGGGCCCGCCGTCGTGCTCCTGCATGGAAATGCCGTACTGTTGCAGGATTTCATCGCCAGCGGGTTAATCGACCAGTTAGCCAAGCGGTACCGCGTAATTGCGTTCGACCGCCCCGGCTTCGGGTACAGCGGCCGGCCACGCGACCGACTCTGGACTGCCACGGCTCAGGCAGCACTGATTCGACAGGCGCTCGTGCAAATCGGCGTCCACCAGCCCGTGGTGCTCGGACACTCCTGGGGCACGCTCGTCGCGCTGGGTATGGCGGCCGACGCTGCGGCAGACTTACGCGGTCTCGTGCTTGTTTCCGGTTACTACTTTCCGACTGCACGCGCCGATGTAGCGCTCGCCGCGCCGGCAGCGCTTCCCATCATGGGCGATGTCCTGCGTTACACGGTTTCGCCCTTGGCCGGCCGCATGATGTTGAAGCGGACCGTCCAAGCGATGTTCTCCCCGTTGCCCACGCCAGCCGACTTTTTCAACTTTGTCTCTCGGGAAATGATCCTTCGTCCCGTGCAGATCAAAGCGGAGGCCGAGGATGCCGCGTTCATGATTCCCGCCGCAGCACGATTCAGCGCCATTTATCCGGAGCTCAAGTTGCCGATCAGCATCTTTGCGGGAGAGGATGACAAGGTCATTGATCCCCAAGCGAATTCTGTGCGATTGCATCGCGAAATCGCACATAGCACGCTCGTTATCGCGCGTGGAGCGGGCCACATGGTGCATTACGCAGTCTCCGCTGAAATTGTCGAGGCGATCGACCTCATGAGCGCTGGTCAACAGTCCGTGGAACCCGGCGACAGGCAAGCCGCCAGTGACGAGAGGTCGGCGGCTGAGAGGTCGCCGGTCACGCCGGCGGAAGCATAACCCAGAGTTGCTCGCGCCCACGCTTTCCTTGCCCAGTATTAACAGGGAGGCTTGCAGGAACGACAAGCAGCGACGACAGCGAACGGCGACAACTGGCCGAACGCGATCCGATGCTGAATGGATCACCCATCTTTCAACCGGATTTCCTCAGGTACAGGCAGTGCGCAGGCAGGAGATCCAAGTGGATCAGATGGTCCGCTACCACCACTGGAGGGCATATGCCTAAATCGACATCTGATGACAATCATCGGCCTGAAGACGGCCTGCCAGAACAGTCCGGCACTGCAGCACCCATGTCAGATGAGAGCGCGCAACGCGCACTGGATGGGGGCGATCATCAAAAGATTGACCGCGCCCTAGACGAGCTTGACGTCTCCACCACGGAATCAGGTAAAGACCAGTCGGCGAAGCCGGACACCGAAGGGTCGAATTCCTCCAGCAAGAATCTCGACGAACAGGGCGATTAGCTATCGGCTTCGGCCGGTTCGAACGCCGGCGAGCGCGGCAGGCACACGATGAAGCGGGTGCCGCTCGCCGACCAGGCAACGCCGATTGTTCCCTGATGCGCGAGAACAAAGCAGCGGCAGATGTACAGACCCAAGGCCATCCCGGCCGCCGCACCGCGCCGCCCGAGCCGACACGGCTGAGCGGATCAGACGGTGCGGGTAATGCGCGATCGGAAATGGGATTAACTTCGTTGGACACGGCCAAGGTCATCTGCCCATCCTGAGTACCGGCTTCAACGACGACGGTGCTTGAACCGTAACACACCGCGTTCGTAAGCAGGTTCCCCAGTAATACTGCAGTGCCGCCAGGAGAAGTTCGCTGTCAGCGACGCAGCACCGTCGCGCGCAACGCGCCGAACTTCCCGAGCACATCGTTGATGTCAAAGCCCTAGGCTAAACAGTCTTCGGCGTGTACGCGGGCGATGCAGTCAAAATCTGACTCCGGAGCCTGCTGTCAGCGTCGGATAGATACTCCCCATTTTCGTCGAAGTAATTTTCCCCAGTTTTCATGAGTGCAGTGCGCGGCAAGGATACCCGCGCCGCACCGACTGATCACCGACCATATCGCCCTTGAGATCCGTCCTGGGGGGTGTCGGTGGTCGAACTGGGAGAAGTGATGACGATTCTGGAACTGCACCGGCAGGGGCTGAGTATCTCTGCCATCGCCGCTCGACTGAACATGGATCGCAAGACGATTCGCAAATACATCAAGGATGGCGTTCAGGCGCCACGCTACGGCCCGCGTGCGCCGCGACCGTGTGTAGTCGACCCGTTCGTCAGCTATGTGACCGAACGCGTACGCACGTTCCCGGAACTCAGTGTTGAACGGTTGCTGCGCGAGGTCCGGGCGATGGGATACAAAGGTGGCCGTACCGCACTGGGCGATCTGGTGCGCGAGGTTCGGCCGCCGCGCCAGCGCGGCTTCGAAGTACGCTTCGAGACTGCCGCCGGCCATCAGGCGCAAGTTGACTTCGCGCACTTCAACGTTGAATTCGACGACGCACCGGGCCAGCGCAGGTCGATCTGGCTCTTCTCGATCGTCCTTGGCCATAGCCGGTATCTCTGGGGCCGCTTCGTTGAGCATCAGGACCTGCAGACGGTACTGCGCTGCCACATGGAAGCATGTCGAGCATCTGGGTGGCGTGCCGCGCGAGATTCTCTACGACCGGATGAAGACCGCAGTTCTTGGCGAGCTTGAGAAGCACATCGTCTACAACGCGAAGCTGGTCGCGTTTGCGCAGCACTACAGCTTCGCTCCACGTGCATGCAAGGCTTACCGGGCCAAGACCAAGGGCAAGGTTGAACGCCCCTACCGTTATATCCGGCAGGACTTCTTCCTGGCACGCCGCTTCCAGAATCTCGGTGACATGAACCGTCAGTTGCGCGAGTGGTTAGACACCGTCGCCAATGTCCGCCTGCATGGCACCACGCATCGTGTGGTCGCCCAGCACTTCAGCGAGGAGCGGCCAGCGTTGCAAACGTTGCCCGCTGGAACGTTTAACGGTGTGATCCGGCTCGAGCGGCGCGTCAGTCATGAAGGGCTCGTATCCGTCGGCGGCAACTACTACAGCGTGCCTGACCGTACCCGCAAGCGCACGCTCGACGAGCACAGCCTGGCTCACGAGATCCGCATTTACGAGGACGGAGAACTGCTGGCCGTTCATCCTGTGCTCGAAGGTCGTCGACGAACATCGCTGCTGCCAGGGCATCGCCGCTCACACGCGCGTCAGAAACAGCCGGCCCAGCATGTCGCGCCATTGCCGGCGACGCCGGTTGCGCGTCGCCCGCTGGCGTTTTATGACCAGGTGGCCAAACGCCTGGCCGGTGCCGGGAGGCCTGCATGAACAGCATGCCATCATCGACACTCGAACGGATTCGCCGATACCTCGTTGGCCTGCGCATGCCTCGTGCGCTCGAAGCACTGGATGCCACCATGAAGCGTTTCGAGCAAGGCGACAGCTCCATGATGGAGGTGCTCGAGACGTTGCTGGGCGAGGAGTTCACCGCACGTGAAACCCGGCGCATCAAGATGGCCCTGCAAACTGCGCGGCTCGGTACGATCAAGACGTTGGGTGGATACGACTTCAGCTTCCAGCCGAGCCTGGACCGCGATCGGATCATGGCACTCGCGCAACTTGAGTTCATTGAGCGGCGCCAGACCGTTCACTTCCTGGGTCCTCCCGGAACAGGAAAATCGCATCTTTGCGTCGCGCTTGGCGTCGAGGCCGTGCGCGCCGGCAAGAGCGTCTACTTCGGCACGCTTGCCGAAATCGTTGCCTCGATGGCCAAGGCCGAACGCGAGGGGAATCTCACGCAACGTGTGCGATTCCTTGCGCGAAACAGCCTGCTGATCGTCGACGAAATCGGGTACCTCCCGATCGGCTCGAACGGCGGCAATCTGTTCTTCCAGCTCGTGAATGCGTGTTACGAGAGGTGCGCCATCATCCTCACTTCCAACCGCAGCTTCGGTGAATGGGGTGAGGTGTTTGGCGATAGCGTGGTCGCAGCGGCACTGCTCGATCGCCTGCTGCATCACGCCATCGTGGTGCAGATCGAGGGTTCGTCGTATCGCCTGCGCGAGCACGCCGATCTGCTGCCCGACCATCTGCGCAACCGGTCGTCCTCCCTGAACCCCTTGCCGGCCGAACCCGCTCGGCGGCGACCGGGCCGTCCCCGTAGGAGCCCGCCTGATCACGAGCCCGGCTGATCACCGTTCGCAAAGGATGGGGAAATTTACTTCGACACTTCTGGGGAAATTGCGCCCGACGTTGACACCTGCTTATCACCGCGGGACTTGTCCACTTCCGCTGCGTATCCTGCGGCTCGCGCATGTCGTGAGCGATTGCCGAGACCCGCCCAGATCTCGCGGAGCTTCAACGGAGGCTTCTGCCCGGTCAGCCTCCCCTTGTTCCACGGCACCCGACGAGCGCCGGGAGAATTAAGCGCTTCCATGACAATCTCCTCTTCAAAGAAGGGAGATCGATTTTGCGCTTGGTGCAGTGGTCAATCTTCGGTAGAGTCGAGATGTGGCGCGGTAGCAGTAGGTTCGGTTTGTCTGTTGCCGCCTCTTTCGTCTGGCGGTGCCAGAATAACCTCGCCCTAACCCCGTTTCCACACCCCGCTCATCGAACCGGACATGCAGATCTCCCGCATCCGGCTCTCGGACAGGACATCACCTTCACACACGGCAGGTTCACAACCATGGACCAGTCAGACGCACGAGACCGAAGTGCCCGTAGAGGTGCTGGGAAGGATAAGTCCCGCCCCGCGACGTCGAACCTTGTACTTGTTGCGTAACCACCGACGCAACCGCGTAGCGGTGTAGCTGTCGAGCGCCCGATACGCGCGTCTGTCCGAGCCTACCTTGAAGTAGTTCGCCCAGCCGCGCAGCGTGCGGTTCAACCTGCCCACCAGCTCCGTGGTCTCTTGCCACACCGTCTTGAGGGCGGTCATCGCATGAATCTTTTCGACCATGCGCCGGATACTCTTCTTCGACGGACGCATGCCCATACGGGCCTGGCCAGTCGTCGCTGAGTACAGCCGCCCAAACGTATAACCCAGGAAGTCGAATTCGCCTTCCGGCACCTTGCAGATTCGCGTCTTCTCCTCGTTGACCGTCAGCTTCAGTTTGTCCATGATCTCGCGCATTCGTGACAAGGCTTCCTCAGCCTTCCCTTTCTTGCACAGGATCACCGGATCGTCCGCGTAGGTCACGATTCGACTGCCAAGACTGCGCTGAAGTCCGAGCTTCTTCCATGCCAGCACAAACCGGCGCACATATATATTCGCCAGCAGTGGTGAGATGGGTGAGCCTTGCGGAATGCCACGTCTGCTGTCTTTGGCCTCCGTCGTACGTTTCTTCCGGCCTCGATCGTCGGTTTCTTCAACGGGGCATTCCAGCCACATCCTGATCAGATGCAGCACGCGCCGATCGACGATGCGTCGCGCAAGCGACAGCATCAGTTCGGCGTGTGGAATACTTCCGAAGTAGTCCGCAAGGTCGGCATCAACAACGTCCGTTTGCCCTGCAGCCGTTCCTCCACCTCGATCACCAGCTTGCTGGGCGTTTCGCCCCGGGCGGTAAGCGTACTGCTCTGATGGAAGGTCCGCTTCGAAGATCGGTTCGAGCACCAGCATCGCTGCTGTCATGCACACCCGATCACGCAAGGTCGAGATGCCCAGTGGCCTCAGCTTGCCATTGGCCTTCGGGATAAACACTCTTCTGATAGGGTCCGGCCGGTAACTCTCCTGCCTGAGCGCAAGCGCCAGTTCGCCGAGCCACTTCTGCACCCCGTACGCTTCGATCTCCGCGAAGTCCTGCCTATCGACACCCGGCGCGCCCCTGTTCGAGCGACACTGGGCGTACGCATGTGCCAGCACATCCTCACGGTAGACCTTGTCGTACAGAGCGTAAAAGCGGTACCCGGCTTCTGCCTTCGCTTTCGCGTGTAACGCCGTCTGCAGCTTCTGAACACTGATCGGAGTTGATAGGTTGCCCAATCTCCAGGTCCCTCACTACGTGTTGCGTTTGTCTTGAACTGAGGCCCCTTCCCTCCACCGGCATTACCCGGCTTCAGCAGTACTACGGGCCTCTCCGTCATCCCAAGGCGCCCGGCCTGTCCCTCGCGGGGGTCCGGTTGGTCATCCCTGACCACGCCGAGGGACTTCCCGTGTTGCGTACGCTTTCCTTGTGTACATGCTGTCGCCACTACCCCGGCGCAGCGACTGGGCGTCCAGCCTGCTCATTCACCCAGCCGTATCAGCCTTCCCCGATAGGGGTGTCGGGTCGGCCTGCGCATCGACCTTTTCGAGGTTTGCTCGGCGTTCACTCGCGTTACGGCCTGCACACTCGCGCTGTCACCAATTTGTGACACGCATCACCGAAGGCTTCAGCCACTTCGTTGCCTCCATAGCTGCTCCGGTTGCTTCCGGCTGGAGCATTTGCCGGGCGGGGCTGCACCCGCTGGAAAGCGCCACCTTTTCACGGCGCACACCCTGAGCGGCCCTTCCCATTCCCCCCAAAGCAGCCGGTCGCTCATCTCGCGCTTGCTATGTGAGATTCAACCCGCCGTCCGATAGCAGAATTTCTCCGGTCAGGTAGTCCGAAGCGACCAGCATCGCGACGGCTTGAGCAATATCTTCGGGACTCGCCGAGCGGCGCATTGGGGCCCGTGTTTTCCACAGATCTCGCGCTTGCGTCCAGTCTGCGGTCAATGGCGTGTCCACCAATCCGGGAGCAACACCATTTACTCGAATATCGGGTCCAAGGGATAGTGCCAGCAAACGGGTCATGTGGTTCAGGGCAGCCTTAGCGGCCGAGTACGGAATTGACGCGCCCTTAGGCCGAACACCTGCATGGGAACTGATGTTGATCACGCTACCAGGGCGGCCTCGCCGAGCTGCTTCACGTAAGGCTGGTTCCGCTTCAGCTATCAAACGAAACGGGGCGATTACGTTGACCTCGTGCAGCTCTCGCCAAATAGCTGGTGTAGCTGCGGCCAGATTCGCATGGGGGATAACACGGCTGATCCCGGCATTGTTGATGAGCACGTCGAGTCGCCCCCAAGCCGCGACAGCTTCGCGGATAAGTCGCACTCTGTCCATGTCTTCGGCTAAATCGGCCTGTACGTATATTGCGGAACCGAGTTCACGGGCCATCGCTTGCCCTGTTTCCGCCGAATTACGCGAATGTAAGACAACTGCGAATCCGTCACTTGAGAGCCGCCGAGCGATGGCAGCGCCGATGCCGGAAGTTGAACCAGTGACAAGAGCCACAGGACGCTGAATGGTCATAGACACTTCGATTGGTTTAAAGACCGCCTGATTGTCACCAATCTCGGACAGGCTGTCCAATGACCGATCCTGGCCGATCCCGGAAGCACAGCTGATGTGCGATCCGGCCGCTGATGATTGCACGCAGCACGAGAGTCGTTTCAGCATGCCGTGGGTGGGATGCGCCTTGCTTTGATAAACTTTTGTCAAAGCCTAGGTGAAACCATCCCAAGTAAATTACAGATTGAGAGCTTAGCAATGCCCATAAGCGTTTTACGGATGCATGCCGCCCGAGCGGCAATATGCCTTTCAGGTTTGGTAACGATGCATCCTGCATTGGCCGATAGCGGTTCCTCATATGACGAGTGTTTGCTTGTCGGGTTGCGCGACGCCCGTAGTCAAGTCGCCTCGAACTACATTCAACGGTCATGCTACGCGCTCTATAGAAATGACGAGATGCTGCTCCCGCGTGAGCGGGCTTATCACGAATGCATTCTTCAAAATATGCCTGGAGCTAGAGAGCAATTCGCGATTATGAGGATCAATGCGGTATGCACGCGGCGAGGGGGGCTTTAAGAAGGTGGGTCGACGGTGGAGAAGGATCGCCAATTCGCGCGGCCAAGTGCAACTCCGAAGATTGTCGACATAGAGGCGGTCTCGTCGAGTGCCCCTTCATGGCCGCACCTTGCCCGACGGTCGTGCGCGGCGTCACGGCGGGCGTGCGTTGCATGCAGGAGGCATAACGCGACCCACAGCGGATAGTCGCTGCTAGACAGAACGGACATTGGCCTGATCTACTGATCTACTGATCTACCCAAAGGTTAGCGAACCTGTCAATCTCCGTACGGGTACTAACGGCTTGGGCCTGAAGCAGATCGGCATCGACAATGACCTGCAATCGATCGCGCAATTCGTTGCTTCGGGTAAGAAGCTGATCTCGGGCACGACAATGGCGATGGCCTATTGTCGCCAAACGAGCACGAAAGAAATGATGTGAAGATGACTGCAATCGCTCAAACGATGGGATTGTCTGATCCGACGACTAACACCAGGTTTTTCCTGGCGCCTGCGAACATGCATGGCGCAGGCCAAGACGTCACGCAGATTGATTGGCCGGGAGCAATTATAAAGTGGGTCGAACGAGGAGAGGCGCCTACCAACTGACTTACACTTTCCCAATGAGCGCGACTGCTTCACGCAGTCTACCTGTCTGCCTTTATCCCAAGGCGCCGCATTACAATGGCAGCGGCGATATAACTTCCGCGACTAACTACACTTGCACGTAACTTCAACGCCTCAATAGGCACAACACGCAAGAACAGTTGCAGATACATGGGAAGGCTCACAATCCGGGGCCTTCTTCTCATTTTCGCCAGCGCATTGCGGATTCACGACCGGTCGCATACCGGTTCGCAACCTGGCGAGACGACGAGTATTGCCGGAAGCGCAGCTCTACTGCCGTCCGCCGGTAACCGTCAGCCCTAGGACTCCGTAGTTTTAACGTGACTGACGGTTCCAAATACTTTTCGGGTGGGTGGATTTGGTATTGCAGGGATCGGGTTTGCCCATCTGAATCCTAGCATGTGGCTTGAAAGAAAATTCGTGAAAGTTCGCCACTGATGCCTCAAAGTTGTCAGCCTAGTTCCCTTGGCAACTCCAGATTTAAAGAAGTGCCCAAAGAAATCCAGTATTAGGCTCCCTACCTCATTGGGATTGCTGAAATTTAAGTTTGGATGTTGCGTGCAATGATCGATAAAACCTTGAATTGCGGGAACCCTTTCGTAACGCCCCCCGCTATACCAGGTTTGTGTCGCGAAAAATAAATCTCGTGTAAAGTCTGGTCCGAAAATTTGCCAAATGCGCCAAAGTCTTAGATGCATAATTTGACCGGATTTGTTTTCAATCGACCATCCCTGCCAGAACTCTGCTTGGCCCCGATCAATCGAAAGGCAATTGTAATAGTCTACGCGCCGACGGAACGCGTCTGACCAACTGTTGCGATTGGACGTGGTCGGATACCGAATGATGAATTGTGGCGGGAGTGCTTGCCGTAGAACGCTCAGCGCATGCCAGGGTTTGGCTGCTGGAGCGAGGAAGATCACGCTGAATGATGCCGCTGCGAACTCATTAAGCCACGCGGAAACTTCCTCGACACTGCACGTGGACAGATCTACCTTGGCGATTTCGCAAAGGCATTGAAATCGTAGGACGGCCGCATTGACGACCGTCCGGCGGCGCACGTTTGGATGAGCCATCTCTACAATGGCCTTTGGAAGTAGGGTCAAATCATAGCCATCAAAGCATCGGGGGATCGTGACAAGTCGCATAACCTTTATCCATCGGAGTTAGTTGGAAAAAGCCTATGTTTCAATGACTTGCTGATTATGCCAAAAGGACCAAGAAAGACTAATTCGGTTACTCGTCGAGAAAAAGCACGCCAAGGTGAGCCAGCGTGATCTCACCCGGCTGCGGAGGGTTGCGCCCGCCGACCAGCGCTGCTGCGCTCGACGAATGATGTGGCGCGCGAAACGGCCGTCGGCGCCATTGCGAGGGCGAGAACCCCGTGCGGCTTGCAGAGAGCAAGGCTGCCGAACTGAGCGCCTCGTCGTCGGTCATGGGTGGCAGCAGACCGGGCAGGCGGGCGGCGAGCATGGACTTGCCGGCTCCGGGCGGGCCGATCAGCAGCACGTGATGTCCGCCGGCCGCGGCGACTTCGAGCGCTCGGCGCGCGCCGCGCTGGCCGATCACGTCGCCCATGTCGGGCACGGCCGCAGGCGTGAACTGTGCGAGGTCGGGTGCGGCGACCGGATAGAGGCGCGCTTCGGGCGCGTCGGCCAGATGAGCGCACAGCGACGGCAGATCGCTCGCGCCATACACATCTACGCCGGGTACGAGCGCCGCCTCGGCTGCGCTTGCGGCGGGCAGATAGAGCTGCGGATTGCAGTGCGGCGGCGCGCGCGTGGCCATGCATTCAGCGGACGTTTCGCCCGCTGCCGCGCTGCGCGCGGTGCCACACGCCATCGCGAAAGCGCCGCGCATGGGACGCAGCGCGCCCGTCAACGACAACTCGCCGGCGAACTCACGATGAAGCAGCGATTCCACGGGAATCTGGCCGCTTGCCGCGAGAATGCCCAGCGCGATCGGCAGATCGAAGCGGCCGGATTCCTTGGGCAAGTCTGCGGGAGCAAGATTGACGGTGATGCGCCGCACCGGAAAGTCGAAGCCGCAGTTCTGCAGGGCCGCCCGCACGCGCTCACGGCTTTCGCGGACTTCCAGATCGGGAAGTCCGACGATCGAAAAAGATGGCAACCCGTTCGCGAGGTGCACCTCGACGGTTACTTCGGGCGCGCGGCCAGAGGCCGGCGCGCGACTGCGCACCACGGCAAGCGACATGTTTTCTCCCGTCGGACGGTGCGCGACTAACGCGCTCCAATCCCCTTAATACGCTGATGACGTCACGGCTCGCTTGCCTGTGATGTGCAGCTAGATGCAGCTACTGCGCTGCCAGAACGGCAAGCGTCAGGAAGTCTGCGTGACCGGAAGTTTCTGTTCGAGCTCTGCGACCCGACGCTCCAGTTCTTCGAGACGCGCGCGCGTTCGTACGAGCACTTGCGTCTGGGTATCGAATTCCTCGCGCGTGACGAGATCGAGCTTGGAGAAGCCCTGCGACAGCATGGCTTTCACATTGCGCTCGACGTCTTTGGCCGGCGAATTCTTGAACAGCTCGCTCATGCGCGCCTGAATGTCGTTAAAAACATCGTTCGGTTGTTTCATGGTGTTCCCCTTGGTGCACAAAAAATGTGCAGCGTTTCATTACGTCTGTGCCTCGCATCTGACGATGCGCTGTGTTGGTGCGCCGGCCTTTTCAACTCACGACGGCGTGAGCCCCTTTGGTGCGCGTTTCCTGTTTCGGAACCTGCGGACACTCTAGCAACGATCCCTGCACCGCGCCACCGGGCGGGGCGTGCATTAGCCATTCGGACAAGAGCGGCCGAGCCGCTCGCAAAGCCCGCGCGGGCGCAGTTTGACACAACATGGCATATGAGTTGCTTTTACTGCCCCGCGCGCACTGCCGGCACCATTTTCCGGCAGCGAAACGAGACCACGCGGACGGTTACGAGTGCCAGCCAGGCTTCTGCATACGGAACGCAGACGGATTGAAGCAGGGCTGCAACGGGTTCGGAAAACGCGTTACGCAAACGGGTTACGCAACGGGTTACGCAACTAAGCGAGGGATTTCATGAAACTCATCACCGCAATCATCAAGCCGTTCAAGCTCGATGAGGCGCGCGAAGCCTTGTCGGCGATCGGCGTCTCGGGCATCACGGTCACAGAGGTCAAGGGGTTCGGCCGTCAGAAGGGCCATACGGAGCTGTATCGCGGCGCTGAATACGTCGTCGATTTCCTGCCGAAGGTGAAGATCGAGGCCGCTGTCTCGGACGACATCGTCGATCAGGCGATCGAGGCGCTGGAGCGCGCGGCACGCACCGGCAAGATCGGTGACGGCAAGATCTTCGTCACGCCGATCGAGCAGGTGATCCGGATTCGCACCGGTGAGACCGGCGCGGACGCTCTGTAACACCAAAAGATAGCGACACAGATAAGCGACAAGAGGAAACGAAAGATGCGCAAACTATTGATGTCCCTGCTGATGGCCGGTTCGCTTCTCGCGGGCGGTGTCGGCGCCGCGCTCGCGGACGACGCGTCCGCTCCCGCAGCCGCCTCGGCCGCTACTTCCGATACGGCAAGCGCGCCGGCACCGGACGCGTCGGCCGCCGCGGCAGCTTCGGCACCCGCGGCTGACGCATCGGCTGCACCCGCAGCGAGCGCCGCCGCCGCACCCGCGGCATCGGACGCCGCGCCGGCCGCACCGACCGCGCCGTTCTCGGTCGATTCGTCGAAAATCAATTCGGGCGACACCGCCTGGATGCTGACCTCCACCGCGCTCGTGCTGTTCATGACGATCCCGGGTCTGGCGCTCTTCTACGGCGGCATGGTCCGCAAGAAGAACGTACTCGCGACGCTGATGCAAAGCTTCGCGATCACCTGCCTCGTGACGATCATCTGGACGGTGGTGGGCTACAGCCTCGCGTTCACGCCGGGCGGCTCGTTCATCGGCGGGTTCTCGCGCGTCTTCATGGCCGGCATGAACTACATCAAGGGCGACAAGGCCACGACGCTGACCGTCAGCCACCTGGCCCCGACGATCCCGGAAACGGTCTACTTCGTCTACCAGATGACGTTCGCGATCATCACTCCGGCGCTGATCACCGGTGCGTTTGCCGACCGTATGAAGTTCTCGGCGATGCTGGTGTTCATGGCGCTGTGGTCGATCATCGTCTACTCGCCGATCGCGCACATGGTCTGGGAACCGACCGGCTGGCTGGCTAGCGCAGGCGTCCTCGACTTCGCGGGCGGCACGGTCGTGCACATCAACGCCGGTATCGCGGGTCTGGTGTGCTGCCTGGTGCTCGGCAAGCGCGTCGGCTACGGCAAGGAAGCGATGGCTCCGCACAACCTCACGCTGACGCTGATCGGTGGCGCGATGCTGTGGGTGGGCTGGTTCGGCTTCAACGCGGGTTCGGCAGTGGCGGCAGACGGCCGTGCCGGTTTCGCGATGTTCGCAACGCAAGTAGCAACGGCAGCCGCGGCGCTCGCCTGGATGTTCGCCGAATGGGCGGCCAAGGGTAAGCCTTCGGTGCTCGGTATCGTGTCGGGCGCGGTGGCTGGTCTCGTGGCGATCACGCCGGCTTCGGGCTTCGTCGGTACGCTCGGCTCGCTCGTGATCGGTATCGTGGCCGGCGTAGTCTGCTTCTGGTCGGCAACGTGGCTCAAGCACAAGCTCGGTTACGACGACTCGCTCGACGCGTTCGGCGTGCACTGCGTCGGCGGTATCGTGGGTGCGCTTCTGACTGGCGTGTTCGCGGTCAAGGACATCGGCGGCTTCGACGGCAGCGTGCTGCTGCAAGCCAAGGGCGTGCTGACGACGCTGATCTACAGCGGCGTGGTGAGCTTCATCCTGTTGAAGATCATCGACATGACGATGGGTATCCGCGTGACGGAAGAGCAGGAACGCGAAGGCCTGGACGTCAGCCTGCACGGCGAACACGTCGAATAAGGAAGTGGCTTGACGAGCCCGTGCTCCCGGGCTCGATGAATCAGGAACAAGCACGAAACAAGCACAGCGCTTCGGCCCGCCTTCATGGCGGGCTTTTTTCTTGCTCGCTATCTTGTTAACAGTTCTTTTTCCTGTCTATCATTGCGATAGAGACAATGCATTCTGGCTAGCTTGCGAATGGAGAAAGCGTCCCCAAATGGGCAAAGCATTTGCTCTACAATCTTTTTTCTCCAGTCTGCGAGTGATCAATGGTTCCGCACCTAGTTACGGCGTTAAACGGCCCGCTGCTCGATCTTGAGCGGAAGATCCTCGACGCCACTCCCGCAATCGAACGCTGGTTCCGCCTCGAGTGGCAGGAACACACGCCGCCGTTCTATTGCTCGGTCGATCTGCGCAACGCAGGTTTCAAGCTTGCCCCGGTCGACACCAATCTGTTTCCCGGCGCTTTCAACAATCTGCCCCAGGAAGTGCTGCCGCTTGCCGTGCAGGCCGCCATGGCGTCGATCGAAAAAATCTGCCCGGACGCCAAGAACCTGCTCGTGATTCCCGAGCGCCACACGCGCAACGCGTTTTATCTGGAGAATGTCGCCCGGCTGGCCGCGATCATGCGCCAGGCCGGCTTGAACGTGCGTTTCGGCACGCTCGACGAAAGCATCAACGGACCCGTCACCATTGCGCTGTCCGACGGGCAGAAACTCGTGCTCGAACCGCTCGAACGCTCGCAGCGTCGCCTTGGGCTGAAGAATTTCGACCCGTGCTCGATCCTGCTGAACAACGACTTGTCGGGCGGCATTCCGCCGGTGCTCGAGAATCTGCACGAGCAGTATTTGCTGCCGCCGCTGCATGCCGGCTGGGCTGTTCGCCGCAAATCGACGCACTTCTCGTGCTATGACGACGTGGCGAAGAAGTTCGCGAAGATGGTCGAGATCGATCCCTGGATGATCAACCCCTACTTCGCACATGTGGAGGGCGTGGATTTCCAGGAGCGCACCGGAGAGGAAGCGCTGGCCGATGCGATCGACGGCGTACTGAAAAAGATCGCCAAGAAGTACCGCGAGTACGGCATCTCCGAAAAACCGTATGTCGTCATCAAATCGGACGCGGGCACTTACGGCATGGGCGTGATGACCGTGCACGACGCGTCGGAAGTGGCCGCGCTCACCAAGCGCGAGCGGGCGAAGATGGCCGCCACGAAAGACGGCCTGGAAGTGCACGACGTCATCGTGCAGGAAGGCGTGTACACGTTCGAGCGCATTGGCGAAGAAGTGGCGGAGCCGGTCGTCTATATGATCGACCGGTACGTGGTGGGTGGTTTCTACCGTGTGCACGGCAGCCGCGAGCGCGATCAGAATCTGAACGCGCCGGGCATGCACTTCGTGCCGCTCGGTTTCGAGCACACGGCGCTGCCCGATGCGCACGCCAAGCCCGGCGCGGCGCCGCCGAACCGCTTCTATATGTATGGCGTGGTGGCGCGGCTCGGGCTGTTGGCCGCATCGGTCGAGCTGGAAAAGACCGATCCGGAAGCGATCCAGGTTTAAGCTCGGCCGCGCGAGGGCGGCCTGCATGATGCGCGGCGGCGCGCATGCCGCCCGCGCCGTTTTCACCGACGACATTCGCGCTCGACTTCACTCGTAAATTCACGCGCAATTTCAAGCGCAGTTACACGCGCAGTTATACGATCAACGCCATGCCCAGCAGGGCGCAACGGGACCTTCATGGACATTCTTTTCATCGCCGATCCGCTTACGCAGTTCAAGATCTACAAAGACTCTACTTACGCGATGATGGCCGAGGCCGCGCGCCGCGGTCATACGCTGTACACGTGCGAGCCGAAGCATCTGGCGTGGACGGGCGGCGACGTCGAAGCAAACGTGCAGCGCTTTGCGATCACCGGCGACGTGACTGACCTGCATCGCGATGTCTGGTACGCGGCGGAAGCCGCCGCGCCGCGCGCGCTCAAGAGTTTTAGCGCGGTGGTCATGCGCAAAGACCCGCCGTTCGACATGGAATACGTCACGTCCACGTGGCTGCTCGAAATGGCCGAGCGCGCCGGGGCACGCATCTTCAACAAGCCGCAGGCGATCCGGGATCACTCGGAAAAGCTCGCCATTGGCGAGTTCGCGGAATTCGTCGCGCCCACGCTGGTAACACGCGACCCGGCGCGACTCCGGGCATTTCACGAGCAGCACGGCGACGTGATTCTGAAGCCGCTCGACGGCATGGGTGGCATGGGCGTATTCCGCGTGAAGCCCGATGGCATGAATCTCGGGTCGATCATTGAAATGCTGAGCCACGACGGCACGCGTTCGGTGATGGCGCAGAAGTTCATTCCCGAGATCAAGGACGGCGACAAGCGCATTCTGCTGATTGGCGGCGAAGCCGTGCCGTACTCGCTCGCCCGCATTCCGCAAGGCAACGAGGTGCGCGGCAACCTCGCGGCGGGCGGACTCGGCGTGGCGCGTCCGCTGACCGATCATGACCGCAAGATCGCCGACACGCTCGCGCCGGTGCTGGCGGCGCGCGGTCTGCTGCTCGTCGGCCTGGACGCGATCGGCGACTGGCTCACGGAAGTCAACGTGACGAGCCCAACGTGCTTTCGCGAGATCATGGATCAGACGGGCTTCGACGTAGCGGCGATGTTCATCGACGCACTGGAGCGCGCGGCGGGTTGAGCGGTCGTCCTTGAATGTCGGCGGCGGCCCCCCAAACTACGTGACAGGATCAGCATCACGTCCGCTCAGAGCAGGACGCCGGCTTAGGCCCCAAAACGGGCCTGCTACAATGCCCGCTCTTCGCATCCGTTTCTGGCAATAGGCTCTTGCACCGGGCCATCGGCACGAATCGCGGACCTGGAACGAGCGGATTCAGCGTGCGCCGGCACGGCGTCATGCTTGTGATTCCGCTCATGAAGTGGTGCATTCCCGGCTCTCATGGCCCACGGCCGGCCGAGAGCGCGAGCGTTTCGGACAGGTTCCGATCCACGTTTGGGGCCGTCTTTTTGCAGTAAGGCTGACATGGCAGGCATTCTGATCATTGCGCACGCTCCGTTCGCCACCGCGTTGCGCGACTGTATTTCGCATATCTACGGTGGCTTGCCGGCTCGCATCGGCGTGATCGACGTATCGCCCGATTGCGATCCCGCACAAATGGTTTCTTTCGCCGAGTCGGAAATCGCGCGTTTGAAAGAAGAGAACGGCGCGCTCGTGCTCACCGATATGTTCGGCGCCACGCCCGCGAACATTGCGGGGCGGCTTGCCTCGGTGCCCGACGTGCGCGTGCTGTGCGGCGTCAATTTGCCGATGCTCGTGCGCGCGGTCTGTTATCGCGCCACGCCGCTCGACACACTGGTGGACAAAGCGCTCGCCGGCGCGACCAAGGGCGTTCATGCAATCGGCCCGGCAACGCCCGTGCCCGCTGAGTCGTCGGCGGCCTCGGCCGACTGTCTGCCCGCGTTGCCTTGCGACGCGGAACTCGTCCAGAAGGCTGGGCCAGCAGGCCTGTAGCGCATCGCATTGCAACTGCATAACTACTGACTGGCAGTTTCACTTTCACAACAACACTTACCAGCGCTTCGGACCATCACATGCTGCAACAGGAAACGACTATCGTGAACAAGCTGGGGTTGCACGCGCGCGCGTCGGCCAAGTTGACGCAACTGGCGGGCAACTACCAGTCGGAAATCTGGATGAGCCGCAATGGCCGCCGTATCAATGCGAAAAGCATTATGGGCGTGATGATGCTGGCCGCGGGTATCGGCAGCACGGTGTTGATCGAAACAGAAGGTCCCGACGAAAAAGAAGCGATGGACGCACTGTTGAAACTGATCGCTGATAAATTTGGCGAAGGTCAGTGAACTTGCGAATCGATATACCGATGAGTGAAGCGCCGCGGCTGTCCGCGGCGTTTTTTTTAGCGCGCGACAATACGCGGATCTCTTCGGCGAATGCAATGATGCATGGAGCGCAACGACTACGGTCTTTCGTGCTGCATTGCACACAGCATTCACGCACGTGCGCGACGGCGTGGAATTTATAATGACGACGAGAGTCTGAGAGCACTGCAGCGGTTTGCCGCGGCATCACACAACTAGAGGAGGTGCGCGTGTCGTTCACGCTGCATGGAATTCCCGTGTCACGCGGTATTGCCATCGGGCGAGCCTATCTGATCGCCCCGGCTGCACTTGACGTAGACCACTATCTGATCGAACCCGCGCAAATCGAGAGCGAGGTCGAGCGATTTCGCGCGGCCCAGCAACGCGTGCATGAAGAACTCGATGCGCTGCGCGCCGATCTCGCCGCGGACGCGCCCAGCGAAATGGGCGCTTTCATCAACGTACATTCAATGATCCTGAACGACGCAATGCTCGTTCAGGAAACCATCGACCTGATTCGCACACGCCGCTACAACGTGGAATGGGCGCTGACCGAACAGCTCGAACGGCTCTCGCGCCATTTCGACGATATCGAAGACGAATATCTGCGCGAGCGCAAAGCCGACATCGAACAAGTGGTGGAGCGCGTGCTGAAGGCGCTGGCGGGCGCGTCGGGCTCTCTGGTGAATGGCGTGCATGGTGCATGCGACGAAATGATCGTGGTCGCGCACGACATTGCGCCTGCCGACATGATGCAGTTCAAAACGCAAACGTTTCAGGGTTTCGTCACGGATCTCGGCGGGCGTACTTCTCATACGGCTATCGTCGCGCGCAGCCTGGGCATTCCGGCGGCGGTCGGCGTGCAGCACGCGAGCGCGCTGATTCGCCAGGACGACCTGATTATCGTCGACGGCGACCACGGCATTGTGATCGTCGATCCCGCGCCGATCGTGCTGGAGGAATATTCATACCGGCAGAGCGAAAAAGCGCTTGAGCAGCGCAAGCTGCAGCGCCTCAAATTTTCGCCGACGCAAACGCTGTGCGGCACGCGTATCGAACTGTGCGCGAACATCGAGTTGCCGGAAGATGCGCGCGCCGCGGTCGACGCCGGCGCGACCGGTGTTGGCCTGTTCCGCACCGAGTTCCTGTTCATGAATCACAAGCACCGCATGCCCGAAGAGGAGGAGCAGTTCGAAGCCTACCGGCGCGCGGTCGAGTTGATGAACGGTCTGCCGGTCACGATTCGCACGATCGACGTAGGCGCCGACAAGCCCCTCGATTCGATGAGCGGCGGCGACGGTTACGAAACCGCGGCGAACCCCGCGTTGGGGCTCAGGGCAATTCGCTGGAGCTTGTCCGAGCCGCAGATGTTCCTCACGCAATTGCGCGCGATTCTGCGCGCGTCGGCGTTCGGCACGGTGAAGATTCTGGTGCCGATGCTCGCGCATGCGCAGGAGATCGATCAAACGCTGGACCTGATCCGCGAAGCCAAGCGTCAGCTAGACGATGCCGGGATTGCGTACGACCCGAACGTGCAGGTCGGCGCGATGATCGAGATTCCGGCCGCGGCCATTGCGTTGCCGCTCTTTCTCAAGCGGCTGGATTTTCTGTCCATCGGCACCAACGATCTGATCCAGTACACGCTCGCTATCGACCGGGCGGACAACTCGGTCGCGCATCTGTACGATCCGCTTCATCCGGCGGTTCTGCATCTGATCGCCTTCACGTTGCGCGAAGCGAAGCGAGCGGGGGTGCCGGTATCGGTGTGCGGAGAGATGGCGGGCGACCCGAGCCTGACGCGTCTGCTGCTCGGCATGGGCCTCACCGAGTTTTCAATGCATCCGAGTCAATTGCTCGTGGTCAAGCAGGAAGTCTTGCGCTCGCATTTAAAAACGTTGGAGAAGCCGGTGGCAGATGTGCTCGCTTCGTTCGAACCCGAAGAAGTGCAAGCAGCGCTTAAGCGCGTGGCGCAAGCCTGATCGACAACGCCTGCTCTGAATGAAAAGCGCCGCACATGTGCGGCGTTTTTCATTTTGGCTTCGTTCGTCGGTTCAAGGCAGGTGGGGTTGTCCGCATACCGGGCAATCGGGCTGACGCGCAATGCGCATGGTGGTCCACTCCATTCGCAGCGAATCGAGCATGGTCAGCCGGCCGATAAGCGGCGTGCCGATTTCGCCGATGACCTTCAGCGCTTCCGCTGCCTGCATCGAGCCAATGATGCCGACCGTCGGCGCAAACACGCCCATCGTCGAGCACGCGACTTCCTCGAACGGCTGGTCTTCGGGGAATACACACGCGTAGCACGGCGATGCTTCACTGCGGAAGTCGAACGTGCTGATCTGGCCGTCGAAGCGCAACGCGGCGCCCGACACCAGCGGTACGCCATGCTTCACGCAGGCGCGATTGATCGCGTGGCGCGTGGCGAAGTTGTCGGTGCAATCGAGTACCACCGTGGCGGCCGGCACATGACGATCGAGCCACGCGTCGTCAACGCGTTCGGCCACCGCGTTCACTGTCACTTCGGGATTGATTTGCGCGAGCGTGTCGCGGCCGGACTCGACCTTCTTGCGTCCGACCGACGCGCTGACATGCAGGATCTGCCGCTGCAGATTGGTGAGATCGACTGTATCGGCATCGACTAGCGTCAAGCGTCCGACGCCGGCCGCCGCGAGATACATCGCGGCAGGCGAACCCAGTCCACCCGCGCCGACAATGATCGCGTGCGCATCGATAAAGCGCTGTTGCGCCTCGATGCCGATTTCGTCGACGAGAATATGGCGGGAATAGCGAAGGAGTTGATCGTCATTCATGAGGGGCCAGCGTGTCTTCTTCGCTGCGTGTCTTCACGGCGACTTGCGCCGCGAAGACACGTGAGTCGTGCTGCTTACTTGCTCTGCGTAGCCGGTGCGGATGCCGGCGCAGCACCCGACGCGCCCGGCACCGGTTGCGTCGGCTTAACCGCGACCGGCGCGGACGCTGACGTGGCCGGCTTGTTCTGCGCGAGACGGCGCTCGGTCAGCGACTTCGATTCCTGGACCGGCTTGCCTTCGAGCTTGTTCAAGGCTTGGGCCAGCATGAAGTCGTCGGCGGAACCGAATTCGACCGGCTTGCGCTCGCGATCTTTCTGGCGCTGTTCCGGCGTCTTCTTGTCGTTCTGCTCTTCGAGCTGACGCAACTGGTCCATGCGATCCTGCTCGCGCTTCTCGGCTTCCTTCTTCTCGTTCGGGTCTTGCGTGTTGGCAAGGTGATTCGAGTAGTCGACTTCGCGCGTGACCAGTGCGTCGTCCGGATCGCCTTCCGCGTACTGATCGACCGCGATGTCAGGACGGATGCCCTTGTTCTGGATAGAACGGCCGCTCGGCGTGTAGTAATACGCCGTGGTCAGGCGCAGCGCCGTGTCGGCGGTCATGGGTCGCACGGTCTGCACCGAGCCCTTGCCGAAGGTCGTCTTGCCGACGATCAACGCACGATGCTGATCCTGCAGCGCGCCCGCGACGATCTCCGATGCCGACGCCGAGTAGGCGTTGGTCAGCACGATCATGGGCACGGTCTTGAAGATCGGCGCTTCGTCTTTCAGCGGGTCGGAGTCGAAGGACTGCAGACGGTAGTTGTCGTAAGTGTCGCGATAGACCTGCTTCGAATCCGGAATCTGCCCGTTGGTGGACACGACGACCGAGTTCGGCGGCAGGAACGCGCCGGCCACGCCGACCGCGCTTTGCAGCAGACCGCCGCCGTTGTTGCGCAGGTCGAGCACGAGACCCTTCAGATTCGGCTGCTGACGCGCGATGTCCTGCAGCTTGGCGGCCAGGTCCGGCGTGGTGCGTTCCTGGAAGCTGGTGATACGCACATACGCGTAGCCCGGCGCGAGGATCTTCATCTTGACCGACTGCACCTTGATGAGCGCTCGCGTCACCGTGAGCGGGAAAGTGCGGTCGTCGGTCTTGCGGAAGATCGTGAGCGTGACCTTGGTGCCCGGCTCGCCGCGCATCTGCTTGACCGCCTGGTCGAGCGTCATGCCGCGTACGGGCTTGTCGTTGATGCGCGTGATCAGGTCGCCCGGACGAATTCCGGCGCGGAACGCGGGCGTGTCTTCAATCGGCGAGATCACCTTGATCAGGCCGTCTTCCGACGAAATTTCAATGCCGAGGCCCGCGAAGCGACCTTTGGTCTGCTCCTGCAGTTCCTCGTAATCGGTCTTGTCGAGGTAGGACGAATGCGGGTCGAGGCTCGACACCATGCCTTTGATTGCGGCGGTGAGAAGCTTTTTATCGTCGACAGGTTCGACGTACTCGTGCTTGATCTGCCCGAACACTTCGGCAAACAGCCTGAGCTGGTCCAGCGGCAACGGAGTGGCGGCGGCGCTGGCGGGCTGCTGGGCCGAGGCCGAGAGTTGCAAAGTGGCGAATACACCGGTAGCAAGGCCCGCGGCGATCAGGCCGATATTTTTCAGGTTCTTTCGCATAGAGTCTGTTGCGGTCGGAAGCGCGTGGCAGCGTCGATAGAGATGGGGACGGACAAGTATAACTGCACACCCGCCAACTCAGGGCGCGGCGCAGGCAATCGTGATTCGACAGCGCGAAGCGTGCCGGGTTCGGCGCAACGCACGCGCGACGTCGAAGTAATGTGCGGTAACAGTGGAAGTGGATCGCGATGAGAATGGCCGCGATCGAGGAAAGCGGACCGCGCTGACCGGTACGTCTTGCCGGTCGGCGTGGTCCGTTTGTGACGCGCCGCGGCGCTTGCGGTCACCGTCGCCGCAACGATCTTTAACAAAGAAGCGCTGCGATGCGGCGAAAGTCAGCTACGTTGCCGTCACGCTGCAACTGGCGGCGCAGCGGAATCAGCCCGCCTTGCCTTGCTTCGCGACTGCGGCCTGCGCCTTCGCGATCGCTTCCTGGTCTCCCAGATAGTAGTGCTTCAGCGGCTTCAGGTTCTCGTCCAGTTCATAGACGAGCGGCACGCCGTTCGGAATATTGAGCCCGACGATGTCCTCGTCCGAGATGTTGTCGAGGTACTTCACCAATGCGCGGATCGAGTTGCCGTGCGCCGCGATCACCACCTTGCGGCCCGACTTGATGGCCGGCGCAATCGACTCGTTCCACAGCGGCAGCACGCGCGCCACCGTGTCCTTCAGGCACTCGGTGAGCGGCAGCTGTTCGCGCGGCACCTTGGCGTAGCGCGGATCGTTGTACGGCGCGCGCTCGTCCGAAGGTTCGAGCGCAGGCGGCGGCGTGTCGTAGCTGCGGCGCCAGACCAGCACCTGTTCGTCGCCGAATTTCGCTGCGGTTTCGGCCTTGTTCAGACCCGACAGCGCGCCGTAGTGACGCTCGTTCAGACGCCACGAATGCACGACGGGTATGTACATCTGATCCATCTGATCCTGCACATGCCACAGCGTGCGAACGGCGCGTTTGAGCACGGACGTGTAAGCGATGTCGAACGAATAGCCGGATTCCTTCAGCAGCACGCCCGCCTGCTGCGCTTCGCGGTTGCCCTGTTCGGTGAGGTCGACGTCGACCCAGCCCGTGAAGCGGTTTTCCTTGTTCCACGTCGATTCGCCGTGGCGGATGAGAACGAGTTTGTACATAAGATTGCCGGTCGGTAGTAAGGAAGCGGTAAGCGCTGCCCGGCGCACGTAGAGGAGCGCCGCCATCGCGTCAGACGCTTATTTTATAATGCCCGGATTGCCCTTTCCGATTTCTCTCTTTTTCGGCGGATCTTCCGTGAAGTTTTTCACTGATTACACAAACCTTGTCCTCATTGCGATCGTCCTCATCTCCGGTGGGTTGCTGCTGTGGCCGACCATCAGCCGGCGCGGCCGCGGTGGCCTGTCGGCCGCCGAAGCCACGCAGTTGATCAATCGGCGCAATGCGGCGGTCATCGATCTGCGTCCGCCGGCTGACTTCGCCAAAGGGCATTTGCCCGCGGCACGGCACCTGGAATTCGCCGAGTTGCAAGCAAAGGTCGCGCAACTGGTGAAGAATAAGAACAACCCCGTGCTGCTGGTTTGTCAGACCGGCCAGCAGTCGAACAAGGCGGCGCGTATCGTGCAGGATGCGGGATATGCGGAAGTCCACGTTCTGGAAGGCGGCGTCGACGCCTGGCAGAAAGCCGGCATGCCGGTTGTGAAACAAGGAGTAGCCAAGTGAACAAAGTGATCATGTACAGCACGCAGGTGTGCCCGTATTGCCAGATGGCCGAACGTCTTTTAAAGTCG
Organism: Paraburkholderia sp. 22098; assembly: GCF_052045935.1. NCBI lineage: Bacteria > Pseudomonadati > Pseudomonadota > Betaproteobacteria > Burkholderiales > Burkholderiaceae > Paraburkholderia > Paraburkholderia sp. 22098. Next base: position 161,764 of record NZ_JBQEPV010000001.1, on the reverse strand, counting down.
CGCGGCGTCGAGAATATCGAAAAAGTACTGATCGACAAGGACCCGGCCCGTCGTGAGGAGATGATGACCCGGACCGGTCGTCGCACGGTGCCGCAGGTGTTCATCGGCGAGACGCACGTCGGCGGGTATGACGATCTCTCCGCGCTCGATCGCGCGGGCGGTCTGACGCCTCTGCTGGCAGCCGCCTGAATTCTCGCGCCGTTGGGCGCGGGAAGCGGCGGGTGAAATACAAGCCGGCGCATCGTCGCCCCGCGAGGGCAGGCGGCGCGCCGCAACTATCTGGCGACCCGTGACTTCATGGGCCGCCGCTACGCATATCTATCAGGGAATCACTCAATCATGTCCGACGAGAACAACCAGCCGTTCTTCAACATCCAGCGCATTTATCTGAAGGACATGTCGCTCGAGCAGCCCAATTCGCCGGCCATTTTCCTCGAGCAGGAAATGCCGTCGGTGGAAGTGGAAGTCGACGTGAAGGCCGAGCGCCTCGCCGACACCGTGTTCGAAATTCTCGTGACGGGCACCGTGACGGCCAAGGTGTCGGACAAGGTTGCGTTCCTGATCGAAGCCAAGCAGGCAGGCATTTTCGACATTCGCAACATTCCGGCTGAACAGGTCGATCCGCTCGTCGGCATTGCGTGCCCGACCATCCTGTTCCCGTACCTGCGCTCGAACATCGCCGACGCCATCACGCGCGCCGGTTTTCCGCCGATTCACCTCGCCGAAATCAACTTCCAGGCGCTCTATGAGCAACGCCTCGCGCAGATGGGCGGCCAGGACGGCGCAGCGCAAAACGGCGTCACGCATTAAGTGTCGCAGGCAGTGCCGGCTATGAAGGTTGCTGTCCTCGGAGCCGGCGCATGGGGCACAGCCCTCGCCGGCCATCTGGCCGTCAGGCACGACACGCTGTTGTGGGCGCGCGAGCCCGCGCTGGTCGCAGATCTCTCCGCTTCGCACGAAAACGCCCGCTATCTGGCGGGCGTTGCCTTGCCGTCGGCGCTTCGCTACGAAGCGGACCTGAACGCAGCGCTCGACCACGCGCTCGCCGACGACGCGCTATGCGTCGTGGCCACGCCCGTGGCCGGACTGCGCGCCCTGTTCCAGTCGATGCGCGATGCGGGCAAAGTGCCCGCGCATATCGTGTGGCTCTGCAAAGGTTTCGAGGCGGAATTGCAGTTGTTGCCGCATCAGGTGGTTGCGGCCGAGCTGCCCTCGCACGGCAGCAATGGTGTGTTGTCGGGGCCGAGTTTCGCGCGTGAAGTCGGCCAGGGCTTGCCGGTTGCGTTGACCATCGCGAGTGCTTCGGCGGTCTGTCGCGAGCGCACGGTTGCGGCGTTTCATCACGGCGCGATGCGCATTTATACGGGCGACGACATCGTCGGCGTAGAAGTGGGCGGTGCGGTGAAGAACGTGCTGGCGATTGCAACGGGAATCGCCGACGGTCTGGGTCTCGGCCTGAACGCGCGCGCAGCGCTGATCACGCGCGGACTCGCAGAAATGTCGCGCCTCGGCGTGACGCTCGGCGGTCGCGCGGAGACGTTCACCGGTTTGACGGGGCTCGGCGATCTGATTCTCACCGCGACCGGCGATCTGTCGCGCAACCGCACGGTCGGCGTGCAGCTTGCCGGAGGCCGTTCGCTTGCCGATATTCTCGGCGGCCTGGGCCATGTGGCCGAAGGCGTGCGTTGCGCGCAAGCGGTTCTCGCGATCGCGCGTGCTCATGCAATCGACATGCCGATCACCCAGGCGGTCTGTGCCGTGCTGTTCGACGGCGTTGCGCCGCGCGACGCCGTCAGCGCCCTGCTGCGGCGCGATTCGAAGGCCGAATAAGCCGCCCTGGTTTCCGGGCGCGCTGCCTGTCAGCCGTTTGGCGTGTAACAACGCTGAACGGCTGTCTGCACCCGCTGTCCATCGTCTATCGACGCTACGGATCAGCGAGGCTCATATGCTCAATATCGGTGGTTGCACGCTGGAGGCACGCGTGGCCGACATCACGACTCTCGACGTCGACGCCATTGTCAATGCAGCGAATACGTCCTTGCTCGGCGGCGGCGGTGTGGACGGCGCGATTCATCGCGCTGCAGGCAAGGAATTGCTGGGCGAATGCGAAGCGCTTGGCGGCTGCGCCACAGGCGACGCGAAGCTCACGCGCGGCTACCATCTGCCGGCGCGCTATGTGATTCACGCGGTGGGCCCGGTCTGGCGCGGCGGCACGCATGGCGAGGCCGATCTGCTGGCTTCCTGTTATCAGCGTTCGCTCGAGGTGGCGCGCGAGGCGAACTGCGCGAGCATTGCATTCCCCGCGATCAGTTGCGGCATCTACCGTTTTCCTGCCGATGAAGCAGTTCGTATCGCGGTCCAAACGGTAATCGAAAATCTACCTCGCATGCCGCAACTCGAGCAGGTGATCTTCGCCTGCTTCGATCACGCGATGTTCGAGCGTTATCAGGCGGAGTTGCAGCGCCGTCAGGCGCCGCCGTCGAAACCTGTTTGACGCCACGCTTCGAACACCACGATCGCGACGGTATTCGACAGGTTCAGGCTGCGGTTGCCGGGACGCATCGGCAGGCGCACGCGCTGTTCGTTCGGAAACTGTTCGAGCACCGAGTCGGGCAAGCCTCGCGTTTCCGCGCCGAACACGAACCAGTCGCCCGATTGGAACGCGTGCTCGTGAAAGCGGCCCGAGCCGCGCGTGGTGAACGCGAACATGCGCGACGCATCCGGCGACTCTTTCGCGATGAAGGCGGCCCAGTCGGCATGCACGTTCATTTGCGCGTATTCGTGATAGTCGAGACCGGCGCGGCGCAGCTTGGCGTCGTCGAGCGGAAAGCCGAGCGGCTCGATCAGATGCAGCCGCGCACCCGTGTTGGCGCACAAGCGGATGACGTTGCCGGTATTGGGCGGAATTTCCGGTTCGACAAGAACGACGTTGAACATAGAGTGATCAGGTAGAAACTAGTTTTTCGGTGTGCGCAGTGCGACGAAGTTCGTGACGCGCCGCGCACCGGCTGCCTTCAGCGTGCGGGCGAGCGCTTCGAGCGTTGCGCCGGTCGTCATTACATCGTCGACAATGCCTACGTGCAGTCCTTCGACTCTGCCAGCAAGCTGGAATGCGCGGCCCACGTTGAGGCGGCGCGCGTCGAGATCGAGCCGCGACTGCGGCGCGGTGTCGATCACGCGGCGCACCAGAGTCGGGTCGGCCGGCACCTTCAGCGAGCGAGCCAGCGCTCTGGCGATCTGCCATGCCTGGTTATAGCCGCGTTCTCTAAGACGCCGGTCTGCGAGCGGTACCGGAGCGATGACATCGGGGCAGTCAGACGGCTCTTGCCAGGTATCTTGCGCGAGACGGGCAAGACGCCGCGAGAATTCGCGCGCCAGCATCAACTGGGCGCGAAACTTCAGGCCGACTGCGAGCGCGTCGAGCGGCGCGCGATAGTCGGCGAGCGCGAACGTTGCGTCGAACGGCGGTTTTTCGGCGACGCAATCTGCGCAGCGATAAGACGCGTGCTGTTCCCTTCGCGTGAAAGTCAGCGGCACGGCGCAGACACAGCAACGCAACGCACTCTCATTCCAATAGGATTCGTCGCAAAAGAGGCACAGCGTGCTGTGCGACAAATTGCCGCACAGAGCGCACGCGTTCGGTAGGATTGCGTGCATTGCATGCGGCCACGCCGAACGCACGCCGCGCGCGAATCGCGTGAACGGACTGGCTGACGACGAAAAATATGCTCGGAATGTCATGCACTGGCGACCGCAAGGGCCGTTCGCACTGAAGCGGAGGAAGCGAACGAGTATACTTCGGGCTCTACGCCAGCACGACACCCATGTCCCCAACTTCCGCTCAATCAGGCCGTCCGGCCTACGATTCCCAGCGCCTCAGGCGGATTTTCGACCGCCGTGCAACGACTTTCGACGACGTCGCCTTCCTGCCGCGCGAGATCGCGCAGCGCATGCGCGAGCGTCTCGATTACATCAAGGTCGCGCCGGCAAGCGTGCTTGATGCCGGTTGCGGTGCAGGCGAAGACATTCCTGCATTGCGTGAGCGCTTTCCGGAAGCGCCGGTGTTCGGCTCGGACCTGTCGCGCGGCATGCTCACACGCGCGCTGCGCCACGATTCCGGCGATACGAGCTGGCGGCGCTTCTTGCCGGCCACGCTGGGCAAGGCGCTTGGCGCACGCGGTCCGCGCTTCGCGCAGGCGGACTTTTCCGCGCTGCCTTTCGCGGCTGGTGCCTTCGAATTCATCTGGTCGAATCTCGCACTTCACTGGCACTCGCGCCCTGACCTCGTATTCCCTGAGTGGCAGCGCGTGCTCAAGGTGAACGGGCTGCTGATGTTCAGTACCCTCGGACCCGACACCCTGAAAGAGTTGCGCGGCGCATACGCCGAAGTGGAAGCGGCGCACGGTGTCGGCTCGCGCAAGCATGTGATCGACTTTGTCGACATGCATGACCTTGGCGACATGCTGGTCGAAAGCGGTTTCGAAATTCCCGTGATGGACCAGGAAACCATCACAATCACCTATAAGTCGCCCGAGTCGCTGCTCGCGGACGTGCGCCGTTGGGGCGCATATCCGTTCGAGCGCGAAGAGTCGTCGGGCGCGGCGGCACGGCGGTTGCACAGAGCGTTGCTGGCAGCGCTCGAAGCGCGTCGGCGCGGCGACGGAACGATTGCGCTGACCTTCGAGGTGATCTACGGACACGCATGGAAAGCGGTGCCGCGCACGACGGCGGAAGGACACGGCATCGTGCGAATAGAGGACATTGGGCGAGGCTCGTCGAGGAATCGCTAAAGAGGTAAAGAGGACATCTGTTATGTCTGAAATTACCGCTTTCAAAGACGTGCAAAAGGTGCGGCAAAACGGCGCGGAGGCTTGTCGCGCCTGGCTTGTGAGGCGGTCGGGGCTTGCTTGTGGATGCTATGGATCGCGCCTATAATGCGTCAGTTTGTCGCCCGGAGTTCCCACATTTGGGGCGGCAGGCCCGAGGCACGGGCTGCAACACGAGTTGGCGCGGTGGCGGTTGGGCGGCCGGAATATGGTCGCGGGTTGAGGTCACTGTGGGGCATTGCAGGCGGCCGTTGGTGGCGCGTTGTTGACGACTTGGTGACGCGTTGTTGACGTTCGGCGGGAGGCAGCGATGGATGCATCAGATCTGCTGGCGGATTCAGAACCGGTCCTGAAGGACTGGACCATGAAACGCAACTGCTCCATGTCGCCGCGGCAGTTCGTGTGTTTCTATGTGTCGCTCGCGTTGTTCTCGTTGGCAATTGCTTTCATGCTGGTTCTGGTCGGCGCCTGGCTGGTGTTGCCGTTCACCGGTATCGAATTGCTGGCGGTGGGCGTCGCGTTTGCCATGTATGCGCGCCACGCTGTCGATTACGAACGCATCCGGTTGTTTCAGAACCGGCTTGTAATCGAACAGGTGAGCGCCGAGCAGGTCACGCAGTTCGAGTTCAATCCGCGCTGGGTGCGGATCGAGGCTGGCGCAACACCGCGTGATCAGATCAAGCTGGTCTCGCGCGGCGAGACGATCATGATCGGGCAGCATCTCGCGCAGCACCGGCGCGCGCAGTTCGCCCGCGAGTTGCGTATCTGGCTCGCGCGTTGTTAGGCGCATCCGGTCATGAGGCGTTCACGGGGAGCGCGGGCAGCCCGTCACGGGGTCAGCGGGGTCGAGGGTTTGAATGGAAATTTTGGGTAAGGAAGCTATGAAAACAATCAAGCGAGCGCTCATGGGCGTGCTGGCGATGAGCGGACTGCTTTTCGCCGGTGCCGCCCTGGCAGTGGGCGATGTTCCGGGCGGCCCTGCCGTCAACGAGATCAATCTCCAGCCGCCTGCGACTAAAATCGCTGAGGAGCTCTACAGCCTCCACACGTTCATGCTGATTCTTTGCACGGTGATTTTCATCGGCGTGTTCGCTGTGATGTTCTATTCGATCTTTGCCCACCGCAAATCGAAAGGCCACAAGGCTTCGAATTTCCACGAAAGCACCACCGTCGAAATCATCTGGACGATCGTGCCGTTCGTCATCGTCGTGCTGATGGCGTTGCCGGCCACCAAGACGGTTGTCGCAATGAAGGACACGACCAATGCCGACGTCACCATCAAGGTCACGGGCTACCAGTGGAAGTGGGGTTACGACTACGTGAAGGGTCCGGGCGAGGGCATCAACTTCCTCTCCACGCTGGCCACGCCGCGTGCCGAAACCGACGGCCGTCAGCCGATTTCCACTACGTATCTGCAAGAAGTCGACAATCCGCTGGTCGTGCCGGTCGGCAAGAAAATCCGCATCATCACCACCGCCAACGACGTGGTCCACTCCTGGTACGTGCCGGCTTTCGGCGTGAAGCAGGACGCGATTCCTGGTTTCGTGCGCGACACGTGGTTCAAGGCTGACAAGGTCGGTACCTTCCGCGGCTTCTGTACCGAACTCTGCGGCAAGGAACACGCGTTCATGCCGGTGGTGGTCGAAGTGCTCTCCACCGACGACTACGCGAAGTGGGTCGACACGCAGAAGAAGAAAATGGCCGCGGGTCAGGACGATCCGAACAAGACTTATACGATGGCCGAGTTGATGGAGCGCGGCGGCAAGGTTTACGCAGCGAACTGCGCGGTCTGCCATCAGCCTACCGGCAAGGGCGCGGGCGCATTCCCGGCGCTCGACGGCAGCAAGGTTGCGAACGGCGCGATTGCAGAGCACGTCAGCATCGTGTTGAAGGGCAAGAACGCAATGCCTTCGTGGGCACCTACGCTGAACGACGTAGAGATTGCCTCGGTAGTTACGTTCGAACGTAATTCGTGGGGTAACCACACCGGCGACATTCTCCAGCCGAAGCAGGTTGCAGACGCCCGTAACGGCAAACTGCCGGAAGGCGGCAACCATCTGGCCGACGCAGGCGCGGCGGCGAGCGGCGCGGAAGCGGCGTCGGGTGCTGCGGCTTCGGAAGCATCGGGCGCGCAGGCAGCGTCCGCGGGTTCGGAAAGCGCGGCGGCATCGCAAGCTGCATTGCCGGCGAGCGTCTACTTCGACACCGGCAAGAGCACGCTGCCGGCCGACGCAAAAGCGGCGGTTGAAGCAGCTGCGGCTTACGCGAAGGCGCATCCGGACGCGAAGTTCACGCTGTCTGGCTTCACCGACGCCAGCGGTTCCGCGGACACGAACGCGAAGCTCGCAAAGAGCCGTGCGGAAGCCGTGCGCGACGCGTTGAAAGCAGCCGGCATCGCCGAAGACCATATTATTTTGAAGAAGCCGGAAACGATCACGGGCGGCAGCGACGCGAAAGAAGCCCGGCGTGTTCAGATCAGCCCGGCTGCCTGACGTGTCACGGTCAGCACCGCAGTATTCGCTTTAGGAGATTGTCATGTCTAGCATCGGACACGATGTAGTCGCGGGCCACGAGCACGTGCACGGCGACCATGCCCACGAAACGCCGCATGGCTGGCGTCGTTGGCTGTTCGCAACCAACCACAAGGACATCGGTACGCTGTACCTGATCTTCTCGTTCACCATGTTCCTCTCCGGGGGCGTGATGGCGCTGATGATTCGTGCCGAATTGTTCGAGCCGGGCCTGCAGATCATGCGCCCCGAGTTCTTCAACCAGTTGACCACCATGCACGGGCTGATCATGGTGTTCGGCGCGATCATGCCGGCGTTCGTCGGCTTCGCGAACTGGATGGTGCCGCTGCAGATCGGCGCATCGGACATGGCTTTTGCCCGCATGAACAACTTCAGCTTCTGGCTTCTGCCGGTGGCGGCTGTTCTGCTGGTCGGTTCGTTCTTCTCGCCGGGCGGCGCAACCGCCGCGGGCTGGACGCTGTACGCGCCGCTGTCCACGCAGATGGGCCCGGGTATGGACTTCGCGATTTTCGCGGTCCACCTTATGGGCGCTTCGTCGATCATGGGCGGGATCAACATCGTCGTGACGATCCTGAACATGCGCGCGCCCGGCCTCACGCTGATGAAAATGCCCATGTTCGTCTGGACGTGGCTGATCACCGCGTACCTGCTGATCGCCGTGATGCCGGTTCTGGCTGGCGCGATCACTATGGTGCTGTTCGATCGCCACTTCGGCACGTCGTTCTTCAACGCGGCGGGCGGCGGCGACCCGGTCATGTACCAGCATATCTTCTGGTTCTTCGGGCACCCCGAGGTGTACATCATGATCTTGCCGGCGTTCGGGATCGTGTCGCAGGTCATTCCGGCGTTCTCGCGCAAGCCTCTGTTCGGCTATAGCTCGATGGTGTACGCAACGTCGTCGATCGCGATTCTGTCGTTCATGGTCTGGGCGCACCACATGTTCGCAACCGGCATGCCGGTAACGGGCCAACTGTTCTTCATGTACGCGACCATGCTGATCGCCGTGCCGACTGGCGTGAAGGTGTTCAACTGGGTCGCTACGATGTGGCGCGGTTCGCTGTCCTTCGAGACGCCCATGCTGTTCGCGGTCGGCTTCCTGCTGGTGTTCACGTTCGGCGGCCTGTCGGGCCTGATGCTCGCCATGGCGCCGCTCGACATCCAGTATCACGGTACTTACTTCGTGGTCGCGCACTTCCACTACGTGCTGGTGGCGGGCTCACTGTTCGCGTTGTTCTCGGGCTGGTACTACTGGGCGCCGAAGTGGACCGGCTGGATGTACAACGAAACGCGCGGCAAGATTCACTTCTGGGCGTCGATGTTCTTCTTCAACCTCGCGTTCCTGCCGATGCACTTCGTCGGTCTCGCAGGCATGCCGCGTCGCTACGCCGACTATCCGGCTCAATTCACCGACTGGAATCAGGTGATTTCGATCGGCGCGTTCGGCTTCGGTCTCGCGCAGGTGTACTTCCTGTTCGCGGTGGCGTTGCCTGCGTATCGCGGCGGCGGCGACCACGAAAAAGCGGGCGACAAACCGTGGGACGGCGCAACGGGCCTCGAGTGGACCGTGCCGAGCCCGGCTCCGTTCCACACGTTCGAAAACCCGCCGACCGTCGAGTAATCGTCGTTTAGCGAAGTAGCCGGTTCCGTGGCGACGTGATTGCGTCGTCGCCCGGACCGGACGGCCGTGAAAGCGCGGCAATGGCAGTAATCAGGTATTCAGAAACTCGAGCATGACGCGCAATTCACAGGAAAGACGTACGCCGGAGCAGATTCGGGCGAGCAACAGGCGGATAGGTCTTGTGCTGCTCGCAATCGCAGCGGTATTTTTCGCGAGCGTCATCATCAATCAGGGTTGGTTTTCCTGACGGAACCGGTCCAGGTGTAGTTTGCAGGTTTGTTGAGGATTGAGATGTCGACGCAACCGCCGGCTCAGGCCGATCGCTCTTTCAACCGTTCGATGCTGGTCAAGCTGTTCGTCGTCGCGTTGATGATGTTCGGTTTTGGTTTTGCGCTCGTGCCGATGTACCGCGCGATCTGTCAGATCACTGGCATCAACAACCTGGTGCAGCGCGATGCAACGGTGCGCGAGGCGAAGAATACGCAGGTCGACATGAGCCGTACGGTTTCGATCGAATTCGATGCGAACGCGCGCGGCCCGCTCGGTTTCAAGCCGGAACAGCGCAGCATGGACGTGCATCCGGGCGAAGTGACAACGGTGATGTACGAGGTGAGCAACGAACAGGCGCGCACGATCCAGGCGCAAGCCATTCCGAGCTACGCGCCAAAGCAGGCAACTGAGTACTTCAAGAAGATCGAGTGCTTCTGTTTTACGCAGCAGACGTTGACGGCGAATCAGACGAAGCGGATGCCGGTCGTGTTCGTCGTCGATCCGAAGTTGCCGAAAGACGTGAAAACGATCACGTTGTCGTACACGTTTTTCGAGTTGAACACGCCGGCAACGGCGAAGGTCGGAAGCGCGGCGCTCCCGGCCGAGACGGCGGCAACTGCCGCCAATCCCGCCTGACGGCTCATGCCGCCGGCGAAGGAAGACAACAATGAGCGATAACAGCGGCGGCCCGCGCAAAAGCAGTTTCGGCCAGTCGATGAAGGCGGTGTTCTGGTCGTTTTTCGGCGTGCGCAAGCGGCGCGATCTTGAAGCCGACGCAACGCAACTGAACCCGGTGCACGTCATTATCGCGGCGTTGATCAGCACGGCGATTTTCATCGGCGTGCTGATTCTGGTGGTACGCGCGGTGGTGGGTTGACATTGCGCATGCATGTGGTACGGGCGTAGCAACGCCCACGAATTAGAGTGAAGCGGTGCGGTACACACGCGCCGCCGAAGATGCAGCCGGAGCTTCCGGAACAACTGGACTGAAGTGGAGAATCAAGAATGAGCGGTCAAAACGAGAGCCCGTACTATTTCGTACCGCATCCGTCGCGGCACCCGATCAGCGCCGCCGCTGGGTTGCTGGTCATGCTCGGATCGCTTGCGGCGTGGATCAACGAACATGACTGGGCGCCGATCGGCGTTGTCGTCGGCCTGTTGTGGCTGCTCTTTACGTTGTGGCACTGGTTTGGCGACGCGATTGCCGAATCCGAAGGCGGCATGTACGGCAAGAATGTCGACAAGTCATACCGCTGGAGCATGAGCTGGTTCATTTTCTCTGAAGTGATGTTCTTCGGCGCTTTCTTCGGCGCGCTCTTCTACGCACGCGCAATCGCGCTGCACGAACTGGCGAGTCTCGATTACAAACTGATCTGGCCGGATTTCTCGGCGGTGTGGCCCAACAACGGTCCCGCGTCGCTCGTGTCGACCTTCAAGTCCATGACGCCATGGCCGGTGCCGACCATCAACACCGCGCTGCTGCTTTCGTCGGGCGCCACGCTCACGGTCTCGCACCACGCACTGCGTGAAGATCATCGCAAGAAGGCCATCATCTGGCTGGCAGCTACGCTCGTGCTGGGCGTGTGCTTCCTGTTCTTGCAGGGCTTCGAATATTTCCACGCGTATAACGAACTGAACCTGACGCTGGCTTCGGGCGTGTACGGCTCCACGTTCTTCCTGCTGACGGGCTTCCACGGTTTTCACGTGTTCCTCGGCGGCACGATGCTCGCGGTGGTGCTGGTGCGAATGATTCGCGGCCACTTCACTGCGGAACACCACTTTGCGTTCGAAGGCGCGGCCTGGTACTGGCACTTTGTGGACGTCGTTTGGCTCGGACTCTACGTCGTCGTGTACTGGCTGTAAGACTGATTGGCCCGCGCCGCGGCCGGCTATACCGGAACGCGTGGGGGCCGTCGCGCAGCGTCCATCGGAACACCGCGCACGCGTAGTGAGCAGGATTGATGAAGCGCCGCCCTCGACCCCGTCAGGGCGGCGTTTTGTTTATAGCGCAGTGATGGTGACGCGAGGCTCAGCGCCCGTACGGAATGCCGGTTGAGTGAATCCAGCCCATCCAGTACGCAAAGAGGATGAAGAGGAACAGCGAGATCGAAAGTCCGACTCGCGTGGCGAGCGACCAGACCATCCGCTTGGTTTTGCCCTTGTCATGCATCATGAAGTACAGCGCCGACACCATGCTGGCGATGATCAGGACGAAGGCGATGGGAACGAGAATGTGCATGGAAGCTGCTGAAACGGAAAAGCGCGAAGGCAAGGTGATCATTATCTCACCGCGCGCCGGCGTTTGCCCCACGTTCGCCAGCCCGTTCAAGCCGCACCTGGAGTGTCGTCGATGAAGATCCGGATCGTTCCCGCGCTGCTGATCCTGCTCGTGGTCGCGGTGACCTTGCGACTCGGCTTCTGGCAGCGCGACCGCGCGCATCAGAAAGAAGCACTCGAGGCACGCATCACGCAGTTCGAGAACGCGCCCGCGCAACCGGTCACCAGCGCGCCGGTCGCATTGAAGGACATCGAATTCCATCGCGTGAAAGCGCGCGGCACGTTTGTCGCTGACAAGGTCGTGTACCTTGATAATCGTCCGTATAACGACCAGCCGGGCTTTTACGTGGTGATGCCTTTTAAACTCACCGGCGGCGGTTATGTGCTCGTCAATCGGGGCTGGTTGCCGCGTAACATCAATAATCGCGAGACGATCGCGCCGTACACTACGCCCCAGGGCGAAATCGAGATAGAAGGAATTGCGCGTGCGGATGCGTCGCGTGCGTTTGAACTGGGGCAGGGCGGATCGGCCGCGCATCAGGCGATTCGCCAGAATCTCGACGTCGCCGCGTATGCCGCCGAGACCGGACTGCCCTTGCAATCGTTCGTGATCCAGCAATTGAACGACGACGGCGACAAACTCGTGCGCGACTGGCCGGCTCCAACCAACGGCGTCGAGCGCAACTACGGCTACATGTTCCAGTGGTGGGGCATGGCGGTCGCGGCTTTGGCCTTCGGCCTGTACGCCGCGCGCCGCGCGGCCAGAAAACAGCAGGCGCCCATCGTGTGATGTGGCGCGTGCCCGGCGCGGCTCTCCACGACCTGGGCGAGCCGCACAAATTATTGAAAGAGGTTATGTAGTGTCGACGCCATCTCCCCGTTCGCAGCAAGCCCGCAAACCGACCGCCGCCAAGCCGATGCCCGGTCAGCCCAACGGCAAGGGCTCCTGGGAGCGCGGCCGCTGGATTCTGCTGCTGCTCGCGATCGTCTGCGCGGCGCCCATTGCCGTGTCCTATTTCATGTACTACGTGGTGAAGCCGAGCGGCGGCAGCACCAGTTACGGCACGCTCGTCGAACCGCAGCGGCCGATTCCCGAGTCGCTCGTCGTCACTGGCGAAGACGGCAAGCCGCTCAAGCTCGCCACGTTGCGTGGCCACTGGCTGCTGGTCTCCGTCGACGACACCGCCTGCGACAAAGCGTGCGTGACGAAGCTCTACTTCATGCGGCAAATCCGCGCGGCACAGGGACCGGAACGCGAGCGCGTCGTAGAAGTGTGGCTGCGGACAGGTGCGGGCAACGTGGCGGACGTGATACAAAAGGCTTATCCCGACACCAACATGCTGCTTGCCGATCCGGCGCAGGTGTCGGCGTGGCTGCCGACCGCGAACGGCACCAAGGTCACCGACCACATCTATATGGTCGATCCGAACGGCAATCTGATGATGCGTTTCCCGAAAGATCCGAACCCGAGCAAGATCAAGGGCGACGTGACCAAGCTGCTGAAATGGTCGAGCATCGGCTGATGCCGCAACCAGGGTAATAGAAGATGTTCGTACTGCAATTGGGTCTCATCGGCTTGTGTATTGCGTTGTTGCCGCTGTCTTATGTGTGGGTCAAGGCCGACGACAACAAATTCCGCAAGCTCGTGTGGCTCACCACTTTCCTCACGCTCGACCTCGTGATGTTCGGCGGCTTCACGCGTCTGACCGACTCGGGGCTCGGCTGCCCGGATTGGCCCGGCTGCTATGGCACGTCGTCGCCATTTATCGCGCATGCTGCGATCACCGCCGCGCATCAGGCGATGCCCACCGGCCCCGTCAGCATGACCAAGGCATGGATCGAAATGATCCACCGCTACTTCGCGATGGCGATCGGCGTGCTGATCATCGCGCAGACGGTGATTGCATGGACCGCGCGCATCAAGCGGCGTCCGCTGCACGTGTCGCCCTGGTGGCCGACTTCGCTGCTGCTGCTGATTCTCGTGCAAGGCGCGTTCGGCGCATGGACGGTGACAATGAAGCTGCAACCGGTCATCGTGACGACGCACTTGCTGCTCGGTCTCGCGCTGCTGGGCACACTCGGCTGGCTCGCCGCGCGCCAGACGCCATTGCCTGCGTATGAGCCGGAAGCCGCGCGTTGGCGCGTCGCGGCGGTCGCGGGTCTCGTGCTGTTGATTGTGCAGATCGCGTTGGGCGGCTGGGTCAGCACGAACTACGCGGTGCTCGCGTGTACGGATTTCCCTACCTGCAACGGCCAATGGGTTCCGCCGATGGACTTCTCGCACGGTTTTCACCTGTGGCGTGCGCTCGGCATGACAAGCAGCGGCGACATGATCACGCAAGATGCACTGGTAGCGATTCACTGGACGCACCGCACCTTCGCGCTCGTGGTCGTCGGCTACCTCGTGTGGTTCGCGCTTCAATTGCGCCGCTTCGAGTCGCTGCGGCGTCCCGCGAACGGCGTTTTGCTGGTGGTGCTGATCCAGTTCGTCACCGGATTGTCGAACATCGTTCTGCAATGGCCGCTGCCAATTGCGGTAGCTCATAACGGAGGCGCGGCGATCCTGTTGCTCCTGCTCGTTATGTTAAACTTTCGAATCGCTTTTAGCCGTCCCGGCCGCGCCGTGTTGCCTGCGCGCGATGCCGCGCCAGCGTGACCCCACATGGACAGCACAACACTCCCTCATACGCCCGGCAGCCGGATCTCGCAGTACATTGCGCTGACCAAGCCGCGCGTCACGCAACTTGCCGTGTTCTGTGCCGTCATCGGCATGTTTCTGTCGACACCCGGCATGGTGCCCTGGACCGTTCTGATTGGCGGCACCGTCGGCATCTGGCTGCTCGCCGGTGCGGCGTTTGCAATCAACTGCCTCGTCGAACAAAAAATCGACGCGAAAATGCGGCGCACGTCGTGGCGTCCGTCGGCGCGCGGCGAAATTACCACTACGCAAATTCTGCTGTTCTCGGCCGTGCTCGGCGGTCTCGGCATGTGGACGCTTTACACGTTCGCCAATCCGCTGACCATGTGGCTCACGCTCGCCACGTTCGTCGGCTATGCCGTCATCTATACGCTGCTGCTCAAGCCGGCCACGCCGCAGAACATCGTGATCGGCGGCGCGTCGGGTGCGATGCCACCGGCGCTTGGCTGGGCCGCCGTCACCGGTCAGGTGCCGGGCGACGCATGGATTCTCGTGCTGATCATTTTCGTGTGGACGCCCCCGCACTTCTGGGCGCTCGCCTTGTACCGCCGCAAAGATTATGAAAACGCCGGCTTACCGATGCTGCCGAACACGCACGGCGAAAAGTACACGCGGCTGCATATTCTGTTGTACACAGTAATTCTGTTCGCCGTGACTATGATGCCGTTCATCTCCGGCATGAGCGGCGTGCTCTACCTCGCAGCGGCTGTGGTGCTCGGCGCGGTGTTTCTCGCCTACGCGTGGAAGATCTACCTCGAGTACTCCGACAATCTGGCGCGCCGGACCTTCCGATACTCGATCGTCTATCTGTCGCTGCTGTTTGCCGCGCTGCTGGTCGACCACTATGTGCGCGTTGTGATCGGCGCGTAATACCATGCTCAATACCCGCTTCGCGCGTGCGGCGCGTGCCGCTGTGATTGCCTGCGCGCTCGGCAGCGCATTGTTCGTGGCGGGCTGCGGCAAGCAGCCGCCAGCGTTCCAGAACCTGGACTTGACCGGCAATACCCAGTTTGGAAGCAACTTCTCGTTGCCTGACACGTCGGGCAAGATTCGCACAATGGCGGATTACAAAGGCAAGGTCGTCGTGCTGTTTTTCGGCTACACGCATTGCCCGGACGTTTGCCCCACCACGATGGCCGAGCTCTCACAAGCGCTGCAGCAACTCGGTCCCGAAGACGCCAAGCGCGTTCAAGTATTGTTCGTCACCGTCGATCCTGAGCGCGACACTGCCGCCCTGCTTGGGCAATACGTTTCCGCGTTTAATCCGACCTTCGTAGGCCTGCGTCCCGCTGACGAGGCGCAGCTGAAGAAAGTGGCGAAAGACTTCCGCGTCTACTACGCGAAGGTGCCCGGCAAGACCCCCGACAGCTACACGATGGACCATACGGCGGCGAGCTATGTGTTCGACACTGAGGGCAAGCTGCGCCTTTTCGCGCGCGACGGCCAGGGCGCCGCGCCTTGGGTGCACGACATCAAGCTACTGCTTGACTGACGTCGTGCTGTACATAAAAGACCTGCTCAAGCTCAAACCGGCATCGGCAAATTCAATCCCGGCGCAAGCCGTGTCGTCTTGAACTCGGTCACCTCGTAACGCGCGAGCTTCTGCACAGCGAACGGATCGGTTGCGAGGATCGCATCCAGCCTGTCACGCTCGATGCGCACCGCCAGAATGATGCCGCCGTCGCGCGGCACTTTCGGTCCTGCGGCCACGAAAACACCTGCTTCGAAATGCGTGGTCAGGAACGCACGGTGCGCTTCCAGCGCGTCGTCGATTCGTTCGAGTGAAGCGGTATAGATCAGGTTGATGACATACATGGGCGTCCTCGCAGGAGATTGAACGTACCGCGGATGCTCGCGGCAACGTTTCGAATTATCAGCCACAGCGTGGCGCTTCGCCGCCCGATCGCGCTTCGCATACCTATATGTGATTGCTGTATTTCACATCTCGCACCGCATATGAGACGATTTACGGTCCGGCCGGCGGCGCGCTCTGAACCCGCGGCTACCTGCGTGTCATCAGTGCCCGCGTCCGGCTATCACCCGAATCTCATGCAAACGATTCGATTAGAAACAGCGAGAATTACATGCAGCGCAGAAATATCCTCAAAGCCCTCTCCGCAGTGATCGCCGGCGCGGCGATCGTCACCAGCCTCGGCGCTCATGCCGACGACAAAGTCATCAAGGTCGGCACCATCGGCGGCCCGGACGCGCAGATCTGGGAAGTCGTCACCAAGGTGGCAAAGCGTGAAGGCCTGAACGTGAAGGTCGTCGAATTCAACGATTACGTGCAGCCGAACGCCGCGCTCGACGCAGGCGATCTCGACGCCAACAGCTTCCAGCATCAGCCGTATCTCGACAGCCAGATCAAGCAGCGCGGCTACAAGATTGTCAACGCAGGTCTCACCTACATCTCGCCGCTCGGCATCTACTCGAAGAAGCTGAAGTCGCTAAAGGATTTGCCGCAAGGCGCGAAGGTCGCTGTACCGAACGATCCGTCAAACGAGAACCGTGCGCTGCTGCTCCTGCAAACGCAAGGCGTGATCAAGCTGAAGGCCGGCGCGGGCACGAACGGCAACAATGCGACCGCGCTCGACGTCGCTGAGAATCCGAAGAAGATCAAGCTGGTCGAACTCGATGCCGCGCAATTGCCGCGCTCGCTTGCCGATGTGGACGCAGCCGCGATCAACACGAATTTTGCGCTTTCCGCCGGTCTGCAGCCGACGAAAGACGCGATTGCGCTCGAAGACATTCACAGCCCGTACGCGAACCTGATCGCGGTGCGCACCCGGGACAAGGACAAGCCGTGGGTGAAGAAGCTGGTTGCAGCGTATCAATCCGAAGACGTGCGCCAGTTCATCAAGACGCAGTTCAAGGGTTCGGTGGTGCCGTCGTTCTAACGCGGCTTACAGCCCCAACTCCCACCGCTCGATCATCAGATCCTTGCCGAAACGGCGCTCCGGCGCCGTGCTGACGAGTTCGAAACCGGCGCGCTTGCACAGGCGCCGCGGCTCTTCCAATGCGCTGGCCGTGGTCAGCGTTAGTCTCGTGTAACCCGCGCGCCGCGCGAACCGCGTTGCTTCGGTCATCAAGCGTGTGCCGATGCCAAGACGCTGCACGTCCGGTTCGACCCACAAGAGGCGCACGCCGGCCACCGTCGTTGACACGGCGACGATGCACACCGCGCCCACCACCATGCCGTTGTGATCAGCGACGACGCACGTTTCGCGAATGCTATCGTTGCGTTGCGTGTAGTCGGCGACCACGCGCGCAAGCAGCCCTTCGAACGATCCGTCCCAACCATATTGCGCCGCGAACCATTGCGCTTGTCGATGCACGAGCCAGCCGCATTCGCCGGGGCGCGGCGCGCGCAGTTCGATGGCGCCCTGCTGCGGCTTGTCGCCGAGCAGTCGTTCGATAAGGTTCATCGCGGCAATCAACTGCTCCTGTGAGCCCGCGCCGAGTCCGCCGAGCAGGTCCAGTACTTCCTCAACAGCTGCCGAGTCGAGCGGTGCATAGGCTGCGTGGCCGTGGGCCGTCAGTTCGATTAGCGACTGGCGCGCGTCCGTCTCGGACGGCCGTCGCGTAATCAGATTGCGACGCTCGAAACTGGTCAGCAAGCGGCTCAGATAACCGCTGTCGAGTCCAAGCGCGCGGCCGAGCGCCGACGCCGTCTGCGCGCGTCCGCGCGACAGTTCGTGCAGCACGCGCACCTCCGTCAGCGAGAACGTGCTGCGAGCCAGGCGCTCGTGCAGAGCGCCGATAAGCCGCGTGTAGAAGCGATTGAAATGGCGGACTGCCTGGGCCCGTCGCAGCGTCTCGGAATCGGTCAAATGCTGATCTCCCGTTCTTTTTATGGATTCGCATACCACTATATTGGAACGCGCCTTCCTTAACAAAATCATGCATTTGGCATAAGCCGCGCGGGGTTCGAAAACGGACGAACGTGCACTCTTTCAGACCACGCGAACTGGTTCGTAATTGGGCCTGCTACACGCTGAATTCGTCTCGAATACGGGTAAATCCTGGGCTCTCCGAACCTGCATGCGGACCATGTTCATCGGCCGCTCTGGCTTGATGGACAAGGCTTTGCGCCCGGTCATACCGACATAGAACCAGTTCGTTGACTGGTATTATGTTGGTTATATAATGGGCTCTCCTTTTTTGCAGGTCGATCCTTCCGCCACTGCCGCCGGAGCGCCATGGAAACTCGCTGGTCCGCACTCATGCCTGACGCTCGCAACGTCACGCCGCTGTATTTGCAGCTCGCGCGCAATCTGGCGACCGCGATCCATTGCGGGGTGTGGTCGGCAGGTGAAGCGTTGCCTTCGGAGCGGACGCTCTCGGACGCAATCGGCGTGTCGCGCATTACCGCGCGCAAGGCAATCGAACTGCTGGTCGAGCAAGGGCTTATCCGGCGCGCCCGGGGCGCGGGCAGCTTCATCACACCACGCGTCGAAGATCCGCTGTCGCGGCTCACCGGCTTCACCAAGAAGATGCAGCAGCGTGGCTTCCGTCCGGACTCGGTTTGGCTCGAGCGCGATATCCGCGCTGCCAATCGGGAAGAGCTGGTGCGCCTCGGTTTGTCGCCCGGCGCGGCAGTGGCGAGCCTGCGCCGGCTGCGCCGCGCGGACGGCATCGTGATGGCGGTCGAGCACTCGGCGCTTCCGGTCGCGATCGTTCCCGATCCGCAGGCAATCGGCGTTTCGCTTTACAGCTATCTGGAGCAACGCGGCGCAGCGGTTGTGCGCGCGTTGCAGCACTTTCGCGCGGTCAACGCTTCGAGCGAGATCGCTTCCCTCATGGATATCGAACCGCGCTCGGCGCTGCTGGTCATTACCCGTATCGGGTATAGCGCCGACCAGCGCGCAATCGAATTGACCGACACCTATTGCCGCGACGACTACTACGACTTCGTCGCTGAATTGCGGACCTGAGCGCCGCATCCAGGTGGGGCACACGGCCGCGTAAGCCGCGCGCCCGCGCCCCGCACCGCGCGCTCAGGCGCGATTGAGCCACACCCCGTATCACGCCTTGCAAGAGAGACTCATGCTGACCGGAAACATACTCACCACCGACGGGTGGATTCACGGCACGCTCGAATTCGAAAACGGCCGCATCACGGCGGTTACCGGCGAGCGCGTCGATCCCGCGACGAACGACGCGCCGTACATCCTGCCTGGCTTTATCGACCTGCACGTGCACGGCGGCGGCGGCGCCGACGTCATGGAAGCCGGCAACGCGATCGAAACCATCACACGCACCCATGCGCGCTACGGCACGACGAGTCTGCTGGCTACCACCATGACCGCGCCGCGCGACGAACTGATGAGCGTGGTCGCCGGTCTCGGCGACGTCGCGCGCGTGCGCACACCAGGCTGCTCGCGGGTGCTCGGCGTGCATCTGGAAGGGCCTTACATCAACCCTGGCAAGCTGGGCGCGCAGCCCGATGCGGCCGTCTCCGCCGTGATGGACGAAGTGCTCAAGTATCTGTCCATCGCGCCGATCCGCGTAGTCACGCTGGCGCCTGAAATTGCCGGCCATATGGACATCATCTCGGAGATGGCGGCGCGCGGCGTGCGCGTGCAGCTCGGCCATTCGCTCGGCACTTACGACGACGCCGTTGCCGCGCTCAAACATGGCGCGTGCGGCTTTACGCATCTCTTCAATGCGATGTCGCCGCTGCATCACCGCAATCCTGGCCTCGTCGGCGCGGCGCTCGCGCATGCTGAATTCGCCGAAATCATTCCCGACCTGCTGCACGTGCATCCGGGCGCGATCCGCGCCGCACTGCGCGCGATTCCGCGTCTGTACGTGGTCACGGACAGCACGTCGGCGACCGGCATGCCCGACGGCGAGTACCGCCTGGGCAGCCAACACGTAACGAAGTGTCTCGGCGGCGTGCGTCTCGCCGACGGCACGCTCGCCGGCAGCACCCTGACCATGGATCAGGCGCTGCGCAATCTGGCGTCGATCGGTCTGCCGATCGCCGATGTATCAAACCGTTTGTCGCGCTACGCCGCCGACTACCTCGGCATCGAAGACCGCGGCCGCATCGCGCGCGGTGCATGGGCCGACGTCGTCGTGTTCGATCGTGAACTGGCGTTGAGCGCGACATACGTCGAAGGAGAAGCAATTGTCGAATATGCTTAAAGAGGCGTTGGCGTCCGCAGAAACGGTCGCCGCGCAACTCACGGACACCTCGCGCGTCGAGGCCCTGGCCGCCCGGCTCGCGCAGCAACCCCGCCATGTCGCGTTGACGGTCGCGCGCGGCAGTTCCGACCATGCGGCGAGTTACTTCGCAAGCCTGACGATGAGCCGCCTCGGCGTGCCGGTCGCGTCGCTGCCCATGTCGGTCGCGACGCTCCAACAGGCGCCGCTACAGGTTCGCGATCAGCTTGCACTGGCGTTCTCGCAGTCGGGCAAAAGTCCTGACCTGGTCGGCACGATGCAGGCGTTGCGCGAGGCGGGCGCGTTGACCGTTGCCGCAGTCAACGCACCGGCTTCACCGCTCGCCGACGCGTGCGAGTGGCATCTGCCGCTCGTCGCCGGTCCTGAACTGAGCGTTGCCGCCACCAAGAGCTACATCGCGATGCTCTCGATTTCCGCGCAACTGGTTGCGCATTGGCAGCGCGATCCGGACTTGCTGGCTGCGTTGAACACGCTGCCCGACGCATTGCAGACCGCCGGCAAGCTCGACTGGTCGAAAGCCGTCGACGAACTGCGCGGCATCGAACGCATGATCGTGATCGGCCGCGGTCTCGGCCTTGCCATCGCGCAGGAAGCCGCGTTGAAGCTGAAGGAAACCTCCGGCATTCAGGCAGAAGCGTTTTCTAGCGCGGAAGTGCGGCACGGTCCGATGGAACTGATTGACCGCGACTATCCGTTGCTGGTGTTCGCACCGCGTGGGCCGGAGCAGGCTGGTCTGCTGCAACTCGCGCGCGACATGCAGGCTCGCGGTGCTCGCGTTTTGCTTGCCGCTCCGTCCGATGTACCCGAAGCGACGCTGCCGCTCGCTACCACCGCTCACGCGGCGCTCGATCCGATCGCCGCCATTCTGTCCTTTTACGTGATGGCCGCGGGCCTTGCGGCCGCGCGCGGGCGCAATCCCGATGCGCCGCGCCATCTCAACAAAATCACCGAAACTCACTGACGAGAAATCAGATGCGACGTGTCGAGGAGTCCCGTTTAATGAGCCATTCTGAAGGCCATATTGTTTTGCTGGCGCCGATGACCGGTCCGGTCGTGCCGCTCGCGAACGTGCCCGACCCGGTGTTTTCGGGCGGCATGTTCGGCGACGGGATCGGCGTCGATCCGCTCGAGGGCCGACTCGTCGCGCCGTGCGAGGGAACCGTCACCCACCTTGCACGCACCGGCCACGCTGTGACGCTGGCCACGGCGGAGGGCGCCGAGATTCTGCTGCATATCGGTATCGACACTGTCGAGCTGAACGGCAAAGGCTTCGCGCCAATGATCGAGCAGGGCGCACACGTGCATGCCGGCGACGTGCTGATCGAGTTCGATCAGGATCAGATCGCCTTGCATGCGCCGAGCCTTGTTTCTGTCATCGCTATAGCCAACTCCGACGCGTTCGAGATCGTCGAGCGCGCGCAGGGCGGCATGCTGAAGGCGGGTGAAACGCCGCTGTTGTTGCTGCGTCCTCGCGACGGTGCGGCGGCCGACGCGTCTCGTCAGTTGAGCGCAACGAGCGTGACTGAAGAAGCGCGCGCGCAAGTCACACTGGTTCACGCGGGCGGCCTTCATGCACGGCCGGCAGCGCGTGCGCGTGAAGCGGCGCGGGGTTTCGATGCGCGTGTCGAGGTGCGTTACGAGGGGCGCAAGGCGGCAATCGAAAGCGTGGTTGGACTGCTGGGACTCGGCGCGGGTCAAGGCGCGACGGTGGAGCTACTCGGTGTGGGTCCGCAAGCCCGCGCCGCTGTAGACGCGATCGCTGACGAACTGACGCGCGAGGCGCACGGCGAAGTCGAAGAGAAGCCTGCGCGGCAGAGTTCGCCCGCGCCGCAAACCGTGACACCGGCGGCGGGCGAGACTCTCGCGCCGAACACGCTCGCCGGTGTCTGCGCGTCGCCGGGCGTGGCGATTGGCAAGCTGGTGCGCTGGGACGACGCGGACATCGATCCGCCTGAACAGGCAAGCGGCACGTCGGCTGCGGAAAGCCGTCTGCTCGACAAGGCGATTGCGACCGTCGACGCCGACCTCGGCACGACGGTGCGCGACGCGTCGCAACGCGGCGCGGTCGGTGAGGCGGGCATTTTCGCGGTGCATCGCGTGTTGCTTGAAGACCCCACGCTGCTCGACGCCGCGCGCGATCTGATCAGTCTCGGCAAGAGTGCGGGCTTTGCGTGGCGCGAAGCGATTCGCGCACAGATAGCTATCCTTACTAATATCGAAGACGCGTTGCTCGCCGAACGTGCCGCCGATCTGCGCGACATCGAGAAACGCGTGCTGCGTGCGCTCGGCTATACGAATGCCGCCGCGCGCACGCTCCCGGACGAAGCAGTGCTCGCCGCGGAAGAGTTCACGCCATCCGATTTGTCCGCACTGGATCGCTCGCGTGTCACGGCTCTCGTGATGGCGCGCGGCGGTGCGACGTCGCATGCGGCGATTCTCGCGCGGCAAGCGGGCATTCCCGCGCTGGTCGCTATGGGCGATGCGCTGTATGCGATTCCCGACGGCACGCAGGTCGTGGTGAACGCGACCACCGGTCGGCTGGAATTTGCCCCCACGGAGCTGGATGTCGAACGCGCGCGGCTCGAACGCAGCCGCCTTGCGGGTGTGCGCGAAGCGAATCGCCGTACGTCGCAGGAAGCTGCGGTCACGGCCGATGGCCGCGCGATCGAAGTCGCCGCGAACATCGCGACGCTCGACGACGCGAGAACCGCCGTGGAAAACGGCGCGGACTCGGTCGGCCTGCTGCGTACCGAACTGCTGTTCATTCACCGTGCAGCCGCGCCGACCACGGACGAGCATCGGCAGAGCTATCAAGGCATTGTCGACGCATTGAGCGGCCGCACCGCGATCATCCGCACGCTCGACGTCGGCGCGGACAAGGAAGTCGATTACCTCACGCTGCCGCCGGAGCCGAACCCCGCGCTCGGCTTGCGCGGTATTCGCCTCGCGCAGGTGCGCCCCGATCTGCTCGACGATCAGCTGCGCGGTCTGCTCTCTGTAAAGCCGTTTGGCGCCGTGCGCATTTTGTTGCCCATGGTGACCGATGTCGGCGAGCTGATTCGCATCCGCAAACGAATCGACGAATTTGCTCGCGAGCTGGGCCGCACAGAGCCGATTGAAGTCGGCGTGATGATCGAGGTGCCGTCGGCGGCGCTGCTGGCCGATCAACTGTCGCAACACGCGGACTTCCTGTCGATCGGCACGAACGACCTGACGCAATACACGCTTGCCATGGACCGCTGTCAGGCCGATCTCGCCGCACAGGCCGACGGTCTGCATCCGGCTGTGCTGCGGCTGATCGCCGCGACCGTGCAAGGCGCGAGCAAGCATGGCAAATGGGTCGGCGTATGCGGTGCGCTAGCGGGCGATCCGCTTGCGATGCCGCTGCTTGTCGGCCTCGGCGTAACCGAGCTTTCGGTGGACCCGGTTTCGGTGCCGGGCATCAAGGCGCGGGTGCGCAACCTCGATTATCAACTGTGCCGTCAACGCGCCCAGGATGCGCTGGCGCTCGAATCGGCGCAGGCGGTAAGAGCAGTAAGCCGCGAAACGTGGCCGTTGGACTGAACCCCGCACGGTTCGCAACGCTACATAACTCAACGACGTTCGTCGACAACGAGACAAGGATTGGAGGTATCAATGGATGGGAATCCGTTTTTGAAGATTCAGCGCCTGGGACGCGCGCTGATGCTGCCTATCGCGGTGCTGCCGGTTGCCGGCCTGCTGCTGCGCCTCGGCCAGCCCGATGTGTTCAACATCAAGATGATCGCCGACGCCGGCGGCGCGATCTTCGACAACCTGCCGCTGCTGTTTGCAATCGGCGTGGCGGTCGGCTTCGCGAAGGACAACAACGGCGTCGCCGGTCTCGCGGGCGCGATCGGTTATCTGATCGAAGTCGCGGTGATGAAGGACATCAACGACAAGCTCAATATGGGCGTGTTGTCGGGGATCGTGGCGGGTGTCGTGGCCGGCTTGCTGTACAACCGCTACAAGGACATCAAGCTGCCGGACTACCTGGCGTTCTTCGGAGGGAAACGCTTCGTGCCGATTGTCACGGGCGTGGTCTGTCTCGCGCTCGGCATTCTGTTCGGCTATGTATGGCAACCGGTGCAGAGCGTGATCGATACAGCCGGCCATTGGCTGACCACGGCGGGCGCGCTCGGCGCATTCGTGTTCGGCGTGCTGAACCGGCTGCTGCTCGTGACGGGTTTGCATCACATCCTGAATTCGCTGACGTGGTTCGTGTTCGGCACCTTCACGCCGCCGGGCGGCGCCGCCGTGACGGGCGACCTGCATCGCTTCTTCGCCGGCGATCCGACTGCCGGAACGTTCATGACGGGCTTTTTCCCGGTCATGATGTTCGGCTTGCCGGCCGCATGTCTCGCCATGTTCCATGAAGCGCCGAAAGAGCGCCGCGCGATCGTGGGCGGTCTGCTGTTTTCGATGGCGCTTACGTCGTTTCTGACGGGCGTCACGGAGCCGATCGAGTTCAGCTTCATGTTTCTCGCGCCGGTGCTGTACGTGATCCATGCGCTGTTGACGGGTCTTGCCCTCGCGATCTGTTCGGCGCTCGGTATTCACCTCGGCTTCACGTTCTCCGCGGGCGCGATCGACTACGTGCTGAACTACGGTCTTTCGACCAAGGGCTGGCTGGCCATTCCGGTCGGCATCGTGTATGCGGTGGTGTACTACGGCCTGTTCCGCTTCTTCATCCGCAAGTTCAACATGGCGACGCCGGGCCGTGAACCCGCCGCTGCCGACGAACAAGTCGATTCGTTCGCGGCCGGCGGTTTCGTTTCGCCCGTGGCAGGCGCTGCCGTCCCGCGCGCGCAGCGTTATATCGCGGCGCTCGGCGGCGCGGCGAATCTCTCGGTGGTGGATGCGTGCACGACGCGTCTGCGTCTGTCCGTGGTCGACTCCGGCAAGGTGTCGGAGAACGAACTGAAGACCATCGGCGCGCGCGGCGTGCTCAAGCGCGGCGCGACGAACGTACAGGTCATTATCGGACCGGAAGCGGACATCATCGCTGATGAAATTCGGACTGCGATGGAGCGGGGCGGCAACGATGCCGGTGTGGTGAAGCCGGCTGCCTCCGCTGCTGCGCCGGCTGCGGTTTCGACTTCGGCTGCACCTTCGGCGACGGTGGGTGGTGCTTCGGCTGCCGCAAATGGTCCGCTCGATCCCGATCCATTGCGCTGGCTCGCGGTGTTTGGCGGCGCCGGCAACGTGAAGTCGCTCGACGCCGTGGCGGCGACGCGTCTGCGTATCGTCGTTCAGGATCCGTCGGCGGTGGATCGTCAGCGTCTCGCGACGCTCGACACAGCGTGGGTTGCGGCGGATACGTTCCATATCGTCGTCGGCGATGCGGCGCGGCGTTACGCGGAAGCACTGGCAACGCGCATGCCGGCCAGCGGCGGCGCGGCACCTTTGCCTGCGTGACCGACAGGCGTGGCGGCGAAGCGCTCAAGGCGCTTCATGCCACGCGATGCGGCGATGCGGTTAGCGCGGGTCCACCGAGCGCCCGACCAGCAGCGCAATAAGAAAGCGGCACCTCGATCCGAGGTGCCGCTTTGCGTTTACCGGCGCCATGCCGGACAAACTACTCGTTAGCGTGCGGTACGCCGACCCTTCTCCCGTAGCCGGCGCGCGTGCCCATTTGCCGCAGCCCGGGAACGGCGCATAAAAAAAGCCCCGCCGTCTTGCGAGGCAGGGCTTCGGACTTCAGCGCTTCTTTTCGGGCTAACCGGCTTACACCACGCCGCTCTGTCCGTTGACGAGCGTTACGCGTATTCGGTCAGCGCACCGCGCATCTTCTTCATTGCGCTCGCTTCGATCTGACGAATACGCTCAGCCGATACGCCGAACTCGTCGGCCAGTTCGTGCAGCGTCGAGCCGCCCGAACCGTCGTCTTCCACTTTCAGCCACCGAGCTTCGATGATGCGGCGGCTGCGGGCGTCGAGTGCCTCCAGTGCCGTCGCGATACCGTCGCTTTGCAGCTTGTCGCGTTGACGCGAGGCCAGTACCGCGGTCGGCTCGCTGTGCGAGTCGGCGAGATACGCGATCGGCGCATACGACTCTTCGCCGTCTTCAACCTGGCCTTCCAGCGCGATGTCGCCGCCGGAGAGGCGCGTTTCCATCTCGGCTACTTCTTCGCGCTTGACGTTCAACTCTTTGGCGAGACCTTCGATCTCGTCCGGCGTGAAAGCGCCCAAGCCTTGTTTATGGCTGCGCAGGTTGAAGAACAGCTTGCGCTGCGCCTTCGTTGTGGCGACCTTCACCATGCGCCAGTTGCGCAAGATGTATTCGTGGATCTCGGCCTTGATCCAATGCATGGCGTACGACACGAGACGTACGTTCTGCTCCGGATCGAAGCGCTTCACGGCCTTCATCAGGCCGATGTTGCCTTCCTGGATCAGGTCGGCGTGCGGCAGCCCATAGCCCAGATAGTTGCGCGCGATCGAGACGACCAGCCGCAGGTGCGACAGCACGAGGCGGCGTGCAGCCTCGAGGTTGTCGTGCTCGCGGAATTCTGTGGCGAACTGGCGTTCTTCTGCCGGCGTCAGCATCGGAATCCGATTTACGGCCTGGATGTAGGCGTCGATGTTGCCCAGTTGACCGGGCAGCAGGGAGGAATGCGAGAGCGCCAGCGCACCTGCCGGAGCGGCCTTAGCCGACGACGGGCTCAGAGTACTCGGAAGGGTCAATGCATGGCTCACGTTTAAAACTCCTTTGGAATCAGGCAAAAGCTTGTTCAGGTAACGACTCCAGCGTTGGATGTTAGCACTCTCGATTTCCGAGTGCTAATACTTAGAGCCCATAGGGGCATCCAAGTTCCGTTGTTTCCTATTGAATTTCGACTTTCAATAGCCATCATACTCGCCTTCGGCGGCCAGCGCTGGTGCCGTAGAAATTACCTAACAAACACCATTCACTCTCACTTTCGACCGATTTTTGCGCTTTATGATGTATGTAATTGCGAAAATTTAAGTTTCTTAACAGGATCCACCGCCTTCAGATTGTCTTTAGAATACGCAAACTGTTACAGAATGTTCAACTTGCTGAGCTTGGGTATCAGATGGACAACAAAAAGAATGTCTTCCGTGGTCTGGCTCTAAATGCTACGTGCGCGGCTCTGCTGCTCACTCTTTCCGGCGTTGCCGCCGCCGATCAGTTCGGAGTCCAGGTCACCGGAGCTCTGGGGGATCATCATGTCAAGAAACTGGACCTCGGGCTCGTGTGGGACCCGAATCTCACGTGGTGGCAGATCGGCGACTGGCATTTCGCGCTGATCGGCGAGGCCCATGTTGCCTGGTGGCACACGAACGAAGGCAATGTGCATGAGAACATCGGCGAGATCGGTGTGACGCCTATCATTCGCTTCATTAAAGGATCCGGATCGATCCGGCCTTTCGTCGAAGCGGGCGCGGGTGTGCGCTTGTTGTCGAGCCCGAGAATTTCTTCCACTTTCACACTGTCCACTGCGTTCCAGTTCGCCGATATGGCGGGTGTGGGCATGCAGTTCGGCGCCCATCAGCAGTACCAGGCGGGCTACCGCTTCCAGCATGTTTCGAATGGCGGTATCAAAGAGCCGAATCCTGGTATAAATTTCCACCAGCTATACCTGCAATATAACTTCTGACGACCGTGGCCGCGTCTGGCTCACCGGTGCAAGGGGCTGAGCAATGGCGGCAAAGACAATCGAGGCGATCCGCGGGCTGGAACGCGAACGCTTCCGCGCGATGGTCGACGGCGACGGTCAATCGCTCGACGCGCTGCTCGCAGAGAACGTGAGCTACGTGCACACGAACGGCAAGCGCGAGACGAAGCGGCAGTTCATCGACGGCATTACCGCCGGGCGCCGCCGCTATCGGCAAATTGAAGTGCAGTCGCAAGATGTGCTGCCGGTCGGCCGCGAAACCTGCGTCGTGACCGGTCGCGCGCTGATCGAGATGGAAGCGAATAGCGGCGCACTGCTTTTTCCCATCGCCTACACGGCAATCCACACGCAGGAAGACGGCCAGTGGCGCCTCATTGCATGGCAGGCGACGCGTTGCGCGATTGAGTGAGCTTCAGTGCGCGGGCGTTCTAGCGACGTCGGCAATCAACTCGACTTGCCTCTCTATCGCGCTTGGCACCGGTGCCTCGCCGCGCAGCACTGCGCCGATCCATGCCGCTGTCGTCGCGGCATCGCGCGCTTCGGGCAACTCGACCTCAGGTGCGTCGCGCGACGAGCGTTCATGCGGCACTCGCGTTTCGCAGATCCCGTCGTGCAGCCAGTCCACCTGCACCTGACGCCGGGTGTCGGCGACCGCTTCGCCCTCCGTGCCGCGCGCGAGCAAAGCGCCGCCGGCCGCCGCGTCGGGATGGCTGCTAAATAGCTGCGTGAGGCTGTCCCGATACGGCGGATGCGTGTAGTTCACGAGACGCAGCCCGGCGGGCGCGAACGGCTGCAGAATCTTGACGAGCGTATGCGTCGAATTGCGCACGCCCATGCGCCGGCGCAGCCCGAGCAGACGTGCAAGCTTTGGCGCGAGCACGTCGATCGGCGCAAACGCGAGACGGCGCTCTGCGAGGCCGTCTTCAATGTCGTCGTGCGAGGTCGCGTGCGGTATCCGCAGATGCGTGAAAATTTCGGCGCTCGTCACGCGACCGGGATCGTCGGTGATGCCGTGCACGAGGACCGGCACCCCTTCACGCGCCAGCAACAGCGCAAGCAGCGGCACGAGGTTCGGCTGTTTGCGCGCGCCGTTATAGCTGGGGATCGACACGGGCCGGAACTCGCCGGGACGCAGATGAACCGGCTCGAACGACGCATGGGCGCCCGCCAGCATCGCCGCGAGTTCGTCGGCGGTTTCACCTTTCACACGATAAGCGAGCAGCACCGCGCCCAGTTCCAGTTCACCGACGCGGCCGTCGAGCATAGCGGTGTAGAGCGCGCGCGTATCGTCGGCGGTGAGCGCGCGGGCTCCGTTCGGCCCGCGGCCGATTTCCTTGATGAAGCGGGCACAGGGGAACGGGTTGGCGGTATCGGCGGAGTCTGTCATGAGCGCAATTGACGTGCTGGCGTGCCGCCGTCGGGACGGTACGCCACGGTATTCAAGGGACGTTATCTGGTGTGAGTATCGCATCTATAGCCGTCCGGCGAGGCGCGCGCACTGACGCACCGCTCTCCGGAACCCTTGCCTGACTTGCGCGCGTCGCCTTCTACCGCGCGTTACACTCGCTGTTTTATCGCCGCACTGCGGCTCATATCGAAGAACGGAGAACCGGATGAGTTACGTATTTGCACCGGCGCCGGTGGTCGCAGTGCCGGTTGTCGGGTCCAGCGAGCAGTTCCCTGTGCGTCGCATTTATTGCGTCGGCCGCAATTACGAGGCGCATGCCCGCGAGATGGGTCATGATCCCGACCGCGAGCCGCCGTTTTTCTTCAGCAAGCCGGCAGATGCCGTCCTGTATGTACCGCCGGGCGAAACCGGCGAGTTTCCGTATCCGACGCTATCTAAGAACGTCCACTTCGAAATGGAGCTCGTCGCGGCGATCGGTAAAGGCGGCAAAAATATCTCTGCGGACAGCGCGCTGGATCACGTCTACGGCTACGCGCTCGGTCTCGACATGACGCGCCGCGACCTGCAGGCCGAGGCGAAGAAGCTGGGTCGTCCGTGGGACACCGCGAAAGGTTTCGATCAATCCGCGCCGCTCGGCCCGATTCATCCGGTGTCGAGCGTCGGCCACATCGGGAAGGGCGCGATCTGGCTGTCTGTGAACGGTGAGGAGAAGCAACGCTCGGACGTGTCACAGCTGATCTGGTCGGTGGGCGAAACCATTGCCTACCTTTCGACTTTGTTCGAGTTGCAGCCGGGCGATCTGATTTTCACCGGCACGCCCGAAGGCGTCGGCGCGGTGGTGAAGGGCGATCTGATGAAAGGCGGCGTGGACGGACTGGGCGAATTCAGCGTGCACGTCGTCTGAAGCAGTTTTGGGAGGAGACAACGACATGAAGCTCTACAGCTATTTTCGCAGCTCGGCGTCATATCGGGTGCGGATCGCGCTCAACGTGAAGAACCTGCCGTACGAGTATGTGCCTGTGCATCTCGTGCGAGACGGTGGCGAGCAGCTAAAGCCGGAATATCGCGCGGTCAACGTGGACGGCATCGTGCCCACGTTGATCGACGGCCATGAGGTGATGCCGCAGTCGCTCGCCATCATCGAATATCTGGAGGAAACGCATCCCGAGCCGCCGCTTTTGCCGAAGGCGCCCGCCGACCGTGCATATGTGCGCTCGCTCGCGTTGCAGGTGGCGTGCGAGATTCATCCGCTCAACAATCTGCGTGTGCTGAAGTATCTGAAACACACGCTGCGCGTGGAGAATGACGCGAAAGACGCTTGGTACCGGCACTGGGTGGACACCGGCTTTGCGACGCTGGAGGCTCACCTGGCGAGCGACGGGCGCACCGGCAAGCTTTGTTTCGGCGACGAGCCGACACTCGCGGACGCGTGCCTGATCCCGCAGGTGTTCAACGCGCAGCGCTTCAACGTCGATACGTCGAAATATCCGACCATCCAGCGCATTTACGACCACGCGATGCAAATCGACGCATTCGCGCGCGCCGCGCCCGGCGTGCAGCCAGACGCCGAATGAGCCACACCGCGTTGCCGGTGTAAAAAGGGCACTCCGAAGAGTGCCCTTTTTTGTGACTTGCCGGCGAGGCGCAGATAGTGGCGTGGCTTCCGCTTACCCGCCTAGCAACGCGTCGGAGAACTCTTCAGCGCTGAAAGGCTGCAAGTCCTCCACCTTTTCGCCAACGCCGATGAAGTACACCGGGATGGGTCGCTGCCGCGCGATGGCTGCAAGAATGCCGCCCTTGGCCGTTCCGTCGAGCTTGGTGACGATCAGGCCGGTCAAGCCGAGCGCGTCGTCGAAAGCCTTGACCTGCGCAAGCGCGTTCTGCCCGGTATTGGCGTCGATCACGAGCAACACCTCGTGCGGCGCGCCGTCCTGCGCCTTGCCGATCACGCGCTTGACCTTGCGCAGCTCTTCCATCAGATGCAACTGGGTGGGTAGACGGCCGGCTGTGTCCGCCATCATCACGTCGATCTTGCGCGCCCGCGCGGCGCCGACCGCGTCGAAAATCACGGCCGCCGGATCGCCGCTTTCCTGCGACACCACGGTGACGTTGTTGCGTTGCCCCCAGATTGCCAACTGCTCGCGCGCGGCGGCGCGGAACGTGTCGCCGGCGGCAAGCAGCACCGACTGGTTGAAACTCTGCAGATGCTTGGCGAGTTTGCCGATGCTCGTCGTCTTGCCCGCGCCGTTGACGCCCGCAATCATCATGACGAGCGGCTGCGCGCGTCCGAGCATGAGCGAGCTTTCGAGCGGCTTGAGCAACTCGACGAGTAGCGTGCGCAGCGCCGTCTTGACCTGTTGCGGCTCCGTAAGACGCTCGGTGCGTACCTTCTCGCGCAGCGCTTCAAGCAGGAATTCGGTCGCGTCGACGCCCGCGTCGGACATGAGCAGCGCGGTTTCCAGCTCTTCGTAAAGATCCTCGTCGATTTTGGTGCCGACGAAAATGCCGGTGAGGCTCGAACTGGTCTTCGACAAACCGGTTTTCAGGCGAGTCAGCCACGAGCGTTTCGCGCTCGCATCCTGCAACGGCGGAGGCACGATTTCGACGGTCTCGAGCGTCGATTCCTCGAAATCGGGCTGGGGTTGCGGTTCGGGCGCGGCGGCGGGCGGCGACACGATGCTCGCCGGCACGCTGGCACTTGCGGCATTCGCGGCCGGCCCGGCTTTCGCGGGTACAGGCGGCTCGGTCGGCGCTTCTGCAGCCGGCTCGTCAAGCAGCCCCTCAGGCGCGATTTGCGATTCGTCTGGCGCGTTTTCGGACTCTTTCGAACCCTTGAATCGTTTGAAAAAGCTGAACATGATCTGGCGTGGTGAGAGCGCGCGCCGATGCGCGCGGCCGGTACAGCACCGGCGAAAGCGGCAGGCAGCGTTGCGATGCGGGATGCAAGGCGCTGGAAGCCGCACATTTTATCAGGCGCGCCGTCGCACGTTGTATAGGCCGAACGGCCAGGCTGGACGCGCCGCGCCCCTGTGGTAACGTTGGCGCTCCGGTCCGCTTGCTTCGACGCAGCGGACACTTCTGTCAACGCAATCGAAACTGCATGCCCCGTTCAGCCTCTTCCCGCGCCCATGGCGCTTCGTCTAAAGGCGGCAAGCCGCACGCCATCCGGATTATCGGCGGCGACTGGAAACGCACGCCACTGCCCGTGCTCGACCTCGACGGCTTGCGCCCCACGCCGGACCGGGTTCGCGAAACGCTGTTCAACTGGCTCGGGCAACGTCTGGACGGTCAGCGTTGCCTCGATCTCTTTGCCGGTAGCGGCGCGCTCGGCTTCGAAGCGGCGTCGCGTGGCGCCGCACGGGTACTGATGGTCGAGCGTAACTCGCGAGCGGCGAGCCAGTTGCGGGCCAACCAGGAACGACTCGGGGCGCGCATGATCGAAATTGCCGAGGCCGATGGTTTGCGTCTTGCTGCGAGTTTGCCGCCCGGTTCGTTCGACGTGGTATTCCTCGACCCGCCGTTTGGCTCGGATGTACTGGACAAAGCGCTCGGGCTCGCGGCTCCGCTCGTGAGCAGCGACGGTTTCCTGTATGTAGAAGCCGGCGTAGCGATCGAGCCCGGCGCGAACGAAGCTCTTGCCGGGTGGGAAATCGTCCGGCAGGGCAAAGCGGGCGCTGTCCACTTCCATTTGCTGCAGCGCGAAAATGAGGAATAATGCGCCTTCCATAACAAGCGCCGGACGGTTTGCCGTCACGCGTGCGGCCGGTGCCAAATGCGTCGCGTGGACGCTTTGACGTGCCCATCTGTCTGAAGAGAGGAGAAGTCTCATGGTAGTCGCCGTGTACCCGGGCACGTTCGATCCGCTAACGCGCGGTCACGAAGACCTCGTTCGGCGCGCGTCGAGCATCTTCGACACGCTGGTGGTCGGCGTCGCCGACAGCCGCAACAAGAAGCCGTTCTTTACGCTCAAGGAGCGGCTCGATATCGCTCACGAAGTGCTGGGCCATTACCCGAATGTTCAGGTCATGAGCTTCAAAGGGCTGCTCAAGGACTTCGTTCGCAGCAACAACGCGCGAGTGATCGTGCGCGGGCTGCGCGCCGTGTCCGACTTCGAGTATGAGTTCCAGATGGCGGGCATGAACCGCTATCTGTTGCCCGACGTCGAAACCATGTTCATGACGCCGTCCGATCAGTATCAGTTCATTTCGGGCACGATTGTGCGCGAGATCGCTCAGCTGGGCGGCGACGTGAGCAAGTTCGTTTTCCCGTCGGTCGAAAAATGGCTGAAGGAGAAGGTTGCGGCGTTGGACCCGGATAACGGTGCTCCGGCGGCGCAGCCGTAACCGGCGTAAACTGTCGGTTTGACGGATCAAAGCCGGCTGCGGCCGGCGCGAAGTGAGAGAAGTATGGCCCTGATGATTACCGACGAGTGCATCAATTGCGACGTATGCGAGCCCGAGTGCCCGAACGACGCGATTTCGATGGGCCCGGAAATCTACGTGATTGACCCAAAGAAGTGCACTGAGTGCGTCGGTCATTTCGACGAACCGCAGTGCATTCAGGTGTGCCCGGTCGAGTGCATTCCGCGCGATTCCGAGCACCTCGAAACGCCGGAAGGCTTGATGGCGAAATACCACGCGCTGCAGGCGGCAAAGAGCGCGTGATGTTCTTGCGGTGAAAACGTGAAGCGGCGAGGCACGGTCCTCGCCGTTTTTTTTGCGCAGATCCGCTCAGCCGATGTAAGCGCTGAATATGTCGCGCAATGCGTCGAGAAGAATGCCGCATTCGGCGTCGGTACCGACCGAAATGCGCAGGTGCTGGTCGATTCTCGGTGCGTTGAAGTGGCGCACGAAAATCTCCCTTTCACGAAGGAGAGACACGAGCATTGCCGCGTCGTAGGCTTCATGACGCGCAAACAGCAGATTAGCGGCCGACGGCACGACGTCGAAGCCTAGCGCCGTTAGTCCCGCGCTCAATCGCTCGCGGCTTGCAATTACCTTTGCGCAGGTGTCGCGAAACCACCGGTCGTCTTCGTAAGCCGCGCGGGCGGCGACTTGTGCGAGGCGGTCGAGCGGATACGAATTGAAGCTGTCTTTTACCCGATTGAGCGCGTCGATCAGCTCCGCGTTGCCAAAGGCGAAGCCGACGCGCATGCCTGCCAGCGAGCGCGACTTGGACACTGTCTGCACGACGAGCAGATTCGGATAGCGATCGATCAGTCCGATCGCCGATTCGGCGCCGAAGTCCACATAGGCCTCGTCGATTACCACAACGGAATCCGCGCTTTTCTTTACGAGGCGCTCAATATCGGCGAGCGGCAACGGACGTCCGGTGGGCGCATTCGGATTCGGAAACAGGATGCCGCCGTTCGCAATGGCGTAGTCGTCGACGTTGATCGCGAAACTGTCGTCGAGCGGAATCGTCTGGTAGTCGACCTCGAAAAGCCTCGCGTACGTGGGATAGAAGCTGTACGTGATGTCAGGGAACAGCAGAGGCTTGTCGTGCTTCAGCAAAGCCTGGAAGATGAGCGCAAGCACTTCATCTGAGCCGTTGCCCGCAAACACCTGATCCGCACGGATGTCGTGATAGGCGGCGACCGTTTCGCGCAACTTGAACGCGGTGGGGTCCGGGTAGCGGCGCAGCGACTCGCCGGCGTCGCCGAGTTCCTGACGAATCGCCTCGAGCACGCGGGGCGACGGAGGGTAGGGATTTTCGTTGGTGTTCAGCTTGACCGGATGGGCGAGCAGGGGCTGTTCGCCCGGCACATACGGCGTCAGACGGTGAACAATGTCACTCCAGTATCGGCTCAAAGCGCTCTCCTATCGTTGCAACGCGGTTGATTGGGGTGGGCGCTCCGGCCGCTCTTGCTGCTCTGGCACGAAGTCGCGCTGCTTCATCCCAACTTGCGCCGCCGAGCAACACAGCTTAAGAATTGCGATGCAGTTGCATCATTGCCCGTTCAAGCTCGCCTTTGATGATCTGCGGCATGACTGCCAACGCGCGCTCAATGGACGCGTCGATCACGTCTTGCTCTTCACGCCGCGGCGGTTTCAGCACGTAGTTCGCGACGTCGGGCTTGGCGCCCGCACGCGCAATTTCGGGAATCAGGTCGCGTGGATGCCCGATGCCGATGCGCAGCCGCCAATATTGCTGCGACGACAAATGCGCGGTGATGTCCTTCAAGCCATTATGTCCGCCGCTCCCCCCGCCGAGCTTGAGCTTGACGCTGCCGGGCGGCATGTCGAGTTCGTCGTGCGCGACGAGTATCTCGTCGGGAAGAATCTTGAAGAACTGCGCCACCGCAACGACGGACTGACCCGAGCGGTTCATATAAGTCTGCGGCTCCAGCAGATGCACTTCCTCGCCGTGGAGTCGCGCCTTCGCGTAAAAGCCATGGAAGCGCCGCTCATCGCGCAGCGTCGTGCCCGCCTCGCGCGCCAGTTGATCCACCAGCCAGAAGCCGGCGTTATGGCGCGTCGCAGTGTACTCGGCGCCCGGATTGCCGAGGCCGACGATCAGCTTGATCATGATTGAGTGGGTCCATCTGGCCCGCAAGCCAAACGCGGCCGGGCCGAAATAACCGAAAAAAAACCCGCCGGGGCGAACCTCGGCGGGTCACATCGATCGTCTCATTGAAACGGATCGAGAGGATTACTTGCTCACTGCGCGAGGCGCACT
This sequence comes from Paraburkholderia sp. 22098, assembly GCF_052045935.1. Lineage (NCBI taxonomy): Bacteria > Pseudomonadati > Pseudomonadota > Betaproteobacteria > Burkholderiales > Burkholderiaceae > Paraburkholderia > Paraburkholderia sp. 22098. The sequence continues at coordinate 125,615 of NZ_JBQEPV010000001.1, read as the reverse complement.
CAAGCAGCCGGCGTTTCGCCTTCACCAGCGGCGGCGTCGCTTTCGGACACTGCGCCAGCCGGGATCGTTGCAGCAGCGACCACCGGGTTTTCTGCTTCGACGTGAGCAACCAGCGATACGCCTGCCGGCAGCGGGATGTCTTTAGCGTGAACCGATTGACCAGCTTCGATCTTGGCCAGGTCGACTTCAATGAATTCAGGCAGTGCCGACGGCAGGCACTCGATTTCCAGTTCATTGACGACGTGCGAGATCACCGCGCTCGCCAGCTTCACAGCCGGGTTGCTTTCCTGGTTCATGAAGTGCAGCGGCACCTTGGTGTGCAGCTTCTTCGATGCGTCGACACGCTGGAAGTCCACGTGCAGCACGAGCTGACGGAACGGGTGATATTGCACGTCGCGCAGCAGAACCTGTTGCGACTTGCCACCAACTTCCAGATCGAGGATCGACGAGTGGAAAACTTCTTTCTTCAGCGCGTGCCACAGCGCGTTGTGGTCCAGTTCGACCAATTGCGTTTCAGCACCAGCGCCATATACGATGCCCGGGGTCTTGCCCGAGTTACGCAGGCGGCGGCTCGCACCCGTACCTTGCAAAGAACGCTCGAAAGCGACAACTTTCATTTTGAATCTCCAATGCACTGCCCGCGACCAGGCAGTAAAAACGGGGCCCGCAAGCCGTTATGGCTGAGGCCCCAGAGCTGCGGCATGAACCTTCGTTCGTTCACGCCGATTGTGCAAAAGCGCGTGTGTCGCATAGAGCGATACACCGCGCCTTCGCAAATACTTAACTTTCAGCGAACAGCGACATGACCGAATCGCCGCGGCGGATCCGCGAGAACGTTTCGGCAAGCAGTCCGGCGCTGGTCAACGAACGGATCTTCGCGCACGAGCGGGCTTCTTCACCGAGCGGAATCGTGTCCGTAACAACGAGTTCGTCGAGTGCGGATGCGGCAATGCGCTCGCCGGCGCCGCCCGACAGAACCGGGTGAGTGGCATAAGCGAAAACCTGCTTCGCGCCACGTTCCTTCAAAACCTGAGCCGCCTTGCAAAGGGTGCCGGCAGTGTCGACCATGTCGTCCATGATCACGCAGGTCCGGCCTTCCACTTCACCGATGATGTTCATCACCTCGGCAACGTTCGCCTTCGGGCGACGTTTGTCGATGATCGCGAGGTCGCAGTTCAACTGCTTCGCCAATGCCCGGGCACGCACCACGCCGCCGACGTCCGGCGAGACGACCAGCAGGTTCTCGTAGTTCTGCTTGCGCAGATCGCCGAGCAGCACAGGCGTAGCGTAGATGTTGTCGACGGGGATGTCGAAGAAGCCTTGAATCTGGTCGGCGTGCAGATCCATCGTAATGATCCGCTCGACGCCTGCGATTTCCAGCATGTTCGCCACGATTTTCGCCGAGATGGCGACGCGCGCCGAACGAGGGCGGCGATCCTGACGTGCATAACCGAAGTAGGGGATGGCTGCCGTGATCCGACCGGCCGATGCGCGCTTGAGCGCGTCGACCATGATCATCAGTTCCATCAGGTTGTCATTCGCCGGTGCGCACGTGGACTGCAGAACAAAGACGTCTTTGCCACGCACGTTTTCCTGAATCTCGACTTGGATTTCACCGTCCGAGAAACGGCTAACCATTGCTTTGCCGAGGGGAATACCGAGGATTTTGACGACTTCCTGTGCAAGCGCGGGATTTGCGTTGCCAGTAAAAACCATCAGGCCGTCATGGCTGCTCATCGTGCACCTGCTTCAGGCTGGGGGCGAGGGGAAATGCGAGAAATTATTGGCAGGGGAGAAAGGATTCGAACCTTTGCATGCCGGAATCAAAATCCGGTGCCTTAACCAGCTTGGCGACTCCCCTACACTAACTTTGAGCTCCGCCGAACGTGGAGTTTCGTTCGACGATGCAAAACTTATGACGCGAAAGCAAAGAGTGGATGTTGTTCCAGACTGGCGGCCACTGCGCTGTTCCATTCGCCTGGCAGTTTAGCTTGCACCGCTTCTGCTTCAGCTTTACTACGGAACGCTGCAAAGACACTTGCACCAGATCCGGACATCCGCGCCGGCGCGACGTTTTCAAACCATCGCAGCACTTGCGCTACTTCCGCGTACTTTCCGACGACAACCTGCTGCATGTCATTACGGCCAAAGCTCTCTGGCCATTCAGTGTTGCAGCTAAGTTCTGCAGGAAAGTCCGTAATTGTGAGGGCTTTTGAATCTCTTGTCAACGCTTTTTCGGAAAAAATCGCTGCAGTCGGAACATGAACCCTCGGCGTCACTACCAGGAAATGACGCGGCGGCAATTGTACAACGTCTAAAGCTTCGCCGACACCCTGGGCAAACGCATTTTTTCCAAAAACAAAAAATGGCACATCGGCGCCGAGCTTCAATGCCAGCGCCTGCAATTCCAGCCGCGGCACGTTCAATTTCCAAAGCTGGTTCAGCGCGAGCAGCGTGGTGGCGGCGTCCGAACTGCCGCCGCCAAGCCCTGCGCCCATAGGCAGGCGCTTTTCGATTTCGATGTCGACGCCTTCCGGCGAGCCTGTATGCGCTTTCAGAAGCGTGGCGGCGCGCACGGTGAGGTCGTGTTCGGGGGGCACGTCGGCGATTTCGGTGCTACGCGTGATGAGGCCGTCGGCGCGACGCCTGAAGTGCAGCGTGTCGCCCCAGTCGAGTAACTGGAAGACCGTTTGCAGCGTGTGATAGCCGTCCGGCCGGCGCCCGGTAATGTGCAGAAAGAGGTTGAGTTTCGCTGGCGCGAGGCAATCGCGCAGCGAGTCGGTCGTTTCGATCATGTCGAGGCTGCATGCGCCGAGGTGGCGCCGAATAAGCGGCAAGAGCGCGAGACGCGCGTTTTACTGGTCCAGTACAAGCTTGATGTCGAGCGGCGGCTCCGAGCGCGTCAGATTCACCCGCTTTACGCCAGTAGCCGGCGCTTCGGCGTAGGCAAGATAGTCGATCGTCCAGCCGTCCTGAGTGATTTCCTTGAAGCGCGACGGCTGTTCCGGGTCCCGTTCCGTTTTGGCACGCGAGGTGGGTGCGGGCGAAGGCTGCAGCCAGTAACGCAATCCCTCGACGGGAAGTGCGAAGCCGAGCGCGTTCTGCATCAACGTGGAGACGTTGTCAGCGGTGAGCGGTTGGCGGTTCGGCAATTCAAGCGTGGCCGAAGCCGGCGACGACGTGACGATCGCGAGCGTCTGCCCAAGCGGATTGCGCAATTGCAGGGTCACCGTGTCGCCCGTTTCCTGCCACGAGAAATTGCCGTACGCGTTGCGCTGCTGGCCGTTCTGATCGTTGTACTGGACGGCGAAACGGCCCTGGTAAGCACGGCTCGTTTGCGCGGTCACCGCGGTCGCCGCATTCGACGTGGACGGTCCCTGCGGCTTCACCGAGGCGCAGCCAACCAGTGTCACGACGGCCGCTGCAGCGAGACCGAGCGCCGCGCGACGCGGCGCCCATGAGAAAGAATTGAAACGGGAAATACGCATCAAAGATCGTTCACCTGAAGACGTTGTAGCGTTTTGACGAGCGTTTCGTTGTTGGGTTCGAGCTTGCGAGCTTCGCGGAAAGCGGCGCGGGCCTGATCCTGATCGCCGGCTTTCCACAGCACCTCGCCGAGGTGCGCGCCGATTTCAGCGTTCGGCTGAATGTCGTAGGCCTTGCGCAGAACCTTGATAGCGTCCGACGTGTTGCCCATGCGGTACTTGACCCAGCCGACGCTGTCCATGATGAACGCGTCGTTCGGCGCAAGCGACGACGCCTTCTCGACCAGCTTGTCCGCTTCCGCTAGACGCTGATTGCGATCGGCAAGCGAATAGCCAAGCGCGTTGTACGCCTGGGGATTGTCTGGTTGCGTCTGAATGAGCTTGCGCAACTGCGCTTCCATGACGTCGAAGTGGCCGTTCTTCTCGGCCGCCATGGCGTAGTCGTAGCTCAGATCCGGGTCGTCCGGAAATGCCGCTGTGGCTTGCTGCAGGCGCGTTTCCGCCTCAGGGTAGCGCTTCGCGTCGAACAGGATGGCTGCGTCGGTGCGTGCGACCAACGCCTGGTCGCGCGGATCGGCCGGCCGCAGATTGGCCAATTGGCGGCGCGCGTCGTCAGGCTTGCCTTGCTTCGCGAGCAACTGCGCGCGCGTGATCTGCGCGGGCATGTACTGCTGGCTCGACGGCGAAATCTTGTCGAGCCAGTCGGCGGCGGCCGCTTCGTTCTTCTGTTCGAGCGCCAACTGCGCCAGATAGATATACGCTTGCCCCGCATCCGCACCAGGCGTTTTCTCGGCTTGCTGCGCGTACTGCGTGAGATACGTCTGCGCCTCGGCGAAGTTCTTCTGCTGGATCTTGATGAGCGCGAGCGCCATGAGCGGCGTGAGGTCGTTCGCATTCGCCTTGTGCATGATCTCGAACTGCTTTTGCGCGTCGTCCAGGCGGTCGCTTGCCAGATACATTTGCGCAAGCGCGAGACGCGCGTCATGCGACTTCGGGTTTTGCTGCACGTATTTTTCGAGCGACGCGATTCCTTCCTTGCGTTCCTCGGGGCCCATTTGCGACAGCATCAACGCGGCGGGCAAATAGTCAGGCTTAAGCGCAAGCGCCTGTTCCAGCGACTTGCGAGCACCCGGCGCGTCATTGGAAACCAGTTGCTGACGTGCGACGGCCAGCTGCGCTTCCGGCCGGTTCATATCGTTCTTCAGCAGGTCCTGCAGCACATGCAGGCCGCCGATGCGATTCGGTCCGCGAGAAATCAGCAACTGGAGCGCAAGAATTGCGCTGCCGCGATTCTGCGCGGGCACCTTCTCGAGTTCGCGCGCAAGCAACGGCGCTGCGTCATCGGGCTTGCCTGACAGTACCAGCAGCGACGCGTCGAGTTGTGCGGCGCGCTCCGAGCCCGGCGCATACTGCTGCCACAATTGCGCGGCGGCCAACGCGTCCGACGGACTTTGCGCGGCCAGCGCGATTTCAGTGGCTCGCTGCGCCATGCGCGGATCGTGCGTGTCACGCGCAAGCGCGAGGTATGTCTGATAAGCAGGCGCAGGCTGATTACGCTGCAACGCGACTTCGGCGGCGAGCACCTGGAATACGATCTGGCTCGTCAGTTGCACGTTCGGCAGCGCTTTCTGTTCTTCCGCTGACGGCGGGCCGAGCGGGTCGGACAGCGTGACCGAGGTGTCGTCCGACTCCGGCGATGGGTCCTGCGCGTGCGCGGGCAGCGCGGCGAACGCCCAGAGCGCGAGCGCGGCCACACCCAGCGAGCGCCGCGCGGACACTGCGTGCGGCACGCGGGACGCGCTAGCCGGGCGCTTCGAAAACAGCTTCACGAAGGACAAGTTCATGGAAATCCGTTCAATGTTTCGGACGATTGTAACGCGCTCGCTACAATACGCGCACAACCACTCACGCAAGTTGCAGACCAGTTAGACATGCCAGAGCTGCCAGAAGTTGAGGTTACCCGACGAGGGATCGAGCCGTATGTGTCCGGCCGCAAGGTGCAGCGCGTCGATGTCCGTACGCCTGCGCTGCGGTGGCCGATTCCCGCGGACCTTGCGAAGACCTTGCGAGGGCACGTCGTGCGCAACGTCGAGCGGCGCGGCAAATATCTGCTGTTCGAAATCGACGCGGGGTGGTTCATCGTGCATCTTGGCATGACGGGCACACTGCGTGTGTTGCGTCATGTGCCGCATCCTCCGGCCGCGGCAAAGCACGACCACGTCGACTGGATTTTCGACGATTTCATTCTGCGCTTCCGCGATCCGCGACGCTTCGGCGCGGTGTTGTGGCATCCGCGTGAAGCCGGCGACGTGCTCGAGCATCCGCTGCTTGCGAGTCTTGGCGTTGAGCCGTTTTCTCCCGCATTCTCAGGCGCGCTCATGCACCGGCTCACGCGCGGGCGCAAGGTGTCAGTGAAGCAGGCTCTGCTGGCCGGCGAAATCGTGGTCGGCGTGGGGAATATCTATGCGTCCGAAAGCCTCTTTCGCGCGGGTATCCGGCCCACCATCGCGGCCGGCCGCGTCTCGCTCGTACGCTACGGGTTGTTGGCCGATGCAGTGCGCGTGACGCTGGCAGCGGCGATCGAGAAAGGCGGCAGCACGCTGCGCGATTTCGTCGGCAGCAATGGCGAAAGCGGGTACTTCCAGCTCGATTATTTCGTCTATGACCGTGCGGGGCAGCCGTGCCGCGTGTGCGGCACGCCGATCAGACAGATCGTGCAAGGTCAGCGCTCCACTTACTTTTGTCCCACCTGTCAGCGCTAATTTTCAATGCCTTCCCGCTTAACTCCGAAGTCCGGTCCGCGTTCCGCGCCGTCCGCCGCGCCTGCTGTATCCACGGTGCCCGCATCTGCACTGACGTCCGGGTTTGCCGCCCGGCTGATCGCATGGCAGCGCATGCATGGGCGCCATGATCTGCCATGGCAGAACACGCGCAATGCCTATCGCATCTGGCTGTCGGAAATCATGCTGCAGCAGACGCAAGTGTCGACGGTGATTCCGTACTACGCGAAGTTTCTCGCGCGCTTTCCGGATGTTGCCGCGCTTGCCGCGGCTCCTGTTGATGACGTCATGGCGCTGTGGGCCGGCCTCGGCTATTACACGCGCGCCCGCAATCTGCATCGCTGCGCGCAGGCGGTCGTCGAGCGGCACGGCGGCGCGTTCCCGGCTTCGGTGGACGAACTCGCGGAACTGCCCGGCATCGGGCGTTCGACGGCGGCGGCGATCGCGTCGTTCGCGTTCGGCGCCCGCGCGACGATTCTCGACGGCAACGTAAAGCGTGTGCTCGCGCGAGTGTTCGGCGTCGAAGGATTCCCCGGCGAGAAGAGGGTCGAGAATGCCATGTGGACGCTGGCTGAATCGCTGCTGCCGTCGAATGCATCGGACGACGAAGTCAGCGCGTACACGCAAGGTCTGATGGACCTCGGCGCCACATTGTGCGTGCGCGGAAAGCCCGACTGTTTGCGTTGTCCGTTCGCCGCCGACTGTGTTGCGAACGTGACGGGACGTCAGCGCGAACTGCCGACCGCGCGTCCGAAGAAAGCGGTGCCGACGCGTCGCACGTGGATGCTCGTGCTGCGCGACGGCGACGCGGTCATGCTCGAAAAGCGCCCGCCGTCCGGTATCTGGGGCGGCCTGTGGAGCTTGCCCGAGGCTGCGGACGAAGCGGCACTCGCCACGCGAGCGCGCGAGTTCGGCGGCGACGGCGCAGTGTCGCCGCTCGCGCCGCTCACGCATGTGTTCACGCACTTCAAGCTGGAAATAGAGCCACGGCTTGCAGAGTTCGATCGCGGTGTCGGCGCTCTCGCGGCGTTACGCGATGCGGACACGGCTTGGGTGTCGGTGACCGACCTCGATTCTTTCGGCGTGCCCGCGCCCGTTCGAAAGCTTCTGGAGAGTCTGCGGGGTTCGCTGATCTGAGCGGTCACGCTCAGAGTCGCTTCTTACAGCAGTTGATGCTGTTGCATGTAGTGATGAACCACGTCGATGCGCGCGCCGGCATCCAGCATTTCCATGAGTTTCTGCCGCGCTTTTAGTGCGATCGGCAGTACTTCGGCGAGACGGTTGGACACCCACGACGGGTCTTCGAGTCTGAACGGTTCCGCGAACGGCAAGCTTTCCGGGTCGCGCTCCTGGATCGTAGCGATGATGCGCTCCAGCACTTCCGCGCACGCGCCGAACTTGGCGAGTTGCTGGTTACCTTCTAGCGGCCGGTCTTCGCCGAGCGGCTCGGCCATACCGACCAGCAAACCGCTGCTTTCCACACGATGCGACAGCAGCCGGAAGCGCCGCGTGCCGCGCGCGCGAATCAACAGCATGCCGAAGGTCTCAACGTCGCATTCTTCAATTTCGGCGAGGCAGCCGATTGATTCGGGCACCGAAGGCTCGTGTTCCCGCGCGACCTCGGCGCCGCTTTTCAGCAGGCACACGCCGAACGGCGTCTTTTCGCGCAGGCAGTCGCGCGCCATATCGAGGTAGCGCGCTTCGAAGATTTTCAACGGCAGAATGCCGTCAGGAAACAGAACGGTATGCAGCGGGAACAGCGGCACATCGGCGAGCACAGTAGAAGTAGAGGACATGGCGCAACGCTTCGAGTTAAGGCCGCGCGATGCGGCCGGTTAAGCCACTAACTTCGATGACGCCCCGGCGTCGACCGGTGCGTCGCGATGCCGCACGATTACATTCGCTGTATTGGCGAGACGCGCGGCAAGCGTCTCCGCAATGAACACCGAGCGATGTTGGCCGCCCGTACAACCAATCGCGACTGTCAGATAACTGCGATTGTCGTCGCGGAAATGCGGCAGCCATTTGGCGAGAAACTTCTCTATATCGTCGATCATTTCGTGAACGACCGGCAGCGCGTCCAGGAAATCGATCACCGGTTTGTCGAGACCTGTCAGCGGGCGCAACTCATGGTCGTAGTACGGATTTGGCAGCGTGCGTACATCGAACACGAAATCGGCGTCGAGCGGCACGCCGCGTTTGAAGCCGAACGACTCGAACATCAGCACGAGACCTGCATGCTCCTGCTCGATAAAACGCTTCACCCACTGGCGCAGCACGTTCGCGCGCAAGTTGCTCGTGTCGATCTGATGGCCGAATTCGGCAAGTCCCGCGACGAGCTCACGCTCGCGTTCAATTGCCTCCGCGAGCGACGTGAGCAAGCCGACATCTGCGTCATGCGCGGTTGAGCCCGACAACGGATGACGGCGACGCGTTTCCGAAAAGCGCTGAATCAGCGACTGCGTGCTCGCGTTGAGGAACAGCACCCGCACGTCGTGAGCGCGCGAGAGGTCGCGGATCATCGCGGGCATGTCGTCGAGTGACGCACTCGAGCGCGCGTCGATCGCGACCGCGAGGCGGTCATTTCCGTCTTCGGCGAGGTAGGAGGCGAGTTCGGGCAAAAAGCGCGGCGGCAAATTGTCGACGCAGTAATAGCCCGCGTCCTCAAGCGCGTTGAGCGCGACGGATTTGCCAGAGCCGGATATGCCGGTGATGAGGATTATGCGCATGGAGTCGTGGAATCGGTCCGTTTCATCATAGCATCTGACTGCTCTCGCGCGTACCTGCAACCGGCCATGGGCGTGGGCTGCAAGTACCCGATGTACGACCGACTCAGATCAGTTTGCCGGGAAACTGACTATCCGGGTCCTGCATGGCGAGGCGCTGCCGGTCCATGAAGTCACGCAGCGTGTCGATGCCGCGCAATTGCAGAATGGTATTGCGCACTGCGGCTTCGACCAGCACCGCGAGGTTGCGGCCTGCGGCCACCTGAATCGTGACCTTGCTGATGGGCAGGCCGAGCACGTCGACGGTTTGGCTCTCCAGCGGCAGCCGCTGGAATTCACCGTCAGGACGGCGTACCAGTTGCACGATCAACTTGAGCTTCATTTTCCGGCGCACGGCGGTTTCACCGAAAATCGTCTTGATGTCGAGCAGCCCCAGGCCGCGCACTTCCAGCAGATTTTGCAGCAGCGGCGGGCAGCGCCCTTCGACGAAGTCCGGACCTAGCCGGACGAAGTCGACGGCGTCGTCGGCGACGAGGCCGTGGCCGCGGCTAATGAGTTCGAGACCGAGCTCGCTTTTGCCGAGACCCGAGTCGCCGGTGAGCAGCACGCCCATGCCGAGAATGTCGAGAAACACGCCATGCAACGTGGCGCGCGGCGCGAGAATGCGCGACATGTAGAGGCGCAGGCTGTCGATCACCGCGGCCGCCGACATCGGCGTCGTAAAAAGCGGTGTGGACGAGCGCGTGCAGCGAAGCACCAGTTCCGGCGGAGCCGCGACGCCGCCCGCCACCACGAGGAAAGGCGGTTCCAACGCAATCAGTTCGGCCATGTGGCGCGAGCGGTCTTCGTCGGTCTGGCGCTTGTAGTAGTCGATTTCGGCGTCGCCGAGCACCTGGATCCGGTTCGGGTGGATCAGGTTCAAGTGGCCGACGAGGTCGGCGCTCGACGTGGCATTGGCGACCGATTCTGAAGAAAAGCCGCGCTCCCAGCCTTCATGCCCTGTCAGCCAGCTTAGCTTCAGCGTGGCGGCGTTATCGTCGAAAATGCTCTGGGCGTTGATGCTGGACGTATCCATGAGTCAGTGACTCCAGTGTTGGCCGCTTGCCGGGCAAACCGCCGGCCACGCTAACGCGGGCCGTGCGCCGAGCCTGACTATATCCGCACGCGGGCGGTGGGACGTGCGGATAGGCGGCGTGCGGATGACCGCCGCTGCATCAAGGTTGCCACTGAGTGAGCAGGCGATGCAATGATTCGCGGTCTTCTTCCGTATGCAGGCGCTCGCGGGCCTCGCGATCGGACAAAAGTTGCGCGATTTCCGAAAGGATTTCGAGGTGCTGCTGCGTGGCCTGTTCAGGCACGAGCAGGAAGATCAGCAGCGAGACCGGCTGGCCGTCGGGCGATTCGAAGGGAATGGGTTCGGCCAGACGGACAAACGCGGCGAGCGGCTGCTTGAGTCCTTTGATGCGGCCGTGCGGAATCGCGACGCCTTCGCCAAGCCCTGTCGATCCGAGGCGCTCGCGCGCAAACAGATTGTCGGTGACCGTGCTACGGGCGATGCCGTTCTGGTTCTCGAAGATGAGGCCCGCTTGCTCGAACACGCGCTTTTTGCTGGTGACCGATAGTCCGACGACGACGTTCTCGAGGGGAAGAAATTTGGCTAAACGATTCATGTTGACAGGCGAAAACGTGGCCTGGGTTCTCCTCGCTGGGGCGATTGATTGGCGTTCCATTCGTTTGATGCTCACCGCGATGTGCGTTGGAGTCCGAAAGCACAGTACTCCGGCAGACCGCGTGCATGCGACCTAGACCCCGATGGTAACCGGAACATTATAGAACAGGGCGACGGCGTATGGTGCGGCGCGCCATCAATGCTCAATAGGTTCTTTTTTCAGGGCGATTCGCGCTGCGGCGACCTTGAGGATCGTCCGGTGGGAACCGGCAAGCAATCGGCAAGCAATCGACAAGCATTCGGCAAACCAACCGGAATCCCAACGAAAAACCGCCCGAATGCGGGCGGTTGAGGTGAAGCGAAATGAAGTAAGTCTTCTAATTTCGCTTACTGCGGCGGCACGTCAAGTTGCGGCGCCGGTTGATACTTGATCGCTTCGTGCTGATGGCCTTGTAGGCGATCCTTGTGACGTATCACCTGCCGGTCGAGCTTGTCGATCATGAGATCGATCGCAGCGTAGAGGTCGCTGTCACAGCTCTCGACAAAAATGTCCTTGCCCTTCAGATGCAGGTTGATTTCAACCTTTTGCCGCTTGTCCTTTTCCTTGTGGTTGTCGACCGAGAGGACCACACTGCCGTCGATGACCTGATCGAAATGTCTTAGCACCCTATCCAGTTTGGTGATCACGTATTCGCGCAACGCAGGCGTTACTTCGAGGTGGTGTCCACTGATCTGCAGATTCATAGTGCTTCTCCAAGCTAATGGCCGCTTGGTCCGCACGATGACGTAGGTCCGGTCGATCTGTCGGCTTGCCTGAGTCGCCCCCCGGTGACTGACTTCTGGCAGGTCGCATCGGCCGGCCTGCCCGCCAACTTGCGGAGCGGCCGGTAAATGCCCGCCACGGAAGGCGACGGGCTACAGAGACTTGCGCAGGTTGACTGCCGGAATCCTGAGTGCTTCGCGATACTTCGCGACGGTGCGCCGTGCGACCACGAAGCCCTGTTCCGCCAGCAGTTCGGCTATGCGGCTGTCTGAAAGAGGCGTTTTTGCGTTTTCCGCTCCTATCAGTTGCTTGATGAGCGCGCGAATGGCCGTGGAAGAGGCCGCGCCGCCCGTGTCTGTCGAAACATGCGATCCGAAGAAGTACTTGAACTCTAGCGTCCCGAACGGGGTGAGCATGTACTTACCGGTTGTCACACGCGAGACAGTCGACTCGTGTAGGCCCAGCGTATCAGCAATTTCCCGCAAAACCAAGGGGCGCATAGCAATTTCGCCGTGCACAAAAAAGCTCTTCTGGCGCTCCACAATGGCCTGCGCGACGCGCAGGATTGTTTCGAAACGTTGCTGAATATTCTTGATGAGCCAGCGCGCTTCCTGCAGTTGCTGGCGCAACGAACCGCTGCCCGGATCGCCGCGGTTGTTGCGCAGAATATTGGCGTACAGGTGATTGATGCGCAGCTTCGGGACCACTTCGGGATTGAGTTCAGCCTGCCAACCTTGGGCAGTCTTGCGCACCATGATGTCCGGCACCACGTAGTCCGCTTCGGCCTTGCCGTACGCTGCGCCGGGGAACGGTTCGAGCGAGCGGATCAGCATGTGCGCGTCGCGCAGGTCGTCGTCGTTTGCTTTCAGATGCTTGCGCAGACGCGTGAAATCGCGTGCGGCCAGCAGTTCCAGATAATGGGCAACAATTTCGAGCGCGAGCGTTCGCGTGGGCGAGGGCGGCAGCCGCAATAGTTGCAGCTTGAGACACTCGGAGGCGGAGCGTGCGCCTACGCCCGCCGGGTCGAAGCTATGCAGCAGCGCGAGCGCGGCATTCAGTTCGTCGAGGTCGACTTCGAGTTCTTCGGGCAGATCCGCGAGCACTTCGTCGAGCGTGGCGGCAAGGTAGCCGTCGTCGTCTAGCGACTCGATCAGGAAGGTGATCAGCGCCCGGTCACGCTGACCAGCCTGCGTAACGCGCAATTGCGCCATCAGGTGATCGCGCAGCGAAGTACTCGATTCGTGAATTTGCAGCGGGGGTAGATCGTCGTCGTCGGAGGCGTTGCCGGAGCGGCCGTAGTCGTCGAGATTCCATTGCGACGCGTCGCCGTTGCTGTCGCCCGAAAGGCCGTTGTACTCGTCTACGCCTTGCGGCTCGCCGTTTTCCGCGCGCTCACTGCTGCTGGACGATGACGAGCCGTTGCCGCCCATCTGGTCGGGTGGCGCCGACGAACTGGGCGCCTGGGTAATCAGCGAACCGTCGGCCGCCACGCGAAGCGGGCTCGCGATCCAGTCGTCCTCGTTCTCGAGGAGCGGATTCTGCGAGATCGCGGTTGCCACTTCCTGCTGCAGTTCGAGCGTGGACAGCTGAAGCAGCCGGATGGACTGCTGCAGTTGCGGGGTCAACGCAAGATGCTGCGATAGGCGGAGTTGGAGGCTGGCTTTCATGGCAAGTTCAGATTCATTGTAGAGAGTTTGCCACGACCGCGATACCTTGCGAATTCGCAATTACGCTGCGCCGCTCCCGGCGACGCCGGGAGCGGGCCGCCCGCGACAGGAGCAGGCCCGGGCGCTTGCCACCGAAGAATCGGCAAACGCGCGTGGCGCCGCCGATTCCCGCGAGCACTTACATGCGGAAATGCTCGCCCAGATAGACGCGCCGCACGCTTTCGTTTTCGATGATTTCGCTCGGCGCGCCGGCGGCCAGCACGCTGCCGTCGCTGATGATGTAGGCGTGATCGCAGATACCGAGCGTTTCACGCACGTTGTGGTCGGTGATTAGCACACCAATATTGCGTTGCTTCAGAAATTTAACGATCTTCTGGATTTCGAGCACCGCAATCGGATCGACGCCCGCGAACGGCTCGTCCAGCAGAATGAAGCTCGGATTGGTGGCGAGCGCCCGCGCGATTTCCACCCGGCGGCGTTCACCGCCCGACAGCGACAACGCAGGATTGTCGCGCAAATGCGAGATTTGCAGCTCGTCCAGCAAAGCTTCCACGCGGCTCGTGATTGCGTCTTTTGTGAGGCGCTTGCCGTTGTCTTCGTGCTGCAATTCCAGCACCGCGCGAATATTCTGCTCGACGGAAAGCTTGCGGAACACCGAAGCTTCCTGCGGCAGATACGAGAGCCCGAGCGAAGCACGCTTGTGGATCGGCAACAAGCTGATGGACTTGCCGTCCAGATCGATTTCGCCTGCGTCGAGCGGCACGAGGCCGACGATCATATAAAACGACGTGGTCTTGCCCGCGCCGTTCGGCCCGAGCAGCCCGACCACTTCGCCGCTTTTCACGTCGAGCGAGACGTCTTTGACGACTGTGCGGGAACCGTAGCGCTTCTTCAGATTGCGTACGACCAGCGAACTACTGGTGCCGGCCGGCTTGCGATTGGGGAGGGACGCGGAGGTGCTCACTGATTCGGCGCTCCCTGAATCGTGGTGGACGGCGCGAGCGTGGCCGACGCACCGTTCAGCGGCGCCGCGCCGCCGTTACGCGGCGAAAGCATCGCGCGCACACGGCCGCTCGGGTTGCCCGGTCCCGCGACGTCCTTGCCTGCCTTCGCGGTATAGAAGTCCTTTTGGCCGTCATATGTAATGACGCTGCCGTGCACCTGGTCCATCACCGTGGAAAGGCCTTGCAGACGCTTGACGGTCGCATTCGTGGTGAGGGTGGTCAGGTCCTGCTTGCCGTCGTAGTCGATACGAACGGCCGTGCCTTCGATGTATTCATCGAGACCTTCGCGCTTCTGACGGAAATACGACAGATTGCCGCCGGTCGAGGTGCCGGTTGCGTACTGATAGCCCTGCGGGTCTTGCGTCACGTCGACACGGTCGGCCTTGATCACGATCGTGCCTTTGGTCGCGACCACATGGCCGGTGAAGATGTTGACCTGTTTGAGGTCGTCGTAAGTCATGTTGTCCGCTTCGATATTGAGCGGCTTGTCCTTGTCGGCGCGGTCTGCGTGCGCAAGCGGCGCGAAGCCGGCGAGCGGCAACGCGATAATCAGCGCAGCAAGTCCGGCGCGGCACGCGGACAGGGTTCGCGAGCGGCCGGTATGAAAACGGGGGAACGATTCGTTCATGCAGTCACGCCTGGAATGGATTTACCCGGGTTACTTGGGCGAGCTGCCGCCGGCGTCGGACGCGGCGATCGCGCCTTTCACATTGCCGAAGAGCTGCATCACCCGGGTGACGTTGTTGTAGTTCATGCCGCTGGCAGTCATTACGGAGACGCCGCGCTGAAGTTTAACCGGCTTTTCCGTCTCGATCACATCGTCGTTGACCAGCACGCGGAAATGCTCGGAATCGGCTTGCATCTGCGGGTCGCCATAGCCTGGCGCGCGCAGGATGCGTGCGTTGCCATACAGGTCGACGATGGACGCGTCACCGTTGACCTTGCCGGTATCGCCGGTTGCAGTGACGATCGGCTTGCCCGGCTGGAACGCGCGCATCGCGGGCTTAACGAGATCGCTCAGTTCGTCGTCTTCGTAGTGAACGAGCGACTGCGCGGTCAGGCGATATTGCGTCGAGCCCGACTGATCGAGTTCGGAAACCGAAAAGTTGTCGGCGAAGTAGTCGGGCGTGTGCTCCTTCGGACGCACCGCACCTTCGTTTTGCCGCGGCAACGTGGCTTGCAGAAGCCACCACGTGATGCCCGCGAGAGCGGCCATCGCGACGAGCGGGATCAGCGAAGTCAGGCGAAACTGATTCATCCGACGAGGCCCCGCTGTTCGCCGCTACAGGCGGCTGCGAGCAGCGCCTCGTACTTGTGCTGGGCGCGCAACAGCGTGTCGCACACTTCGCGGGCCGCGCCGTGGCCGCCGCGCGCCTCGCTGACCCAGTGGGCTCGCGCAATCACTTCAGGATGCGAATTAGCCGGTGCGGCCGCGAAGCCGACCTTCAGCATCACGCCGAGATCGACCCAGTCGTCGCCCATGTAGCCGCATTGTTCCGCACTCATGCCGGTCGCCTGGAGCAACTCCGCGAACGCCTGCGGCTTGTTCTCGATGCCCTGATACACGTGCGTGATATGCATTTCTTTCGCGCGCGCGGCGACGATGCCCGACTTGCGCCCGGTGATGATCGCCGTTTCAATGCCGGCCTGGCGCAGCAGCTTCATGCCGTGGCCGTCCATGGAATTGAAAGCCTTCATCGTGTCGCCTTCCGCCGTGAAGAGCAGCCCGCCGTCGGTCAGTACGCCGTCGACGTCGAAAATCATCAGCTTCACGCGGCTTGCGCGTTCGGTAGCGGTAGGGGGCGCGACGGCCATCAGATCACCTTTTTCGAGAACAGGTCGTGCATGTTGAGTGCGCCGATGAGCTTGCCCGCTTCGTCGACGACCAGCATCTGATTGATGCGATGGCGCTCCATCAGTTCCACGGCTTCCACTGCGAGATGATCCGGGCCGATGGTGCGCGGGTCGGCAGTCATGACCGAAGCGATCGACAGCGCGCGAAAATCGCCGTCACGCTCCAGCACGCGGCGCAAGTCGCCGTCGGTGAAAATGCCCTTCACGCGGTCTTCGCTATCGACGATCGCGGTCATGCCCATGCGCTTGGCCGTCAACTGGAACAACGCGTCGCGAACGGTCGCTTCGGGCGTGACCTTCGGCACCTGGTCGCCCGTGCGCATGACGTCGCTGACATAAGTAAGCAGGCGCCGACCGAGTGCGCCGCCCGGATGCGAGCGCGCAAAGTCGTCGCGGCCGAAGCCACGCGCGTCGAGCACGGCGACCGCGAGCGCGTCGCCGAGCGCGAGCGCCGCCGTGGTGCTCGCTGTAGGCGCAAGATTCATCGGACAGGCTTCTTTCGCTACGGCAGAATTCAGATGGACGTCGGCCAGTTTCGCGAGGCTCGACGACGGGCGGCCGGTCATTGCAATCAGCTTTGCGCCGATCCGCTTGATGAGCGGCAGAATTGCCACGAGTTCTTCGGTTTCGCCGGAATTGGACAACGCGAGAAATACGTCGTCGGCGGTGACCATGCCGAGATCGCCATGACTCGCTTCAGCAGGATGCACGAAGAACGCCGGTGTGCCGGTGCTGGCCAACGTGGCCGCGAGCTTGCGGGCCACATGCCCGGATTTGCCGATGCCCGAGACCACAACGCGCCCGCGGCAACCCATGATGAGTTCGACCGCGCCGACGAAGGCGCCGTCGAGTTGATCGCGAAGCGCGCGCACGGCGTCCGCTTCGATGTCGAGCACGTCACGAGCGAGCGCAAGTGCCCGGTCGCCATTGATTTTCGCTATCATTCGCGAAGTATAGCAAAGGCGCTTGTTCGCCGCGCCGGGCCTGCTGTGCAAAGCCGCTGCCTTCATCGGCCCCTTCAACGGCCGCTTTATCGCCCCCTATAACGGCCCCTCAACTTTGTCGCACGGCGTGTTGCGTGCGCGGTTCCGCTGACGAACGAGGACGCTTCACTCATGCGTTTTTGCCGATGATTTCCCCGCTCGAAATGACGCTTTTCCTGCTGCTGGCCTCGGTCGCGGGCGTGGTGATTTTTCGCTTTCTGAATCTTCCGCCGATGCTCGGCTATCTGAGCGTCGGCATCGTCGTTGGGCCGAATGCGTTGGGCCTCGTTCCCGATTCCGTGGGCGCGCAGAACCTCGCGGAGTTCGGCGTCGTGTTCCTGATGTTTTCGATCGGCCTCGAGTTTTCGCTCGCGAAGCTGCGCTCCATGCGCCGGCTCGTGTTCGGTCTTGGTCTATTGCAGGTGTTGGGCACGATCGCGATCGCGGTCACGCTCGGTTTCGTGTTCGAGCGTTGGGTGCATATCAAATGGCAAGCGAGCGTTGCGCTCGGCGGCGCGCTGGCGATGTCGTCGACGGCGATTGTCAGCAAGATGCTCGCGGAGCGGCTCGAGATAGAAACCGAGCATGGCCGCAATATCTTCGGTGTGCTCCTTTTCCAGGATCTCGCAGTGGTGCCGCTGCTGATCATTATCTCGGCGCTGGGCGGCGATTCGAAAGACCTCGTCAACGCGCTCGGCGTCGCGGCCATCAAGATCGTCGTCGCTTTGTCGCTGCTGCTGATCGTCGGACAGCGTTTCATGACGCGCTGGTTCAATGTGGTCGCGCGGCGACGCTCGCAGGAACTGTTCATTCTCAATCTGCTGCTCGTGACGCTCGGCTCGGCGTTCATCACGGACAAGTTCGGGCTGTCGCTCGCGCTGGGCGCGTTCATCGCAGGCATGTTGATCGCGGAAACGCCGTACCGGCATCAGGTGGAAGAAGACATCAAGCCGTTTCGCGACGTGCTGCTCGGGCTGTTCTTCGTCACAACCGGCATGCTGCTGAATCCGCGCGTGATCTGGGAGCATCCGCTGATCGTGCTCGGCTTCCTGATTGGTCCGATCCTGTTGAAGGCTGTCATGATCACGGGCCTTTCGCGTCTGTTCGGCGCGTCGCCGGGCGTCGCCATGCGCACGGGTATCGGCCTCGCGCAAGCGGGCGAGTTCGGCTTCGTGCTGCTGAATCTGATTCTCGACAAACATCTCGTCGACGCCACGCTGCTGCAGGCAATTCTTGCGGCGATGCTGCTCTCGATGCTCGCCGCGCCGTTCCTGATCCAGAACGCGGACCGTATCGTGCTGCGGCTGTCTTCGACTGAATGGATGATGCAGTCGTTGCAAATGACGCGCATCGCCACGCAGAGCCTGAAGCAAAGCGGCCACGTGATCATCTGCGGCTACGGGCGCTCCGGGCAGAACCTTGCGCGCATGCTCGAACACGAAGGTTTGTCGTATGTCGCGCTGGACCTCGACCCGGACCGCGTGCAGGCGGCAGCCGCCGCGGGCGAGTCTGTCGTGTTCGGCGATGCGGGCCGCCGCGAATCGCTGCTCGCGGCCGGCATCCATCGCGCCGCGGCGATCGCGATCACGTATGCGAACACGCCGTCGGCATTACGCGTGCTGCACAACATCCACGAACTGGAACCGACGCTGCCGGTGATCGTTCGTACCGTCGACGACGCCGATCTGGAAAAGCTGCTGGCCGCCGGCGCGACAGAGGTGATTCCCGAAATCGTAGAGGGGAGCCTGATGCTCGCTTCGCACACGCTGGTCGTGATGGGCATACCGATGCGCCGCGTGGTGCGCCGCGTGGAAGAAATGCGCGACGAACGTTATGCGCTGCTGCGCGGCTATTTCCACGGCGCCGACGACATGGACGACGACGACGGCCACGAACAGGTGCGGCTACAATCGGTCCCGGTCGACGAGAACGCCGACGCGGTTGGCCGTACGCTCGCGGACCTGGGTCTGTACGAACTGGGTGTCGAAGTGACGGCGATTCGCCGTCACGGCATTCGCGGCGTGGAGCCGGACCCGTCCACCAAGCTGCGCGCGAGCGACATTGTCGTGTTGCGCGGCTTGCCCGAACAGTTGGCGCAGGCCGAGGAGCGGCTCTCGAAACACCGCCGCGCGGGCGCCGCCGCGGCGTAGCGATTGCTGCACGGTTCGTGCGGCTGCACCAATTCAGCTTTTCATTGGACCTGTCGAGGTCCATCCGGAGACATCATGTCAAACGCGCTCGCGAGCGCGCCGCTCGATGCGGCCGACTACATCAAGAGTCATATTCGCACCGTGCCCGACTGGCCTCAGGCCGGCGTGCAGTTCCGCGACATCACGCCGCTGCTTCAGGAGCCGAAGTCGCTGCGGGTGCTGATCGACCTGTTCGTGCAGCGTTATATCGACGCGAAGCTCGACTACATTGCCGGGCTCGATGCGCGTGGTTTCATCATCGGGCCAATTCTTGCGTATGAGTTGAATCTGGGCTTCATTCCGATTCGTAAGGAGGGCAAACTGCCCTACAAGCGCGCGTCGCAATCTTATGAACTCGAATACGGCACGGCCACCGTCGAGATTCACGAAGACGCGTGCAAGCCGGGCGACCGCGTGGTGATCATCGACGATCTGATCGCAACCGGCGGCACGATGATGGCCGGCAAGATTCTGCTCGAGCGGCTCGGCGCGATCGTCGTGGAAGGTGCGGCGATTATCGACTTGCCTGAACTCGGCGGCTCGAAACTGCTCGCCGACGGCGGGCTGTCGCTCTATACGGTGACGAGTTTCGACGGTCATTGAGCGCGCGGCAAACTCGCCGCTGCGCGCTTCATCCTGTGCAATAAGGAACGTAACAACGATGCCCAACTTCATGTTGTTCCTTGCCACGTCGATTGCGATCACGATGGCGCCCGGTCCGGACAATCTGCAAGTGCTCGCGCGCGGCATCTCGCAGGGCCGTGCGGCTGGTCTCGTGGCCGCGCTCGGCTTTGCCGCGGGCATCACGTTTCACACGACGCTCGCCGCACTCGGCGTGGCAGCGCTGCTGCGCTCCTCGCCGTTCGCTTTCCAGGCGATCAAGCTGGCCGGCGCGGCGTATCTCGTCTGGATCGGCGTCAAGGCGCTGCGCAGCCAGGGCCTCGCGACCGCACACGAACGTGCGCCGCAACCATTGATGGCCGTGTTCCGCCAAAGCGTGCTCGGCAATCTGCTCAATCCGAAGGTGACGCTGTTCTTTATCGTATTTCTGCCGCAATTCGTGCAGCCGCACGGCGCGCAAAGCGTCACCGTGCAAATGCTCGAACTCGGCGCGCTTTTCATGTTGCAGACCGTGGCGGTGTTTTCTCTGTTTGGCGTGTGTGCAGGGATTATCGGCGGGTGGTTGAAGCGCCGGCCGCGTGTGGGCGTGTGGCTCGACCGGCTTGCCGGCGCCACCTTCATTGCGATCGGGATTCGAGTCGCGTTGCGTGACTGATCTGACTCACCGCCGTTTGCCACCGCTTGCCGCCGACAGTTTGGAGTTTCGAATGAGTTTGCCTTGCCTCATTGCCGCGCGCCGCTTCGACGTTGCTGCGCACCTGCCGTTCTACATCGACAGCGACCAGGTCGGCTGGATTCGTTCGAGCGATGTGCGATTGCTCGCGCGTTGGCCCGACGTATTCGACATCGACGATGCGCGCGTGAACCTCGCGCCGTCGTTCAACACCGTTGATTTGCGGAGCGCGGCGCTCGGTTCGGTGATCGGCGCGCTTGCCGCCGAAGGCCGCATTCCCGGCTGGCGCAACGAGACCTATGCGATCCGCAATGCGTTCGACGCGCCGCCGCTCGCCTACATCGAACGTGCGGCGTCGCGCTTTTTCGGCACGCTGACCTACGCGGTGCATCTGAACGGCGTCGTAGAATATGCGGACGGCGGCGCGCCGAAATTATGGATCGCGCGCCGCAGCGACACGAAGGCGACCGATCCCGGCATGCTCGATAACGTAGTGGCGGGCGGAATCGGTTGGGGTTTCGGCGTCGAGGCGACGATCGTCAAGGAGTGCTGGGAAGAAGCCGGCATTCCGGAAGAGATTGCCGTGCGGGCGGTGGCGGGCCGCACTGCGTATGTGTTGCAATCGCTGCCCGAAGGCACCCAGGCCGAACAGATCTTTATCTACGACCTCGCGCTGCCGGCGGACTTCGCGCCGCGCAATCAGGACGGCGAAGTCGGCGAGCACCGGCTTGCGCGCATCGACGAAGTGGCGCGCTGGATCGAGGAAGGCGCAATGACGGTCGACGCGAGTCTTGCCACGCTGGATTGCCTGCTGCGCCGCCGCTGGATCGACGAAGAGGCATGCGCGGGAATCGAAGCGTTGTTCGCGCCGCCCGTGCTCGCGTAAGCACGTCATCGCGGACCTTGCCAAAGCGCCTTGCGCCGCACACCATACAGCAACACCGAACAAACCACGCATTGAAGAAGGGAGTCACCCAGGTCATGTCGACCGATCACAGCTTTATCCTCAAACTGTCGTGCGCCGATCGGCCCGGCATTGTTCACGCCGTGTCGGGCTTTCTGTTCGAGCGTGGCAGCAATATTCTCGACTCCGCACAGTTCGGCGACAGCCGCACCGGCGAGTTCTTCATGCGCGTGCATTTTCAGCAGGTGGGCGGCGATCCGGGGCTCGAGGCGCTGCGTGTGTCCTTCGGGGCGCTCGCCGAGCAGTTCGGCATGAGCTGGGAATTGCACGATGCATCGGTGAAGCCGCGCGTCGTCATCATGGTTTCGAAAATCGGGCATTGCCTGAACGACCTGCTGTTCCGCTACCGTACCGGTCAGCTGAACATCGAGATTCCGGCGATCATCTCGAACCACAAGGAGTTTTATCAGCTCGCAGCGAGCTATGACATTCCGTTTCATCATTTCCCGCTGCTGGGCGGCACGCCCGAAGCGAAGGCCGCGCAGGAAGCGCGCGTGCTCGAAGTGATCGACGAGCATCAGGCGGATCTCGTCGTGCTCGCGCGCTACATGCAGATTCTGTCGCCGAAGCTGTGCGAAGCGCTTGCGGGTCGCGCAATCAACATTCATCACTCGTTTCTGCCGAGCTTCAAGGGTGCGAAGCCCTATTACCAGGCGTTCGATCGCGGCGTGAAGTTGATCGGCGCAACGGCGCATTATGTGACGACCGATCTGGACGAAGGTCCGATCATCGAGCAGGAAGTTGAGCGCGTGGACCACAGCATGACGCCGGAGCAGTTGACGGCGATCGGCCGCGACGTCGAATGCGTGACGCTGGCGCGTGCGGTGAAATGGCATGTCGAGCACCGCGTGGTGCTGAACGGTAGCAAGACGGTGGTGTTCCGTTAGAAACGGGTGAGGGCTTGCCGCAGCGGCATCCTTTAGTGAAGCTCCGCTTCATTTGCCGCTGCGCACAGGTACCGGTTTATTCGGGCGCGACGTTTGGCTCAGGACTTGCCGGTGCTCTGCCGGCGTCCCTGGTCACTGGCGCTTTGTGCATTCTCTGCGCGTTCTGCGATGAGCGGCGGCGCGCATTCAGCTTCTTCAGCCAGATCAGCAGCCCGGTCGCGCTCAGCACGGCGACCGCGATGCCGACTGCGCTAATCACGATCCGCCCGCCAAGGCCGAGGATGCGTCCCGAGTGCAGCGGAAACTGCACCTGCATGAAGACGTCGCCCGCTGTGCCTCTGCCCGGAATCTGCTGGCCGAGCAGCTTGCCGGTTGCCGCGTCCCAGTACATCCACGGGTTGCCGAGGCCCATGTCGCCGTGATCGTTGCCGGTCTCATAGAAACCGACGCCGTACGCATGCAGGAATTCCGCGTAATAGATGCCCCCCGGAGGCGCTTGCAGGTGCTGCGTTTTGCCGGCTTCTTGCGCCAATTGCAGGACGCGCTCGCGGGTGAGCAGGCTGTCGCCGGGCTTCGGCGCGCGAAGAATTTCCGGGTTGTTGATCGGGTCCGGCGTGAGCGTCGAAAACATCGAGACGATGGGACGCACAACGGGTGACGCGAGGTTCATCGACACCGACGTCACCGCGACGATCATCAGCAGTCCCCAGATCCACACGCCGCCCGAGCGGTGCAAGTCGAACGTGAGCGCGTAGCCGCCGCGCCCGAAACGAAACGCGAACGACTTGCGCCACGCATTGAGGTTCGGAAACGACAGGCACAGCGCAATTGCGCTATCGAACAGCCAGACGATCCCGACGATGCCCATCAGCCAGACGCCTACGTCGATGCCGCCGGTGAACGGCAAATGCAGCGTGTAGTGCAGCTTGTAGATGAACGGAATCAGGTCGATCCTCGCAAGCGAAAATGCGCCCCACTGCCGCTGACCCTGAATCTTGCCGGTGGCGGGATCGACGGCGATCTGGTTGAAGTCGAGCTTGTACGGCTCACGCGTGACGGGATCGGTGCGCGGAAGCACCATCATCTGCAGCGTATGACCGGGCTCTGCCGCGAGCGGCAGATACGTCACTTGCAAGCGCGGATCGGCGGCTTCGACGCGTCGCGCGAGTTCCAGGCCGGACAGAGCCGGCCCTTCGGTGCGCGCCTTGAAAAACGAAGGATTGAGCGCGGCATCGAGCTCGTGATCCCACGCGATGATCGCGCCGGTCAGTCCCGCGACGAACAGGAACAGCGCAGTGGCGACACCAAACCAGCGATGCAGACGGACGAGCTGGCGCCTCATGGGCGTACCGGAAACGCGAAGCGGAGTTGCAGACGACGGATCACAGCGGTAGCAAAGTTGTAAATGGGAATTGTTCGCATCTTATGCGATGCGTGTCGTAAGCCGCAAGTTCCTTGAAAGTTCGGCGGGTCAGCGGCGTTGATCGCGTTCCGGGCGGCTCGACTAACCGGTGCGCGATGCCGCGCCCGGTAAGGCTTGCGAAGGCACCTCACAGCGTGCCTGCGACAAAATGTCGCATCTTCACCCTTACAATTGGCGAAGTTTTTCGGCATTATCCCGTCCCGTACAAATAGTAATGATTCTCATTTGATGAAATGAGATAGAGAAACGGGATCGACAATGAAGAAACACAGCGGGGTAGGACGTTCACGAAAGAGTCGCGCAATGCACCGGTTGCACTGGGCCGCGTGCCTGGCATTAACAGCAAGTCAGGCCGCGCTGGCGCAGCAGGTGCCGCCGCCAGTCGCGTCTTCGGAGAGCGGTGAAAACGCGTTGCCGGCCGTCAAGGTCACGGCGGCACACGACACCGCCCAGCATCTGAAAGAGGACGTCGGCAGCGGCGCACTCGGCACCCGCTCGCAACTCGATACGCCGTTTTCGACCACCGTCGTGACCAGTGAAGAGTTGCAGGATCGCCAGCCGTCCAAACTCGGCGACGTGTTTGCCACCGACGCCTCCGTATCCGACAACGGCAACGCCTACAACGCGTGGGCCACGTATCTGACCGTGCGCGGCATGCAGCTCGACTGGCAGTCGGGATTCAAGATCGACGGCATGCCGTTCAACAGCTATGGCATCACGATGCCCTACGAGCAACTCGAAAAAGTGGAACTGCTCAAAGGGTTGACCGGCTTCATGTACGGATTCGGCGCGCCCGGCGGCGTCGTCAACTACGTGACGAAAAAGCCGCCCGTCTCGACGACGCCAGTACGCAGCGTCGACGTCGGCTACTACACCGACGGTGTATGGACCGAGCACGCGGACCTTGGCGGTCGCGTGGGTCCGGACGGCATGTTCGGCTATCGCCTGAACGCCACACACGAGGAAGGCAAAACCTATAACGACGGCAACGTGCGGCGCGATTCGGTTTCAGTCGCACTTGACGCCCGCATCACGCGCGACCTGAAGGCGACCTTCGGCGCGTTATATCAGGAGCGCCATTCGACCGGCATTACGGGCGCGATCTCGACGGCGCAATACACCGGCACTGGTCTGCCGCACACGATAAGCGGCGGCACCGGCGACCTTTCCGGTCCCGACCAGCATCTGAACACCAATCTGCAGCTTTACACCGCCGGCCTGCAGTACAACCTCGGCCCGGACTGGACGCTCAACGCAAGCTACAGCTACAGCAAGAGTTCGCGTGACCGCAACGAAAGCACGTACTACCTGCTGAACGGCGCGGGCGATTACACCGACAGCCGCTTCGCCGGCAAGGAAGGCCATCAACTGAGCCTGTGGCAGGTGTCGGCGGAAGGCCACGTGAAGACGGGACCCTTCCAGCATCAACTGGTATTTGGCGCAGCCTATCAGCGTCAGACGAACGACTACGGTGCGAACAGCTTCTTCGGCCAGATTGGCACGGGCAACATCTACCAGCCGAACACCAACACGTTCGGCGGCGCGTCCAACTACTACACATACCGCGACAGCGACATCACGCAGAAAGCGCTCTTTGCCAGCGATACGATCGCGTTGACGCAGCGCTGGTCGGTACTCGGCGGCGTGCGTTACACGAACTACGAGCAGCACGGTTACTCGACGGCCGGCGCGACGACCTCGACCTATAGCCAGAACGGCGTTTTGACGCCTACCGTCGCGCTGATGTTCAAGCTCGCGCCGACCACGACGTTGTACACGAGCTATGTCGAGTCGCTCGAAGCGGGCACCGTCGTCGGCGATACGTATGCGAATCGCGGTGAACTGCTCAAGCCTTTGCGCAGCAAGCAATACGAAGTGGGCGTCAAAACCGAGCAGGGACGCTGGAGCGCGACGGCTGCCTTGTTCCGCATCGAGCGCGGCGCGGCCTATGCGAATAGTGCGAACGTCTATACGCAAGACGGCGAGTCGATCTTCCAGGGTGTCGAGATGGGTGGCGATGTGCGTCTCGGCCGCAACTGGAACGTGGGCGGCGACCTGATGTGGATCAACACGAAGTACGAGCGCGGCGCGGCCAATAACGGCAACCGCGTGGCGGGCGCGCCGCAGTTTGTGGTTGCCGGCCATGCGACTTACTCGGTGCCGTACGTGCCGGGGCTGCGCATCGGCGCGGACGCGAAGTTCACGGGCAACACCAATGTGCGTCCGGCGGACAATCTGAATGCGCCGGGCTATTTGCTGGTGAATCTGGGCGCGAGCTACGCGACCCGCATCGCCGGCTATGACGTGACGTTCCGCGCGGCAATCGACAATCTGCTCAACCGCCGCTATTGGGAGTACCAATACGCCGATTACGTGACGCCGGGCGATCCTCGCACGCTGTCATTGAACGCGCGCATCGACTTCTGAGTACAAAAAAACGGCACCGCGGTGCCGTTTTCTTTGCATTCTCCAACGTACAACTGGATCAAACCAGCCGCAGATAGATCAACTCGCGCTTGATATACGCGTAGAAGATCGGCGCTGCGACCACGCCGGGCAGACCGAAAGCGGCTTCCATGACGAGCATTGCCACGAGCAGTTCCCAGGCGCGCGCCTCGATCTGTCCGCCGACGATCCGCGCGTTCAGGAAGTACTCGAGCTTGTGAATCAAAATCAGAAACGCGAGCGACATGACCGCCGCCGGAAAGCTCACCGACAGCGCCACCGCAACGATGATCGTGTTCGAGATCAGATTGCCGATGACCGGCAGCAAGCCGACGATGAACGTGACCAGTACCAGCGTTTTCGAAAGCGGCAACTGATCGTGGAAGATCGGCAGAAACAGCAGCAGGAAAATGCCGGTGAACACCGCGTTGATCGCAGAAATTTTCACCTGCGCGAATACGATGCGGCGGAACGCGTCGGCAAAACGGGTCACGCGCGTGACGAACGCGGTGGACAGCGGCAGCCGGTGCATGTGTTGTTGCGCACTCACCGCGATAATCGCACCAATGATCATGCCGATCAGAATGTGCGTGAACGCGCGCGCAGCGCTCTTGCCGCTTTGCTGCAGCATGTTGGCGTGCGTCTGCATCAGCTCGGCGGCTTTGGTCTTCATCTGCTCGGTGTCGACCGGCAGCGAACTCGCGATGAATTGCGGAATCCGCCCGCGCGCCTGATCGATCAACTGCATGGCCTGGTCGAGCAGCCTCTGCACACTGGGCACGTCGTTCTCGAAGTGCTCGATGATGCCGAGCGTGAGGCCCGTGAGCGCGCCTACGATCACAGCCGACAGAAACACCACCGCGAGCCAGCGCGCCCGCTTGCTGGACATATGACGCTCGATGCGCGGCGCGATCGTATGCACCAGCTGAAACACCAGCAGCCCGGCGAGCAGGGCGCCGAGCAGCCGGAGTTCGATCACCGCCCACATGCCGAACAGCATCAGCACGTAACTGCCGATCTCGACTGCCGAGAGCTTCGGCAGGCTCATGTTGCTGGTCAGCCTGACCGGGCGTGGACGTAGGTCCTCAACTTGCCCGTCTTCGCGCGCCTGATTCCGCTTGGCCATGGCTTATCCGTCTCCAACCCGTGTTGTGCAGCGTTACTTTTTACTGGCCGCGCGCTTGAGCAGGGGCGCCAGATATCTACCGGTAAAACTTGCTTTGGACTTCGCGATCTGCTCGGGCGTGCCTTGCGCGATGATCTGGCCACCGCCCGCGCCGCCTTCCGGACCCATGTCGATGACCCAGTCCGCAGTTTTAATTACATCGAGATTATGCTCGATGATCACGACGGTATTACCCTGGTCGCGTAACCGATGAATAACTTCGAGCAGCAGCGCAATGTCATGAAAGTGCAACCCGGTCGTGGGTTCGTCGAGAATGTATAGCGTGCGACCCGTATCGCGCTTGCTCAGTTCCAAAGATAGTTTGACCCGCTGCGCCTCGCCGCCCGACAAAGTGGTGGCGGACTGGCCCAGCCGGATATAGCCGAGGCCGACGTCGAGCAGGGTTTTCAGCTTGCGCGCGACGACCGGCACCGGCTTGAAGAACTCGTACGCATGCTCGACCGTCATGTCGAGCACCTCGCTGATGTTCTTGCCTTTGTACTGCACGTCCAGTGTTTCGCGGTTGTAGCGCTTGCCATGGCAGACGTCGCACGGCACGTAGACGTCCGGCAAAAAGTGCATCTCGACCTTCAGCACGCCGTCGCCCTGACAGGACTCGCAGCGGCCGCCCTTCACGTTGAACGAGAAGCGGCCCGGGTCGTAGCCGCGCTCCTTGGCGGCGGGAACGCCCGCGAATAGTTCCCGGATCGGCGTGAAAAGGCCCGTATAAGTGGCCGGATTCGAGCGCGGCGTGCGGCCGATCGGCGACTGGTCGACGTTGATGACCTTGTCGAAGTGCTCAAGACCCTCGATCGACTCATACGGCGCCGGCTCGGTGGAAGAGCCGTACAAATGATGCGAGACCGCGTGATACAGCGTGTCGTTGATGAGCGTCGACTTGCCAGACCCCGAAACGCCGGTCACGCACGTAAGCAGACCGACCGGCAGGTCGAGTGTGACGTGCCGCAGATTGTTGCCGTGCGCCTCGACGATGCGTAAATGCCGCTCGTCCGGGTCCTTGCGCTCGTCCGGATACTCGATGGTGCGCGCGCCGGACATGTACTGCCCCGTCATGGAGGCGGGGTTGCCCTGCACCTGTTTGGGCGTGCCCTCGGCGATCACCATGCCGCCGTGCTCGCCGGCGCCCGGACCCATGTCGACCACGTAGTCGGCCATGCGGATCATGTCTTCGTCGTGTTCAACGACGATCACCGAGTTGCCCAGGTCGCGCAGATGCTTGAGCGTGGCGATGAGCCGGTCATTGTCGCGCTGGTGCAGGCCGATGGACGGCTCGTCGAGCACGTACATCACGCCGGTCAGACCCGAGCCGATCTGCGACGCGAGGCGAATGCGTTGCGCCTCGCCACCCGACAGCGTTTCGGCGCTGCGTTCCAGCGACAGGTAATCGAGCCCGACGTTGTTCAGGAACATGAGCCGTGCGACGATCTCTTTCACGACCTTGTCGGCGATCTCGCGCTTCGAGCCTTCGAGCCGCAGCGTCTGAAAATAGCCGAGCGCGTCGCGCAATGGCCAGCCGCTGATTTCGTAGATGCCGCGCGCGTCGCCGTCCGTGCCGATGCGCACAAAGCGCGCTTCCCGGCGCAACCGCGTGCCCGCGCAGGCGGGGCACGGCTGATTGTTCTGATACTTCGCAAGCTCTTCACGCACTGCGGCTGAATCCGTCTCGCGATAACGCCGCTCCAGATTCGGGATGATGCCTTCGAACACATGCTCGCGGACCGACGTGCGGCCGCGCTCGTTGATGTACGAGAACGGAATTTCCTGCTTGCCCGAGCCGAACAGCAGGATTTTGCGGACTTTTTCAGGCAGGTCTTCGACGGCAGTGTCGATGTCGAAGTCGTAAAACGCCGCCAGGCTTTGCAGCATCTGGAAGTAAAACTGGTTGCGCCGGTCCCAGCCCTTCACCGCGCCTGCCGCGAGCGACAGCGACGGATGCGCGACCACCCGCTTCGGATCGAAGAAGGTGATCTGGCCGAGGCCGTCGCATTCCGGACACGCGCCCATCGGATTGTTGAACGAGAAGAGCCGCGGCTCCAGCTCCTGCAGCGAGTACGAGCAGATCGGACACGCGAACTTCGAGCTGAACAGGTGCTGCTTGTCGGTGTCCATTTCGAGCGCGATGGCGCGGCCGTCGGCGAGACGCAGTGCGGTTTCGAACGATTCCGCAAGGCGCTGCTTCATGTCGGGCCGCACCTTGAGGCGGTCGACCACGACGTCGATAGTGTGCTTGTCGTTCTTCTTCAGCTTGGGCAGGGAGTCGACTTCATAGATCTTCGCCGCGCCTTCATTGGCCGTGCCGCCGCCCGAGCGCACGCGAAACCGGATGAAGCCCTGCGCCTGCATCTCCTCGAACAACTCGACATGCTCGCCCTTGCGGTCGGCGACGACCGGCGCGAGGATCATCAGCCTGGTTTCTTCCGGCAGCGCGAGCGCCGCGTCGACCATTTGCGACACGCTTTGCGCTTCGAGCGGGATTTCGTGATCCGGACAGTAAGGCGTGCCGACCCGTGCGAACAATAGCCGCAGGTAGTCGTGAATTTCGGTGACGGTGCCCACTGTGGAGCGCGGATTGTGCGACGTGGCCTTCTGCTCGATCGAGATCGCCGGCGACAGACCTTCGATCAGATCGACGTCGGGTTTTTCCATCAACTGCAGGAACTGGCGTGCGTAAGCGGACAGGCTTTCGACGTAGCGCCGCTGTCCTTCCGCATACAGCGTGTCGAACGCGAGCGACGATTTTCCCGAGCCGGAAAGACCGGTAATTACGACGAGCTTGTGACGTGGTAGGTCGAGATTGACGTTCTTCAGGTTGTGGGTGCGAGCCCCACGAATACGGATTTGTTCCACGGATTTATTCCATGAACTGCGGAAAGAGGAAGAGGCTAAACCTGCTACTATAACGACTTTTCAAGGCCGCCGTTACGGCTGCCTGACGGCCCGAACAGGCCTGAACAGCGCCTCAGGCAAGCTGTAAGAACGCGGTTCAGCGCTAGCGGGAAAAGGTCTAACTGGGGCCGTTTCCGGCAAGTACAAGGCGCCGCGAAGCGCGCCGCGGCCGCAAAGGCGCGAGAGCCGAAGGGTCAGGAGTGCGGTCAGCGCGGAGCGGGAACGCTGCAGGCTGCCCGGTTGGCTCAAGCGGCAGTGCCGCACCGTCTGCGGGCCGTCCCATGGAAAGCCGTCCGGTCGTGGCGCCCCGGTGCCCCCGGTGCGTCACCCAGCTCATTCAAAGAACGCTTCCGATGTCCAATCCGTCTGCCACCTCTTCACGCATGAGCGCGCCTGAACTGCGCGCGACCGTGTCGCTTGCCGCCATCTTCGCGCTGCGCATGCTCGGGCTCTTCATGATCATGCCGGTGTTCTCGATCTACGCGAAGACCATTCCCGGCGGCGAAAACGTGCTGCTCGTCGGCATCGCGCTGGGCGCTTACGGCGTGACGCAGTCCATGCTCTACATTTTCTACGGCTGGGTCTCCGACAAGATCGGCCGCAAGCCGGTCATTGCTGCGGGCCTGCTGATCTTCGCGCTCGGCAGCTTTGTCGCGGCGGGCGCGCACGACATGACGTGGATTATTGTCGGCCGCGTGATTCAAGGCATGGGCGCGGTGTCGTCCGCGGTGATTGCCTTCATCGCCGATCTGACTGCCGAAGAGCACCGCACGAAGGCGATGGCCATGGTCGGCGGCAGCATCGGCATTTCCTTTGCGGTGGCGATTGTCGGCGCGCCGATCGTTTTCCATTGGGTCGGCATGACCGGTCTTTTCACGCTGGTGGGCGTCTTCTCGATTCTCGCCGTCGGCGTGGTGCTGTGGGTCGTGCCCGATGCGCCGAAGCCCGTGCATGTGCGGGCGCCGTTCGCCGAAGTACTGCACAACGTCGAGCTGCTGCGTTTGAACTTCGGCGTGCTCGTGCTTCACGCCACGCAGACGGCGTTGTTCCTCGTCGTGCCGCGCATTCTCGAAGCCGGCGGCCTGCCGGTCGCGTCGCACTGGAAAGTGTATTTGCCGGTCATGGGCTTGTCGTTCGTGATGATGGTGCCCGCGATCATCGCCGCTGAAAAGCGGGGCAAGATGAAGATCGTACTGCTCTCCGCCATCGCTCTTATCCTGATCGGACAGTTGTTATTGGGCGTGGCTCCGCATACGATTCTGAGTGTGGCGGCCATCCTTTTTGTGTACTTTCTGGGCTTCAACATTCTGGAGGCGTCGCAGCCTTCGCTGGTGTCGAAACTGGCGCCGGGCAACCGCAAGGGCGCGGCAGCCGGCGTGTACAACACCACACAGTCCATCGGTCTTGCGCTGGGTGGCATGATCGGCGGCTGGTTGCTCAAAGCGGACGGTCAGAGCGCGGTCTTCTTTACTTGCTCGGGGCTCGTCTTTTGCTGGCTTATAATCGCCGCAAAGATGAAACAGCCGCCGCGTAAAGCGTCCTCGTGACACGCGCGGAACACTCGCAGAACATACGCGGCGACTCGGGCGTGTCCCGGCATCACCCAGAACTCACCCGGCGGCGGGCAGAGACACACTTTTGATCTCGGGCCGGTCAGGCGTGAGAGGCGAACTGTGTTGCCGGGCCGCCCGAAATGGAATCAACAGGAGAAACTCATGGCATCCGTGAACAAGGTCATTCTCGTCGGCAATCTCGGAGCCGATCCGGAAGTCCGTTATCTTCCGAGCGGCGACGCAGTGGCGAATATCCGCCTTGCAACGACGGATCGGTACAAGGACAAGGCGTCCGGTGAAATGAAGGAAGCGACCGAATGGCACCGCGTGTCGTTCTTCGGCCGCCTCGCCGAGATCGTCTCCGAATACCTGAAGAAGGGATCGTCGGTCTACCTCGAAGGGCGCATTCGCACCCGTAAGTGGCAGGCGCAGGACGGCACCGACCGTTACTCGACGGAAATCGTCGCCGAACAGATGCAAATGTTGGGCGGCCGTGGCGGTTCCATGGGCGGCGGCGACGAAGGCGGCTACAGCCGTGGCGAGCCGTCGGAGCGCAGCGGTGGCGGCGGCCGTGCTATGTCGGGTGGCGGTTCGCGCGGCGGCAGCGGTGGCGGCGCGAGCGGTGGTGGCTCCAGCCGTCCGAGCGCACCGGCCGGCGGCGGCTTTGACGAGATGGATGACGATATTCCGTTCTGACCACCCGTACCACAAGACCAGCAAAAAACCTCGCGTCCTCAGCGGGGTTTTTTCTTTTCAGCAGTCGTCACCGCCTCAAATGCTCCAGCGCATCGCGCATCGGCAAGCTGGAGATCATGATCGGCCCGGTGAGCGGCGTGTCAAGATCGACGATTACATAGATCGCCGACGCAATCGACACAGCCCCAAGCGAAATGGTCACGAGCGCCAGCGCATTGCGAGGCGCGATGAGCCCGAAGCTCAGAAATATCACGCACAGCCAGAACGTCAGCGTCTTGAGGAAGGGCTGCGAGATGGAGCTGTGCGCTTCCTCGATAATCTTCCAGCGCGCATCCACCACGCGGCGAAATTGAGTCAGGCCGTCGTCGAGCGCGTGCTGTTGCAGCGGATCACGCGCGCGCAACTGCCGCAATTGCCGGCCCACCGACGTCAGCATTTCGCCGAGCCGCACGTTTTCCAGCTTCTGCGAGTTGTCCGGCGAGCCGAGGTGGGTGGGGTAGTCGCCCGTAGGAGCCGGTTCGTTCGGCCACGTCGATGCAATTGCCGCGGCCGTGTAGACGCGCAAGAGGTTGCGCGCCGGTTCGGTGTCGCTGCCGTAATCCCTCAACGTCGTGTCCAGTTCGATGATGTCGGCGGCAAAGGTGCGCAAGTCATTTGACGCCGTGTCGAAGCTGGATTTCGCCGACGCGGTCATCAAACCGAGCACCAGTGCGGCAAACGTCACGAGCATGCCGATCACCAGTTGCACGAGTTGCACTGTCTCGTGTGCCTTGTGCTCCTCGGGCAGGAGCGGGCGCACCCACACGCCGATGCCGGTGGTCGCGAGCAGGAGAATGAAAACCACCAGAGCCGAGCCTATTTCGGACATAGAAGTGCTCCTATGACATTTGCATCGACTGCCAACCGGCTTAGGTAGGACGCCTGATACTCGGCAGTCCCGCTATCGCCGGCGTTCGGGCGGCTTCGCGCCGCTTGTAATTTGGTGTGACGCAAAAGCGTACGCCATCCACCATAAAGTTTTTAGCAATTCAGCCGTAGTCCCTATCTGTGGCATTCGCTTAAATTTTGACAAAAACGGTTGCGGACCATGCCAAATGGGCTGGGCGCAGCATGCATGGCCGATGCGTATTTCACTGAAAATTCGGTCAGGCGGCCCAAATGGAGACTAGCCCGATGCTGAAAAATCTGTCGATTCGCAGTTGCCTTACCCTGATGATCGCGTTCTTTGCCGCCGCCCTGCTGCTGGGCGCTGCAGCCGGGCTTCTGTCGCTGCGCTCGAGCAACGCGTCCCTGCAACAGATGTACACCGTGGACACGCCCGCCGTCGCCGATCTCGAAGGCAGCGCCGGCCAGCTGTTGCGCCTGCGCCTCGCACTGGCCACTTATGCGTCGCTCGTCGACCTCAACGACCAGGACGGCGCAAACGCTGTGCTCAAGCGTTTTGATCAGTACCAGAAAGCATCGAATGAACGGCTTGCCCACTATGTGAGCCGCGCGAGCGCCGAGGCCGACGAGCAGCGCCTCATCAAGGATATGCAGGACAAGCGCGACACGTTCCTTCGCGAGGGTGTCGAGCCGGCGTTGGCCGCACTCAAGGCGGGCGACCGCACCGCGTTCCAGCAATTGCAGGCGAAGAAGCTGCCGTCTCTGTACAGTTCGTTCGAAAAGGCGATGCTCGCGCTCGAACAGTTGCAATTGGACCACGCCGAACAGCGCTATCAGAGCGCACAGGCCCTCTTTTACGCGATCTGCGTGACGGTGGCGATCGGCATCGGCATCTCGCTGCTTGGTTCGTTGCTCGGTCGCGCGGTGCTGGTGCGCGCAATCGTGAGTCCGGTCGATGCCACCATCGCCCAGTTCCAGCGGATCGCCAACGGCGACCTGACCGGGCAGATCGTCGTCACGAGCAGCAACGAAATGGGCCGCCTCGCCGCCGCGCTGCGCAAGATGCAGGAGTCGCTGATCGCGACGGTGAATTCGGTGCGTCAGGGCACCGAATCGATCGACAGCGGCGTAAGCGAAATCGCCGCGGGCAATACGGATCTGTCACAACGTACCGAAGAACAGGCGGCGTCGCTGGAAGAAACGGCAGCGAGCATCGAGCAGCTCACGTCGACGGTTAAACAGACCGCGGACAACGCGAAGCAGGCGAGTTCGCTTGCGCAGGGCGCGTCGACGCTTGCCGCTCAGGGCGGCGAATTGACCGAGCAGGTGGTAGGCACGATGCACGAGATCGTCGACGACTCGCGGCGCATCGCGGATATTGTCGGCGTGATCGAAGGGATCGCATTTCAGACGAACATCCTTGCGTTGAACGCGGCAGTCGAGGCGGCTCGCGCCGGCGAGCAGGGCCGAGGCTTTGCGGTCGTCGCGAGCGAGGTGCGTTCGCTGGCCCAGCGAAGCGCTGCAGCCGCGAAGGAAATCAAGGCGTTGATCGAAGCGTCGACTACGCGCGTCGAGAACGGCTCACAACTGGTCGAGCGCTCGGGCTCGACGATGACCGAGATCGTCCAGGCCATTTCGCGAGTCAGCTCGATCATGGGCGAGATCGCCGCAGCCGCGACCGAGCAGAGCACCGGCATCGACCAGGTCAATCTGGCCGTCGCGCAAATGGACGAAGTGACGCAGCAGAACGCCGCGCTGGTCGAACAAGCCGCGGCCGCGGCAAGCTCGCTGGAGGAGCAGGCGAGAAGGCTCACATCGGCCGTGGCAGTGTTTCAGACGGAAGGCGGTTCGTCGTCGCGGGGCCTGGCCGGCTCGCGCAACGGTCAGAGCGCTGCAACGAAACGTGCAGCGAACGGCGCGGACGAACTGGTTGTCGCTTGATACGTTCGCGGGCGGCGTTGCGTTAGGTTCGTGGCGCGTGTAGTGAGGCGGTAGTACGCTGCATCTCACCGACGGTTGGGCGCCGCGCCCTGCCCCGCGCGCCCCAGCGAACCACAGTGCACCGCGCTGCGCCCAAATCAATCGCTCTACTGCATACCCGCGTAGTACTTCGCGACACTATCAATTTCCGCCGATGTCATCTGCCGCGTGACATTGCGCATCTGCTCGTTGATGTCGTTGCGGCGTGCGCCAGAAGCAAACGCCCGCATCTGCGCCGCAAGGTAAATCGACGATTGGCCGCCAAGCCACGGCGCCGAACCCTTGCGATCCAGTTGCCCGTGACATGCCGCACATGGCGCGATGTTGCGCTGCGGATCGCCCTGCATCGCCAGCCGCACTGCGTTCGCATCGGGCGTGCTGCCGGTGGGCGCAACTTCTGCGGCCGGACCGCGTGGCAGCGACGCGTAGTAAGCCGCGAGATCGTGCAGGTCCTGATCGCTGCGAGCGGCGACGATCGGCTGCATTACCGCGTTCTGCCGCACGCCCTGTTGATAGTCGCGCAACTCCTTGTAGACGGCGTCCGCATATTGCCCGGCCAGCGCGGGCGCCGTGACCTGCACCGTACCGAGCACGCCGTGACACATCGAGCATTTCTGCGTGGCGAGGGTCGCGCCGCGCCCGATCGAATCGGCGTCGGCCCGCACGCGACGCAGCGGCGGCAAGACGACCACGTCGCTCGGTGCCCGGCCTGCAATGTTGGTACCGCTGTACCAGCTCGACGGCGCGCCCGCAGCGCTGCAGATCGTCGCCCATAAGCTGCGGTTCGCGAATGCGCTATTCGCCGAAGGCAGCCAGATGAAACCTATCAGCATCGACACGATGGCCAGCGCGAGCGTGCCGGCCACGCTTACCGTGAACCACGGATTTCGCAAGCTGAAGACGCGTTCCTGGTTCATCGCTGTGCTCCAACTACCACCGCGGGTACGGACGTCTGCGGCAGCTTGAGCAATTGGACGATGGGCACGCTGTAGTTGACGACGGTCAGGCCGATCATCAACGCGACCCACAAGCCGAAGCTATTGAGCGCGGCGGGCACGCGTTCGACCGGATGCACCGCGCTCGCGAAACGGAAGCCTTGCTGCGGAACCGCCGGCCCGAACTGCGACTTCGCGAGAATGTAGATGAAGAGCGCGCCCGATATGGCGAGAACCATTCCGCCGACCGCCGACATGCTGACCCAGAACGCCTGCGATTCGAGGCCAGGCATCTTGTAGTCGTAGTAAGCCATGCGGCGCGGCGCGCCGAGCAGGCCGACGTAATGCCACGGCAGCGTGACCACCAGCATGCCGATGAACCACAGCCACAGTTGCGTGCGCACCAGCTTCATCGACACCATTGCGCGACCGGTGAGTTGCGGCCACAGTTCATAAGCAATCGCAAAATACATGATGACGATTGCGCCGCCGAAGATCAGATGGAAATGTCCGGTCACCCACTGCGTGTTGTGCACGGTGGTATTCAACTGATAGCTCATGTTGATCAGACCTCCGGCGCCGCCGAGCCCCAGCATCACGAACGAAAACGCGACGACGAGCATCATCGGGTTCTGCCAGGGCAAAGCGGTGAGCCAGCCGAACGCACCCTTGCCGCCGCGCAGCCTGCCGGCAATTTCCACCGACGCGCAAATCGTGAACACCGTCAGCAGCGTGGGCACGGACACCATCCCCGTGAATACTGCGTGCAGGAACTTGAAACCGGAGCCGATCTGCGGATCGGCGAACAGATGGTGGATGCCGATCGGCATAGCGAAAACGAGGAACAGGATGAACGATACGCGCGCCATCGAATCGCTATAGAGCCGCCCGCCGATGGCTCGCGGCACGAGCGTGTAGTACGCGATATAGGCGGGAATCAGCCAGAAGTAGACGATGGCATGCAGCGTCCACGAGAAGAGGACACGTGACAGGCCGGCGTCGATCGTATTCTTGAGACCGAAAGCAACCGGCAGAATCTGAAGCAGGATTTCGAGCGCCGCGCCGACCGCCGTCCATGCCCATAGATATGCGCCGGCGACATTGGCGAACATCGCGAGCGGCACCGGCTTTCCGGGGTTCGCGCGCCGCCATATGGCGAGGTTCACGTGCATCAACGCGACCCAGATCCACGAGCCGACTACCACTAGCACCACGCCGAGATAATAGAAGGGACTGCCGATCATCGGCGGATAGAACGTGTAGAGCACCGAGGCCTTGCCGAGTGCTACGGGCACCATCGCCATCACCGCGCCGACCGCCAGCATGATGAAGGCGGCCCATGCCCACTTCAGGCCCGCGAGGCGCTGCGCGAGCGCAAGCTCGACGATTGCGTAGCCAAAACCCATCGACACCAGAGTCGGCATCACGTAGGCCATTACTGAACCGTGGGCGGTGACTGAGCGGTAGTACAGCTCGGGGTCGCCGATCCACGGCGCGAGTGGACTGCGCACGAGCATCTGCCAGGCGCCGAGAAACAGCGCGACGATAAACGCGATGAAGGCGAGCCAGAAATGCGCGAGAACGAGTCGCTTAGCGTGAAACACAGCTCAGCCTCCGTGATTGTCGGGCCTGCTCGAAGAAGGCGGCTTTGTCGATCACTTTGACATGCGCCCACATGGCCTGATGGCCGAAGCCGCAGAACTCGTGACAGGGCATGGTGTGATCGGCGGGCGCGTCGAAGCGCGTGTTCAACGTGGCCACGTAGCCGGGCACGACCATCGTGTTGATATTGGTGTTGGTGACGAGCAGACCGTGCACGACGTCCGCGCTGGTGGTTCGGATCGTGATCGGAGTGTCGGCGGGCACGAGCAGACATTGCGGTGTGAACGAGTACTGCTGCGCGATAAAACGCACGACCACGGAGCCGTCGGGTTCAACTGCGCTGCCCAGATTGTCTTCGACGAATTCGCCCGACAGTTGCAGACGGGACGGGTCGATTGTTTCCACTCGCGATGGCGGCATCATCGCCCAGTGGAGCCCCGAGTACACGATCACGGCCAGCATCAGCACGATCAGCGCGCCGACGAAGATCGCCCAGCGACGCTCGGCGCGTAGCGCGACGGTGTGGCCGCTGCCCGGTTGGTGTTGGGAGTCGGGGGAATGAGTGGACATGATCAGTGCACGACGCCGCGCGGCAGAAACACGAGGAAGTAGAAGCCGAACCAGATCGCCATGACGATCAACGTGGCCACGCCTGCGACGGCGATCGCACCATGCGGACCCGCGACGACCACGCGTTCTACTTCGTCGTCGGTGGGAGGGAGCGCGGCGCGCGTATCGTTAGCTTCCATCTAGGGCTTCTCCTGTTGCCGGTGCGGCGGCTAGTGCAGCGGCGCTTTGCGCAGTTCGTTGACATCGCGGGCGGTGACCGGCGTCCCATGATTGCCCCACGCTGTGCGGATATAGGTAATGACGGCGGCCGCGTCGGTGTCGTTCAGTTCCTGCGCGAAAGGCGGCATGCCGTAGGGCTCCGGATTACGCTTCGTGCCAGGCGGGAAGCCGCCGTTCAGCACGATGCGGATGGGATTGACCGCGGAGTTCATTTCGATCGACTGGTTGCCTGCGAGCGGTGGATAGTGCTGCAACTGTCCTTCGCCTTTTGCGCCATGACACAGTGCGCACTTGTCGGCGTAGATCTTTTCACCGAGCGCGAACACGTTGGTGCCGGTCGGGGCGGTCGGCCCGGACTTGCGGCCGCGATTGTCCGGCAACGTCTTGAGGTATACCGCCATTGCCTTGACGTCTTCGTCGGTCATGTATTGAAGGCTGTGATAAGTGACTTCGGCCATTGGGCCGTACACTGCGCCGCGATCGGAAATGCCCGCTTGCAACAGGTCGACGATGTCCTTGATGCTCCAGTCGCCGAGTCCGCCGTCCTTGTCGGAAGTGAGCGACGGCGCGTACCAGTTCTGCACCGGAATCAGCCCGCCGGCAAACTGCTCGCTTTGTGACGAACCGCCGAGCATGTTGATCTTCGTGTGGCACATCGTGCAGTGCCCGAGCCCTTCGACGAGATACGCGCCACGATTCCATTCGACGGAGCGGGTCGGATCGGGCTTGAATTCGCCTTCGCGGAAGTACAGCGTGCGCCAGCCATACAGCAATTTGCGCTGATTGAACGGGAAGCGCAGCGTGTGCTTGCGATTCGGCGTGCGCACTGGCTCGACCGATTTCAGGAAAGCGAAGATCGCGTTGGAGTCTTCACGCGTGACCTTCGTGTACTGCGCAATCGGCATGGCGGGATAGAGCAGCTTGCCCTCGGGCGTGATGCCGGTGCGCATCATCCGGAAGAAGGCGTCCTCGCTCCAAGTGCCGATGCCGTACTGCGCATCTGGCGTGATGTTCGGCGAGTAGAGCGTGCCGAACGGCGTGTCCATCGCGAGGCCGCCGGCGAACAGCCTGCCGCGCGGCGCGGTGTGGCAGGCCACGCAGTCGCCCGCGCGCGCAAGATATTCGCCGCGCTTGACGACGTCCGTGCGGTTGTCGACGGAGGTATTGGCCTTGGCTTCGGTGGTGCTGTCGGCGGCGCGAGCTTCGGTGACAAGCGAGTGCAGTGGCGCGCTGCCGGTCACCAGCGCTGCGGCGCCAACAAGTAGCAGGAGCGAGAGGTGCAACTTACGTGAGAGCACGCGCAGCGAACGAAGTGTCGTTTTCATTGCGGTTGGCTCCCGCATGCGAGAGGCAAGCGCTCCGCAGACGCCGGCACAGGCCGCGGGTCGGCTGGACGCGGTTGCCGCGCAAGCCAGGTCGAGACGGCGGTGATGTCCTTGTCGGTCAGCTTCACGGCGATTGACCGCATGCAATCCGGCGCGAGCGCGTGACGCGTGCCGGAGCGCCAGGTTCCCATCTGCCCGGCTATGTAGCTCGCATGCAAACCGAGCAGGCCGGGAATGCCAGGTTGCTGCCCCGTCATGCGCGCTCCGTGACATGCGATGCACGCGGGAATCTTGCGCGCCGGGTCGCCCTGCATGACGAGTCGCTGGCCCGCGGCGAGCACGGCGGGCGCGACGTTCGATTGATCGGCATTGGGATAGGGCGGCTGCAAATCGGCGAAGTACTGGCTGATCTTGCGCAGATAGTCGTCGGGGAGAAACGCGACCAGATAACCCATCGGCGGATAGGTGCGGCCGCCGTCGCGAAACGCTGTTAGCTGATTGAACAGATACTCGGCCGGTTTGCCGGCGATGCGCGGAAAGTAATCGTTGTTGAGGCCCTGGCCCTGCACGCCATGACAGGAGGTGCAGGCGCGCACGCGTTCGTCCATGGCCGAGGGCATCGGGCCGGGCGCGCTGGTAGCCGCGAGCGCCGCGCCGTTCCATAAGACGTAAAGCACGAACAGAAGCGCAAATCCCATAGCTCTACGATGCACGTCGGGCCTCGCTGGGGAACGTTCTTTTGTCGATCTGCTTCGCCCGCATTGACGACTGGATTCGCTTCCAGCGTGGTTCGCCATGCTCAGCGGGTCTACCTTTTTTCTCTATCGCGACAGCGCAAACGGCAATGGAAGGGCACTTATTGTGGATGGCGAAACGTCGGTTCGCCGCTGCGATTCAATGGCTCGTCAAAGAACGCGTTGACACACGTAAGCGCGAAGGACGGCAGCTTTCCCGTTGCTGGATCGACGCTTTGATGTCCGACTGCATATGGCAGACGGCAGCAATCCATTCGGAGCGTCAATGACGAAACAATAAGGCTGGCTGACTTCGTCTCTGATCATCATAGGCGGCGTTCAGAACGCTTTCAACACTTCTATTCACGCCGCATGCAAATGGACGTTAGCGCGCGAATGTGATGGTCTGATGTGCTTAATTGAAGAGCCTCGTCAACGCGGTGCGCGCATTGGTCACACGTTCGCTCTCGCCGATCCGCCCGGGCAGCAAATGAAACTCGACGGCGGGCAATGCGGGTAGGCCAATGCCCGGTGGGCATGCGACTACACCTGCTCCAATCGACGATTCGTTCAGGCACGAGATGCCGAGTCCAGCCTTCAACGCGAGTTGCAATCCGGCTACGCCCGAGGCGGAATGCGACACGACATAAGACACCTTGTTTTCGTCGAGCAGCTTCACGACGAAGCGCTGCAACTGGCAACTCGAGGGCAACAGCACCAGTTGATACGGTGCGACCGGTCGCGGGCTCGCATCCGATGCGCTTGCCCACAGCAATTTCTCGCGCCGCACGACGGTGCTCTGCGCGCTGCTGCGCCCGCTCGACGCGCGAGAGTTGCCCGTGACGAGCCGCAACGAGAGGCCGATGTCGAACGATGCGTCGTCGCCGGCGCTGCTGTCGATCACGGCACTCGGCAGCACGGTGACATGTAGCTTCAGACGCGGGTGCTGCTCGGAAAACGTCTTGAGGATGCGAGCGATGTCGTGCGGGCGGTAGTAGTCGGTGATCGCGATGCGCAGTTCGCCGTCGAGCGAACGGCCCTGGAGGTCTTCGAACGCCGCTTCGCTCATCGCGATGATGCGCCGCGCGTGCTCCAGCAGGCGGCTGCCCGCGGGAGTCGCGCTCACGCCCTGCTTGCTGCGCACGAAGAGCGGCTGGCCTGCACGCTCCTCAAGTTTTTTCAACTGCTCGCTCACCGACGATTGCGACAGGAACACGCGCTCCGCGCCCGCCGAGACGCTGCCCGACTCGGCGACGGCGACGAAGGTCCGTAGTTGCGTCAGCTCGAATCCGCGCTGGCTCATGTTTCGTTATACCCGATGGATGGCATCTGTATTTCCGGCTTTTCCGATGGAAGGCGCCGCCGTAGCATACCTCCGAATTCATTGCGGAGGAAACATGGAAAACGCACTACGGGCAGGCGGCCAGATAACGGGCGGCCTGACGGCGAGCCACCGGTGGAAGGTATTGGGCGTGGGCTTTGCCGCCAACGCGAGCTTTTCGGCCGCATTCTCGGGTATTCCGACCACGGCGGTTTACTTGCGCTCGGGTTATCACCTCGGCAATGAAGGGCTCGGGCTTGTGCTGGGCATGCTCGGCCTGGGCATCGCGGTGAGCGAATTGCCGTGGGGACTCTTGACGGACCGGTGGGGCGACCGTCGCGTGCTGCTGCTGGGTCTGCTTTCCACCGCCGCGGCGCTGGCCGGCTTGGCGTTGTTCGCGGCACCGTCCGGATCGCATGTGCCTCGCGTGACGACGCTTGCGCTCGGGCTGTTGCTCGTGGGTTTGCTCGGCGGCAGCGTCAACGGTTCGAGCGGCCGCGCGGTCATGGCGTGGTTTCGCGAGGGCGAGCGCGGACTGGCCATGAGCATTCGCCAGACGGCTGTCCCCGCAGGTGGCGGACTCGGCGCGCTGTTGCTGCCGGCGCTTGCAACGAGATTCGGTTTCGTGAGTGTTTATGCGTTGCTGGCGCTGAGTTGCGCGATAACCGCGGCATTGGCATGGCGCTGGTTGCATGAGCCGACGTATGTGGAGAATGGCGATGCCCGCGCGGCGTATGTCGGCGGTGGACATGGGGCGAACGGGGAGGGCGGTGTGGGCGGTGGCAGTGGTGTGGACAGTGTGGGCGGTGCGGGCGGTGTGGGCGGTGTGGGCGGTGCGGGTGGTGCGAACGGCACAAGCGGCACAAGCGGCACAAGCGGCACAAGCGGCGCAAGCGGCGCAAGCGGCGCAAGCGGCGCAAGCGGCGCAAGCGGCGCAAGCGGCGCAAGCGGCATTAGCAGTGCAAACGACATTAACGGCGCACATGCCCGGAGCCGCTCGCCGCTGCGTGACGCCCGCATCTGGCGCGTAGCGCTCGGCGCGGGCGCGCTTTGCGTGCCGCAACTCGCCGTGATCACCTTCGGAACCGTGTTCCTCCATGACTTCGGGCGCTCCGACGTGCTGACCATCAGCGTCGCAATGGCCACGGTCCAGGCAGGCGCCGCCATCGCTCGTGTCTGGAGCGGCCGGTGGACGGATCAGCGCGGCAATCGCCGGGCATACATGCGCGGCTGCAGTCTGCTGACTTCCGCGCTATTCGCGGCGCTCACTCTCATGAGCGGTGTGGCCGCCGTGCAGCACACCCCAACGCCAATGACGACGATGTTTCTCGTGCCGGTGATCGTGCTCGGCGGGGTGAGCGCGTCTGCCTGGCACGGCGTCGCCTTCACCGAACTCGCGACGCTCGCCGGAACGAGCCGCGCCGGCACTGCGTTGGCGCTCGGCAATACCTGCGTTTTCCTCTCGCTCTTTCTGACGCCGCTCGCGATTCCGCCGCTGCTATCGCTCGGGTCATGGCCGATGGTGTGGGCGGTGACAAGTCTCTGTGCGTTGATTGCGCTGCCGGTTTTTCCGCGCGCATTGCGCGAGGTCGGCACGAGCGCGCCGCGCGCCTGTGACACGGCTTGACGATTGCCGGCGCGCGCGAGGAAGTTTTGCGCGACGTTTATCGAAATGCCGCGCGGGCCAAGGTTAATTCAGACGTGATTTTTCCGCGAACCTGGGCGCGCCGATTTTCTCAATTTATTCATTTTGAATAATTGGGGGCTTTTGTTGTCCGTGCACCGTAATTGCCGGTGAATTCAACACTTGATTCGGAACACTCCGATTTTCGTTACGCGCACCACGGTGATTTTATGGTCCCGTCGACGCGCGATGGTTAGAAACGATTGCGCGTCGACGCAGGTGCGGAGCATGTCGATTTGTCCTGCGCATCTGACGACTATTCCTACAACAAACGAGATCAATCTAGTGAACCTCCGAATCATTCTCGCGGATGATCATCCATTCGTTCTGCTTGGCGTTAGAGCTATGCTCGAAACCAGAGCCGGTGTCGCCATCGTCGGCCAGGCCGCGAGCCCGACGTCGTTAATCAAACTGCTGCGGCGCACGCCATGTGACGTGCTGGTCACCGACCTGTCGATGCCTGATCCCGGCGCCGCGGTGGAAGACGAACTGAACCTGATCCGGCAGATCCATGCCGAGTGGCCGCGACTGCGCATCGTCGTCATGTCGACGACGACCAATTCTGCGTTGCTCCGGGTCCTCGCATCGGAGCGCGCCGTGAGCTTGCTCAGCAAAACCGAATCCATGCACGAGTTGTGGCGTGCGATCGAGCAGCATGTAAGCAACGAGCCATACATCGGCAACTCAATCGCCGCACTTCTCGCAACGCCGCGCGAAGTTGGGTACGAGCGGCCGCCCGCACTACCTCTGTCGGTAATGCAGAAGACGATCGTCAGGATGTTCGTCGACGGACACTCTATTGCTGAAATTGCGGCCACTCTCGGATGTCATCGCCGCACCGTTAGTCGGCAAAAGCGTGAAGCAATGGTAAAACTTGGCGTTACTAATGATCCTGGTTTATTCTCGTGCGTTCGAGCTGGTGAAATTCTTAAATTTGAATCGCATATCTAAGTAAATTAATTGGCCGAGTTATTGAAGTTATTTCGGAGCGATCTTATGTTTAACGCCGCCACGATGTCTGATGATGGGGCAGGGCCGGTCGGGAGTGAGATGGTGATAGGGAGTCAGGATATGGAGGAGAGATAGACGATGGGCGACACCGCTGAAATAAGCATGCCGGTCCGGGCGATCATCGCGGACGATCATCCGCTCGTCCTGTTTGCAATCGAGAACTTGATGGGCGGTTATCAGAATATGGAGGTGG
Organism: Paraburkholderia sp. 22098; assembly: GCF_052045935.1. Classification (NCBI taxonomy): domain Bacteria; kingdom Pseudomonadati; phylum Pseudomonadota; class Betaproteobacteria; order Burkholderiales; family Burkholderiaceae; genus Paraburkholderia; species Paraburkholderia sp. 22098. The sequence continues at coordinate 80,702 of NZ_JBQEPV010000001.1, read as the reverse complement.
TCGGCCGCGCGACCGATGCAACCGATCTCTTTGCGGAGGTCGACCGAACCGGTTGTGACCTGGTGCTCATGGACCTCTATATGCCAGGCGGCGCAGATGGCAGTGGGATCGACGCGGTGCGGCAGTTCAGGAGCCGTTACCCCGACGTGGCCCTCGTCGTGCTCACCATGGAAACCGAGGCAGCAGCGCTGCAAAGCGTGATCTCGCTCGGCGTTCACGCGCTTATCAGCAAGCGTGACCGCATCGACCTGATTCACGTGGCGATCATCACCGCGCTCGCGGGCGAATGCTATCTTGGGCCGGCCGTGCGCGCGGTCATTGCGGACGCCACGGCGATGCAACGGCTCGACTTTGTTCGTTCGGTGTTGTCGCGGCGCGAGCTTGAAGTGTTCACGCAGTACGCGTCGGGCTTCGGTGTTACCGAAATTGCGGGGCGGCTGGGGCGCAGCGTGAAGACAATTAGCGCGCAAAAGTGCACCGCCATGCGCAAGCTGGCGTTGCATAGCGACGCTGAACTATTTCGCTTTGCGGTTGAGCACGGCGTTGTAACCGAGGCCCGCGCCGAAGGGCGCTGAAGAACACACGAGGTCGCGCCGGGCCGGCGTGACAAACATAAGATGTGTTGGCGTTGTCCGGGGAAAGTACATCTTGTACTGGACATGCCAATCGATAAGACAACAAAAATATGACAGACAAGATACGCGTCATCGTGGCGGACGACCACGACTGCGTTCGCGCCGGCGTGAGGAGGTTGTTGTACGCCACGCCGCATATCGAAGTTGTTGGCGAGGCCTGCAACACGCATGACCTTGCCGAACTGCTCGACGTCTGCGAATGCGACATCGTCATCTCCGACATTGGCATGCCGGGTCTGGACGGAGCGAGCAACGCTGTTCCTTTCCTGCGTCGGGTATTGAGAGGGCATGCGCATCCCGCTGTCGTTGTGCTCACCATGATCTGTCATGCGCATATGCTGTCGGGCCTGCTGCATCTTGGCGTCAGCGCGATAGTCGATAAGCGCGACACGACGGCCGCATTGATCGACGCAATCCAGGCAGCGTTGACGGGAGACGTGTATCTGTCGGAGCAGGTGCGCGTTGCGATGGAAACGACTGACACTCCGCCGCAACTGCGCGCCAGCGTTTTGAGTGCGCGCGAATGGGAGATCTTCCAGCTCTATGTGCAGGGCGTCGCGGTACACGAAATCGCGAAGCGGTTACAGCGCAGCGGTAAGACGATCAGCACTCAGAAGCGTACCGCAATGCGCAAGCTAGGCCTCGAAACGGAGTCCGATCTTATTGTCTACGCACGGCAGATTGGCTTGATTTAACACTCGGTAACGCTGCGCATATATACCGGCAACTCACGGTCCCGAAATTAGGACTCTTCCGATTGGTTGGGAGACCTTGCCACTCCATAGTTCTGAATTAGCTTCGGCTTTTGCTGACGTGGGCCTCATTAGAGCACTTATGTCTTGAGACCACGCCGCGCAAAGCTGGGGAAGTTCAAGCAGATGTTCGCGGAAATTGCGTAGCGCCGTGCGCTTCGCATAGCGACAGGGAGGCGGTATGGCCGTGCTAGGTAAGCGGTTGTTGGTCGAGAGCGTGGGTACGGCATGGCTGGTGTTCATCGGCTGCGGCAGCATCGTATTGAACACCGGCGCCGTTCAGCAAGGCTACGGAGTGCTCGAGGTATCACTCGCGTTCGGTCTCGCGCTTGCCACCGCGAGCTACTGGTTCGGCGAGACGTCGGGCGCTCACTTCAATCCCGCTGTCACGGTAGGTTTCACTGCCGCACAACGCTTCCCGGTCAAAGACCTGCTGCCCTATATTGCCGCGCAGATTGTCGGCGGGGTCGTTGCCGGAGCGCTGCTCGTCTATGTGGCGAGCGGCCGGCCGGGCTTCGAAATCGGCGCGAGCGAATTCGCGGCCAATGGCTTTGGCGATCACTCTCCTTCCGACTATCAGTTGCACTCGGCGTTGGCCATTGAATTCGTGCTGTCGTTTGCATTTGTCATGGCGAGCCTTCTCGTGGCCGCACGGTACGAGACAAAGCCGGGCGGACCGATGGTCGTCGGCGGATGTCTCGCGCTCGTCTACCTCGTGTCGATTCCGGTCACCAACGGTTCGGTCAATCCGGCCCGCTCCACGGCGCAAGCGCTGTTCGTGGGTGACTGGGCGCTAGACCAACTGTGGCTCTTCTGGGCGGCGCCAATGTCTGGCGGCGTCGTCGCCGGCTTCGTGTTCTCGTTCCTCAGTGGCAGGTCCGACCAGGCAGCAGCAACGCTTGCCGATGGCCACAGCGAAGCCGCGTGAGTTGTGCCGTGACGTTTTTCTCATTCTTTGCCACACGGTTCCAACGCGCTGCGATAGCGCGCGTGCGGCGGCGCGTGTCGGTGTGCGTGCTGGCAGGGCTCTCCTTATTGGCCGCGGCTCAAGTGGCGGCTGCCGGCCACGCTTTCGTGGAGTCCGGTGCCAACCGGGTCGTTAGTGCCTTCCCAGAGAAGCTGACCGTCGGCGTACTTGCGAATAGCTGGTTGCCGTTCGACGCGCTGCAAAACGGGCAACTCACAGGACTGAGCATCGACTATCTGCGTGCACTGGTTGGGCCGGCTGTTGCGATCGAAGCGAAGCCATATCCCGACATGCCGCAGCTACTTGCCGCCGCCTGCGCGGGCAACGTCGATCTGTTGATGAGTCTCGCGCGGACGCCGGAGCGGGAGCGCTGTGTCAGTTTCACCGCGCCGTATTTTCGAGCGTCCACCTCAACGGTTGTACGCAGGGACGGCGACATATACGAAGGACCGGCGCGTCTTGCAGGCGCGTCCATTGCAATAGAGAAGGGCTTTGCGCTTGAGCGCTCGTTGCGCGAGCGCTTCCCGCGCGCCCGCATTAGCGTGTTCACATCAACGCACGCGGCGCTCGCTGCCGTCGCCGATGGCGACGCGGACGCATATATGGGTTTCACACCAGTCGTCGAATATGCGCTCGCAACAGAAGAGTTCCACAGTCTGCGCGTTGCATTTGAGGAAAGCACTCGCTCCGCTGAACTGCGCTTTGGCGTGCCGCGTAGTCAGGTGGCGTTGCGTGACCGGCTGGACCGCGCGTTAGCCTCGATGAACCAGACCGACGACACGGCGATTCGGGTCCGCTGGCTCTCAGGCAGTTTCGATGCAAAGCCGGAGCCTGCCACATCCCGTCTCGAATTGACGCAGCAGGAGCAGGCGTGGCTTCGTTCGCTTCCGCCGTTACAGGTGGGCTTCGACAACAACTGGCCGCCATTCAGCTATGTCGACGCGTCGGGGCGTCCTGCCGGCGTGACCGCCGACTACCTCGCATACCTGAGCCGCACGCTGGGCGTCGTGTTCAACCGCGCGCGGCAGCCCGACTGGCCATCCGCGATCGACGCGTTCCAGCGCGGTGAACTGGCGATTCTCACCACGGGCTCGAGTAACGACCCGCGTCTCCAGAAGGCACGTCATACCCGTGCGTACGAAAGCTATCCACTGGTAATGGTGGGTCGCGACGACGAGCCGGCCGCCCGCTCACTCAACGATTTCGCCGCGCGGCGGGTCGTGGTGTCGTCACACATTGCCGGGGTCGACCCGCTCGCATTCCAGCGCATTCCGAAAGATCACCTGGCCATCGTTCCAAGCCTTGACGACGCGCTGCGCATGGTTGCTTCCGGGGAAGCAGATGTCGTCGTGGAAAACGTGGCAGCCGTCGACATTGTGCTCAAGCGGCAATACGCCGGTGTGCTGAAGGTCGTCGGCACAGTGGGCAAATCCGACGCCCTCGACTTCGCTGTGCGTCCGGACCTGGGTCTGCTCGCCGATCTGATCGACCGCGCGTTGCTAGCAATGCCGCCAGCGGAAAAGCAGCGCATCCGGCAGAAATGGGTGACCGGCGACACGCCGGCAGGCGGTACATGGAGCGTTTCCGCGGTGCGCCTGCTACCTGTGCTGATCGGCATCGCCTCGGTCCTGCTCGTTACATTGCGCGCCTATCTGCTTTTGCAACGCGAAGTCAGGCGCCGCAAGGAGACCGAGCGCGAACTCGCGCTGCAGCTGAATTTCCAGGAAACGATGATGAAGATGGTGCCCTATCCGCTGGTCGCCCAGGATCTGCAAGGCCGCTATATCGCAGTCAATGGCGCGTATGAGCGAGCGTGCGGGCTAAGCCGCGAGGCGGTTATCGGACGCAGCACGATGGAGGTTCACACATGGGGGGAGGCCAACAGCCGGGTACTCGCCGATATGACCCGCGACCTGCTGCGAGGCGGCGACATGGCCCAGGTCGAGCTGCAGTTCGAGTCCCGTGCCGGAGATGTGCGTCACGGGCTTTTCTGGACGAGCATCTGCCGCGGCAACGACGGAGAGCCGGTTTGCGTACTCGGCACCATGGTCGACATCACCAACATACGGCGTGCCGAGATGCGTGCGCGCGACACCGAGCGAAGGCTCTTCGACGTCACGCGCTCCTTGCCGGCCGTGGTGTTCCAACTGCGCCGCACCTCAGACGGTGCTTATTCGTTTCCTTACATCGGTGGGGACGCGAAGCTTTTGCTCGGACACGGCAACGGGGTCGCAGGCAGCCGCGATCATGTCGACTTCGACCGTATCCACGAGCAAGACCGTTCGTTCGTCATTGCGGAACTCGAGCGCTCGGCTCGTCTTGAAACGCCGGTACTGATCGAATTCCGCATGCGCTGCCATTCGAACGTGAAGTGGGCGCGAGCGCAACTCGTGCCGCGTCGCGAGGCGGACGCAAGTGTCGTTTGGAGCGGCTACTGGGTCGACGCGAGCATCGAGCATGCGCGCGCCGAAGAACTTGCCCGCGCGCGAGATGCGGCTGAAGCGGCGTCGCGTGCGAAAGACGACTTCTTCGCAATGATGAGCCACGAAATCCGCACCCCTATGAACGGTGTACTCGGGCTTGTGGAAGTGCTCGAGCGCACGCCGCTCAACGCGGATCAGGGCGAAATGCTCGGCATGATCCACGAGTCGGCGGGCGCGCTGCTGCAAATTCTCGACGACCTGCTCGATTACTCGAAAATCGACGCGGGACGGTTGACCATCGAAGCAGAGCCTATCGACCTGCGCGAACTGGTCGACAACGCGGTCGGCTTGCTAGCGGGCCGCGCGCATGAGAAGGGCCTGAAAGTGAGGGTGAATATTGGATCGGACGTGGCGGCCACGCTGCGAGGCGACAGCGTGAGATTGCGTCAGGTCCTGTTCAATCTGCTCGGCAATGCGATCAAATTCACTCCCGAAGGTCAGGTAGATGTGAGCGTGGCGTTGCTCGCGCAAACGGGCGACGTTCAGACAATCGAGATGGTCGTCGAGGACACCGGCATCGGCATAGCGGCGGACGTGCAGGCGAAACTGTTCGAGCCGTTCGTGCAGGCGGAGTCGTCCACCACGCGCCGCTTCGGCGGTACGGGCCTTGGCCTCACCATCTGCCGCAAGTTGATCGAACTGATGAACGGCTCGCTCACGCTCGACAGCGAACTGAACCGCGGCACGCGCATGACGGTGCGGCTCAGCATGCCCGTCGAGACGCAGCGTTATTCAGTGAGTGGTTTGCGCGGCAAGCGCTGTCTCGTGGCGACTAACGACGCACGAGTCGGTCAGGCTCTCGTCGACTTCGGAAAAGCGCTGGGATTGGAGCTGCGCCGGGTTTCGGCCGACTTTGCGCAGTTACGTTGCCGCGCCGCGCTAAGCGGCGTGGATCTGCTGTTCGTGAGCGAGGACGTGGTGCTGCCCGCCAACGTCACAGGCAAGGTCCGTGTGATATCCCTCACCGAAAAGCCGAAGCCTACCGGTTACCGCATTCTCGAAGACAACGTTCGCCTGAGCATCAATCCGATATCGTGGCGCGGACTCGGTGCTGCGTGTGCTGCGGCCATGACGGGCCTTCAGTCCGCGCCGGCGCTGTCGGTCAGCCTGCCGCGCACGCATGAAAGCATCACCGCGCCGCCGGACCGGGAGCGGGCGATCGCGAGCGGCCGCCTGATTCTCGTCGCTGAAGATCATCCGGTGAATCAGGAACTCATTCGCCATCAACTGGCGCTGCTCGGTTTTGCGTGCGACGTCGCGAACGACGGCGCCGAAGCGCTAGCCGCGCTCGAACACACCAGTTACGGATGTCTGATCACGGACTGCCATATGCCCAACGTATCTGGCTATGAATTGACGCGGCGTATCCGTGAGCGCGAGCGCGAGCAAGGCCGCTCAGACCGTCTGCCGATTCTGGGTATCACCGCCAATACGGCGCCTGAAGATCTGAGCCTCTGCCGCGAGGCAGGCATGGACGACAATCTGGTCAAGCCGACGCGCCTCGCGACGTTGCGTGAATACCTGAGCCGCTGGTTCGGCACTGACAGCGCCTGGCAGGCGGCACCCGCAGATAACGCTGATATCCAGGAGCCGACAGACTCGTCGGCCGCGGGCGCCTCGGCCTTCGTTCCGGTCGACCTGAATCAGATGACGCAATTGTGGGGCAGTGAATCGACGGTCAAGGCGTTGCTCGATTCGTTCGTTTCTTCAGTACGCGAAGACATTCAGGCACTGTCGTTGTTGCTGGAAGACGCGGACACGTTGCGCGTGCGCGAGTGGCTTCACCGGGTAGCAGGCGCGGCGAGCGTACTGCAATACCCGCCGCTCATCAGCGTGCTCGACGAATATCGCCGCGATATCTCGGGCGCGCCCGAGCGCGTGCGCCATAACGGACTCGCGGTGATCGACAAATGCAACGCGATGCTTGACGGCATCGAACACCAGGCGGCATTGCTCGCCTGAGCGCGGCCATTAGCCGGATCGACGCCCAAAGCAGTGCTGCTCGCAACCGCACCGCAATCGACGGACGAAAAAAAACGCGGCCGAAGCCGCGTTAAAGATTTGGAGACATCCCTCGATGAAGGAGTCACTTCTCGCGAGCCCAAAGCATACTCGGGAAAACGCGGATGATTCAGTGCAGAATCTGCAAATAATTGTTTGGGAAATCGTTACAAGCGAAATCAACGGCGCGATTAGACGCGCAGACCGGCGCGTCGTCCGCCATGAACGTCTTTCGAAGATTTGCACTAGTATGTGATGGCTTCGCGCGCGGCCGAGGTGTCGGCGCGGCGGCGCATCTAGTCGGAGAAGACCATGATTACGCTAAAAAAACTCAACCTGGCTGTGGTGTTGTGGGCCCTAACGGCGGGTGTCGCGTTCGCGGACACGGTCGCGCTAAAAGCGGCTCTCGAGCCTTCAAGCGAAGTGCCGCCGCGTGTAAGTCACGGACATGGCACGCTGAACGCAACGTTCGATACGTCGACGAAATCCCTGCAATGGACTGTCAGCTACGAGGGCCTCAGCGGCCCGGTAACTGCCGCGCATTTTCATGGCCCGGCGCCGGTCGGACAAAATGCAAAAGTCCAGGTGCCGATCGACAAAGGCGCGCTCGCAAGTCCAATGAAAGGGTCTGCCGCCCTCACCGAGCAGCAGGTAACCGATCTGATGGCGGGCCAGTGGTACTTCAACATTCATACCGCGCAAAATCCGACGGGTGAAATCCGCGGGCAAGTCATGCCCGCCAACTAGGTCAGAGAATCCCTGAAGCGGCGCGTCGCCAACGCGTCGTCGCGGTCTTCAGCAAAATTAGAAGCCGCCGTCCACCGGCATGGCGGCCACGCACGTACCATGGTGGGACATTTCCCAGGGAGGATGTCCCAATGAGTTGGCAAAGCGTAGTCGCGTGCTGGTTTTTGCGCAGGCAGTTTCGCCCTCAAACCCTGAAGCCGCATATCGATGTCGAGAAAGCGCGCGCATTGACCGCGAAGCGAGCCTGGTCGCCGGACGTGCCCCGTGGCTGGCGTCTTCGGGAACTGGACGGTGCGGACGGCAAACCGCTGCGTGGCGAATGGATCGAGCGCTCGGGTGAGCCCGCAATTGGCGCGCGACCCACGGTGCTGTATCTCCACGGCGGCGGCTATTACTTCTGCTCGCCGCGCACCCATCGCTCGATCGTCTTCGGCCTCGCAACCCGCGCAAACGCGCCGGTCTTTTCGCTCGACTACCGCCTCGCGCCTGAACATCGCTTTCCGGCCGCACTCGACGATGCCACTGCCGCCTATCGTCACCTGATTGCCGAAGGCACGGCACCCGAATCGATTGTGATTGCCGGCGATTCAGCAGGCGGCGGTCTTGCGCTCGCTACGCTGGTCGCACTGCGCGACGCGGGCGATCCGCTGCCCGCAGGCGCCGTGCTGTTCTCACCGTGGACCGACCTCGCGGCAACAGGCGCCAGCATTGTCGACAACGACGGCGCCGATCCCATGTTCAGCGGACCGGCAATTGCGAAAGCAGCGAAAGTCTATCTGGGCGATATGCCTGCCACGCATCCGTATGCGTCGCCGGTTTATGCGGACCTGCGCGGCTTGCCGCCGCTCTTCATGATGGCGGGCAGCACCGAGGTGCTGCTCGACGATTCGCGGCGCGTGGCCGCTAACGCGCGCGCGGCCGGCGTCGATTGTGAACTCGAGGTGTGGAAGAAGATGCCGCATGTGTGGCCGATCTTCGCGCCGTTCATCCCCGAGGCGAACCGGGCGCTCGATCGCGCGGCGGCCTTCGTTGGACGCGTGACGAGCCGCGCGGCCAATGCGGCTCAGGTATACAGGGCGACGTCGATAGTCTGATAGGCGGCCTTCACCGTCTGCTCGCCGTACTGCCGTTCGAGCCGCCGCACGGTGAAATGGCCATGTGCGACCTGCTGGAAGTGGTCGATAAACACGGTGTTGACCATCGCGCCGAGCACCGCGCCGATCGCCGGAATGGACTTCGCGGCGATCTGTTCGCTCACCTGCACCGAGAAGCGAGCGGCGATCGAGTGCAGCAGGCGCAGCAATGCGGCCGAGCCGTGTGCGGTGAATCCTTTCGTTGCCATTTCGGACGACGCTTTCGACACCGCCTGCGCCAGCGCGCCGCGCATGATGAAGTAGCCGAAGTCGGCGTCGTCGTCCGAAGCGGATGTGCCGCCCATGCCCAATACGGTCAAACACTGCAGTTGGGTGTCGACTGCCGTCAGATCCTCGCCCTCGCTGCGCGCAATATCGCAGATCGAGCGGAACATCAGCGTGGTGGTCACGGGCAACTCGACGGGTAGCGCAAAGAGGCCGAATGCGCCGCCCGCTGCGCCGGTCGTAGCGACCGCGAACTTGTGCAGCAAGTTGCTCGGTTTGTCCGGTACAAGCAAGGGCGATGCGCTGTCGCGCCGGCCGAGAGTGCGCATCGCAATCGACAGACATTTGCGCAACGCCAGTTCGGTCGCGTCCGTGACCTTTTCGTTCGCAAACGCCGGCATGCGCGAAATCAGCTTCTCCAGTGGCGCCCCGACGATGCTTGCCAGTTTCATTGCCAGCGCTGGACTTTCCAGTTCGTGTTTCGCGCGCCGCAGCGCGCGGAGGTCCTCGTCGGACAACGATTGTGTTGCGAGCGAACTCGGCTGCATGTGCCTCCCTGGCGTCGTTTAATGTGCGTTTTTCAGTCGATCCGGGGCGCCGCCTGGCGCGCCGGATCGTCCTGCTTAGAGCGCGAACGCATGGTATGATTCCCAATCGTTTGACGAGTCAACTGTTGCTCCATCAAAAATGGCCGTTCACACCGCAGCCCACCATTCGAGTGGGCAAGTCTTACCGTTCCGGGAATCGCTTCTGGCGATGCTCGGCATCTCGTTTGTCACCATGCTGGTCGCGCTCGACCAGACTGTGGTCGGCACCGCGCTGCCTACGATCGTCGCCGAACTCAAGGGTTTCGAGCTTTACGCGTGGGTCGCGACGTCGTATCTGCTCACGTCGGTGATCACCGTGCCGATTTTCGGGCGCCTCGGCGACTATTACGGACGCAAGCCCTTCGTGATCGCGTCGATCATCGTGTTCACCGGCGCGTCCGTGTTGTGCGGCGTCGCGAACAACATGCTGTTTCTCGTGCTCGCTCGCGGCTTGCAGGGCATAGGCGGCGGCATGCTGGTCGGCACCGCCTTCGCGTGTATCGCCGACCTCTTTCCGGACTCCGTCGTGCGTCTGCGCTGGCAGGTGCTGATGAGTTCGGCATTCGGCATTGCCAATGCAATCGGCCCATCGCTTGGCGGCTTCCTGACGCAGTACTACGGTTGGCGCTCTGTGTTCTACGTAAATCTGCCGGTCGGCCTGCTGTCGCTGTTCTTCGTGTGGCGTTTCCTGCCGCATCTGCGACATGTGGAGCATGAAGGCAAGATGCGGCTCGACTGGCCCGGCGCCGTGCTGATCGCGGTGGCGCTCGGCTCGCTGCAACTGTTCGTCGAATTGCTGCCGAAGCATGGGCTCACATTGAGCGCATGCGCGTTGCTCGTGCTGAGCATCGCCTCGGCGTATGCACTGTGGCAATGGGAGAAACGCTGCCCAACGGCAATCCTTCCCGTCGACATGTTCCGCAATCCGAGTCTCGCCGCGCTATTTACATTGGCGGTGCTCGGCGGCTTCACGATGTTCTCGCTGCTCTTCTACGCGCCGCTGCTGTTCCAGGGCGGCTTTGGCATGTCGCCGAAGGAAGCGGGCCTCGTCATCACGCCACTCGTCGTGTTCATTACGATCGGCAGCATTGCCAACGGGCGCGTCATTTCGCGCGTGCGCAATCCGAATCTGATGCTGTATGTCGGCTTCGCGCTGCTCGCGCTCGCGTGTCTGGGCGTGGTCATCGCAACGCGTTCCATGCCGCAGTGGCTACTCATGTCGTTCATGGTGCTCGGCGGGCTCGGCCTCGGTTTTGTTATGCCGAACCTGACGATCTTCGCGCAGCAGACGGCCGGTCGCGAGCATCTCGGCATTGCAACGGCGCTACTGCAATCGCTGCGGATGATCGGCGGCATGATCGGTACGGCACTCACCGGCACGCTGGTCAGCCATATGTACGCGAGCGGCGTGCGCAGCGCGCTCGACAGCGAGCGCGCATCGCAATGGTTCACGGACCTGGGCGATCCACAGATTCTGATCAATCACGAAGCACAGGCACGCTTGCTGAGCGAACTCGCACAAGCCGGGCATAACGGCGCCATGCTTCTGGAAAGCGCGCGCGAAACGCTCGTCGCCGCAATTCATTTAGGTTTGGCGATGGCGGCAATCATCGCCGTGGTGTCGGTATGGCAAAGTCGCCGTGTTCCGCCGATCAAGCTTCAGCGCAAGCTGGAGCCGGTGATTCACGCCGACTGATTTCAGCTTTTGAGTTTCACTGAACCATCATGGAAGAACAGGACCGCATAGCCGTCATGCAGCAATTTGGACGCACGTACCGTACGTTCATGTCGGCGTTCGAGGCGCAAGTCGGCCACCCGCTGCCGCGCTGGCGCATCATGCTCGCGCTGCATGAGCAGGCGGGCGAGTCGTCGCAGAAGAGGCTTGTGGAGCGCTTGCGAGTCGATCCTGGCGCATTGACCCGCCAGTTAAAAGCGCTCGAAGGATTGGGCTGGATTGCGCGCAGCATGGACTCGCGCGATAACCGCGTGACCAACGTACGCCTGACCGAAGCGGGCCTGTCCGCAACCGAAGCGAGCTTGCCGCGCCGCAACGCCTTTTTGCACGACACAATGGCCGCGCTGCCGGACGATGCGCTGAACGCGCTGTCCGGCGCGCTGAAAATGCTGGAGGCGAGAATTGGCGAAGTGGTGTCCACGACGAACGCCGGAGAAACAGCCGGCGACGTCACTGCTGACGACAGCCAACCGCCCGTGAAGCAACGTGCTTGACGGTTGTCGATTGACGCAGCGAGCAGGGCGTTAAGAGCACAAGCGGCGCGTCCCAACCCAACGCCGCTCGCCGCTCGCGAAACACCAGAACAATCAGAAGAAGGTTTCGATCACCTCGGTGACGCGATAAGCGGAGTCGAGCACCAGCACCTGGCGCCACTTATCAAAAGTCAGGCACGGGTGCGAGATGTCGAACGCGATCATGTCACCGACTTTCACATCGGCGCCCGCGGGAATCCGCAAGTACGCGTGCTGATCCATCAGGCCGAAAACCTCCCAGCCTTCGCTCGCCGCTATGTCGCGCGGCGCCGGATTGCCCGGCCGATAATGGCGGGCCGGTTCGGGCAGGCCCGCGTCGAACGCGGAGTCACGCTTGCCTAAACCGATGATTGCGCGATCCGGTTCGGGAATCGACTGCACATAGGCCCACAATTGCAAAGCAGGCAGCAAGCCTTCGCCCATCTTTTTCGCGACCGGATTGCGCGCGAAGATATCCGTCTGCGCCTTGCGGTAAATGCCGACGTCATGTGTCAGATAGCAGCCGGGACGCAGCACGACCTCGACCTTCCCGGTTTCCGACGCCTTCACGAATTCCTCGGCGACCACGTCGTACCATGCGGAACCCGCGCCCGACAGGATAGCCGGCGTGCGATCGAAACGTCCTTCGTCGAGGAGCGCGCGTGTGACCGCGCCCGCGCTTTGCAGAAACTCGCGGACTTCGTGTTCTTCCTTCAGCACGCCTTCGTATAGCTCAACGCCGGCGAGCTTGAGCACGTCGGGATAACGCGCGATTGCTTCAAGCACCGCGTTGCGCTGCGCTTCGTCGCGAACGCCAGTGCGGCCGCCCACGACGCCGAGTTCGAGCAGCACTTGCAATGGCTTTTTCACCGACGTGAAGAACTGCCCCAACTGCTCGACGCCATCAACTGAATCGACAAGGCAAAAGAACTCGAAGTCCGGGTCGCTCAGCAGCTCGGCGACCATCATCATGTTGCGGCGGCCCACCAGCTGATTCGCCATCAGCACGCGCGAGACGCCACCGTGATAAGCCGCGCGAACCTGATGCGCGGTGGCGAGCGTGATGCCCCACGCGCCGGTTTCCAGCTGACGGCGGAACAGTTGCGGCGCCATGGTCGTCTTGCCGTGCGGCGCGAGCTTGACGCCGTATTCGGCAACGAACGCCTGCATCCAGTTCAAATTGTGCTCGACGCGATCGGCGTAAAGCACAGCGGCGGGCAGGCTCACGTCTTCGTTCAGCAGATTCCACTCGAGACGCGCAGCATCTGTGAGCTGGATGCTGGCGCCCGGAACCATGCCCAAGCCCTTGCTATAAGGATCAATCGTGGCGCCCTGATAGTTTGTAACTTTCATGTCTCCTGCTCCATCGTCCGGTTAAATTGAATCGAAGTTGACTTTAACATGTTACCGAAAGTACGATGGGCGAAGAAATGTTATTTAGTACCAAGCCAGACCCGCACTCGCGCTGTGATTTACCTGCAGCCATTGCGAGCCTTGGCGCGGTGATCCCCGGGCTGCAATGAACTCAACCGCCGAACCGCTGGCATTCGACATCGTCGCGCGCATCGCCGAATGCGCGCCGGGGTTGCGTTCGGCTGAACGCAAGGTCGCCTCGCTGATCCTCGACGATCTGATGAGCGCATCCCGCGCCAGCATCGGCGCGCTCGCGCAGCAGGCGCAGGTGAGCGTCGCGACAGTCACGCGGTTTGCCAAGGCGGTGGGCTGCCGCGACGTCCGCGAGTTGAAGCTGCGGCTCGCGCAGGCGGCCGCGGTGGGTCAGCGCTTCTTGCAGCCGGGAACCGCGAACGACGCGCCCGAGCACATCGCAACCCGCGTGTTCGACGAACTGCAGACAGCGCTCGCGCACAATCATCAACTGTTGCGCCAGGCGCCGCTTGGGGATGCCGCAGCAGCGCTGCGGGCCGCGCGCATGATCTATGTGTTCGGCATGGGCGGCGGCTCGACCGCGCTCGCCGACGAAATGCGTTTTAGACTGGTGCGGTTGGGCCGGCCCGCGGCCACTTATCAGGACGGCTTGTTGCAGCGCATGGTCGCGAGCACTGTGTCGCGCGACAGCGTCGTGATCGCGCTGTCCACCACGGGCCGCGTGCCGGAGATGGTGGAGAACTGCAAAATCGCGCGCAGCTATGGCGCAACGGTGATCGCACTGACCGCCCCGGCATCGCCGCTGGCGAAGCTGGCCGACTGGGTCATCCCGATCGTCGCGTTTGAGACAGACTTCATTTACAAGCCGTCGTCGTCGCGTTACGCAATGATGATGGCACTCGATGTGCTCGTCACCGAACTTGCCGTCAGCCAGGGTGACGAGAGCCGCGAATTGCTACGCCGCATGAAGCACGCGCTCGACACGCACCGCGGCGGCGGCGATCGACAACCGTTAGGAGACTGATTCATGCACTCGCATCCCGAAGCCGCCGACACGCTGATCGTCGGCGCGCAACTGTATGACGGCACAGGCGCGCCGCCTGTCGAGCGCGACGTCGCGGTCCGCGACGGGCGCATCGTCGCGATCGGCAATCTGTCGAACTGGCTCGCCGAAGAAGTGATCGAGGCCGAAGGCCGGGCACTGGCGCCGGGTTTCATCGACGTTCATACGCACGACGACACGCACGTGATCCGCTCGCCGCAAATGCTGCCGAAGATCACGCAAGGCGTGACGACGGTGATCGTCGGCAATTGCGGCATTAGCGCGTCGCCGGTTGCGCTGAAGGGCGATCCACCCGACCCGATGAATCTGCTCGGCGAGCGCGACGCGTTCCAGTACCCGAGCTTCGCGGACTACGTGAAAGCCGTGAACGCGGCGCGTCCGGCAGTGAATGTCGGCGCGCTGATCGGGCACACCGCGTTGCGCAACAACCAGATGGACCGGCTCGACCGCGCGGCCACGCCGCAAGAGATCGAAGGCATGCGCGCTCAACTCGAAGGAGCGCTGGCCAACGGCGCGCTCGGGCTGAGTTCGGGACTCGCCTACGGCTCCGCGTTCGCCGCACCGACCGAAGAAGTCATGGCGCTTGCCGAACCGCTTGCCGCCGCCGGCGCGCTGTACACCACGCATATGCGCACGGAGTTCGACGCGATTCTCGACGCCATGGACGAGGCGTATCGCGTGGGCCGTCACGCGCACGTGCCGGTGATCATCTCGCATCTGAAATGCGCGGGGCCGTCGAACTGGGGACGCAGCACCGAAGTGCTGAACTCGCTCGAAGGCGCGCGACGCATGCAGCCTATCGGTTGCGATTGCTATCCGTACAACCGCAGTTCGTCGACGCTCGACCTGAAGCAGGTCACCGGCGACATCGACATCACGATTACGTGGTCGGAACCGCATCCGGAAATGGCCGGCAAGCTCGTCAAAGAGATTGCGGCCGAGTGGGGCGTCACGCAGCAGGAAGCGGGCAAGCGCCTGCAACCCGCGGGCGCCGTCTATCACAACATGTCCGAGGAAGACGTGCGGCGCATCCTGTCGCATCCCGCGACAATGGTCGGCTCGGACGGCTTGCCGAACGATCCGCTGCCGCATCCGCGCTTGTGGGGCGCGTTTCCGCGCGTGCTCGGCCATTACGCGCGCGACGCCGGTTTGCTGCCGCTCGAAGAAGCGGTGCGCAAGATGACGAGTCTGTCGGCGCGGCGCTTCGGCCTTGCGCAACGTGGCGAGGTGCATATCGGCTATCACGCCGACCTCGTGCTGTTCGACCCGGCGAAAGTGCGCGACGCGGCGACGTTCGAAAAGCCGCAACAGGCGGCCGACGGCATCGACGCAGTATGGGTGAACGGCGTGCTGACTTACCGCAACGGCGAAGTAACGGGCGAGCGCGCCGGACACTTCGTCGCGCGCGGCGCGGCGTCGAAAGGCGACGCGCAGGGCGCATTCTGATTATCCGATCGAACGATCTACCATGGCGCGCGCCGCAACGAGCACGCGCGCCCGACTTTTAAGGAGCATGACGATGAAGCGATATGGCGTTGAAGGCGGGAAGGGAACGGGCGGTCAGCATATGCCGTTTGCGCGTGCAGTCGAGGCGGACGGCTGGTTGTTCGTTTCCGGGCAAACGCCGATGGAAAACGGCGAAGTGATCAACGGCGGAATTGTCGAGCAATCGCACAAGGCGATCCAGAACGTATTCGCGATTCTGAAGGAAGCGGGCTACGGCGCCGAGCATGTGGTCCGCTGCGGCGTGTGGCTCGACGATCCGCGCGACTTCGCGTCGTTCAACAAGGTGTTCCGCGAATACTTTGGCGACAATCCGCCGGCGCGCGCATGTGTCGTTTCGTCGATGGTGATCGACTGCAAGGTCGAAGTGGATTGCGTCGCATACAAGAAGCCGACGGCTTGAAGCATCAGGTCTGCCGCGGGCGCGTGACTGAGAACCCGCGGCGATAGCGTGCTTGCTTACTGACGCGCGAGCCGCATGTTGTCCGGCATCGGCAGGTTGTAGTTGGTGCGGAACGGGTTGATATCCAGCCCGCCGCGCCGCGTATAACGCGCATAGACCGCGAGCTTGACCGGCTTGCATGCCTTCAGCACATCGATAAAGATTTTCTCGACGCACTGCTCGTGAAAACCCGTGTGATTACGGTACGAGATGATGTAGCGCAGCAAGCCCGCGTGATCGATCTGCGGGCCGACGTAGTGAATCTGCACGCTGCCCCAATCGGGTTGGCCAGTCACCGGACAATTCGACTTCAACAAATTCGAAAACAGCGTCTCCTCGACAGGCGCTTCGTCTAACGCCGCTTTCAGCAGCGAGGCGTCAGGGTGGTAGACGTCCGTGTCCAGGTCCAGACGGTCGAGCGACATGCCCTCGAACTCTTCCATCTGCAATTTGCCGAAATCGTGCGGCGCAGTCAGATGAACCGAAACGGTCGCGCCGCAAGACGCCGATACGTCGCGCTTGATCGTGTCGCGCACCACGTCGATCGACTCAAACGCGGTCTGCGCGAACGAGCCGAGATAAAGCTTGAACGACTTCGACTCGACGATGTTCGGCGACTCGGCGGGCACGAAAAAGGTCGCCACCGCGATTTGCGGTTTGCCGCGCTGATTCAGCCACGACAATTCATACGCGTTCCAGATGTCCGTGCCGAAGAACGGCAGTTGCGTGCCAATGCCGATCGCGTCGCGTGCGTTGCTGCGCGCAATCGGAAAGAGCAGCGAGGCGTCGTACTGTTCGGTGTAAGTGGAAGCCTTACCCAGCGGTGATTGTTCGGGTGTCATGATGCATTCACGATGCCACTCAGCACGTGCCCGGTCGCCGTCACGACGCGGGCCGATTCGCAATGGCCAATTTGGTCGTCGAAGAAAAAGTCCGGCTCGAACTCGCGCAAAAATGCGCTCTTGTCGAGGCCGCCGAGGAACATCGCTTCGTCGATTTCGATGTTCCAGGCCATCAGGGTTCGGATCGCGCGCTCGTGCGCGGGCGCCGAGCGGGCCGTCACCAATGCCGTACGAATATGCATGGGCGCGGCTTGATCCGCGAGTTTTTGCAGCCGGTGAAGCGCTTCGAGCAAGGGTTTGAGCGGCCCGTCGGCGAGCGGCAAATCCTTGTTGTGCGTCTCATGGCCGACGAACGCCCGCAGGCCGTCCTTCTGAAAGACGCGCTCGGCTTCGTCGGAGAACAGAACCGCGTCGCCGTCGAAAGCAATGCGGATTTCGTCCGGATACTTACTCGCCATTTTCGCCGATTCCGGCAGGACGCGTGCAGCGGGGAAACCGGCGGCCAGCGCGTCGCGCACGTCGTCCTGATTAGCTGAGAGAAACAGCGACGCGTTCAAGGGCTTCAGATATCCGAACGGCGCACGGCCGCGCGTGAACACGCCGCGCTCGATAGCGAGCCCATGTTCGCGGCACGAATGAAATGCCCTCAGTCCGCTGATCGGATCGCTGCGCGACAGGATCACCACTTCCACATGATGACCGCCTGTGTTCAACGCGAGCAGTTTGCGGATCAGAGGAAACGCTACGCCGGGTTTGGCGGGCACGGTCAGCCGGTCGCGCTGCAGCGCTTCATAGGTCTGCAGGTCGCCTTCTTCGTACACGCGGTTCTCTTCCTCGAAATCGAAGAGTGCGCGCGACGATATCGCCACCACCAGTTTGTCGACAAGCGAGAGAGCCATGTGCGCGTTCTAATCCAGAACTTCAGGCAAGAAACAGCCGATACACCGGATTGTGCGTCTCTTCCCAATGCGGATAACCGAGCGTGGCGAGGAAGCGCTCGAACTCCGCGTTGTCCGTCTGCGGCACCTGGATGCCGACGAGAATCGAGCTATAGTCCGCGCCCTGATTGCGGTAGTGGAAAAGGCTGATATTCCAGTCAGGCGCCATCGACGAAAGAAACTTCATCAGCGCGCCCGGCCGCTCGGGAAACTCGAAGCGGAATAGCCGCTCGTCGTGCGCGAGCGGCGAGCGGCCGCCGACCATGTAACGAATGTGCTGCTTCGAGAGTTCATCGAACGTCAAATCGACGGTGGCGAAATTGTGCGCCTCGAAGGCGCCCGCAATCTGCGCCGATTCGCTGCGGTTCCTGATCTGCACGCCCACGAAAATGTGCGCGGACTCGGCCTGCGCGATCCGGTAATTGAATTCCGTGACGCTGCGCGTGCCCACCAGTTCGCAAAAGCGCCTGAAGCTGCCGCGCTCTTCGGGAATCGTCACCGCGAACACCGCCTCGCGCGCTTCGCCCACTTCCGCGCGCTCGGCCACGAAACGCATGCGGTCGAAGTTCATGTTCGCGCCCGACGTAATCGCGATCAGCGTCTGGTTCTCGATCCCTTCGCGCTCCGCATACTGTTTGGCGCCCGCCACAGCGAGCGAGCCCGCCGGTTCGAGCACGCTGCGGGTGTCCTGAAAGACGTCCTTGATCGCGGCGCACAGCGCGTCGGTGTTCACGAGCAGCACGTCGTCGAGATATTCGCTGCACAGGCGGAACGTTTCTTCGCCGACGAGCTTCACCGCGGTGCCGTCGGAGAACAGGCCGACTTCGTTTAGCGTGACGCGCTCGCCGGCTTTCAGCGATGCGGCCATCGCGCACGAGTCGTCGGTCTGCACGCCGATCACCTTGATCTCGGGACGCACCGATTTCACATACGCCGCGACACCCGCCGCGAGTCCGCCGCCGCCGATCGGCACGAAGATCGCGTGAATCGGGCCCTGATGCTGGCTCAGGATTTCCATGGCAACCGTGCCTTGCCCGGCGATCACATACGGATCGTCGAACGGATGCACGAAGGTCAGCCCGCGCTCTTCCTGCAGTTGCACCGCGTGGCCGTAGGCATCGCTATACGATTCGCCGAACTGCACGACCTCGACGGTCGGGCCGCCATGCGCGCGCACCGCGTCGACCTTGACCTGCGGCGTGGTGACCGGCACCACGATGATCGCCTTCACGCCCATACGCGCGGCAGAGAGTGCCACGCCCTGCGCATGATTGCCCGCCGACGCGGTAATCACGCCGCGCGTGAGCGCCTCGGCGGGAATGTGCGCCATCTTGTTGTACGCGCCGCGCACCTTGAACGAGAACACCGGCTGGTTGTCCTCGCGCTTCAGATAGACCGGATTGCGCAGGCGCGCCGACAGTTGCGGCGCGCGTTCGAGTTCGGTCTCGCGCGCCACGTCGTAGACGCGCGCGGTGAGGGTTTTCTTCAGATAGTCGTGGGAGGCCATGCGGGTGGCGCGATGCGCTTTGGAAGGCGGAAAAGCATCAATGATAGCGCCAACGCCGAATGCACTGCCCTCACGGGTCGTCGGGCCGCGCCCCGTCGCGCGCGGCCTAGAAAATATGCGGCGGCCTGCCGTCGGTGAGTTCGCGCGGCAGCGGTTCGTCGAGTTGCCATTCGACGTGCGGCAGCGCGAACAGGTCGCCGTGAAATTCGACCGGGCCTTCGCTCGTGAAAAGGCCATCGAGATAATCGAAGTTCAGCTGCGATGAGACGGCGCGCAACGCCGCGTCGACCGAATGCGACGGTTGCAGATCGAGCGGATCGACGTCGAGCCGCACGGTGTAGCGGTCGCCTTTCGTTTCCATGGCGCCGACGTCGATCAGCTTGCCGTCCGGGTTTTGCGCAATGACGCGCTCGCCGTTGGCAAACAGCCTGAACGTGGCCCGAAGCGCCGCGGACGCGGCGGGTTGCTTGGTTGCCATCGCGATTCTCCTTGTGATTTCGTGTCGCAGATGTGATTCAGCCGGCTTCCCCGACTTCCTTCGGGTCGGGCAGGTTCGTGCCGCCACCGGGCTTGGGCGGAGCGGGTTCGTTCCTGGCCGATTGCTTCTGTTCGTCGGAGAGACGCCGGTCGCCGGCAGTCGGGTCGTTCGGCGTTTGGCGCGGCGGCGTCGGGCGGGCGGATTCGCTGGTCATCATGGGCTCCTGGTTGTGTCGATCGGTGAAAGTCGTGCTCAGTCCGGCGAGCGCGTGCGGTCGGCGTCGCTTTGCGTGCCGGGCGGCGTGCCGGGTTTCGTGTCGGGGCCCGCGTCCGGTGCGACGTCTTCCAGGCGTTGGGTCCCGGATTCCCCGTCGCGCCGGTCGTCCGAGCCGTCGCTGGGAATGTTCTCGGTATGGCCGGGCACCGGTTGTTGCTCGATATGCTCGGCGTTCTTCATGTCGGGGTCGGACATCATGAGCCTCCGTGGATCGCTGGTTTCCTGTAGCCGACCAGCATCCGGCATGCCGCGTTCTTTGCGTTCGTCGGCATCTTCTGGCTGATGGTGACAAAAGTCGCCTGATCGATAGAAAACCATCGACGCCGCGCGGCCCGCGCCGCAGCGCGGCTTGGGCGCCGTCGAACCCGCCGCGCTCGCATTTCCACCTGCAACGCGTGGCGGGCCGATGCGGTAGAATTCCATTTTGGAATAAGGATCGGAAGATGCACTGGCAGCCTCGGATCGCCCACTTGATGCCCGCCCCGCGTGAGTCTTGTCCCGCGGCGGAGCGTCATGTCCGCCACGCACGATCGTGTAGCTGTATCTGAGCGCCGCGAAGCGACCGACGTGGGCAAGCCGTCGGTGGCGCTTCGCTCCCCAAGAAGATTTCCAAGCATTGCGCCCCACGCGCACCGTCAGCCGGCGCCTCGCCATGAGCGCGCAGGACTGACCCACCGAGTCGTCCAAACATGAACGCACCTCAAGTTTTCGATCCGCACGGAGCCGCCGCTGCGGTGGTCGCCGATCCCGAAGCGCGCCTGCGCGAAATTCCCTACAACTACACGTCGTTCTCCGACCGCGAAATCGTCATCCGCCTGCTAGGTGACGACGCATGGGCGGCGCTTGCCGAACTGCGTGCGGAACGCCGCACCGGCCGCTCGGCGCGCATGCTGTACGAAGTGCTCGGCGACATCTGGGTGGTGCGCCGCAATCCGTATTTGCAGGACGATCTGCTCGACAACCCGAAACGGCGCGCAATGCTGATCGAGGCGTTGCATCACCGTCTGTCGGAGATCGAGAAGCGCCGCCGCGCCGATCTGACGGAACATGGCGATGAAGCGGGCGTCGACCGTGCCGCGCGTGTCGAAACGTTGGTGCAGGCCGCGCGCCGCGCCGTCGACGAATTCGAAAGCGAGTTTCAGAAGACTTACGATCTGCGCCGCCGCGCAACGAAGGTGCTGGGCCGCGTCACCGAAAAAGACAACATCAAGTTCGACGGTTTGTCCCGCGTTTCGCACGTGACCGACGCGACAGACTGGCGCGTCGAGTATCCGTTCGTCGTTCTCACGCCGGATACCGAAGCCGAGATTGCCGGCATGATCAAGGCGTGTTTCGAGCTCGGGCTGACGGTGATTCCGCGGGGAGGCGGCACCGGTTACACGGGCGGCGCAGTTCCGCTCACGCCGTTCTCGGCCGTCATCAACACCGAAAAGCTCGAACAGCTCGGCGCGGTGGAAATGACCGAACTGCCGGGCGTCGACCGCAAAGTGCCGACCATTTTCTCGGGCGCAGGCGTGGTGACGCGGCGCGTGACCGAGGCGGCCGAGCAGGCCGGGTTCGTGTTCGCCGTCGATCCGACCTCGCTCGACGCATCTTGCGTCGGCGGCAACGTCGCGATGAACGCGGGCGGCAAGAAAGCGGTGTTGTGGGGCACGGCGCTCGACAACCTCGCCTGGTGGCGCATGGTCGACCCGGAAGGCAACTGGCTCGAAGTCACGCGTCTGGATCACAATCTGGGCAAGATTCACGATATCGAGGTCGCGCGTTTCGAACTGAAATGGTTCGACGGCAACCATGCGCCGGGCGAGAAGCTGCTGCGTACCGAGTCGCTCGACATCAAAGGCCGGGTGTTCCGTAAGGAAGGGCTCGGCAAGGACGTCACCGACAAGTTCCTGGCCGGCTTGCCCGGCGTGCAGAAGGAAGGCTGCGACGGTCTCATCACGTCCGCACGCTGGGTGCTGCACAAGATGCCCGCGCATACGCGCACCGTCTGCCTTGAATTCTTCGGCCAGGCGCGCGAGGCGATTCCGAGCATCGTCGAAATCAAGGACTACCTGTTCGAAACGTCGAAGCAGGGCGGCGCGATTCTCGCCGGTCTCGAACACCTCGACGAGCGTTATCTGCGCGCGGTCGGCTATGCGACCAAGAGCAAGCGCAACGCGTTTCCGAAGATGGTGCTGATAGGCGACATCGTCGGCAACGACGCGGACGCGGTCGCGCAAGCCACGTCCGAAGTGGTGCGCATGGCCAACGGCAAGAGCGGCGAAGGTTTTGTCGCGGTGAGCGCCGAGGCGCGCAAGCGCTTCTGGCTCGACCGCAGCCGTACCGCCGCAATCGCAAAGCACACGAACGCGTTCAAGATCAACGAAGACGTGGTGATTCCGCTCGACCGCATGGGCGAGTACACGGACGGCATCGAGCGTATCAACATCGAGTTGTCGATCAAGAACAAGCTCCAACTGGTCGACGCGCTGGAAGCGTTCTTCCAGGCTGGCAAGCTGCCGCTCGGCAAGAGCGACGACGCCAATGAAATTCCAAGCGCGGAACTGCTGGAAGACCGCGTTCAGCAGGCGCTGGATCTGCTGAAGCGCGTCCGCACGCGTTGGGAATTCCTGCGCGACAAACTCGATCTGTCGCTGCGTGAAGCGCAGCACTATCTGGTCGGTCTGGGCTACGAAGCGCTCGCGGAGAAATTCGCCGACCGTGTCGACGCGCAAACCGGCGCGACCGTGTTCGACGTCACGCAGGACCGCACCATCCGCGTGTCCTGGAAGCAGGAGATTCGCGCCGAGTTGCGGCAGATCTTCAACGGCGGCGAGTTCAAGCCGATCCTCGACGAAGCGCAGGCGATCCACAAGCAGGTGCTGCGCGGCCGCGTGTTCGTCGCGCTGCACATGCACGCGGGCGACGGCAACGTGCACACGAACCTGCCAGTGAACTCGGATAACTACGAGATGCTGCAGGACGCCCACACGGCGGTCGCGCGCATCATGAAGCTCGCCCGCTCGCTCGACGGCGTGATTTCCGGCGAGCACGGCATCGGCATTACCAAGCTCGAATTCCTGACCGACGACGAAATCGGCGAATTCCGCGCGTATAAACAGCGCGTCGATCCGCATGGCCGCTTCAACGCGGGCAAGCTGCTCGAAGGCGCCGATCTGCGCAATGCCTACACGCCGAGCTTCGGCCTGATGGGCTACGAATCGCTGATCATGCAGCAGTCCGACATCGGGGCGATTTCCGAGTCCATCAAAGACTGCCTGCGCTGCGGCAAGTGCAAGCCGGTGTGCGCGACGCACGTGCCGCGCGCGAACCTGCTGTACAGCCCGCGCAACAAGATTCTCGCGACTTCGCTGCTGGTCGAGGCGTTCCTGTACGAGGAGCAGACGCGCCGCGGCGTGTCGATCAAGCACTGGGACGAGTTCAACGACGTCGCCGATCACTGCACCGTGTGTCACAAATGCGTGACGCCGTGCCCGGTGAAGATCGACTTCGGCGACGTGACCATGAACATGCGCAACCTGCTGCGCAAGATGGGCAAGAAGAAGTTCAATCCGGGCAATGCGGCCGGCATGTTCTTCCTCAACGCAACGAATCCGCAGACCATCAACCTCGCACGTACGGCGATGATGGGTATCGGCTACAAGGCGCAGCGCCTCGGCAACGACGTGCTGAAAAAGTTTGCGAAGAAGCAGACGGCGCACCCGCCCGCAACCGTCGGCAAGCCGCCGGTCACGCAGCAGGTGATCCACTTCATGAACAAGAAGATGCCGGGCAATCTGCCGAAGAAAACCGCGCGCGCGTTGCTCGATATCGAGGACAACAAGATCGTCCCGATCATCCGCAATCCGAAGACGACCACGGCCGACACAGAAGCGGTGTTCTACTTCCCCGGTTGCGGTTCCGAGCGGCTCTTCTCGCAAGTCGGCCTCGCGACGCAGGCCATGTTGTGGGAAGCGGGCGTGCAAACGGTGTTGCCGCCGGGCTACCTGTGCTGCGGCTATCCGCAGCGCGGCTCCGGGCAGTACGACAAGGCCGAACAGATCGTCACCGACAATCGCGTACTGTTTCACCGTGTAGCCAATACGCTGAACTACCTCGACATCAAGACGGTGGTGGTGTCGTGCGGCACGTGTTACGACCAGCTCGCCGGTTATGAATTCGACAAGATTTTCCCGGGCTGCCGGATCATCGACATTCATGAGTTCCTGCTGGAAAAGGGCATGAAGCTCGACGGCGTGAACGGCGTGCGTTACATGTATCACGACCCTTGCCACACGCCGATCAAGACGATGGATCCGGTCAAACTCGTCAACTCGCTGATGGGTTCGGAGAAAGACGGCTACAAGATCGAGAAGAACGATCGCTGCTGTGGTGAGTCGGGCACGCTCGCGGTTACGCGTCCTGACATTTCGACGCAGGTGCGTTTCCGCAAGGAAGAGGAAATCCGCAAGGGCGCTGCGAAGTTGCGCGGCATTCCTCTGCTCGCTGAAGCCGGCGCGAACGCGATCAACCCGGCCAATGCATCGGCCGGCACGGCGGGCGCGGCGAACGGCTCGGTGCTGAAGGCCGGCGACGGTCCGCAGCCCAAGGGCGCCACCGACGTGAAGATCCTGACGAGCTGCCCGTCCTGCCTGCAAGGCTTGTCGCGTTACAACGAAGACGCGGGCATCGAGGCGGATTACATCGTCGTCGAAATGGCACGTCACGTGCTCGGAGAAGACTGGATGGTCGACTACGTGCAGCGGGCGAACAATGGCGGAATCGAGCGCGTGCTGGTTTAATGGCACGACTGACGATTTTTGCCTGAGGACGACGATGGACTGCGTTTTTTGCCGTGAAGATGGCGGCGATGTGCTGTGGCAGGACGACACCTTGCGCGTCGTCCTTGCCGACGAACACGATTACCCGGGTTTTTGCCGCGTGATCTGGAATGAGCATGTGGCGGAGTTCTCTGACCTCGACGCCGCTGGCCGCGATCGCGTAATGAAGGCTGTGTACGCCGTGGAACGCGCAATGCGGCGCATCCTGCAGCCGGCCAAGGTGAACCTCGCGAGCCTCGGCAACCAGGTGCCGCATGTGCACTGGCACGTCATTCCGCGTTTCTCGAACGACGCGCATTTCCCGCTGCCCATCTGGGCGCCGCGTCAGCGCACGGTGTCCGAGGCAATGCTTTCGTCACGCCGCGCACAAGCCACCCTGTTGCGCGAAGCGGTGCGGCAGGAAATCGAACAGGCTCTTGGCTGAGCGCCACTAACCATTCCTTCGCGCCGCGCCGTTTCAAAGGCGACTTGTGGTGCGGCGGCGCTTTCTAAAGAGGCCATGATGAGCGGATTGACTCCCGATACTCCGGTGCCGACCGGCGTCGTCGTGCATTCCAAGTCGCGCGTGCTGGAACTGCAGTACGCAAGCGGCGAATCGTATCGGCTGCCGTTCGAACTGCTGCGCGTGTATTCGCCCTCGGCGGAAGTGCAGGGCCACGGCCCCGGCCAGGAAACGCTGCAAACCGGCAAGCGCAACGTCACGATCACGATGATCGAGGGGGTGGGCAACTACGCGATCCAGCCGACATTCTCCGACGGGCACTCCACCGGCATCTATTCGTGGGACCTGCTCTACGACATGGCGCGGCGCCAGGACGAACTCTGGCGCGCGTATCTCGACAGACTGGCGGCGGCGGGCGTCGACCGCGACGCGCCAATGCCTTCACCTGGCGCTGCGCACGGCCACCGTCACTGATACGATTCGCCTGACCCGCTGCACTGATGCGGCGCAACATTTCAGAATACGCGAAAGGACAAGCGCGATGAGCAAAACCCACTTCGGCTTTCAATCGGTCGACGAACAGGAAAAGGCGCAGAAGGTGGCGGGCGTGTTCCACTCGGTTGCCGCCAACTACGACTTGATGAACGACCTGATGTCGGGCGGATTGCACCGGGCGTGGAAGATGTTCACGATCGCCCAGGCCAACGTGCGGCCGGGCTACAAGGTGCTCGACATCGCGGGCGGCACGGGCGATCTGTCCAAAGCATTTGCAAAGCAGGCCGGCGAAACCGGCGAGGTCTGGCACACGGACATCAACGAATCCATGCTGCGCGTCGGCCGCGACCGTTTGCTCGACAAGGGCGTGATCACGCCGGCGCTGCTCTGCGACGCCGAGAAGATCCCTTTCCCGGACAATTACTTCGACGTCGTGACCGTGGCATTCGGCTTGCGCAATATGACGCATAAGGACGTTGCGCTGGCGGAAATGCGCCGCGTCCTGAAGCCGGCAGGCCGTCTGCTCGTTCTCGAATTCTCCAAGGTATGGGATCCGTTGAAAAAAGCCTACGATGTCTATTCGTTCAAGGTCTTGCCGTGGCTTGGCGAGCGCTTTGCGAAAGACGCGGAAAGCTACCGTTACCTCGCGGAATCGATCCGGATGCATCCGGATCAGGAAACCTTAAAAACAATGATGGAACAAGCCGGCCTTGATGGCGTCAAATATTACAATTTGTCAGCTGGCGTGGTAGCTTTACATGTGGGGACCAAATACTAGGGTTCCTAACCCATCGTTTTTAAAGGAAAGTGCCAAAATGTCCGATTCAGCCGTGTTATCTCCCCGTAAGGTGAAGCGGTCGCTGGCGAGACGAATCGGACTGATCGCGATGGTCGGCCTGATCGTGGCCGGCTCCGTCGCCTCGCTCGATGCGGAAGCTCGCCGCATGGGCGGTGGCCGTAGTTTTGGCCGTCAGTCGAACACCGTTCAGCAACAGGCTGCGCCGTCGCAGCCTTCCCCGTCCAATCAGGGCATGCAGCGCGCGCAACCGGCGCCCGCGCCTGCGCCGGCTCCTGCCCCGCAACCTAACCGCTCGCGCTGGCTCGGTCCGATCGCGGGTCTGGCGGCCGGTCTCGGTATCGCAGCACTGCTGTCGCACTTCGGTCTGGGCGGTGCGTTTGCTGGCGCAATGGCCAATATCATCGTCATTGCGTTGCTCGCCATGGTCGGCATCTGGCTGATCCGCCGCTTTATGGGCCGCAAGCGCGATACGTCGCAGCCGGCTTACGCGGGTCAGTCGCCGTCGCTGAATTCGGGCGCCACGGGTTACACGCAGGAGCCGCGCTACAGCGCGCCGCCTACGGGCTCGTATCTCGAACCGCAGGGCAATCCGCTGACCACGCCGTCCATCAATACAACGCCGAGCGTGCCGGCGGGCTTCGATTCCGAAGCGTTCCTGCGTAACGCGAAGGTGTACTTCGTGCGTCTGCAGGCCGCGTGGGACGTCGGCAATATCGACGATATCCGCGAATTCACCACGCCGGAGATGTTCGCGGAGATCCGCGTCGACCTCGCTTCGCGCGGCGCCGAAACGAATCAGACAGACGTCGTTCAGCTCAACGCCGACCTGTTGGGCGTGGAAGAACGTGCGAACGAATACTTCGCGAGCGTGCGCTTCTCCGGCCTGATTCGCGAAACGCCGGGTGCGGCGGCGCAGCCGTTCGTCGAAGTGTGGAACCTGTCGAAAGCGAACCGTCCGGGCGAAGGCTGGCTGCTGGCAGGCATTCAGCAGCTCGCGCAGCATTGAGATGGCGCGGGCTCGCGGCGCTGCTTGCCCCGCGTCCGCGTGCAACGTTGGCCCGCGGCCGGCCCGCAGTTAGCCGTTCAGCCGAGCAAGCCGCGAAGCGAACGGACGTTACAATAGGAACCCGCGCGAGCACTCGCTTGCGCGGGTTTTTTCTTGCCACTTTCAATGACCCTCGCCGCCAAGCCTTTCGCTGCTGCTGTCAATCATCTGCTCGCCCGCGAATCGTGGGCCCGTGAGCGCCTCGCCCCTTATGCGGGCAGGACCGCCAGACTGTCGTCGCCACCTGTCGTGCTGATGCTGCTGGTGCAGCCGGACGGCTATCTGACTACGCTCGGCGCAAGCGACGCCCAACAGTTCGACGTGACCATTTCGGTTCCGTCCGACGCGTTGCCCGCGTTCGTGCAGGGCGGCCAGGCGGCTGTCATGAAACACGTGAAGATCGAAGGCGACGCGGAGTTCGCCACGGTCATTGCCCACCTCGCCGAGCATTTGCGCTGGGAGCCGGAGGAGGATCTGGCGAAGCTGATCGGCGACGGCCCCGCGTGGCGGGTTGCGTCGATCGTGCGCACGGTCGGCGAACATGTCCAGCGCACCGGCCGCAATCTGCTCGATACGGCCACCGAGTATCTGCTCGACGAGAATCCTCAGCTCGTGCGCCGCGCCGCGCTGCAAGATTTCAACGCCGAGCTGGCACAGGCCCGCGACGCGTTGGCGCGAGTGGAAAAACGTATCCAGCGTCTTGAACAGAAGGTCGAAGCCCACGGCGCAGTTGTGCCGGGCGGCGCCGCCACGTTGCGCGGCACGCGCTAGTCACCGGGCACAACCATGCGTTTTCTGCGTTTCCTCAAGATATTTTTCACGGTTATCCGCTTCGGTCTCGACGAGATGATGCTCGGCCGCGTCAACGACCGGCGCGTGCGCATGCTGCTGCGTATCACCACGATCGGCCGCAAGTTCGACGCGCCGCCCGGCGTGCGTTTGCGGCTCGCACTTGAAAGCCTCGGGCCGATCTTCGTCAAGTTCGGGCAGGTATTGTCGACGCGGCGCGACCTGTTGCCGGTCGATATTGCCAACGAACTCGCGAAGCTTCAGGACCAGGTGCCGCCGTTCGATTCGGCGGTGGCGATAGGGCTGGTCGAGAAGTCCTTGGGCGCGCCGGTCGACGTGCTGTTCGACGATTTCGAGCGGGTGCCTGTGGCGAGCGCATCCATTGCGCAGGTGCACTTCGCGACGGTGAAGGCCGGACAGCATGCGGGCAAGGCCGTCGCTGTGAAGGTGCTGCGTCCGAACATGCTGCCCGTTATCGATTCGGACCTCGCGTTGCTGCGCGACATCGCCGTGTGGGCCGAGCGTTTGTGGGCGGACGGCAAGCGCCTGAAGCCGCGCGAGGTGGTCGCTGAGTTCGACAAGTACCTGCACGACGAACTCGATCTGATGCGCGAGGCGGCCAACGGCAGCCAGTTGCGCCGTAATTTCGCCGGGCTCGATCTGCTGCTCGTGCCGGAAATGTACTGGGAGTTTTGCACGCCAACCGTGCTCGTCATGGAGCGTATGGTCGGCGTGCCGATCAGCCAGGTGGATACACTGCGGGCGGCGGGCGTGGATATCCCGAAGCTGGCGCGCGAAGGCGTCGAAATTTTCTTTACGCAGGTGTTCCGCGACGGCTTTTTCCACGCGGACATGCACCCCGGCAACATTCAGGTGAGCCTCGATCCGGCGCATTTCGGCCGTTATATCGCGCTGGATTTCGGGATCATCGGGGCGCTGTCGGACTTCGACAAGAACTACCTCGCGCAGAATTTCCTCGCGTTTTTCAAGCGTGACTACCACCGCGTCGCAACGCTGCATCTGGAATCGGGCTGGGTGCCGCCGACCACGCGCGTGGAAGAACTCGAAAGCGCCATTCGTGCTGTATGCGAGCCGTATTTCGACCGCGCGCTGAAGGACATCTCGCTCGGTCAGGTGCTGATGCGTCTGTTTTCTACGTCGCGTCGCTTCAACGTCGAAATTCAGCCACAACTGGTGCTGTTGCAAAAGACCATGCTCAACGTGGAAGGGCTCGGCCGATCGCTCGACCCCGAGCTGGATTTGTGGAAGACGGCAAAGCCCTATCTCGAGCGCTGGATGAATGAGCAGATCGGCCTGCGCGGCTGGTACGAGCGGCTCAAGATCGAGGCGCCGCAGTGGAGCAAGACGCTGCCACAGTTGCCGCGGCTGATCCATCATGTGCTGGCCGAACGCCACGATCACGGGCGGGTCGGCAACGACGACATGATCCGGCAGATCCTGCTCGAACAGAAGCGTACTAACCGGCTGCTGCAGGGCTTGCTGCTGTTTGGCGTAGCGGTCGGCGTCGGCGCGGCGCTTGCGCGAGTGGTCCTCGCGCTGGCCTACGGCAGCTAATGAGTTTGCGAGGCACGTGATGAGCGACACGACCCAATCCCCGGTCCCCGATTTTGAAAACCGTGATCCGAATTCGCCGGCGTTCTGGAACGAGCGGTTCGAGCAGCATTTCATGCCGTGGGATCAGGCGGGTGTGCCGTCGGCGTTTCAGTCGTTTGCGAGCCGGCACACCGGAAAAGCGGTGCTGATTCCGGGTTGCGGCAGCGCATATGAAGCGGCCTGGCTGGCAGAGCACGGCAGCCCGGTTCGGGCGATTGATTTCTCGCAGGCAGCGGTTGCGGCGGCGCGGGCGCAATTGGGCGAGCAACATGCAGAACTCGTGGAAGAAGCCGATTTCTTCACCTACGAGCCGCCGTTCAGGCCGGCGTGGATCTATGAGCGGGCGTTTCTCTGCGCGTTGCCGTTGGCGCGGCGCGTCGACTATGCGCGTCGAATGGCGGATCTGTTGCCGGCGGGCGCGCTGCTCGCCGGATTCTTCTTTTTCGGCGCGACGCCGAAGGGGCCGCCGTTCGGCATCGAGCGTGGCGAACTGGAAGCGCTGCTGACGCCGTTTTTCGAACTGCTCGAAGACGAACCCGTGACCGATTCGATCGCCGTATTCGCGGGGCGCGAGCGCTGGCTGACCTGGCGCCGCCGCGCGTGAGCGTGGCGCGGCGGGATTTGGCGGGCGACTATAGCGGCAACTGGAAGCGGCTACGTGCGAGACATATACCCGCTTCCGGCGTCAAAGCGGCCCTTGATTTTCCCGGTAGCCGCCCTCATCTGGCGCATCGGCGGTCGCGTCGGACGCTTATCCCCAAAATGCGGGGAGCGTTATCGTTTGCGGCTATAATTCAAGGCTTTGCAAGCGTTTACAAGATTTCAGTAGGGAACAGGTCATGCCGATCTACGCTTATCGTTGCGAGTCATGCGGCTTCGGGAAAGACGTGCTTCAGAAGATGAGCGACGCCCAGTTGACGCAATGTCCCGAATGCGGGAAAGACACTTTTCGGAAACAGGTTACGGCCGCAGGCTTCCAGTTGAAGGGCTCCGGTTGGTACGTGACCGACTTCCGCGGCGGCAATGGCGGCACGAGCGCGCCGGCGAAGGCGGACGCAGACGGTGCGTCCAACGGCAGCCCGGCCGGGGCTGCCGCACCTGGCGGCAATGGCGCCGCGAAATCCGACACGGCCACGGCCAGCAGCGCAGCCGCCACGCCGGCCGCGCCCGCTGCGGCGCCGGCGGCTAGCACAGGCGCTAGCAGTTCGGGCAGCGCCTAGTGGGACTGCCGCCCTCGCGGGCGGTGCACACGCCGCGCAGCGCTTTCGCGGCGCGGCTTTCTGGCGGTACACATGACGACGAAAAAAACGACGCTCAAATCGGTGTTTCTGACTGGCCTGCTGGTGCTGGTGCCTTTGGCCATCACACTGTGGGTGCTCGGTCTGATCATCGGCACGATGGACCAAACGCTGTTGCTACTGCCGCGCGCATGGCAACCGGAGCGTGTGTTCGGCTTCCGTCTGCCGGGTCTCGGCGCGGTGCTGACACTGGCATTCATCTTTGTCGTCGGGCTGCTGACGCAGAACTTCGTCGGGCAGAAGCTCGTGAAGTGGTGGGAAGTCGTCGTCGCGCACATTCCCGTGGTCGGACCGATCTACACGAGCGTCAAGCAGGTGTCCGACACGCTGCTGTCGAGCAGCGGCAACGCCTTTCGTAAGGCGCTTCTGATCGAATATCCGCGCCGTGGCTCCTATACGATCGCGTTTCTCACCGGCATTCCGGGCGGCGACGTGATCAATCACCTGAAGGAAGATCACGTCAGCGTCTACGTGCCGACTACGCCGAACCCAACGTCCGGCTTCTTTCTGATGGTGCCGAAGAGCGAAGTGATCGAACTCGACATGACCGTCGACGCCGCGCTCAAGTACATCGTCTCGATGGGCGTGGTGGCGCCGTCCGCGCCGCCGGCGCCGGTGCGCCGCACGACAGTCGAGCCTCCGCTGTAATGCCGGCGCGCAACGTTTCACGCAGTGTTCAGCTGCGGCGCGCCGTTCAACTAATGCAAAACGAAAGTCAAACATCATGTCGATGAGATCTGAATACTGCGGTCTGGTGACCGAAGAACTGCTGGGCCAAACCGTCTCGCTGTGCGGCTGGGTAAGCCGCCGCCGCGACCATGGCGGCGTTATCTTCATCGACCTGCGCGACCGCGAAGGCCTCGTTCAGGTCGTCTGCGACCCGGACCGCGCGGAGATGTTCAAGGCCGCCGAAGGCGTGCGCAACGAATTCTGTCTGCAAATCAAGGGCGTGGTGCGCAGCCGTCCGGAAGGCACGACGAACGCCGCGCTGAAAAGCGGCAAGATCGAAGTGCTGTGCCACGAGCTGATCGTGCTGAACGCGTCGATCACGCCGCCGTTCCAGCTCGACGACGACAATCTGTCGGAAACGACGCGTCTTACGCATCGCGTGCTGGACCTGCGCCGTCCGCAGATGCAGCACAACCTGCGTCTGCGCTACCGTGTCGCGATCGAAGTGCGTAAGTATCTGGACGCGCAGGGCTTCGTCGACATTGAAACGCCGATGCTCACCAAGAGCACGCCGGAAGGCGCTCGCGACTACCTGGTGCCGTCGCGCACCAACCCCGGCCAGTTCTTCGCGCTGCCGCAATCGCCGCAACTCTTCAAGCAGCTCCTGATGGTCGCGAACTTCGATCGCTACTACCAGATCGTCAAGTGCTTCCGCGACGAAGACCTGCGCGCCGACCGTCAGCCGGAATTCACGCAGATCGACTGCGAAACCTCGTTCCTGTCGGAACAGGAAATCCGCGATCTGTTCGAAGCGATGATCCGTCACGTGTTCAAGGAAACGATCGGCGTCGAGCTGGACGAGAAATTCCCGGTTATGCAGTATTCGGAAGCCATGCGCCGCTTCGGTTCGGACAAGCCGGACCTGCGCGTAAAGCTCGAGTTCACCGACCTGACCGACGCGGTCAAAGACGTCGACTTCAAGGTGTTCAGCACGCCGGCCAACACCAAAGACGGCCGCGTCGCGGCGATCCGCGTGCCGAAGGGCGGCGAGCTTTCACGTGGCGACATCGACAGCTACACGGAATTCGTGCGCATTTACGGTGCCAAGGGTCTCGCGTGGATCAAGGTCAACGAAGTGGCGAAGGGCCGTGACGGCCTCCAAAGCCCGATCGTCAAGAATCTGCACGACGAAGCGGTCAAGGCGATCATCGAGCGCACCGGCGCGCAAGACGGCGACATTATTTTCTTCGCGGCGGACCGCGCGAAGGTGGTGAACGACAGCCTCGGCGCGCTGCGCCTTAAGATCGGCCACTCGGAATTCGGCAAGGCAAACGGCCTCGTCGAATCGGGCTGGAAGCCGCTGTGGGTGGTCGACTTCCCGATGTTCGAATACGACGAGGAAGACAACCGCTACGTCGCCGCGCATCACCCGTTCACGAGCCCGAAAGACGAGCACCTCGAGTATCTGGAAACGGACCCGGCGCGCTGTCTCGCAAAGGCATACGACATGGTGCTGAACGGCTGGGAAATCGGCGGCGGCTCGGTGCGTATTCATCGTGAAGAAGTGCAGAGCAAGGTGTTCCGCGCGCTGAAGATCAACGCGGAAGAAGCGCAAGCCAAGTTCGGCTTCCTGCTCGACGCGCTGCAATACGGCGCGCCTCCGCACGGCGGCATCGCGTTCGGCCTGGACCGCATCGTCACGATGATGGCCGGCGCCGACTCGATCCGCGACGTGATCGCGTTCCCCAAGACGCAGCGCGCGCAAGACTTGCTCACGCAAGCGCCGAGCGAAGTGGACGAGCGCCAGTTGCGCGAGTTGCACATCCGCTTGCGTACGCCGGAACCGAAGGCGTAATCGAGGCGACCCGCGGCTGCCTGTGAACGGCAACGCGGGCTAGCACGCAAGCTGGCATAAGCAACATCGAGCAAGAAACGCTTGATGAAATAGCAAAACGAGAAAGGCGCGTCATGCGCCTTTTTTGCTTTTTGCGTTACAGTCCATGCAACAGCTTCTGCTCGCTCATTGGACCACTCGCCGACATGTACCGCGCAAGCGTTGCGCCCAGTTTTCACGCCATGCCGAAACCGCCAAAGATCCCGCAGTCCGTACTTGTCGTCATTCATACGCCCTCGCTCGACGTGCTGTTGATCGAGCGCGCCGATATTCCGGGCTTCTGGCAATCGGTGACGGGTTCCAAAGACCGGCTCGATGAGCCGCTCGCCGAGACGGCGATCCGTGAAGTGGCCGAAGAAACGGGCATCGTGATCGGCAGCGCACTGGTGCCGGAGAGCGCCTTGTTCGACTGGCAATACTCGATCGAGTACGAGATCTATCCGCAGTTCCTGCATCGTTACGGCGAAGGCGTGATCCATAACACCGAGCATTGGTTCAGCGTACAAGTGCCCGAACAGCTCGAAGTGACATTGGCGCCGCGCGAACACACCGCATTTCTCTGGCTGCCATATGAAGAGGCGGCGTCGCGTTGTTTCTCTTCGTCGAATGCGGATGCGATTCTGCAATTGCCCAAGAGGCTGCGCGAGCGTTCGGAGTCTCGCGCATGAGCGTCGGCGGCGCACGCCGCTTCGCCCGCCTGCGGCAATCGCTGCTCGGCCGCCGCTATTGGCAGCGCTACCGCTTCACGAGCGGCAACGACGTCAAGCTGCTGCGCTCGGGCGGCGAGTACTTCAGCGCGCTCATCGAGCGCATTGATGCCGCGGAGCGCGACGTCGTTCTCGAAACCTACATCTTCTGCAACGACGAGGCCGGCCAGTCGGTCGGCGCAGCGTTGCTGCGAGCGGCGGCGCGTGGCGTGCGCGTGCGAGTGATTACCGACGGCATCGGCACTGCGCGCCTGTCGATGTTCGACGAGTGGGCCAGCGCGGGCATCGAGCATCGGATCTACAACCCGCATATCTTCGGGCGCTTCGGTTTTTCGCGCACGCACCGCAAGCTGGCCGTGATCGACGATCAGTTCGGGTACTGCGGCGGCATCAACATCGTCGACGATTACGAGAACGACGGCGAACGGCTGCCCTATCGACGCTGGGATTTCGCGGTGGAATTGCACGGGCCGGTGGTTAACGACATCCGCGAGGCCTTTGAAGTGCAATGGCGCCGGATTCGCGTCGGACATCGGCCGCTCGATTCGTTGGAGCCGGATCTGACTCCGAAGACGGCATCGTCCCTCGGCAACCTGAGACGTCGCCGCCGGCGCCGCAACGAGGAGTTGTGGGCGGGCGGCGAACCCTGCGTCGCCTTCGTCGCACGCGACAACCTGATCAATCGCCGGGCGATCGAAAAGGCGTATCTGACGGCGATCGGCCAGGCTCGCCACGAGGTGCTGCTGGCGAACCCGTACTTCATGCCGGGCCGCAAACTGCGGCGCGCGCTGGTATATGCGGCGCGGCGGGGCGTGGTGGTGAAGCTGATCATCGGGCGCAAGGAATTCAAGGCGCTCGATTACGCCGTGCCGTTTCTCTATCGCGCGTTGCTTCGAGCAGGCGTGCAGATCGCCGAGTACGAGAAAACCCTGCTGCACGGCAAGGTCGCGGTGGTCGACTCGAACTGGGCGACCGTGGGTTCGTCCAATCTCGACGCGCTGAGCCTGATGCTCAATAACGAGGCTAATGTCGTGCTGGTAAACGATCCGTCGATCGACGCGCTTCGCGAGGCGATTCTGGTCGCCTTCAAGGACTCACGGCGTATCGACGAAGCGCACTACGATGCGCGTCCGGCCGGCGAGCGCCTGCTCAACTGGCTCGCCTACACGACCTACCGGGCGGTGATGAAGGTGCTCACGGTGGGCGGCTACGATTGAAGGGGCGCCAACGCAACACAGACGCAATGCCAACATGGCGCCCCGCCCCTTCCTGATGGCGGCCTTTGTACGGCATCATGCCGGCCTTACGACGAAAACGGCAACGGAAGCAGCAATCAAACGGGTGTCCCCTGAGCAACAATTGCCTCAAGGCGAACCCCTCTAAAAAATCAGCTTCCTCCGATTGCCAGATGCCGCAGAATTGAAACCTGGTTAGAAACCGGTTTCTAATAAAGTCCTTGTTTCGCGGACGGCGCCACTCAATAATAGTACGGCCGTTCGATTTTCATTTCGGTCACATTAGAACGGTAAAAAGCTATGCGAAAAGGCGAACAGACGCGAGTCGCGATTCTCGATGCAGCACTTGATCTCGCAAGCCGCGACGGACTTGAAGGTCTGACGATTGGCCTCCTGGCCGAGCGCATGCAGATGAGCAAAAGCGGTGTGTTCGCGCATTTCGGATCGCGCGAAGACTTGCAGGTTGAAGTGGTGCGCGAATATCACCGTCGTTTCGAAGACGAAGTGTTCTTTCCGAGCCTGCGCGAACCTCGCGGACTGCCGCGCTTGCGAGCGATGATTTCCCGCTGGATCGAGAAGCGCATTCAGGAAGTCACGACCGGGTGCATCTACATCAGCGGCGCCGTCGAGTACGACGACCGCGCGGATAGCCAGGTGCGCGAGCAACTTGTGTCGAGCGTGACGATCTGGCGCGCGGCGCTGACTCGCGCGATTTCGCAGGCGGTAGAGGAAGGGCATTTGCGTGCCGATACGGACCCGCAGTTGATGCTCTTCGAACTGTACAGCTTCACGCTCGGCCTGCATCACGACGCGCGCTTCCTGCATCTGCCGGATGCGGTGCGTCTCACGTGGGCCGCGCTGGAAAAATTGATTGTTTCGTATCAGAGCGAAAGCCGTTAGTGCAAACCGCGGCAAACCGCGAAACCTGAACAAGGTTCGGCGGCGAGAACGCGAACAACATCCGCGTGACGCACTTGCGCTAACGGCCTGGCTTCTTGTCAAACTTTGGAGAGAGTCATGGGACAGTACGCCGCGCCGCTGCGCGACATGCAATTCGTGTTGCACGAACTGCTTAACGTCGAAGCCGAGATCAAGCAGATGCCGAAGCACGCGGATCTCGACGCGGAGACGATCAACGCCGTGCTCGAAGAGGCCGGCAAGTTCTGCTCCGAAGTGTTGTTCCCGCTCAATCACAGCGGCGACCAGGAAGGCTGCACGTACGTCGGCGACGGCGTCGTCACCACGCCGAAAGGCTTCAAGGAAGCCTATCAGCAGTATGTGGAAGCTGGCTGGCCGGCGCTTGGCTGCGATCCGGAATACGGCGGCCAGGGGCTGCCCGCGTTCGTCAACAACGCGTTGTACGAAATGCTGAACTCGGCAAATCAGGCGTGGACCATGTATCCGGGTCTCTCGCACGGCGCCTACGAATGTCTGCACGCACACGGCACGCCCGAGCTGCAGCAGCGCTATCTGCCGAAGCTCGTTTCCGGCGTATGGACCGGCACGATGTGTCTGACCGAACCGCATTGCGGCACCGATCTCGGCATTCTGCGCACCAAGGCCGAGCCGAACAGCGACGGTTCGTACTCGATCAGCGGTACGAAGATTTTCATCTCCAGCGGTGAGCACGATCTCGCAGAGAACATCGTCCACCTCGTGCTCGCGCGTTTGCCGGATGCACCCAAGGGCACCAAAGGCATTTCGCTTTTCATCGTGCCGAAGTTCGTTCCGAACGAAGCCGGCGAGCCGGGCGAACGCAATGGCGTGAAGTGCGGCTCCATCGAACATAAGATGGGCATTCACGGCAACGCGACCTGCGTGATCAATCTCGACAACGCGAAGGGCTGGCTCGTCGGTGAGCCGAACAAAGGCCTGAACGCGATGTTCGTGATGATGAACGCGGCGCGCCTTGGCGTCGGCATGCAGAGTCTCGGCCTCACCGAAGTTGCGTATCAGAACTCGCTCACGTACGCGAAAGAGCGTCTGCAGATGCGTTCGCTGACCGGCCCGAAGGCGCCCGAGAAGGCCGCCGATCCGATCATCGTCCACCCTGACGTGCGTCGCATGCTGCTCACGCAGAAGGCCTATGCGGAAGGCGCGCGCGCGTTCTCATACTGGTCCGCGCTGCACATCGACAAGGAGCTGTCGCACGCCGACGAAGCGGTGCGTAAGGAAGCCGCCGATCTCGTCGCGCTGCTCACGCCGATCCTGAAAGCGTTCCTGTCGGACAACGCGTTCGAAGGCACCAATCACGCGATGCAGATTTACGGCGGCCACGGCTTCATCGCCGAGTGGGGCATGGAGCAGTACGTGCGCGACGCGCGTATCAACATGATCTACGAAGGCACTAACGCGATTCAGGCGCTCGACCTGCTCGGCCGCAAGATTCTCGGCGACATGGGCGCGAAGATGAAGAAGTTCGGCAAGCTCGTCACGGAGTTCGTCGAAGCGGAAGGCGTGAAGCCGGAAATGCAGGAATTCATCAACCCGCTCGCCGACATCGGCGAAAAGGTGCAGAAGCTGACCATGGAAATCGGCATGAAGGCCATGCAGAACCCGGACGAAGTCGGCGCCGCTGCCGTGCCGTACTTGCGCACTGTCGGCCATCTCGTGTTCTCGTACTTCTGGGCGCGCATGGCGCGCATCGCGCTGGACAAGGAAGCGTCGGGCGACCCGTTCTACAAGGCGAAGCTCGCCACCGCGCGTTTCTACTTCGCGAAGCTGCTGCCTGAAACCGCCATGACGATCCGTCAGGCGCGCGCAGGTTCGAAGCCGCTCATGGAAGTCGAAGAAGCGCTGTTCTAAGCCATCTCACGGAACGCGTCGCGCTTGTTCGAACAGCGCGACGCGTTCGCCAGTCACACATGTCGCGAACCAGCCGACACATTCGCGACACCGCATAACTCCCCGGAGGAACGACGTGAGCAATCTGATCATTCGCAAGGTAGCCGTGCTCGGCGCCGGCGTGATGGGCGCGCAGATCGCCGCGCACCTGATCAACGCCAAGGTGCCCGTACTGCTGTTCGACCTGCCCGCCAAAGAAGGCCCGAAGAACGCGATCGCGCTGAAGGCGATCGAGAATCTGAAGAAGCTGTCGCCGGCGCCGTTCGGCGTGAAAGACGACGCGCAATACATTCAGCCGGCGAATTACGACGACGACATCGAGAAGCTTGCCGAATGCGACCTCGTGATCGAAGCGATCGCCGAGCGCATGGACTGGAAGCACGACCTGTACAAGAAGGTGTCGCCGCATATCGCGCCGAACGCGATTTTCGCGACCAACACGTCGGGCCTGTCGATCACCGAACTCTCGCAAGGTTTCGCGGACGAGCTGAAGGCGCGCTTTTGCGGTGTGCACTTCTTCAATCCGCCGCGCTACATGCATCTCGTCGAACTGATTCCGACCGCGACGACGCGCCCCGAAATTCTCGATCAGCTGGAAACGTTCCTGACGAGCGTGGTCGGCAAGGGCGTCGTGCGCGCGAAGGACACGCCGAACTTCATCGCGAATCGCGTCGGCATTTTCTCGATTCTCGCCGTCATTACCGAAGCCGCGAAATTCGGCCTGCGTTTCGACGAAGTGGACGACCTGACCGGCTCGCGTCTCGGCCGTGCGAAGTCGGCCACGTTCCGGACCGCCGACGTGGTCGGTCTGGACACAATGGCGCACGTCATCAAGACGATGCAGGACAACCTGAAGGACGATCCGTTCTTCCCCGTCTACGAAACGCCGGCCGTGCTCGCCGAACTGGTGAAGAAGGGCGCACTCGGTCAGAAAACCGGCGGCGGCTTCTACCGGAAAGAAGGCAAGGCGATCAAGGTGCTCGACCCGAAAACGGGCGACTACGTGGATGGCGGTGCGAAGGCGGACGAACTGGTCGGCCGCATCCTGAAGCGCCCGCCGGCCGAGCGCCTCAAACTGCTGCGCGAATCGCAGCATCCGCAGGCCCAATTCCTGTGGTCGATTTTCCGCGACGTGTTCCACTACATCGGCGTGCATCTGGAATCGATCGCCGATAACGCGCGCGACGTCGACCTGGCAATTCGCTGGGGCTTTGGCTGGAACGAAGGCCCGTTCGAAGGCTGGCAGACGGCGGGCTGGAAGCAGGTCGCCGAATGGGTGCAGGAAGATATCGCGGCGGGCAAGGCGCTCTCGAACGTGCCGCTGCCGTCGTGGGTGCTCGACGGCCCGGTCGCCGAGAAGGGCGGCGTGCATACGAACGAAGGTTCATGGTCGCCCGCTTCGAAGACTTTCGTGCCGCGCTCATCGCTCGGTGTGTATGACCGGCAGGTGTTTCGCGCACCGCTCGTCGGCGAAACGGCTGCTGACCCTAAGACCTACGGCAAGACGCTATTCGAAACCGACGCCGTGCGCGCCTGGGTGGACGACCGCGCCGGCGAAAACGACGTGCTGATCGTGTCGTTCAAGAGCAAGATGAACACGATCGGACCGTCGGTGATAGACGGTCTCACGCAGGCAATCGAGCTCGCTGAGAAAGAGTACAAAGGTCTCGTCGTATGGCAGCCGACATCGCTGAAGCTCGGCACGCCGGGCGGCCCGTTCTCCGCGGGCGCCAACCTTGAAGAAGCGATGCCCGCGTTCATGATGGGCGGCGCGAAGGGCATCGAGCCGTTCGTGAAGAAATTCCAGCAAGGCATGCTGCGCGTGAAGTATGCGAGCGTGCCGGTCGTTTCCGCGGTATCGGGTATCGCGCTTGGCGGCGGCTGCGAGCTGCTGCTGCATAGCGCGAAGCGGGTCGCGCACATCGAAAGCTATATCGGTCTGGTGGAAGTCGGCGTGGGTCTCGTGCCCGCGGGCGGCGGCCTGAAGGAAGCGGCGCTGCGCGCAGCGGAAGCCGCGACGCAAGTCGGCGCGACCAACGACCTGTTGAAGTTCGTGCAGAAGTCGTTCGAAAACGCGGCGATGGCGAAGGTCTCCGCCTCCGCGCTCGATGCTCGCGCAATGGGTTATCTGAAGCCGTCCGACACGATCGTCTTCAACGTGTTCGAGCTGCTCGACGTCGCGAAGAAAGAAGCGCGCGCGCTGGCCGGCGCGGGTTATCGTCCGCCGCTGCGCGTCACGCAAGTGCCGGTCGCCGGACGTTCGGCGATCTCGACGATCAAGGCTTCGCTCGTGAACATGCGCGACGGGCGCTTCATCAGCGAGCACGACTTTGTGATCGCAAGCCGTATCGCGGAAGCCGTGTGCGGCGGCGACGTGGAAGCAGGCAGTCTCGTCGACGAAGAATGGCTGCTGCAACTGGAGCGTCGCGCATTCGTGGATCTGCTGGGCACGCAAAAGACCCAGGAACGGATCATGGGCATGCTGCAGACCGGCAAGCCGGTGCGGAATTGAGCGACTAGCGCAAATACATTTGCATGGGGCGGGAGTAAGCGCGAAAGCGTCACCGCCGCCTACATCGGAGCTTCAAATGACAAAGCAATTGCAAGACGCATACATCGTCGCCGCGAGCCGTACGCCGATCGGCAAGGCGCCGCGCGGCATGTTCAGGAATACGCGCCCCGACGAACTGCTGGTTCACGCGATCAGATCGGCCGTTGCGCAGGTGCCTGGTCTGGACACCAAGGTGATCGAAGACGCCATCGTCGGCTGCGCGATTCCCGAAGCGGAACAGGGCTTGAACGTCGC
This sequence comes from Paraburkholderia sp. 22098, assembly GCF_052045935.1. Lineage (NCBI taxonomy): Bacteria > Pseudomonadati > Pseudomonadota > Betaproteobacteria > Burkholderiales > Burkholderiaceae > Paraburkholderia > Paraburkholderia sp. 22098. Next base: position 39,030 of record NZ_JBQEPV010000001.1, on the reverse strand, counting down.
GCGGATGGGCGCATTGCTGGCCGGTTTGCCCAATTCGGTCGGCGGCGTCACGGTGAACCGCTTCTGCGCGTCGGGCTTGACCGCGCTGGCTATGGCTGCGGATCGCATCCGCGTGGGTGAATCGGACGCGATGATCGCGGGCGGCTGCGAATCCATGAGCATGGTGCCGATGATGGGCAACAAGCCGTCGCTGTCGCCGCACATCTTCGATCGCAACGAAGACGTCGGCATCGCGTACGGCATGGGCCTGACCGCGGAAAAAGTCGCCGAGCGCTGGAAGATCAGCCGCGAAGCGCAAGATGCGTTCTCGGTCGAATCGCATCGCCGCGCAATCGCTGCGCAGCAAGCCGGCGAGTTCAACGACGAAATCGCCGCTTACACGATCACCGAACGCTTCCCCGATCTGGCCACCGGCGAAGTGCGCGTCAAAACGCGTGAAGTCGCGCTCGACGAGGGCCCGCGCGCGGATACCTCGCTCGAAGGTCTCGCGAAGCTGCGCACGGTGTTCGCGAACAAGGGCTCAGTGACGGCGGGCAACAGTTCGCAGACGTCGGACGGCGCGGGCGCGCTGATTGTCGTGTCGGAAAAGATCCTGAAGCAATTCAATCTGACGCCGCTCGCACGCTTCGTGAGCTTTGCGGTGCGAGGCGTGCCGCCGGAAATCATGGGCATTGGGCCGAAGGAAGCGATTCCCGCCGCGTTGAAGGCTGCGGGTCTCAAGCAGGACGACATCGACTGGATCGAGCTGAATGAAGCGTTCGCCGCGCAGTCGCTCGCGGTGATTCAGGACCTCGGTCTCGATCCGTCGAAGATCAACCCGCTCGGCGGAGCGATCGCGCTGGGTCATCCGCTTGGAGCGACGGGCGCGATTCGTGCGTCCACGGTCGTGCACGGTCTACGCCGCCGCAACTACAAGTACGGCATGGTGACGATGTGCGTGGGCACGGGCATGGGCGCAGCCGGCATTATCGAGCGGCTGTGACCCAGTCCCCGCCGGTGTTAGCGGCAAGCCGTTAAGGCGCGCAGAACGGTTCGCAGGCTTGCCGCTTGCGAACCGTTTTCGCATTCGCAGCAGCAGTTTTCCAGCAGTTTCCGCAGCAGTCGAGGAGACAAAATGACGACGGATATTCTGGTCGAGCGCGCAAATGGCGTGCTGACAATTGCCTTCAACCGGCCGGACAAGAAGAACGCAATCACGGCCGCGATGTACCAAACGATGGCCGACACGCTGGTGCGGGCGCAAGGCGACGCGTCGGTGCGCGCGATCCTGATTCGCGGCAGCGCGAACATCTTCAGCGCCGGCAACGACCTCGAAGACTTCATGAAGTCGCCGCCAATGGGCGAAAACGCGCCGGTGTTCCAGTTCCTGCGTGCAATCAGTTCGGCCGAGAAGCCGGTGGTCGCGTCAGTGGCGGGACCGGCGGTGGGCATCGGCACAACGCTGCTGCTGCATTGCGATCTTGTCTATGCCGCCGACTCCGCGAGCTTCTCGCTGCCGTTCGCGCAACTCGGGTTGTGCCCGGAAGCGGCGTCGAGCCTGCTGCTCGCGCGTGTCGCCGGCTACCAGGCAGCAGCCGAGAAACTGCTTCTTGGCGAGGCATTCGACGTCGCCGAGGCACAGCGCATGGGCTTCGTGAACCGCATACTCCCGGCTGCGGAAGTCGATGCGTTCGCGGCATCGCAAGCAGCGAAGCTGGCCGCGCTGCCGGCGTCGTCATTGCGGGTGACGAAGAGCCTGATGAAGCGCGCGAGCCACCAGGAACTGCAAACGCAGATGTCGGAAGAAGCCGTGCATTTCGGCAAGATGCTGATCGCGCCCGAAGCGCGCGAGGCGTTCAAGGCGTTCTTCGAAAAGCGCAAGCCTGACTTCCGGCAATTCGACTGAGCGGCTGCTCAGCTTTGTGACGGCTGCGCCGTGTCGTAATCGACGTAGCTGGTTTCACGGCAGAAGCTGACGAGCCGCACGCCCGCCTTGCGGGCAATCGCAATTGCAAGCGACGAGGGCGCCGAGATCGTCGCGACCATCGGCACGTCGACGCGAGCAGCTTTGCGCACGAGCTCATAACTCGCGCGGCTCGACAGGAACACGAAGCCCTCTTTCGTATCCACGCGATCGAGCACGAGTTGGCCGATCAGTTTGTCGAGCGCATTGTGGCGGCCCACGTCTTCGAACGCATAACGTATTGCGCCCGCCGCGTCGCACCATGCGGCGGCGTGCAAGCCGCCCGTGAGACGCGTGAGCGCCTGATGCTGCGGCAACTCGCGAGCGGCGCGCGCAATCGCGTCCGGTGCGAGCCGCTGCAGAAAGCCAGTGTCCGGCACGCGTTCGGGTTTCAGATCGAGCAGGTCGATGCTTTCTATGCCGCACACGCCGCAGCCGGTGCGGCCGGCGAGCGCACGGCGCTTTTCCTTCAGCGCGACGAACGCCTGCTGCACGACCTGCAACTGCACTTCGGCGTGCGGCAATTCGCCGTCGTCATGCAATTCGACCTCGATGTCCTGAATGTCGCTGCCGCGCGCGACGATTCCTTCCGAGATTGCGAAGCCCACCGCGAACGCTTCGAGGTCGCGCGGGGTGCACATCATCACCGCATGCGAAATGCCGTTGAAGACGAGCGCGACCGGCCACTCCTGACCGACGTGGTCGGTGACCGTTTCGACCGCCGCACCGCGATGACGGTGCACCTGACGCTCCACCGCGCCTGGCTGGCCGGTTGTTTCCAGTTCGTTCAAGCTGATTCACTCCATTTATGCTGCGTGCGCACCGTACCGGACTGCGCCGCCGGTGTGCGAATAAGGTTCTAAAATACCTCAAGCCGGGCTTGTGCGTTGCCCGTCAACAATGAGGAACACTGTCATGGGACTCAACGAGGCACCGCTGCTGTTCAACTTCGAGGTGAAGTCGTCGGAGAATTTCACTTACATCCCGATGTCGGTTCGCTTCAATCTCGATCGTTTCGGCCTGCGCATTTCGCTCGCGCAGTGGCAAATGCTGCCGCTCGAAGACCGCAAGCTGCTCGCGCGTTTCCCCGTCGAGGAGGACGCGGAGATCGAGCCGAACTTCGATCACGCGCTGTTCGAAATGCTGCGCACTCACGCGAACGTCGAGCCGGAGTGGTTCACGCCTGACGAGGCGCCAGCCTGGCGCGACACGGACGGCGTGCCCGAGAGCGTACTGCGTCAGGCGAAACAGGCCGGCCTGGCGGCGCCGAGCGCCGCGCTGTGGGCGCAGCTCGATCCGTTCAAGCGCTACGTGCTGGCCAAGCTTTCGCGCAAGCAGGAGATCAACCACGACTTCATCCCGGCGATGAAGGAATTTGGCGCTGCCGGCTAGGAGCGGCCGGCTAGGTGCGGCCGGCTAGGCGCTGCCGGCTAGGCGCGGCCGGCTAGGTGCGGCCGGCTAGGCGCGGCCGGCTAGGCGCTGCCGGCCAGGTGCGATCACCGAAATTTTTTTCACTCCCAACCCTCAACCTGTTCCGAACGCTGCCGTTATCCATGGGTTGGCGCGTAAAAGACTCGCATCGATGCGGCCGGACGCATCGGAAGCGGCCTCGCGCTCCCGCCTGAAGAACGATCGACGTTCGGAACCCATGACCCATTTCATCTCGAAGCGGCTGCTGATCAATATCGCGGTCGTAGCCGCCGCGCTCGGCGCAAACGTGTTCGTCGCGTATTTGCAGATCGGCGGGCAGCGCGATGCCGACGCCCGCATGCTGCATTCGACGCATGTTCGCCAGAGTCTCGACGCCTACCAGACGGCGCTCGACGCCGGCCTCGCCGCGCTCGCCCGATTCGAAGCGTCCGCTGAACCGTCGCCGGGAAACGCCGCCGCGACGATGAGCGCTACGCTCGCCAGTCTCCAGCGCGAATTGCGCGACGAGCTTGCCGATGAGCCGGCGATGCTCGCCACGCTGGCGCAGGTCGACGCCGACAGCCGCGCGCTGCAACGCGACATCGACGACGCGTTGCTGGGCCGCGATGCTGCCGAGCCGGCTGCGTCACGCGCATGGGCGGCGGCGTCGTATATGCATGTCGGGCTCGGGCTGCAACGTGTCGAAGCGGGCCTCGCCGCGCTGCGTGACGCCGAAAACCGCGCGTTCAAAGAGTCGCTCGCGGCTTCGACGAAACGGGCGAAGCACGCCATGTTCATGTTGGTGGTGACCATGATCGCGGGCAGTGCGCTCCTCATTTTCACTTTCGGTATGCGCGAAAGCAGTGCGCGCAAGAAGCTGCACAGCGCGCGGGCGCTTGGCCGCAACGACGAGCGTTTTCGCAGTCTGTTCGACGATCATCCGGTACCCATGTATATCTTCGACCGCGAGACGCTGCGCTTTCTCGCCGTCAATTCTGCGGCGATTCAGCAGTACGGCTATTCGGAGGCCGAGTTTCTCGACATGACGATTCGCGCGATCCGGCCGAATGTGGAGATCGCGCGCCTCGAGTCGCACCTGCAGCGCGCCGACAGCGTGCAGCACGGCCGCACGATGGCGGGCATCTGGCATCACCGGCGCAAGGACGGCTCGACTATCAGCGCGGACATCTCGTATCACGCGCTGAATTTCATGGGACGCGCCGCGTTTTTCGTTCTCGCCGACGACGTCACCGAACAGATCAACGCCGAAGCCGAGGCGCAGCGTTCCAATCAGATGCTCGAAGCGGTGATCGACAACATTCCGCAGCGCATTTTCTGGAAAGATCTGGAGTCACGCTATCTGGGCTGCAACATGGCGTTCGCGCGCGACGGCGGGCTCTCGTATCCAGAGCAGGTGGTCGGCAAGAGCGACGCCGACATGCCGTGGCGCGCCTTCGCCGAACTGCTGAGCGCGCACGACAAGGAAGTGATCGACACCGGCGTGCCGAAGATGAACTTCGAAGTCGACATGGTGATCGACGGCGTGCATCGCACGACGGTGACGAGCAAGCTGCCGTTCACCGACGGCGAAGGCCGCGTGATCGGCGTGCTCGGCTCATACACCGACATCACGGAGCGCAAGCGCGCCGATCTCGCGCTGCGTCTGCAAAGCCGCGCGCTCGACGCGAGCGTCAACGCAATTCTGATCACGGCGCCCTCGCCGTCGGGCAATCTGATCGAATACGTGAATCCGGCGTTCATGCGGATCACAGGCTACGATCCCGCCGAGGTGATCGGCCACGATTGCCGGGTCTTGCAACGCGACGATCGCGAGCAGGAAGGCGTTGCGTCGATCCGCAAGGCGCTCGCCGCGAATCGCGAAGTGAGCGCGGTGGTGCGCAACTATCGCAAGGACGGCGCGCTGTTCTGGAATCAGTTGTTCATTGCGCCCGTGCCGAACGCGGAAGGCGTGATTACGCATCACATCGGCGTGATCAACGACGTCACCGACCTGATGCGCTATCAGGAACAGCTCGAATATCAGGCCAACTACGACAGCCTCACGCGCCTGCCCAACCGCAATCTGCTGCGCGACCGTCTGCAGCACGCGCTGATCGTCGCGCAGCGTCAGCACAAGGGCGTGGCCGTGGTGTTCATGGACCTCGACGGTTTCAAGAACGTCAACGACAGCCTGGGCCACAGCGTCGGCGATCGGCTGCTCGGCGTCGTGGCGGAGCGGCTCGCGCGCTGCACTCGCACGAGCGATACCGTCGCGCGACACGGCGGCGACGAGTTCGTGATCGTGATGACGGACACTGTCGACGAACAATCGCTGATTGCGTGGATGGAGCGCGTGCGCGCTTCGATTTCGGAGCCGGTCTGGCTCGACGGCACGGAACTGTACGTCGGGTGCAGCATGGGCGCGAGTCTTTTCCCGCAAGACGGCGACGACGCCGAAACGCTGATGAAAAAGGCGGACCTCGCGATGTATCGCGCGAAGGACATGGGCCGCAACACGTTCCAGTTCTATCAGCCGGAGATGAACGCGAGCGCGGGCGCGCGTTTGAATCTCGAAAGGCGCTTGCGCCGCGCGCTGCGCGACAACGAATTCCTGCTGCACTATCAGCCGCAGGTCGATATCGACAGCGGACAGATCGTCGGTACCGAGGCGCTGGTGCGTTGGAGCGATCCTGAAGTGGGGCTCGTGCCGCCGTCGTCGTTCATTCCGGTTGCCGAGGAAAGCGGTCTCATCGGCCCGCTGTCCGAGTGGGTGCTGCGCGAGGCGTGCCGTCAAAACAAGGCCTGGCAAGACCTCGGCTTGCCGCCGGCGCGTGTGTCGGTCAACCTGTCGGCGCGTGTGTTCCAGCAGCGCGATATTGCAAAACAGGTCATGCAGGTGCTCGACGAGACCGGCCTCGAGCCGCAATACCTCGAGCTGGAACTGACCGAGAGTGCAATCATGCGCAACGCCGAAGAAGCGGTGTCCATGCTCAACGAGCTGCACGCGCTCGGCATTGGCCTTGCCATCGACGACTTCGGCACGGGTTATTCGAGCCTCAGCTACCTGAAGCGTTTTCCAGTGGACCGGCTGAAGATCGACCGCTCGTTCGTGTCCGACATCGGCATATCCGGCGACGACGAGACGATTACCTCGGCCATCATCGCGCTCGCTCATTCGCTGAAGCTGCAGGTGATAGCCGAAGGCGTCGAAACGTCGGCGCAGCTCGACTTCCTGAAGGAGCGTGCTTGCGACGAGATGCAAGGCTTCTACTTCGCGAAGCCTTTGTCCACCGAGGCAATTTACGACTTGATGCAAGGCGGCGCGGCGCGCGAACTCGCGCTGGTTTGAATGCGGCGGCGGCGCGGGCGGTCGCTGCTGCTCTCGGTCGATCGCGCTACACCTATGCCTGCGTTAGCGACGCCGACCTCACACTGCCGGCGTGCTCGCGAAAACCGGCAACTGCTCCGCCGCAGCCGAAAATGCCTGCAAATGCGGATGTGCGCTGGCGCTCACGATCTGCGGCAGCATTGCCTGGGTGAAGTTCCACGCGACCGCGAGCGTCACTTCCGCCGCGCCGAAGCGCTCCGCCTCGGTTGGCAACGGCGCGGCCGCGGCTTCCTGTTCGAGTTCGGCATACGCGGCGAGCATCTGCCCGCGCACCCGCTCCATCCACGGCTCGTGCTGCTTGTCCACCGGCCGCAGATTGCGTTCGTAGACGATCTGCACCGTCTTGTCGCACGCGGCGAGCGAGAGGCCCGTCAGACGCGCGGCGCGCAGGCAGTCGTCGGGACTGGACGGAAATAGCCGCTGCCCGGAACCGGCGAGCGACGCGAGATATTGAAGGATCACCGTGGAATCCATCACCGTCTTGCCGTTGTCGGCGACGAGCGTCGGCGCCTTGACCACCGGGTTGATGGCCGCGAACTGGTCGTAGGTACTGAACACGGAAATGGGCGCGTGTTCGAAATCCAGCTTCAGCATCTTCATGCAGATAGCCACCCGGCGCACGTAAGGCGAGTCCAGCATTCCGATCAGTTTCATATTGCTCCCGTTAGAAGTTCTATCGCGATGCGCGGGCGCTCGCGGTGGCGTGCATCTGGCCGCCGGTGCAGTATGGTGCGCGTCAGGGCAATAGATTAAGCATCTCCGAGCGGCAGAAAAAGCGAAATTAATCGACGGTTTACGTCAGAATCTCTTACATGAAACCGATCCCGCCTTTGACCGCTCTGCGCTGCTTCGAGGCCGTCGCCCGGCTGGGCGGCGTCACCCAGGCCGCGCGCGAGTTGCATGTCACGCATTCGGCGGTGAGCCAGCAGATCAAGGTGCTCGAAGATGTAATGGGCGTCGCGCTTTTCGTACGCGAGGCGCGCGGGTTGCGCCCAACCGAAGAAGGCCGCCTTTACGCACTCGATATACGCGCGGCGCTGCGCGACATCACACAGGCCACGCGACGCGCGCAGGCTCGTCCGCATGACAGCGAACTGGTGATCGCGACGTTGCCGTCGTTCGCGCAGCATTGGCTCGTGCCGCGTCTGCAGAGCTTTCGTGAAGCGCATCCGTACTATCGCGTGCGTCTTGCCACCGGCTTGCAACTCGAAGACTTGCGCACCGGCGTGAGCGATATCGCCATTCGTATGGGGCAGGGCCATTGGCCCGACGTCGCGCAGCAGAAATTGTTCGACGATGAAATGGTCGTGGTCGCGGCGCCGCATTTTGCGCTCGAGCCGAATGGCCTCTTTCCCGTCACCGCCGAAGACGTGGTCGCGTGTCCGCTGATTTCGAGCCCCGACGCACCGTGGGGCGACTGGTGCGAAGCGGCGAAGGTCGCGCAGCCGGTTGCCGCGCGCATGGTGTTGTCCGCGAACGACTCGAACGTGGTGATCAGCGCGGTGTTGCTGGGCCAAGGTGTCGCGCTGGAGCGGCGCAGTCTCGTCTCGCATGCGGTGAGCCGGGGCGAACTGGTGCAGATCACGTCGATTCGCGTGCCTTATCGCTACCCGTACTGGCTCGTGTGGCAGCAACGCGAAACGCTCACTGCCCAGCAGGCGCATTTTGCGCAGTGGATAGAAGGACAAGTCGACGCGTATCTGCGCGCCGATGGTGCGTTAGCGTCTCAATAGCGGCGGGCGCCGGTTCGTGATTGCGCAATACGTGCGCCATACGTGCGCCATACGTGCGCGATACATGCGCTATTGAGCGCCGGCATGCAGTGCCTCAATGAACCCGGTCGAGTTCAATCGAGTGCGGGCAGCGCGCGCGGACGGCGGTCGCTGTCGGTAGCGACGTAGGTGAGAATCGCCTCGGTTACCTTCACGAGATCTTCTGTGAGGCTCATACGTTGCGCGTAGACCTCGACGGAAACGGTGACCGACGTATTGCCCGTTTTGACGATGTCCGCGTAAAAGCTCAGCAGATCGCCGACGAACACTGGTTGCTTGAACACGAACGAGTTGACCGCGATGGTCGCGACACGTCCATTCGCGCGGCGGCTTGCCGGAATCGAACCGGCAATATCCACTTGCGCCATGATCCAGCCGCCGAACACGTCGCCGTGAACGTTCGCGTCCGACGGTTGCGGCATGACGCGCAGTGCGCAAGGCTTTTGCGGGAGTTGGAGAATATCGGTCATTGGTACCCTGGAAACGCGTGTTGATCTGTTTGGCTTTGTCGACTGGGCCAGCAGGTGGACTACGCGGCAACCGCTCCACGCAAGCTGCGGACATCGCCAGACGGCAAGCCCGCTCGGTCAACCTTCGACCGGATGCCCGGATAGCCCACGAAAAGCGGCGCCGGCCGGCTTCTGCGACAATAGGAAGATCAGGAATTGTACGGGAAAGCGCCCAGCGAGGTTGCGCCACCAGGCAACGTGCCACGTGCACACAATGGCCGGCGTACCGCTGTGAACTCCGGCATTTCCACCTCCTCCCCAGCCGAATCCATGCGCCGCTCGCTTCCGTCAGAACCCTCGCCCATCTCCACCCAACCGCGCAACGACTGGCAGACCATCCTGTCGCTGCTGCCTTACCTTGCGACCTACAAGTGGCGCGTGATCTTCGCGCTCAGTTGCCTGATCGGCGCGAAGATCGCCAATCTTGGCGTGCCGATCGTGATGAAGCGTATCGTCGACAGCCTGGCGTCGGTGCAGCATCTGACCGCACTCGGCCGCGCGCACGATTCGCCGGGCATCGTGCTGCTCGGCGGCGTCGGCCTGCTGGTGGTCGCGTATGCGGTGGTCCGGCTTTCTACTTCGCTCTTCACCGAACTGCGGGAAATCCTGTTTTCGAAAGTGACCGAAAGCGCGGTGCGGCAGCTTGCGCTCAAAGTGTTCCGGCATCTGCATGGCTTGTCGTTGCGCTTTCATCTGGACCGGCAAACGGGCGGCATGTCGCGCGACATCGAACGCGGCACGCGCGGCATCACGCAGCTCATCTCTTATTCGCTGTACAGCATTCTGCCGACGCTGGTCGAAGTCGGGCTCGTGCTTGGGTTTTTCGTCGTCAAATACGAGGCGTATTACGCGGTGGTCACGTTCGTGGCTCTCGCGGTGTACATCGTGTTCACGGTGAAGGTGACCGAGTGGCGCACGCATTTTCGCCGCACGATGAACGAACTCGATTCGAAAGCGAACTCGCGCGCAATCGACTCGCTGCTGAACTATGAGACCGTCAAATATTTCGGCAATGAAGAGTGGGAAGCGAGCCGCTACGACGAAAATCTGAAGCGCTATCGCACGGCGGCCATCAAGTCACAGCGCTCGCTGTCGGCGCTGAATTTTGGACAGCAGGCGATTATCGGCACGGGGCTCGTGTTCATTCTGTGGCGCGCGACCGAAGGCGTGATGGCCGGACGCCTCACGCTCGGCGATCTCGTGCTGATCAACACGTTCATGCTGCAGCTTTATATTCCGTTGAATTTTCTCGGCGTGGTCTATCGGGAACTGAAGCAAAGCCTCACCGACATGGACCGCATGTTCACGCTCCTCGGAGCCGCGCAGGAAGTGCCGGACCTTCCCGACGCGCCCGCGTTGCAGGTGAGCGGCGCGCAAGTGCGCTTTGACCGGGTGAACTTCTCATACGAACCGGCGCGGCAGATTCTGCACGACGTGAGCTTTACGATTCCAGCCGGCACCACCACGGCGGTGGTCGGCCATAGCGGCTCGGGCAAGTCGACGCTCGCGCGGCTCATGTTCCGCTTCTACGACCTGGACCGCGCGACGGGCGGCGCAATTACTATCGACGGTCAGGACATTCGTGACGTGGCGCAGGCTTCGCTGCGTGCTTCGATCGGCATCGTGCCGCAGGACACGGTGCTGTTCAACGATTCGATCTACTACAACATCGCCTATGGACGGCCGTCCGCGACGCGCGACGAAGTAATCGCGGCGGCGCGCGCCGCGCACATTCATGAGTTCATCGAAGGACTGCCGAAAGGATATGACACGCCCGTCGGCGAACGTGGGCTGAAGCTCTCGGGCGGCGAGAAGCAGCGTGTCGCGATCGCGCGGACCATCCTGAAGAACCCGCCGATCCTGTTGTTCGACGAAGCCACGTCGGCGCTCGACTCGCGTTCGGAGCGCGCCATCCAGCACGAGCTCGATCAGATCGCACGCGAACGTACGACGCTCATCATCGCGCACCGGCTTTCGACGGTGGTACACGCACAGCAGATCATCGTGATGGACAAGGGGCGCATTGTCGAGCGCGGCACGCACGCCGAACTGTTGCGCGCGAATGGCCTCTTCGCTCAGATGTGGGCGTTGCAGCAGCAACGCGCGGCCGAAGCCCCGGAGTCGGCGGAAATTGTGGGGGCGGGCAATGGCGAGGCGTGAAGCGACTGGCGGCGCGCGTATGGCGCCGCGCACCCCGAGCGTGCCCTCGCGCGGCGTCGCTCAGCGCTCGACCAACCGCTGATTCAGCGCCTGAAGCTGCGCCGGCGTTCCGACGTTTTCCCACAGGCCTTCGTATAGCTCGCCAGTCGCGAGACCGCGCGCGATCGTCTCGCGGTAGTACGGCTTGAGCGCGCGCCGCGTACCGCGCGGGAGATCGCGGAACATGCGCGTGTCGTAGAGCCCGATATTGCCGAACGTGAAGCGCGGCTCGGCGTCGAGCGACAACACGCCGTCCGTGAGCGCAAAGTCGCCGTTCGGATGGAACGCCGGATTCGGCACCATGACCAGATGCATGCCCGGCTCCGCCAGCGACTTCATTGCCTGAGCATGCGCATTCAATGCGCGATAGTCGAAATCCGCGTACACGTCGCCGCTTACTGCGAGGAACACCTCGCTCACGCCGTTATCTTCGATAAGCGGCAGCGCGTTGACAATGCCGCCCGCCGTCTCGAGCGCTTCGTGCTCGGGCGAATAGCGCAACTGCACATGCCAGCGCGAACCGTCGCCAAGCGCGGCTTCGATCTGCTCGCCGAGCCACGCGTGATTGATGACAATCGTCTCGAAGCCCGAGCGGGCGAGCCGCTCGATCTGCCACACGATCAGCGGTTTGCCGCCTACTTCGAGCAAAGGCTTGGGGCACGCGTCGGTCAACGGACGCATGCGCTCGCCGCGGCCCGCGGCGAAAATCATCGCTTTCTTCAGAGACATTGTGTTGGGTCAGAACGTGTAGCCGACTTCGTTCGAGCGGCCTTCGAGATCGTCGAGCAGCTTCGCGAACGGACGCAGCGGCGCATAACGCTCGGCCACCTTGCGCGCATAGCCGATGAAGCGCGGCAGATCTTTCATGTAGTGCGGTTTGCTGTCGCGATAATTGATGCGGCAGAACAGGCCCAGCACCTTGATATGCCGTTGCAGTCCCATCCACTCGATCTGGCGGTAGAACTCTCCAAAATCGGGATCGACGGGCAAGCCGGCTTTCTTTGCGCGCTCCCAGTAGTACACGAAGCAATCTAGCTCGAACTCCTCGTCCCAACTGAGGAACGCGTCGCGCAGCAACGACGCGACGTCGTAGGTAATGGGGCCGTACACCGCGTCCTGGAAGTCGAGCACGCCGGGATTGGCCTTGGGACTTGCTTCGCTCGCCGCGTTCGGCGCGGCGCAGACCATCAGATTGCGCGGCATGAAATCGCGCAGCATGAACGCTTGCGGCTGCGCCCGCGCGCTCGCTATCAGCAACGCGAACGTGCGGTCGAGCAGGCCGCGGGTGTTGTCGTCCACCTCGCGGCCAAGGTGCCGGCCGATGAACCACTCGGGCATCAACTCCATCTCGCGGCGCAGGAAGGCTTCGTCGAACGGCGGCAGCACGTCTTCGCGCGACGTGAGCTGCCAGCGGATCAGCGCGTCGAGTGCGTCGCGCATCAGCGTGCGGGCGCGGCGCGGGTCGTTGTCGTTTTGCGCGGCGGTGAGTGCGCCGAGGTACGACTCGGTGCCCAGGTCGGTGACGAGCATGAACCCGGCGTCGAAGTCGGTCTCCAGCACGCGCGGCACGTGCACGCCGGCGTCGCCGAGCAGATGCGCGACCTGCACGAATTCCCGGCACTTTTCGGGCGGAGGGGCGTCGACCGCGATCAGCGTGCCAGAGCTTTCGCCTTGCGCCGCCTTACCGGCGAGCCGGAAATAGCGGCGAAAACTGGCGTCGGACGAAGCCGGTGCGAGCGTGCCGAGATCGAGCGAATAGCGCGCCGCGTGGCTTTGCAGCCAGGCTTCGAGCAGTTCGAGGCGGCGGTCGGCGGGGAGGTGTGTGAAGTCTTGGGAAGGGGGCAGCGTCATGAAAACCGGCGGCAAATTCAGGGGGGCAACGTCTTGCCATATAATACCCCACGACTTTTTTGACGCGACTCACGCCAGCTTTCGCGTATTCCGCTTTACCGCCCGCCTCACCGTTCGAAGATTGTAAATATTGATGTGCAGCCGACTGTCACGGTCGTGGTGTGCAGGCGGTGGATCGTGACTGCAGAAGCTGACGGACGGGCCGATTCGCCAAACGATACATGCCGCCTAGACAGCTTTCCCAAACGATTCCCTCTTGTGCCGCGGTGCCGCGCAAAAGGCGGCTCGTCGCGGCGTTGATCGCCGTTCCGGGTCTCATGCCCGCGCTCGCTCACGCCCAACTGGCGGGCGAGGCCGCGCAGCCGCAGCCCATCGACCCGCCCTGGGGTATGCAGCTCGCCCCGCAACTCGAAGATCATGTGCTGCAGCCGGGGCAGAAGCCGGCCACGTTCGTCCTCGGCGATTCGACCAACGGCACGACCGATCAGGACATGGCCGTCAAGGGCTCGGCTGAAGTGCGCCGCAATACTGTCGTGATCAAGGCCGACGCGCTGCATTACGATCAGGACACGGACATGGCCGACGCATACGGCCAGGTCCGCATGAACAACAACGGCACCACGTTCGCCGGACCGGAAGCGCACATGCGCGTGGATTCGAGCGAAGGCTTCATGACCGCGCCGAAGTACCACTTCAACGTAACGGGCGGCTCGGGCAGTGCGGAGCGCGTCGACCTGCTCGATAACGAGCGCTCGGTGTTCACCAAGGGTACTTACACCGCTTGCGCGTGCGCGGACGATCCGGCGTGGTACATCAAGGGCAGCGAATTCGACTTCGACACCGGCGCCGACGAAGGCGTGGCCCACAACGGCGTGCTGTTCTTCCAGGGCGTGCCGGTTTTCGCGTCGCCGTGGCTGTCGTTTCCGCTGTCCGGCGAGCGGCGCAGCGGTATCCTGCCGCCCACGTTTTCGCTCAGTTCGACGAACGGCTTCGAACTGTCGGTGCCGTATTACTTCAACATCGCGCCAAATCGCGATCTGACGGTCACGCCGCGCATCATTTCGAAGCGCGGTGTGCAGTTGCAGAGCACGTTCCGCTATCTTTCGCCTACGTATTCCGGGTCGATCTCCGGCGAGTTCCTGCCGGACGACCGGCTGACCAAGACGAACCGCTACGCGCTGTACATCCAGCACAACCAGAACTTCGGCAACGGGTTCGGCGGCTACATTTACTACAACAAGGTTTCGGACAACACGTATCCGGAAGACCTGTCGTCGTCGGTCAATCAGTTCATGAACGGCACCCAGCTCCTGTATCAACAGGAAGCCGGGTTGACGTATAACAACGGCCCGTGGTCGGTGCTCGCGCGCGAGCAGCACTGGCAGACGCTGACGCCGTCGGTCGCGCCGTATGGCCGCGAGCCGCAGTTGAACGTGAAGTACTCGAAGTACAACGTGGGTGGGTTCGACTTCGGCGCCGAAGCGGACTACACGAACTTCCGCATCACGACCGCGGACATGACCGAAGGTCAGCGGGTGCTGTTCAACCCGTACATTTCGTACTCGGTCGTCGGGCCCGGCTACTTCGTCACGCCGAAGGTGCAATGGCATTTCGCGTCGTATAACCTGCGCAACATCAGCGGCGACGTGCCGGTCGGGACGCCGAAGAATTTCACCGAATCAATCCCGACGCTGAGCTTCGACACGGGGCTCATTTTCGACCGTTCGGTCCGGCTCTTCGGCGAGGATTACATCCAGACGCTCGAGCCGCGTCTGTACTACGTGTACACGCCGTATCGCAATCAGGAGTCGGCGCCGCTCTTCGACACCGCCGAATCGGACTTCGGGCTCGCGGAAATCTTCACGCCGAACACGTTCGTCGGCAACGACCGCATTGCGGACGCGAACCGTCTGACCGCGGCCATCACCACGCGCTTCATCAACCCGGCAACGGGCGACGAACGCGCGCGTTTCGTGATCGCGCAGCAGTACTACTTCCAGGATCAGCGGGTCACGCTGCTCCCGAATCAGACGAGCACGCAAGCCACGCATTCGGACCTGATCGTGGGCGCGTCGCTCAAGCTCGGGGCTGGTTTCGCGTCGGAAACCGCGTTCCAATATAATGCCGACAACAATCAGCTGGTCAAGACGAGCGTCGGTTTCGGGTTCAGTCCGGCGACCGGCAAGGTGCTCAACGTCGGGTATCGCTACACGCGTGCGAACACCACGCTGGAAAACCAGCCTATCAATCAGGTACTGGTGTCGGGGCAGTGGCCGCTCACGCATCGGGTATTCGGGGTCGGGCGGTTCAATTACGATCTGGGCGGGCATCGGATCGTCGACGGGCTCGTGGGCTTGCAATACGACGCGGACTGCTGGACGCTCGGCGCGGGTATCCAGCGTTACGCAAACGGCCTGAATACGTCGGGGCAGCATCAGTCGAGCACGCGTTTTCTCGCGCAGTTGACGTTCAAGGGCTTGTCGAGCGTCGACAACGGGCTGATTTCCGCGTTCCGCAGCAGCGTGGCGGGCTACACGCCGCTGCCGCCTCCGCCGCCGCCCGAGTCGCGGTTCATCAATTACGAATGACGCTCGCCCGGTCGTTCATCGAATGCGAAAAGACGGGCCAGGCGTGCCCGACATCATTGGAGTATCTGTGGCAATCATGAAAAAGCTTCGCTTGGCAACGCTCGCGGCAGGTCTTGCCGCCGCGGCGTCTTTCCTGTCGGTTGCGCCGGTACAGGCGCAGGCGCTGGGCGGCAACCGCGGCGGCCAGACCGTCGACACGATCGCCGCAGTGGTCAACAACGGTGTCATCACACGGCGCGAGCTCGAAGAGCGCGTGGGCCTGATTACCCGGCGTCTGAGCCAGCAGAACGCCCCGATTCCGCCGGCCGATCAGTTGCGTCAGCAGGTGCTCAACCAGATGGTGCTGGAGCGCATCCAGTTGCAGAAGGCGAAAGAAGACGGCATCAATATCGACGACGCAGCGGTGCAGAAAACGCTCGAGCGGCTCGCACAGGCGAACAACCTGTCGCTCGACGTGTACCGCTCGCGGATCGAGGCGCAAGGCGTGCCTTGGGCCACGTTCACGAGCGACGCGCGCACCGAGCTCACGCTTTCGCGTCTGCGTGAAAAGGAAGTGGACAGCAAGGTCACGGTGTCAGACGCTGAAGTCGCGAACTACATCGCCAGTCAGCGCGGCCCCAATGCCGGCGCGACGAGCGATCTGCACATGCAGCATATCCTGCTGAAGGCGCCGCTGAACGCGCCGCAAACGGATATCGAAGCGGCCCAGAAGAAGGCCGAGGCATTGCTCGCCGAAGCCAAGGGCGGCGCCAACTTCGAGAAGCTCGCGAAATCGAATTCGCAGGCGCCGGACGCATCGAAGGGCGGCGACATGGGTTTCGCCGCGCCGTCAAAGCTGCCGCCGGAATTCGTGAAGGCCGCGTCGGCATTGCGTCCGGGGCAGGTCAATCCGGAAGTGATCCGCACCAACGACGGCTTTGAAGTCGTGCGCCTCGTCGACCGTCGCAGCGGTCAGGGCACGAGTTCGGACGCGCCGAAGCTCGTGCAAACGCACGTGCGGCACATCCTGCTGCGCGTGGGCGACGGCATGTCCGAGCCGCAAGCGCGCCAGAAGCTGCTCGAAATCAAGAAGGAAATCGCTGCGGGCGGCGACTTCGCGAAGTTCGCTCACACGTATTCGCAAGACGGTTCTTCGTCGCAAGGCGGCGACTTGGGCTGGATCAGCCCCGGCGAGACTGTGCCCGAATTCGAACGCGCGATGAACACGTTGCAGGACGGACAGATCAGCGACCCGGTGCGCAGCGAATACGGCTATCACCTGATTCAGGTGCTGGAACGCCGCGAGTCTGAAGGCTCCATCGCACAGCAAATGGATCTCGCGCGCCAGGCCATCGGTCAGCGCAAGGCGGAGCAGGCTTACGCCGACTGGCTGCGCGAACTGCGCGACACCGCATACGTCGAAGTCAAGCCCGACCTGTCTCGCGTTCAATAAACCTCATGAATTCCGCCGCCCCGTCAGCCAGCTTGCCGTTGCAGATCGCGATCACGACGGGCGAACCCGCCGGCGTCGGTCCCGAGCTGACCGCGCAGGCGCTTGCGGGCGCGGCGGCACACTGGCCCGGCGCGCGGTTCACCGTGCTGGGCGATGCGGCTCTTGTCGCCGAACGGGCGCGCTCAGTCGGCGTAGATTGGCCGGCGCTCGTGGCCGACGCGTCGCACATTCAGGTGCAGCATCGGCCGCTCGGCGCGCCGGCTGTGGCGGGCAAGCTCAACGCGGCCAATGGACGCTACGTGCTGGATCTGCTGGATAGCGCGATCGACGGCGCAATGGCCGGCACATTCGACGCGATCGTTACCGCGCCGCTGCAAAAGAGCACCATCAACGACGCAGGCGTGCCGTTCACCGGCCACACCGAGTATCTCGCCGAGCGCACGCGCACGCCGCGCGTGGTGATGATGCTGGCGGGCACCGGCGAGCGTCCGCTGCGAGTTGCGCTCGCCACCACGCATCTGCCGCTGAAGGACGTTTCGTCCGCGCTTTCGGTGGAGGGCATCGTCGAAACGCTGCGTATTATCGATCACGATTTGCGGCATCATTTTGGGTTGCCCGCGCCGCGCATTCTCGTCACGGGTTTGAACCCGCATGCCGGCGAGAACGGTTATCTTGGTCGCGAGGAAATCGACGTGATCTCGCCGGCGCTCAAGCTCGCGAACGGTGAAGGTATCGACGCGCGCGGTCCGTATCCGGCGGACACGCTGTTTCAGCCGCGTTATCTGGACCAGGCCGACTGCGTGCTCGCGATGTTCCACGATCAGGGCTTGCCGGTGCTCAAATACGCGACGTTCGGCGAAGGCATTAACGTCACGCTGGGCTTGCCGATCATCCGCACGTCGGTCGATCACGGTACTGCGCTCGATCTCGCCGGCACGGGCCGCGCCGATGCGGGCAGCCTGATCGCCGCCATCGACACGGCCGTTCTCATGGCGCAACATCGCCGCGCGGGCTGATTCAACGTCGCATCGGCGCCTCGCGCGTAATCATTTCCAGGCAGTTTTCTTTCTTTAGCGTTTCTTCGATGTCCACCAGCAGACAGCAGCAGGGCCGGCACCAAGGCCATATCGCGCGCAAGCGTTTCGGGCAGAACTTTCTGGTCGACATGGGCGTGATCGATTCGATCGTCGACGTGATCGGGCCGCAGCGCGGCCAGCGCATGGTCGAAATCGGGCCGGGGCTCGGCGCATTGACCGAACCGTTGATCGAGCGTCTCGCGACGCCCGAGTCGCCCTTGCACGCGGTCGAACTGGACCGCGATCTGATCGGGCGTCTGA
Source organism: Paraburkholderia sp. 22098 (assembly GCF_052045935.1). Classification (NCBI taxonomy): domain Bacteria; kingdom Pseudomonadati; phylum Pseudomonadota; class Betaproteobacteria; order Burkholderiales; family Burkholderiaceae; genus Paraburkholderia; species Paraburkholderia sp. 22098. The sequence goes on along the minus strand of NZ_JBQEPV010000001.1, from coordinate 20,602 downwards.
AGAACAAGTTCGGCGAGCTGCTCCAGCTGCACGCCGGCGACGCACTCGCGTTCGACTTCGGCTCGCTCGCCGCGCCGGGCGACGAGCCGTCGCTACGCATTGTCGGCAACTTGCCGTACAACATTTCGAGCCCGCTGCTGTTTCATCTCACTGCGTTTGCGCACCGTGTGATCGACCAGCACTTCATGCTGCAGAACGAAGTGGTCGAGCGGATGGTGGCCGAGCCAGGCACCAAGGCCTTCAGCCGTCTCTCGGTGATGCTGCAGTACCGCTACGTCATCGACAAGCAGCTGGACGTGCCGCCCGAGGCATTCCAGCCGCCGCCCAAAGTCGATTCGGCAATTGTGCGAATGATCCCGTATGCGCCGCACGAACTCACGCCCGTGGACCAGCGCGTACTCGGCGAAGTGGTGACGGCGGCTTTCTCCCAGCGTCGCAAGATGTTGCGCAATACGTTGGCTGCGTTGCGCGATACCGTCGATTTCGACGCCATTGGCTTCGACCTCCAGCGCCGCGCCGAAGACGTGCCGGTGGCCGAATACGTGCGCGTCGCGCAGATCGTGGCGGGTAAGCGTTAATCGGTGGGCGTGGGGGTTAGAGCGCTGGGGTTTCGTGGGGTGAAGCGTCGGTAGGAGTTCCGAGCCGTTAAGCCGGGAGTTCAGGCGCAATGGTTACGGACGAAAGCTTGAGCCGCTCACCGCTTGCCCGGCGCATTGACCAGCGCGATGCCGGTCAGCACAAGTGCTGCGGCCATCAGAAACCGCAAGCTGAATGACTCGCCGAGCAGCAGCACTCCGAAGGTGACCCCGAACATCGGTGTGAGAAACGAGAACACCGACAGGCGCGAGGCGACATAGCGCGTGAGCAGCCAGAACCACACCAGATAGCTGACGAACGCGACCACCACCGCCTGATATGCGAGGCTCGCGATCGCCAACGGCGTAACCGTGTCCACGTGTGCCTCGCCGAACGCAAGCGCCAGCGCGAGCAGCACCACGGCGGATACCGCCAGTTGATAGAAGAGCGTCTTGCTTGCGCTGGAGTGCGCAAGCCGCGTCGCACGCACCACCACGGTCGTCGCCGCCCAGGCAATGCCTGCGAGCACGCCGAGTGCGTCGCCGGCTACAGCGGCCAGCGACGCGCTGCGCGCCGTTGCGCCATGCAGGAAGCCATCCGCGAAAGCCAGCGCGATGCCGGCAAAAGCCACGAAAATGCCGAGCCATTGAGTGCGCCGCATCCGCTCGCCATCGACGAACCAGTGCAAGCCCAACGCCGTAAAGCAGGGTGCGGTGTAGAGAAAAACCGCCATGCGCGACGCGCTCGTGAGTGTGAGTCCGAGGAAGATGCACACGAACTCGGCAGCGAACAGGACGCCCGCCAGCAGACCAGCGCTCAGCGTGCCGTCGTCGCGGAAAAGCGGCGTGCCACGCGAGCGCGCCCAGGCCCAGACCAGCAGCGTGGCGATCGCCGAACGCAAGCCCGCCTGGAAAAACGGTGGCAACGCGGCGTTGGCGCTTTTGATCGCCACTTGCTGGAATCCCCAGATCGCGCACAAGCCGACCATCAGCAGGATGGCGAAGCCATCGGGGGCGCGGCGCGTGGGAAGGGCAGTGGTGCTCATGGCGTTGTGGTGACGAAAAGGGCAGGACGGGGTTGTCCGGCGCAGCGCGTACGATACCAAACCCGCCCGCGCGTCCATTCGATGACCCCACCGCCTACGCGTGCTTCCGACAAGTCGCAAGTCATTTGCGAATTCCGGGAGGCGTGCGCAACTCCCGCGCAACACCTCGCGCAACATCTATTTCTTACCATCCTGATTTCGCGCTAAGGTTCGACGACATGTTCTGTCGGTACTTTCGTACGCGCTGCGTCGCGGAATCGGGCTTCAGCAGCTTCAGTCGCTTCAGTAAGAAGCCGGCCACCGGGCGATGCGTCGCGTGAGCAGACAAACTCCATCCGCGCAAAGCGGAGCCTGTACGAGGAAACGGCATGAAGACCCTCAGCAGAGGCGCGGCGGTCGTGGCGTTGGTATCGTTCGGTTGTCCAGTTGCCCAAGCTCAATCGAGCGTGACGCTTTACGGCGTGGTCGACGAGAGCGTGCGCTACCTGACGCATGCCAACAAAGCGGGCGACTCTTCTCTCGGGCTGGGCACGGGCGGCATGACGCAAAGCCGCTGGGGGCTGAAAGGCGTCGAAGACCTTGGCGGCGGGTGGTCCACCTTCTTCAAACTCGAAAATCGCCTGTACATCAACAGTGGACAGAGCGATCCGACCTTGCCGTTCTTCAACGAAGCGCAGGTCGGTGTGCGCTCCACTTCCTACGGGCAGGTCATTTTGGGCCGTCAGTACAACGTGATGATCGAAGGCATCACGGTAGGCGGTTACGGCAGCAATCCGTGGATTCCTTACGACTTCAGCTTCCAGCCCGAGGTGACGATGACGGGCGGCATCTGGACCAGTAATCAGGTGCAGTATCAGGCAAAGTACAACGGCTTGAGCTTCGCGGCGGGCTACGCGTTCGGCGGCAACGCCGGCAATTCGTACGGTAGCCAGATCGGCGCGGCGGCCGCTTATGCGCCCCCGGGAGGACCGTTTACCGTCGGCGGCGCGTACGAGGAGTCGAAAGACTCGGTCAACGGAGCCTCGGCCAAAGCGTGGACATTCGGCGGCTCGTACACGTGGAACAAAACGCGCTTTGCGCTGGGTTACATCGTCAATCGGGCCGACGCCGGTTTCTCAACTTTCGCGAACGGACCGTTTACGGCTGCCGCGCTGACCGCGCTGAAATACACGGACTTTTCGCGACGACGCATGTTCATGGGCGGTATCACGCAGCAGGTGGGCGACGCCTGGCACCTCGCGGCCAACGTCTGGCGCACGCTGCAGGACGGCAAGACCGCGGCCAAAGACGGTTCGGCATGGCAATATCAGCTCGTCGCGGACTACAACCTGTCAAAGCGCACTGACGTGTATGTGGAAGGCGATTATTCGCTGTATCGCGGCGATCTGATCGGCGCGCAACTGCAAGGCGTGAATGGCGTCGGGCTCGCGCAGAAAGGCTCGCAAATCGGCTTGATGGCGGGGCTGCGGCATCAGTTCTGACATATCGGTGCAAGGCGGCGCGGCGCGCGCTCCACGCCGCCCGCTGCGCGCCGGCGTCCCTGCAACGACGGTCGATTCCGGGTACATTTACGGTCTCGACATCAAGCAACAGGGAGTACACGATGCGCCTGCTTCACACCATGCTCCGGGTCGGCGACCTGGACCGTTCGATCGCGTTCTACACCGAACTGCTCGGCATGAAGTTACTGCGCCGCGAAGATTATCCGGACGGCAAATTCACGCTGGCGTTCGTCGGCTACACGGACGAGCGCGACGGCACTGTCATCGAACTGACGCACAACTGGGACACGCCGGCCTATGACCTCGGCAACGGCTTCGGGCATCTCGCCGTCGAGGTGGAAGACGCCTATGCAGCATGCGACAAAATCAAGGCGCAAGGCGGCACGGTTGTGCGCGAAGCGGGGCCGATGAAACACGGCACCACCGTGATCGCATTCGTCACCGATCCGGACGGCTACAAGATCGAGTTCATCCAGAAGAAAAAATAAGCGCCGGCGCCTGCGAGCCGGGGTCTCATTCGCTCACGTCATGAACAACAACAATCCCTACTTCAACGAACTTGATGCGATCCACGTCGAAATCGAGGCCTTGTTCGACGGTTCCGCGGACGACCTCGCGCTCGAACGGATCATGGCGCGCTTCGCGCCGCAGTTCACGTTGATCATGCCGTCCGGCGCCGCGCTCGATCGCGCCGCGCTGCGCGAGACGTTCGCGAGGCTGCGCGGGGCGCGGCCAGGCTCGCAGATCGACATTCGCGACAGGGAGATCGTCGTCGAATATCCGACTGGCGCGGTCGTGAAATATCGCGAGTATCAGCGGGACAATGCGGGCAATGCGAACGTGCGGCGCTCAACCGCAGTGATGGACGTCGACGCGCAAGGCAAGGTGACGTGGCGTCATCTGCATGAGACGTTTTGCACGGAGTAGGTCGCGCGGCGTTGATCACTGTCCACACCGCGTCGGCCTCTCACGGCACTGCGGCAAGCGGGACAAAACGCCGGCTCTAGAGCGTCGGCAGCAGTTCCGGCGGATGCGACTTCAGCGTCTGCCGCGCTTCGCGGAATTCCGGAAAAATCGATTCAACCGTTTGCCAGAAGCGCGGGCTGTGATTCATTTCCCGCAGATGCGCCAACTCATGCGCGACGACGTAATCGATGATGGAAAGCGGAAAGTGAATCAGCCGCCAGTTCAGGCGAATCTTGCCGTCACTCGAACAACTACCCCAACGCGTGGCCGCTGAAGAGAGCGCATACGCGCGATAGTTGACGCCCAGCTTCTCCGCGTAAATAGCGAGGCGCTCGCCGAACACACGCTTCGCTTCGGTCTGCAACCAGCCTTGCACGCGGTCCTTGATCTGCTGCGGGTCCGCTTGCAGAGGCAGCGGCACTTGCAGGGCGGAGTCGGTCGCGCTAAATGCGAGCGTGCCTTGCGGCGAGCCGAGCGTTACGCGCACCGGCTGCCCGAGATAGGGCACCTCGGCGCCGTCTTTCCAGTCGACCTTCGGCAACGCGCGCTGTTCGACGCGCGTTTGCCATTCGATCAGCTTCGTGAAAATCCAGCGCTGTTTTTCGGTGATCGCGGTTTCGATATCGGCGAGCGTGACCCAACGCGGCGCAGTGATCGTTAGACCGGTGCTGTCGATTGCGAAGCCGATCGAGCGGCGCGCCGAACGCTTGAGCGCGTAATGCAGCGTGCGCGACCCGATGACGAGACTGCGCAGCTTGCTGCCGTCTGGTGCAAGGGGCACCGCGGGCTGCTGACCCTGAGGCGTTGCCGAAGGCGCGGACGGTGATGGGGACGACGAAGTCGACCCCGGCTCTGCGAAGAGCGGGAGATCGAGTTGCCGGTTATCGAGCGCCGCAGCGGGCTGCGGCGTAGGAGACTTCTGCATCGGATTCGGCTTCGCGCAAGTACGCCTTCGAGGGCGTGGGCGCGTCAGATAGGTGCGGCGGCGGAACTGCTTCCCGCCGCGCGATACGCAGTAGGATCGATGCGACGCATTTCAGCTTCGATCCACTGTTCGACGCGCGTGTTCACTTCGTCGGGCGTGAGCCCCGTGGTCTCGATCGGCTTGCCGATCGACACTGTGACTATACCCGCATATTTGATAAACGAGTTGCGAGGCCACACGCGTCCGGCGTTGTGCGCGATCGGCACGACCGGCGCGCCCGTTGCAATCGCAAAACGCGCACCGCCGGTTTTGTACTTGCCCTGCTTGCCAGTCGGCGTGCGTGTGCCTTCCGGAAACATGATCACCCAGGCGCCTTCCGCCATGCGCGCCTTGCCTTGCCTGATCACCGATTCGAACGCGTACTTGCCTTCTTTACGGTCGATATGAACCATCTTCAGGAGGCCGAGCGCCCAGCCGAAAAACGGCACATACAGCAACTCGCGCTTGAACACGTAGCACAGCGGTCGAGGCATCAAGGCGGGAAACGCCAGCGTTTCCCATGCCGATTGATGCTTCGACAACAACACCGCCGGACCGTTGGGCAGGTTCTCCATGCCCTCGATCTTGTAGCGGATACCGTTGAGCCAGCGCACCGCGTTGAGCGTTGCGCGGCACCAGCCGGCGGCCATCCAGTAGCGGCTATCGGCGCGCATGAACGGGAACGCAATGAAGCACGCGGTCGCGTACGGCACCGTGAACACGATGAAGTAAATCAGCAGCAGCAAAGAACGAATGAAGCGCATCGGCGTGGTCAGTAAGGGGTGGGGACTCGCGTGGTACGCATCACTCTTGAGCGTCGGCGAGGAAGTCGAGCGCGAACGCTCGCAGGTCGTCGTGGACGACGGTGCCATCCGGCAGGCCGCCCGCCGTGAGCGTCTTGCGGCCTTTGCCCGTGAGCACCAGATGAACCGGGTGGCCGAGCGCCGCGCCCGCTTGCAGGTCGCGCATCGCGTCGCCGACCACCGGCGTGTTTTCCGGGTCGACCTCGAAACGCTCGTTGATCATCTTCAGCATGCCGGGCTTCGGCTTGCGACATTCGCAGTGGTCCTCCGCCGTGTGCGGGCAGAAGAACACCGCGTCGATGCGCCCGCCTACGGACGCCGCCATGCGATGCATCTTGAGGTGCATTGCGTTGAGTGCGTTCATGTCGAAGAGCCCCCGGCCGATGCCCGACTGGTTCGTTGCGACCGCCACGCGATAGCCCGCCTGGCTGAGACGCGCAATCGCTTCGAGCGAACCCGGCAACGCGACCCACTCGTCCGGCGACTTGATGAACGCGTCGGAATCGGCGTTGATCACGCCGTCGCGGTCGAGGATCACCACTTTTTTGGTCGGCATGGCGTGCGGCTCAGGCGGCGAGTCGGGAAATGTCGGCGACGCAATTCATCTGCTGATGCAGCGCGCCGAGCAACGCCAGACGATTCGCGCGCAGCGCCGGATCTTCAGCGTTGACCATTACGTCGTTGAAGAACGTGTCGACCGGTTCGCGCAACGCGGCAAGCGCGGTAAGCGCGCCCGTGTAATCGCGTGCGGCGAGTTGCGACTGCACACGCGGCGCTACCTGCTCCAGCTGCGCATGCAAGGCCTTTTCCGCCGGCTCGAAGAGCAGCGTGACCTGCACGCCGCCGGTGGCGGTCGCGCCTTCCGACTTCTTCAGGATGTTCGAGATGCGCTTGTTGGCTGCCGCGAGCGATGCCGCTTCCGGCAATGCCGCGAACTCGCGTACTGCATCGAGGCGCGCGACGATATCGTCGAGACGCGTCGGGTTGAGCGCGAGCACCGCGTCGATTTCGCCCGGCGCGTGACCGCGTTCGCGCAACAAACCACGCAGACGATCCATGCTGAAGTCGTAGATGGCTTGCGTCGAATCTACGACGTTCGGCACTGCGGCAAATTGCGCGTAAGCGGTGCGCAGCAGTTCGACGAAGTCCACGGCCAGTTGCTTCTCGACCAGAATGCGCAGCACGCCGAGCGCGTGGCGGCGCAACGCGAACGGGTCTTTCTCGCCGGTGGGTTGCAGACCGATGCCCCAGATGCCGACCAGCGTTTCGAGCTTGTCGGCCAGCGCGACGACCGTGCCGGTTGCCGTGCCCGGCAACGCGTCGCCGGAAAAACGCGGCTGATAATGTTCCGAGCATGCGAGCGCGACTTCTTCCGGCTCGCCGTCGTGGCGGGCGTAGTAGGTGCCCATCGTGCCTTGCAACTCAGGAAACTCGCCGACCATGTCGGTGATCAGATCGGCCTTGGCCAGACGCGCGGCGCGCCTGGCGAGCGCCACGTCCGCGCCGATCAGTCCGGCGATCGCGCCGGCCAGCGCTTCGACGCGCTCCACGCGTTGCAGCGCCGAGCCGAGCTTGTTGTGATACACGACGTTCGCAAGCAAGGGCACGCGGTCGGCGAGCGGCTTCTTCTTGTCCTGCTCGAAGAAGAATTTGGCGTCGGCCAAACGCGGGCGCACCACACGCTCATTGCCTTCGACGATATCGCCAGGCGTGGACGTTTCGATGTTCGACACGATCAGGAAGCGCGAGCGCAGCTTGCCGTTCTCATCCGTCAACGCGAAGTATTTCTGGTTCGTCTGCATGGTGAGGATCAGACATTCCTGCGGCACTTGCAGGAATTCGTCCTCGAAACGGCATGCGTAGACCACCGGCCATTCGACCAGCGACGTCACTTCGTCCAGCAGCGATTCAGGCATCACGACCTGATCGCCGTCGGCGTGCGCAAGCAGATGCGTGCGGATGGTTTCCTTGCGGTCGGCGAAGTTCGGTACCACACGGCCTTTGTGCATCAGGGTGTCGGCATACGAATCCGCGTGCTGAATCTGCACGAAGCCTTCGGACAGGAAGCGATGACCCAGCGTGGTGTCGTCTGCGTCGATGCCGAGCGCACTGACCGGAACGATCTGCTCGCCATGCAGCGCGGTCAGGCGATGCGCCGGCCGCACGAACTGCACGTTCGTGCCGTCGGGGCGCTGGTAGGTCATGACCTTGGGAATGGGCAACTTGGCGAGCGTTTCGTCGAGCGCAGCCTGCAGGCCTTCTGCCAGCGTGGCGCCCGGTGCGGCGTAGCGCAGGAAGAAGGCTTCGGCCTTACCGTCCTGCGCGCGCTCCAGGTCGTTCACTGAAAAGTCGGGGAAGCCGAGCGCGGCGAGCTTTTTCGCGAGCGGCGCGGTGGGCTGACCGTCTTTATCGAGCGCGACGGAAACCGGTAAAACTTTTTCGCGCACATGCTTTTCCGGCGCAACCGTACGTACGTTTTTGATCGTGACAGCGAGGCGGCGCGGCGTCGCATAACGCTCGAATGACAGCTCGCCTTCGATCAGATCGCGCGCCGCGAGGCGCTCCGCAATACCTTCCGCGAAGGCGTCGCCGAGACGGGCAAGCGCTTTCGGCGGCAGTTCCTCGGTCAGCAGTTCGACCAGCAGGGTAGCTTGATGGGATTGAGTCATTTCTTGATGTTCTCGTCAGTCCGGGTCGATCTTGCGTTCGACTTTCAGCGGCGGCGCCCACGCGGGCATGGCGGCGTCCTGCTCGTCGGTGGTGAGGCCGGGCACGGCGTGCACCGGATTGCCGAGCATCGGGAAACCGAGCTTCTCGCGTGAATCGTAGTAGGCCTGCGCGACCAGGCGCGACAGCGCGCGAATCCGGCCGATGTAGGCTGCGCGCTCCGTGACCGAGATCGCGCCGCGTGCGTCGAGCAGATTGAATGTGTGGCCTGCCTTCAGCACGAGCTCATAGGCGGGCAGCGCGATCTGCGCTTCGATCATGCGCTTCGCTTCGGCTTCGTAGCTGTTGAAGAACGTGAACAGAAGGTCGACGTTCGCGTGCTCGAAGTTATACGTGGACTGTTCCACTTCGTTCTGGTGGTACACGTCGCCATAAGTGAGGCGGCGCGTTTCCGGGCCGTTCGGGCCTTGCTCCTCCCACTCGGTCCAGACGAGGTCGTAGACGTTCTCGACCTTTTGCAGATACATCGCGAGGCGCTCGAGACCGTACGTGATTTCGCCGAGCACCGGCTTGCAGTCAAGGCCGCCGACCTGCTGAAAATACGTGAACTGGGTCACTTCCATGCCGTTCAGCCACACTTCCCAGCCGAGTCCCCACGCGCCGAGCGTGGGATTTTCCCAGTCGTCTTCGACGAAGCGCACGTCGTTCTGCTTCAGGTCGAAGCCGAGTGCTTCCAGCGAGCCGAGATACAGATCGAGGATGTTCTCCGGCGCCGGCTTCAGCACCACCTGATACTGGTAGTAATGCTGCAGGCGGTTCGGGTTCTCGCCATAGCGGCCGTCTTTCGGGCGGCGCGACGGCTGCACGTAGGCGGCGCGCCACGGTTCCGGGCCGACCGCGCGCAGGAAAGTGTGGACGTGCGAGGTGCCCGCGCCGACTTCCATGTCGATCGGTTGGAGCAACGCGCAACCCTGCTTATCCCAATAGGATTGCAGTGTCAGAATGATTTGCTGAAACGTGAGCATGAAGTGCCTTTCGGGCATGAGGCCGCGCCGCGAGCGCGTGAGCGCGCGAGGCGGCCGTGGAGCGAAGTGCTAAACCTGCGATTTTAACGGAAAGGCGGGGGGGCGTCCGGTTTTGGGGAGGGACTGGCAGGACCAGCGGCGCTCCCTCACGCCACCGCCAACTCCGCCTTCGGCGAAAACGAATCGCTTTGTGCGACCGGCCACCACTTCTCATACAACGAGTAGCGGTATTTCCCGTTGAGCAGATCGTCCGGTTCGAGGTACTTGAGCAACTCGGACATCAACTGCACCTCATGCGACGACACTCGCCGCACGAAGTGATGCGCGCGCAACTCGGCGGGATGCTTCAACCCGGCGGCCTGAATGATTTCCTTCAGCGCATGCAGCGTGTTGTGGTGGAAGCTGAACACGCGGTCGGCCTTGTCCGGTACGACGAGCGCACGCTGGCGCACTGGGTCTTGCGTCGCGACGCCGGTCGGGCAGCGTCCCGTGTGGCAGGTTTGCGCCTGAATGCAGCCCACCGCAAACATGAAGCCGCGGGCCGCGTTGACCCAGTCCGCGCCGATCGCGAGTGTCTTCGTGATGTCGAACGCGGTGATCATCTTGCCGCTCGCGCCGATGCGAATCCGTTGCCGCAAGCCGATGCCGACCAGCGTGTTGTGCACGAGCAGCAGGCCTTCCTGCAACGGCACGCCGACGTGATCGGTGAACTCGAGCGGCGCTGCGCCCGTGCCGCCTTCCGCGCCGTCTACTACGATGAAGTCCGGCAGAATGCCCGTCTCCAGCATCGCCTTGGCAATGCCGAAAAATTCCCACGGGTGCCCGATACACAGCTTGAACCCGGTCGGCTTGCCGCCCGATAACGTGCGTAAGCGGTCGACGAATTCGAGCAGCCCGCGCGGCGTCGAAAACTCCGAGTGCGTGGCCGGCGAAATGCAGTCGCGGCCCATCGGCACGCCGCGCGTCTCCGCAATTTCAGGTGTGATTTTGGCGGCCGGCAACACGCCGCCATGACCCGGCTTCGCGCCTTGCGACAGCTTGACCTCGATCATTTTTACTTGCGGTTCGGCCGCCTGCTTCGCGAATTTTTCCGCGCTGAAGGTGCCGTCGTCGCTACGGCAGCCGAAATAGCCCGACGCGATTTCCCACGGTTCTGCGCCGTAATCTACCTATATTCGCACGTAGGAACCTCGTGGAACGGGGAGTCTTGACCATTAGGTTGCGAATAACGTTATCCGCGACTTTGCCTTCGTCGGGACCGTCAAATTGACCACCCGCGATTACACATCGGAAGGCGCCGGAAACAGGGACCTAGGATTGAAGTCAGGGTTCAGCAGATGCCAAGCAGCGATGCCGAGCCCGCTGGCAACTTTCTCTAGGCTATCTAGGGTGATGTTCCGCTCACCACGTTCCAGTCCCCCTATATAGGTGCGGTGCAGAGAAGCTCGGTCTGCCAATTCGTCCTGCTGCAAATTTAGATATGCCCGGGCAAGCCGGACATTTGTGGCAACAAGCGAGCGCAGCGAGGGAACTGACATGACCTAAACCGGTAAAACCAGGAAATTCAAGCGATAAATTCTGCCGTTTCGCATATCGACGCACGGCTCTATCACTCGACGAGCGAAGTGCCGCAATGCGCTCTCGCTTGGTGGTGCATAAATGTAGCACTCTCGCTTGGCTGGCGCATAAATGTAGCACTCTCGCTTGGAGATGCATAAATGCATCTGCATAAATGCGTCAGGGGTCGGAGATAAATTTACGTATCTTTTGATGACTATTCGTAGCAAATGACCTATAAATGCAAGCGTCCGGACGTATTGTGTGGGAGGGGCCACGTGCAAGCCCGAAGAACATGGCGACGAGGCAAACCGTGGGCGCTCCGCTGGTCAGCCGAGAACACGCCAGGTGTTGAGGTCGGAGACAAGGCTCGCTTCAACCTTACGTGCCTGACAACAGTTTTTCCTGTCCACTTAGCTCGGCGCATCGCGCAACCGGGAGCGATGGACTCTGCAGGTTGCTCGCCGGCGCCCGCTAGCAGTCATTTGTGCTCCCTTCACAAACTGGCCGCGGTCGCCGAGGGCAACGATACGTACCGCGCGGCGCTCGCGGGCAGAAGTAGTAAGGGGAAGATTGGGGCGCCCCGAGCTTGCACAGGCCCGAGCAGGCTGCCGCTGGCAGCCGGAGCGTTCAGCAACATTTCCGGCATGGGAAACGTTGTCCCTAGAACGCAATTTATCCGCGACTGTCTCGCTGATGCCGACGCAGCTCCGCGGTTTAGGCTGGTCGCGGAATCGAAAACACTGCTTGACATGCGCGGGCTCTCGACAGGGAGGCGGGATGCCGACGAAGCGGAGGTATAAGCGCAACTTGGCCGGTGCAGTCCCCGAGCCAATGATACGTACCCTCGAGGGAGGGCTCGTGTTCGAGGTGGTGGGCAAAGCAATGATTGACCTACGCTGCCTCACAAGTCTTTTCCCGGCGCCACTCGCACTTTGTATCGCAACAGTGCTTGCGCGCAGGTTTGCCCACTGCAGACCATCAACCATAAAAAACTACTGCTACTGCGCGAGGAAACTCGCCGCCTATGGGCAGCGCAACGACGACCATCGGAGTGCCTTAGCAAGAGGAAGCAGCGCCACACAGATTGGGTCAGCGAAAACGTGGCACGACCTCCTTCACGCGTACGCCGCGGAGCTACGATGCTCAGGGATAAGTGAGGCGCATCTTGGAACATGCATAAAACAGACGAACACTATCGCCAACTACCTCGTCGAAGCAGGTTTAGCTCCCTTGGTTTCTCTACCAGTGCAGCCCGCGGGGTGGCGGCAAAGAAGCCAACATAAGCCCGGCGTATTGGAGCGTATAGGAGGCCTTGAAGGACTCGACAAGGTGATGGAGAACATCCGGTCTTTGCTAGGCGAGCGGCAACTGGCGCTAGACTCGGACGAGCTTAAAAGCCTAACTCTCATCGGGCAGCGTCTGGCGACAGGAGTCGAACAGTCGGAAGATGCTGTCGTCGGCGCGATATCGCAAGGAACGCAAGAGCTGCTAAGCGGAATTCGCCAGGTCGCGGAGCAGAGGCTCAACCACATCATGACACGCAAGCGCGAAGCCGAAAGGCTTGTGGCCCAGTATGGAAACCCTCGCGCCACTCAGCTCTACGATGAATGGCTCAACATAAAAGGAATAGGTGGCAACACAAGCATTGAGCGGCACAAAATACTGGAGGAGCTTTTCCCATCGGGCAACCTGGATGAAGCCAACGCCAACTGGTTGGTCCTTATAAAGGAGCGGTTCGGGGGCATAGCGCCGCCTCCCACCCGACGAGGAATTCCAAAACGCTACGAGAAATGCTTCTTGCCATCGGTTGGCGGTCTGGTGGGAGCCGACGACATCACGTCAATCTCGGTTCCGGGTCTGGCGGCATGCTGCATCCTGTACATGGTGGATTCGTTAAGCAACGTATCGACCGCTCTTGAGCTAAGCGAGCAATGTATTCAACCTACGGACGACCCGCGTGTCCAACGTGTTCAGTCAATCAAGCCGAGAGCGGGATACGAAGCGATTATTACGGACTTCCAGGTGAATGACAGCAGTGTGCTGATTTCGGTGCCTCAAGCGATTCACTTCATCAAGGAGCAGACTGCCATCGTAAGAGCGAGATTGGGGCTTAGCGACGAATATCTCTTTGTTTGTGCGAAGAGAAGCAACGACGGGACGATTGCACCTTATGTATTGAACAGTGGCGCACTCCGTAACTGGCTCAATCTGATGATGGGCGGGAAGCGCAACGAAAAGCCGCTAGTCACCCCAAGCTCGATTCGTGTCTCCGGGCTGATGTACAGAACCCTGGAAAACGGTGGCGACGTTTTGATGACGCGCTTACACGCGCAGCACGCTCCGGGGACCGGAGACAGCGAACAATACGCCCGCAGCTATCCGGTAAAGTTGGTCTATATGTCGAAGGTGAGACATTTCACCAACTACCTGCAGAATAAGATTGTTTTCACTCACCTCGAGCTGAAAAACGCATTTGGACTTACCCAGACGGCAGCCATAAAAATGCTTGAGAAGGCCGAGCGTACCGGTTACGGCTTTGACTGCAAATCACCGTTCTCGAACTATCAACAGGCACCAGAGGGGAGCACGCGGTGTGGCGACGTCGGCGAACGCTGCCTCTCATGTCAAGGCGGAGTGTTCTACATCGATTTCGAGAACCTGGTGGATGTCCTATGCCTTCGTGCAGACCTGCTAAATCGGAGGGAAGACCTAGAGGCGAACGCCGCCGCAAAATGGGAGAAGGAGTACATACCTCTGCTTGCGTATGCAGAGGTCGTGATTGAGAAGGCGAAACGGAGTTCACACGCGGCAATTTTCCGCAAGGCTCAGCTCCACGTGGACGAACTGGCACGCAAGAACCTGCTTCCTAAATTCATCCTGTGAGGAGTGTCAAATGACGGCTTATCCGGAAACGTCGCTGGAAGCCACGAACGAATTCCCCTCGGTCGAGTGGCTAGAAGTGGACACCCACGAGCGAATGGTCATTCGCGAACCGAACGGTTTACGGATACCTATCCCCTTTAACAGATTGCTATCAGATGGGACCTTGCTGAGCCAGACGGTTAATTCTCGCTTCCATACCGCTATACGTCAGGTCGTATATTACTGTCGTTATGGCGTTCGCGATTGTTCGGTGACCAGTGGTCACACTCAACAGGCCATAGCTCGACAGCTTACGAGCCTCGCTAGCTGGATGGTGGGCGTGGGAATATATGACTTTGGCCAGCTAAGCATGACGCACATAACCAAATACTTAGCGGACGCAGCAAACGGATACGAGGCCCTTCTCAATGCTCCCCGCCGAGTCTTCGACTACATTAGCAGGAGAGTCGAGAGTGGCCTCGATATTAAGAACCTTTCGTTTTCTCAAGTAAGGAAAGAGGAGTTCGCTAGCAATCTGAAGTTTCCGCTAGCCGAAGCGATTTTTGAGGATATCAAATCACATTGCCGACTGCGTCCGTTCTCGGAGTATGAATTTAGGGAGCCTGCGCCCAACAAACCTGTGACCGGTACCTATGGCCCTGTCCGGTCAATCCAGTTGCTATACATACTACGCGAGTACTTGGACACGAGCCTCTCTTTTGACCCGTTTCCTGATGGCTTACCGGCCGACGCTAGGACGAATACTGAAGGCTACACACCCACCATCCCGGAGAGTGCGGCCTTGCACTTGTTGCAGAGCGCTGTCCATTGGGTCATGACAGTTGGACCTAAGTTGCTGGCCCTCTATCGCGCCCTGCGATGGAAAGGGAACATTCTGAGAGCGCCCGCGCGACAACGAAGGTTCGTGAGCTTGTTCAACGCCAAGTATGCCAATGCTATAGGATTTCATGTCGAGCGCGAAAGGACATCGGAACTAGGTCGCATGTACATCGTGCATGCGATCAAGAGGTTTTTGCCCATCGCATGTCTTATCGTGGTTGGAACCTTTAGCGCCCGGCGCCGTACGGAACTTCTGACGCTTCGCAAGGATGCCGTCAAGGGGACCAGGGAGTATGGATACTGGTTGGACACGTACATCGGTAAGACCAAGCGCAAGAACGACCTGATACCCATTCCTGAGGTGGCCGCATTGGCGCTAAAGCTGATGAACCGCTTCGGGACTCAAATCCGTGGTTCTGCCAACAAATTCGTATTCCTTGTCCACGCATACAAAGAGAAAGTGAAGATGGATAAGCGAATTGAAAGTGCCATGTTAGGGAAGCTCGACGAGAAGATAGATGCTTTTGCCAAAGTCACCGGAAATCCATACGTGCTGGGTCCCAAAGGGTGGGCGCCGTGGCATTACAGCTGTCACCAACTGAGGAAGCTATTCGCGATTCTGTACGTTTGGCGATACGACGCAGGTGACCTGAGCTCATTGAGCTATCATCTGCGACACTTCTCGCTTGAAATGACGCTGCGATATACAAAGGATAAGGAAATAATCAGATTGCTCGGCGGCGAGATGTTCCGACTGGCGGCGCGAAAGACACAGGCCATGCTTCAAGGTACTGTCCATCCGGCGGGTACATTCGGAAAGAAGCTTTTGCGGATGGTAGAGCGCCTTCGGCCCAAGATTGGGCTAGCCTCGGATGCTGACATGGAGCGTCGGTTGCTGCAGTTGATGAAAGAGACAGGAACTGCGCTGAAGGCAAATCCCTGGGGCTTCTGCGCTTGCAAGGCCGTGCCATCGAATATTCGTCGGGCGGCCTGTCAGCAGAAAGAGTGTCGCAGCGGCAAGTTAGGGAGTGATGGACGCCCGGACCATACGGGTTCTGACGAGGTGCGCTGCTCGGGTTGCCTTTTCTTCCTTACTGACGAGACCCGGCGAGCGCATTGGAAGGACGCAGAACAGAAAATTGAAGCGGGTCTGCGGAAGGAGATAAATCTGGCACCGCTTATGCGTGAACGCCTTGAGAAGCATTTAAGAAAGTTGCAGGGTTTCTCATCACAGGCGTTCGTGCAGAGAGGTCGGGAAAATGAATGAGACTCATCGACTTGGAAACGTAGCTCGCGCCGATGCTGTTGACAAAGCTCTGGAAGCGAAGAACGAAATTCTCAGACGGTACAGCGAAACAGGCGTTTCCGCTGGGGCATTCGTTCCGCGAAGCATGAAGCAGTACCGTCTCTGGGAGGATTCAGCGCTAGGGCTGATTCGTCTTGGTAGTCCGAACACTGTGAATCTGAAAGATTCAGAAATTGCCCGACGGGAGTTGATAGAAGAGGCTTCCCGTCTCGTCGCCAAACTGCGGGCGGCGAACACGAAACCACCGCAGCAAAAGCGCAAGCCACAGTCGGAGCTATATCTTCGTGACCAGAAGGAAATAAAGCGTTTAAACAAGCTGGTGCGCGGGATGGCTGCGACAATTCAACAACTCAAGAATGAGGCTGAGGCTGCAATTACGGGCCGTGACCAGATGTCCATCGATTACGCGAACCTGAAGCGCGAGATGGACAATCTCAGACGGTCAATTGGGAAATCATCCGGCCTGCGGCTCGTGGAATCCGACAATAAGGAAGTGCGATGAGTGAGGCAGCATCGCGCATCGTGCTTCTATTTTCGGACGACACTTGCTTATTGAATGGCGCTCGCTACCGCGATGTTCCTCTTTTGGTGACGGCCGCAGGCTTGCCCATCGAGCCTCCTAGCGGATGGTTTCGCCATCTTGCCAAAATGGGTAAAAGGCGAAAAGGCCTTAGGCAAACGGCTTATAACCTGCTGACGTTCTTGCGATGGCTGGAGTCGCCGACCAAAATGAACGAGAGAGGCGGGGTGGTCAAGGCGGGGGCCATATCATGGAAGCACGTTACCGACGATACGTTGCTGGAATACCGTTCGCATTGCCAAATAAAAGGTAACCAAGACAACACGGTTAACCACAAGCTTTCCGTGGTCTATCGCTTTTATTGGTGGGCGCAGGAGCATGGCTACGCTACCAATAGAATTGGCAACGGTACAACCTTAGAAGGTGAGCGGTACCCGATACAAATAAGAAGGTTTCAAGTCCGGGTGTCAACGGCACTCAGGAATTGATACAGTTTCCACCGGCATCGGCACTTCAGATTTGATACACCAGGTTGTAGTGTTATTGCGGTGCCGACCGCGTTCCATTGGCGGCGCTCTCCTTTGTTGTGGTCGATCGCTTCGTAACCAGTCCGGCGCGGCGCTTGTCGCGTAGTCGATAGCTCTCGCCCTGGATTGCTACGACGTGAGCGTGATGCAACAGCCGGTCGAGCATGGCGGCAGTGAGCGTTGCGTCATCGGCGAACGTCTGGTCCCATTGCCCGAACGGAAGGTTGCTGGTCACGATCAGACTGCCGCGCTCATACCGTTTGGCGATTACCTGGAAGAACAGGTTGGCCTGCTCACGGCTCATCGGCAGGTATCCGATCTCATCGATGATCAACAGCCGGTACGGGTTGACGAACCGTTTGAGCGCGTCTCCCAACTGATTCTGTCGATGTGCCGTGGTCAGTATCATCAGCAGGTCTGCTGCCGTGATGAAGCGCACCTTGATCCCAGCTTGCGTTGCTGCATACCCAAGTGCCATTGCAATGTGCGTTTTGCCTGTGCCACTCGGCCCGAGTAATACGACGTTCTCGTTTCGCTCCAGAAACGTCAGGCTCGCCAGTTCCTGAACCTGAGATTTAGGCACACCGCTGGCTGCTGCGAAGTCGAATCCGTCCAGGGTCTTGATCGTCGGGAAGCCTGCCAGGCGCGCAAACGTCGCGCGCTGTCTGACGAGCCGCGCTGTATGCTCGGCCTTCAATACCGATTCGAGGAACTCCGTCAGGTTCACCTCGTCGGCGATCGCCTTTTGCGCCAGGTGTGGCAGCGCGTCCGCGATGGTCGTGAGCTTCAGTTGGGCGCATAACTGCGCCACGCGTTCGTGTGCGATGTTCATGCGGCAACCCGAATCAGCTGGTCATATACGGACAGCGGGTGTTGTAGCGGAGCCAGCCAGTCGTGGAATCGCTCGCGCAGCTCCTGTCCGCCCGCCGGTGTCGTTGCTGGTAACAGCGCCGGATACGGTGGCGGCACGCTCTGCAAGGCCTTCTGCTCAATAAGCAGTTGCTCGCCTGGCTTCAACCGGGTCGTTCCATGTATCCGGACATGGGCAACTTCGCGTAGCCAACGCCAGACTTCAGTGTTGGCGGTCGTCACGTCCAGTTCGACGTTGGCCGCCTTGAACTGAGCGGCCAACGGAACGTAGAAACTGCGGCGCAAATATCCGTTCATCCGTTCGACCTTGCCTTTGGTCTTCGCGCGATAGGGCCGACAAAGCTCAGGCTGAAACCCGTAGTGCCGCGCGAAGTCCAGAAACCCTGGCTGGAAGCGGTGTTGCTTTGGACCGTACGCATCCCGCTCGATGACAACGGTCTTCATATTGTCGTAGAGCGCACGGCGCGGCACACCGCCGAACCAGTTAAAACAGTTGACGTGACACCTCAGCAAAGTATCGAGCCGCATGTCGGAAACGAATTCGACATAGGTCGCACGGCTATAGCCGAGAGTAGCCACGAACGCGAACAGATTCGCTCCTTTGCGCCTGCGGAACTCGACCCAGTCGACCTGCATCTGATCGCCCGCAGCAGTCTCGAATCGCACCAAAGGATCGGGCGCCGGTACAGGCCGTAATGTGGCAACGAACTTGCGCACGATTCTCTCGCCGCCGTCGAATCCCTGCGACTGAATCTCGCGCCACAGAACTGTCGCTGGAATCCAGTCTGGTGCCGCTGTCGCGATCCTTTCCCGTAGATAGGCTTCGAACGGTTTCAGTATCGACTCACGCGCAGTTGCCGCGGGCCGAAACTTCGGCGCGTCCTGCGCCGCCAGATACTTCCTTACTGTGTTGACCGAGCAGCCAACCTCACAAGCAATGGCACGCAGGCTCTTGCCCTGCTTGTGCAATATCCTGATCTGCATGTATCCCTCGTACGAGATCATCGCCGCTCAAAGCGGCCATTATCCCTTCGTCGAGGTGTATCAATTCCTCAGTGCCGACGGTGTATCAATTTACAGGTGCCGATGACACGGGGACGGTGGGGCATCAGCAGCGACATTTTGCTTGCTTGCCACGAGGGAGAAATACTACCGATACCGACCAACAAGGAGATTGACGACGCCTTCGTCAGGCTCGCGGGGAATCCGGACTACGGGATTCGTGTCAGGAACGTCCTGATGTTCAACTGGACACTGACAACCGGCATCCGACGCGCCGAGCTTGTACAACTCACACAACGACAACTACCCGGACTACACGCAATGCCCCGAGAAGATGGTTTGTGGGGAATTCAGGTCACGGGTAAAGGCGGGAAGGTTCGAACGGTATACGCGACCGATGACCTTGTTAGGGAGACTCGGTCATACATCGACAACGAGCGGAAGGGCGTTATCACCCAGCACTCCGCCTTATCCGGTCCCGCCGAAATCTTCTTGAGCCACAGGAGCGGCGAGCCAATTAGCGAGAGGCAGACAAACCGCATATTCAAAGATGCATTTGTCGACGCCGCCGCCAGGTTGCACACTCACCGTGTCAGGGCGAAGTTTGCTACGGACTTTGTCAACGAAAACGTCGACGCAGAAGTGGAAAGGGTGGGCATCCGGCACGTTCAGATTGAACTGGTACTTGACTCGCTCGCACAAGTCCTCGGACACGCTGACAAACGGACTCTGAGGCGGTACGTGATGAGCCGTTTGCGCTGGCATGCACTGCGCCTTGGAAAGCTCGACGGCGCCAAATCGTCAAAATAGTCTTCCACATGCGTCATTGCTGTAAGTGCTGTACCGGCCCAGCCGCGCCTGAGCGTCACGTATATAGTGGGCGCCGTTAGCCAGCGCGGGGTCAGATGTTGCGACGAGAGCATCGCGGCAGCGAAATAACGATTTCGCGAGATGCCCGCATTAAGCCCATCGCTAACGAATTCGCGTGCCGCTACCTTGACCTGCAAGAGCCTCTTGAGCTCTTGAAACTGTCTCCAAGGACCGTCTGTACACGAGCCAAACACCGCTTAGGCTGCTTCCGCCCCGCGCCCCAGCTTTACGATTCCGCGGTTTTGCGTTGGCGACAAGACATCGCTGTAAACTGGCTGTTCAGGTGCTTCCGACACAGAGAGCGAAGCTGCTGCCTTGTCATGGCGCAGATTAGCAGCAGGTCCGTACTGGCTGGCGCCTCGCGTAGCCCGGCGGCATGTCGGATTCGCGTTGCAACTCCGTGTGGCGTTTCGGCGCATCTAATGTAGCAGAAGACAAAGCGGGCAGCCTGCATTGCCTGATAGCAGTCAGGTAACGCTGACGGCTCAACCGGCACGACGCAGCAATCACCGTCGCAAGTTCTGCGGACCGGAAGTTGGGTCTCAGTGGACTTGCCCCTGCATGACCGGACATGCGGTCACGCTTAAGTTGATGAATTTGCTCGCTGGCGAAACTCGCGTGGTGAGCAGTATTTCAGGGCGCTGTGCGGATGCGATTCGTTGTAATGGTCAAACGCGATGGCCAGGTTCTGCAACGC